>NZ_SPKL01000017.1:0-34653 GCF_023127755.1 Pseudomonas sp. W2Aug9 | reverse complement strand
AGATCTCGCCTTCATCCATGGCCAGCGATTCGATGCAGTACTGGTAGGCGTGGGTGTGGATCGCCTCTTCGAATGCCTGGCGCAGGATGTACTGGCGGCATTCCGGGTTGGTGATCAGGCGGTACACGGCCAGCACCAGGTTGTTGGCGACCAACGAGTCGGCGGTGGAGAAGAAGCCGAGGTTACGCATGACGATGCGGCGTTCGTCGTCGGTCAGGCCTTCAGGGTTTTTCCACAGGGCGATGTCGGCGGTCATGTTGACCTCTTGCGGCATCCAGTGGTTGGCGCAGCCGTCGAGGTATTTCTGCCAGGCCCAGTCGTACTTGAAGGGCACGAGTTGGTTGAGGTCGGCGCGGCAGTTGATCATGCGTTTTTCGTCAACGGCGACGCGGGCGGCGGAGCCTTCCAGCTCAGCGAGGCCTTCGGCGACGTCGAGTTTGTCCAGGGCGGCCTTGGCGCGCACGATGGCGGCCGAATCACTGGCGGTGACGGCGCGGGCTTCGATGGCGGCAGCGGCGCCGGCACCGTCGAGGCGGTCCATGTTGGCTTCGGTGGCGTGGCCGGCGTTGGCGCCTTTAGCGGCTACTTCGCCTTCTTCTTCTTTGTCGAATTCGTCCCAGCTCAGCATGACGTGTCGTCTCCTGCGTGAGGGCTCAAAGGTGCCCGTGTGAAACCGGATGGTTGGGTGTTCACACGGCCCAATGGCCGCGGTGGATCTTAAGGAATCGTTTGTTGCAGCTAGCGCACGCATTAAACGGAATAGGGCTACGGGTGCTCTGCGTGAGGCTTGAGGTGCGCAGCGGTAGGTGCAAGCTCGCGCGGGATGCCTCAGGTCTGGCTCTTCGTCCCAGTGTAAAGGGATATTGCAGGCCCGATTTACCCGCGCATTATAGGGAAAAATTTGGGTTTGTGTTGCGGCGGATAGTCACTTGAGCGCGCCAAAATGACGTGGTTTTCGGCCAGAGCGAGTGTTTGCAAGGCTTTGCTGGGGATGGAAATTTCTGGCGGGTGTTGGGAGAAATTTTATGGGGAGGGGAGGGAGCAGGTGAGAAGGGCCGTATGGGACGTCGTGGCTGAAACCGCCATCGCAGGCAAGCCAGCTCCCACATTTGATTTGCGGTGTATTCGAGGTGGGTTCTTGGCCGCAAGATTGATTTCTTGCGGCGACCAAGATCCGGGTCGAATCTAAATAACCAAGTTGTTATCCGTTAGAGCAACCATTGCCCATCACTTGATAGTTGAGGATGTGTCGTTGACCTTGGGAGTCTTCATATTCCATCTTTACCGGAACAACTTCACAGACTTCCGGAATACTGCTCATGGACAATACTTTAGCCACATCCAAGTGAGTGCTATAGGTGTAGTCCTCAACGATCGGAGCATTCTGGCCGGCCAGCTCAGTCGGGGCTTCGTCGGCCAGGGCGGCGGTGGCGCACAAGCTGCTGAGGGCCATAACTAATAGAGCTTTCATTTCTTCATTACCTTCTTCAGGGCGAAAGGGGTCACGGGGCCCTTGTGAGGCCGCGTGTGTAACTTAAAAGTTGGGAAGTTCGGATTAACGTGCCTTCGTGGGGGCTGTTACGGTGTTAATCACAGTGCCTTGGTTGGCGGAAGTGATTCTAAGCCTGCGCGTTATATTCATATACCCGTGCTTTTGATAAACACCTTTGGCGGTTTTTGTAACAATCGGTCGATCTACGTTTTTTCAGTTACCCGCAACGCACCGCAGGCCGCGGGCCAGAGCAGCAAGCAGGCATAGCAGGGCAATTTGTAGGGTCTTGTTACTACCATCGTCGAATGGTTCTATAGGCCCACCCCGGCTACAACAGGGGCCATACAACAACAACTATTGTCACCGAGGTAAGAAAGATGAGTGCGGCTTCCCTGTACCCTGTTCGCCCCGAAGTAGCAGCCAACACGCTGACCGACGAGGCGACCTACAAGGCCATGTACCAGCAGTCGGTGGTCAACCCCGATGGCTTCTGGCGTGAGCAAGCCAAACGCCTTGACTGGGTCAAGCCTTTCACCGCGGTGAAGCAGACCTCGTTCGACGACCACCATGTCGACATCAAATGGTTTGCCGATGGCACCCTGAACGTTTCCTACAATTGCCTGGACCGTCACCTTGCCGAACGTGGCGATCAGATCGCGATCATCTGGGAGGGCGATGACCCTGCCGAGAGCCGCAATATCACCTACCGCGAACTGCATGAAGAAGTCTGCAAGTTCGCCAACGCCTTGCGTGGCCAGGATGTGCACCGCGGTGACGTGGTGACTATCTATATGCCGATGATTCCCGAAGCCGTGGTCGCCATGCTGGCCTGTACCCGCATCGGTGCGATCCATTCGGTGGTGTTCGGCGGTTTTTCCCCGGAAGCCCTGGCCGGTCGCATTATCGACTGTAAGTCGAAAGTGGTGATCACCGCTGACGAAGGCATCCGCGCCGGTAAGAAGATTCCGCTTAAGGCTAACGTCGACGATGCGCTGACCAACCCGGAAACCAGCAGCATCCAGAAGGTTATTGTGTGCAAGCGCACCAATGGCGCGATCAAGTGGAACCAGCATCGCGACATCTGGTACGAAGACTTGATGAAAGTGGCGGGCACCGTGTGTGCGCCAAAAGAGATGGGCGCCGAAGAAGCGCTGTTCATCCTCTACACCTCCGGTTCCACCGGCAAGCCTAAAGGCGTGCAGCACACCACCGGCGGCTACTTGCTGTATGCCGCCCTGACCCACGAGCGAGTATTCGACTACCGTCCCGGCGAAATCTACTGGTGCACCGCCGACGTTGGCTGGGTCACCGGCCACACCTATATCGTCTACGGCCCGTTGGCCAATGGCGCGACTACGCTGCTGTTCGAAGGCGTGCCGAACCACCCGGACATCACCCGGGTGGCGAAGATCGTCGACAAGCACAAGGTCAACATCCTCTACACCGCACCCACTGCGATCCGCGCCATGATGGCCTCCGGCACTGCCGCCTGCGAAGGCGCCGACGGCAGCAGCCTGCGCCTGCTCGGTTCGGTGGGCGAGCCGATCAACCCGGAAGCTTGGGACTGGTACTACAAGAATGTCGGCCAATCCCGTTGCCCGATTGTCGATACCTGGTGGCAGACTGAAACCGGCGCGACCCTGATGAGCCCATTGCCGGGCGCCCACGCGCTCAAGCCAGGCTCGGCCGCGCGGCCTTTCTTTGGTGTAGTGCCGGCGCTGGTGGACAACCTCGGTAACATTATTGAAGGCGCTGCCGAAGGCAATCTGGTGATCCTCGATTCGTGGCCTGGCCAGGCGCGTACCCTGTACGGCGACCATGACCGTTTTGTCGATACCTATTTCAAGACCTTCCGCGGCATGTACTTCACTGGCGATGGCGCCCGTCGCGATGAAGATGGCTACTGGTGGATCACCGGTCGTGTGGATGATGTGTTGAACGTGTCCGGCCACCGCATGGGCACTGCCGAGATTGAAAGCGCCATGGTTGCCCACCCGAAAGTCGCCGAAGCCGCGGTGGTGGGTGTGCCGCACGACATCAAGGGGCAGGGCATCTATGTGTATGTCACGCTCAAGAATGGCGAAGAGCCCAACGAAGCGCTGCGCCTGGAGCTGAAAAACTGGGTGCGCAAGGAAATCGGCCCGATTGCTTCACCGGATGTGATCCAGTGGGCGCCGGGGCTGCCGAAGACACGGTCGGGGAAAATCATGCGCCGCATTTTGCGCAAGATCGCTACGGCTGAATACGATGGGCTGGGGGATATTTCCACCCTGGCGGATCCAAGTGTGGTGGCGCATTTGATTGAGACGCACAAGACCATGAACGTCGCGTAAGCGCGGATAGTCAAATAAAGCCCCATCCGGTTTAAGCCGGATGGGGCTTTTCTACGGGATCTAACAATCACCAGATATCCAGTGTGGGAGGGGGCTTGCTCCCGATAGCATCAGGTCTGTGCCAAATATACTGGCTGACCCGCCGCTATCGGGAGCAAGCCCCCTCTCACATTTGGAGCGCATTTCAACCACCAAGCCAATAAATATCGGTTTTTCCTGTGGGACGTTTCAGAATGTTACCGGCTGGTGCAAATGTGTAACCCCGCATCAAAACCTGAGGCGATGGACCACGCTTGCGCCCCTGAAAACCGCGTTTTAGACCCCCTGATAAATTAGATTAAACGCCACACTTGCCGTGCTAGAAGGGTTTGCGAATAATAGGCCCGCAATTTGCAGCATCATCAGGTTTAATATCTTTTGTCTCTGCATAAATCTCAGAGGCTGTCAATGAGCTGGAACCGCTTTCTCAGTGCTTCTGTAAATTGTTGTCGCATTGAGGAAATATCGGCTTCCGGCCTGTCGTTAGAATGCCGATCACTCGCTCGTCGTCGCAGGTGTCGCCCGCGCAGGACGCAGCCCCGCTATTCGGTTACACCTTCGCGCATCGTGGGCCATGGCTCATACTGCTGTTTTTGCCCTATACCGATGGAGTCCCAAGATGAAGAAACTCGTGCTGTTGGGCGCCCTGGCGCTGTCCGTGCTGTCCATGCAGGCTTTCGCCGAAGGCAAGCCACTGAAAATTGGTATCGAAGCAGCTTACCCTCCGTTTGCTTCGAAGGCACCGGACGGCAGCATCGTCGGGTTTGACTACGACATCGGCAATGCGCTGTGCAAGCAGATGGACGTCAAGTGCACTTGGGTTGAGCAAGAGTTCGACGGCCTGATCCCTGCACTGAAAGTGCGCAAGATCGACGCGATCCTGTCGTCCATGTCCATCACCGAAGACCGCAAGAAGTCCGTGGACTTCACCACTCGCTACTACCTGTCCCCAGCGCGCCTGGTGATGAAGGAAGGCACCACCGTCAGTGACAGCCTGGATGAATTGAAGGGCAAGAAGATCGGTGTGCAGCGCGGTTCGATCCACGACCGTTTTGCTCGTGAAGTCCTGGCGCCAAAAGGTGCGGATATCAAGGGTTACAGCACCCAGAACGAAATCTACCTGGACGTGGCCGCCGGTCGTCTCGACGGTACCGTGGCTGACGCTACCCTGCTGCAGGACGGCTTCCTGAAAACCGACGCCGGCAAAGGCTACGCGTTTGTAGGCCCGTCGTTCACCGAAGCCAAATACTTTGGCGACGGCATTGGTATCGCAGTGCGCAAAGGCGACAAGGAAAACCTTGAGCGCATCAACGCAGCGATTACCGCGATTCGTGCCAACGGCGAATACAAGAAAATCCAAGACAAATACTTCGACTTCGATATCTACGGCGCTGATGCCAAGTAAATAGTCGCAGCTGTCTGTCCGAAATGGCGCAAGCACCAGTCATTCTGAAGTTTGCGCCATTTTTTCATCCCCCTTTTCGAGGACCTGAATCATGTTGAAAGGCTACGGGGCCGTTATCCTCGATGGCGCATGGTTGACGCTTCAGCTCGCCTTGTCGTCCATGGCCTTGGCCATTGTTCTGGGTCTGATCGGGGTCGCGTTACGCCTGTCGCCGGTGCGCTGGTTGGCTTGGCTGGGTGACTTGTACTCCACGGTGATCCGCGGGATCCCCGACCTGGTGCTGATCCTGCTGATTTTCTATGGCGGCCAGGACTTGCTCAACCGCGTCGCGCCGCTATTGGGCTTTGACGACTATATCGACTTGAACCCCTTGGCCGCCGGTATCGGCACCCTGGGTTTCATCTTTGGCGCCTACCTTTCGGAAACTTTCCGTGGCGCCTTCATGGCCATTCCCAAGGGCCAGGCTGAAGCCGGCCTGGCGTATGGCATGAGCAGCTTCCAGGTGTTTTTCCGGGTGATGGTGCCGCAGATGATTCGGCTGGCGATCCCCGGGTTTACCAACAACTGGCTGGTATTGACCAAGGCCACCGCGCTGATTTCGGTAGTGGGCCTGCAAGACATGATGTTCAAGGCCAAGCAGGCGGCCGATGCCACCCGCGAACCTTTTACCTTCTTCCTCGCAGTGGCGGCGATGTACCTGGTGATCACCAGTGTGTCGTTGCTGGCCTTGCGTCATCTTGAGAAGCGCTACTCGGTAGGCGTAAGGGCGGCTGATCTATGATCTTCGACTACAACGTCATCTGGGAGGCCATGCCGCTGTACCTTGGCGGCCTGCTGACCACCCTGAAACTGCTTGCCATTTCGCTGTTCTTCGGCCTGCTCGCGGCCTTGCCCCTGGGCTTGATGCGCGTGTCCAAGCAGCCAATCGTCAACGGCGTGGCCTGGCTCTACACCTACGTGATCCGCGGCACGCCGATGCTGGTGCAGCTGTTTTTGATCTACTACGGCCTGGCACAGTTCGAAACAGTACGCGAGAGCTTCCTGTGGCCACTGCTGTCCAGCGCGACCTTCTGCGCCTGTCTGGCCTTTGCGATCAACACCAGCGCCTACACCGCCGAGATTATCGCCGGTAGCCTCAAGGCCACGCCTAACGGTGAGATCGAAGCGGCCAAGGCCATGGGCATGTCGCGCTACAAGCTGTACCGCCGCATCCTGTTGCCATCGGCCCTGCGCCGCGCACTGCCGCAGTACAGCAATGAAGTGATCATGATGCTGCAGACCACCAGCCTGGCGTCCATCGTCACGCTGATCGACATCACCGGTGCCGCGCGTACGGTCAATGCCCAGTATTACCTGCCGTTCGAAGCCTACATCACCGCCGGCGTGTTCTACCTGTGCCTGACCTTCATTCTGGTGCGCCTGTTCAAGTTGGCCGAGCGCCGCTGGCTGAGCTATCTGGCTCCACGGAAGCACTGATATGGAACGTATCGATCATCTGCTGCCCTGGGGGCACCTGGGCTGTGAGCGCCAACTGAGCGTATTTCGCTTCGGCAGCGGCGAGCGCAAGGCCTATATCCAGGCCAGCCTGCACGCTGATGAGTTGCCGGGGATGCGTGCCGCATGGGAACTGAAAAAACGCCTCACCGAGCTGGAACAGCAGGGCGCCCTCAACGGCGTGATCGAGCTGGTGCCGGTAGCCAACCCGATGGGCCTTGGCCAGCTGTTGCAAGGCAGCCATCAGGGGCGTTTCGAAGTGGGCAGCGGCAAGAATTTCAATCGCGACTTCGTTGAGTTGAGTGAGCCGGTCGCCGCGTTGCTGCAAGACAAACTGAGCGATGACCCGCACGCCAATGTGCGCATGATTCGCCAGGCCATGAGCGATACGCTCACCGCCTTGCCCGAGCCGAGCAGCCAGTTGCAAGGCATGCAGCGCATTCTGCTGAGCCATGCCTGCACCGCCGATGTGGTGCTGGACCTGCATTGCGATGCCGAAGCCGCGCTGCACATGTATGCGCTGCCGCAGCACTGGCCGCAGTGGCGGTCGCTGTCAGCGCATTTGAATGTGAAGGTCGGCCTGCTGGCGGAAGATTCCGGCGGCAGTTCGTTTGACGAGGCGTGCTCGTTGCCGTGGCTGCGTTTATCGCGCCTGTTCCCCGAGGCCCGGATTCCGTTGGCCTGTCTGGCGACAACGTTGGAGTTGGGCGGCCAGGCCGACACCGGCCGTGATGAAGCGATCTTCCACGCCGAAGGCATTCTGGCATTCCTCGCCGAACAGGGCTTGATCAGGGGCCAATGGCCCGCACCGCAACATGAACCTTGTGAAGGCATGCCCTTCGAAGGCACCGAGTTGCTGTTCGCCCCCCATGCCGGTGTGATCAGTTACCTGCGTAAAGCTGGCGACTGGGTAGAAACCGGCGACGAGATTTTTGAAGTGATTGACCCCCTGACCGACCGCGTAAGTACCATTTGTGCGGGCACCTCGGGGGTGTTGTTTGCCGTTGAACGGCTACGTTATGCCCAAGCGGGTTTCTGGCTGGCCAAGGTGGCGGGGCGCGAAGCGCTGCGTCACGGGCGCTTGCTCAACGACTGACCACCTGTTTTTGTGAGAACCGACCGCATGTACAAGCTTGAAGTCCAAGACCTGCATAAACGCTATGGCAGTCATGAAGTGCTCAAAGGTGTGTCCTTGGCCGCAGCGGCCGGTGATGTGATCAGCATCATCGGTTCCAGCGGTTCGGGCAAAAGTACCTTTTTGCGCTGCATCAACCTGCTGGAGCAGCCCCACGCCGGCAAGATTCTGCTCAATAACGAAGAGCTGAAACTGGTGGCCAACAAGGATGGCGCCATGAAGGCTGCCGACCCCAAGCAACTGCAACGTATGCGTTCACGCCTGTCCATGGTGTTCCAGCATTTCAACCTGTGGTCGCACATGACCGCGATTGAAAACGTGATGGAAGCCCCGGTGCACGTGCTGGGCATGTCGAAGAAAGAAGCCCGTGAAAAGGCCGAGCATTACCTGGCCAAGGTCGGCGTGGGCCATCGTAAGGATGCGTTCCCCGGCCACATGTCCGGTGGCGAGCAGCAGCGCGTGGCGATTGCCCGTGCCCTGGCGATGGAGCCCGAGGTAATGCTGTTCGATGAGCCTACTTCGGCGCTGGATCCGGAGCTGGTGGGCGAAGTGCTCAAGGTCATGCAGGACCTGGCCCAGGAAGGCCGCACCATGGTAGTGGTGACCCACGAAATGGGCTTTGCCCGTGAAGTGTCGAACCAGTTGGTGTTTTTGCACAAAGGCATTGTTGAAGAGCGTGGTAATCCGCGGGAAGTGTTGGTGAACCCGCAGTCCGAACGGTTGCAGCAGTTCCTCTCTGGCAGTTTGAAATAATCAAGGCTGCTTTTGTGCACCGGGATAGTGCATGCTCCGCAGTCTTGAGGTTAGCCCCGATCTCTTGTGGGAGCTGGCTTGCCCGCGATAGCGATGCATCAGTCAATGATGTGTTAACTGACCCATCGTCATCGCAGGCAAGCCAGCTCCCACTTTTGATCTCTGTTTGTTTTGGGATTTGTAGTTGATTACGGGCTAGCATTGGCCCACGGCTTCTTTCACTGTTTTCGCTCCGGATAGCACTCCATGACCGCCCACAAAATTGGTTTCCTGATTTGGCCCAGCACAAAAGCACTCACGCTTGCGCTGGCTGAGGAGGCCTTGCGCGTTGCTCAGCGGGTGCATCCGGATGTGGTCTACGAGTTGTCTTTTCTGCAGGCCGAGCCGCAAACCGAGGGGGCCTGGCAGTTGCCGGGCGAGCCGTGGGCCGGCAAGTTGGAAGGCTTTCAGAAACTGTTCCTGCTGGCGGATGAACCGCCTACCGTCATTGCGTCGCAGCTCAGCACTGCGCTCAAGCAGCTGGTTCGGGCCGGGTGCGTGATCGGTGGGTTATCGGCGGGTGTGTACCCGTTGGCCCAGCTTGGTCTGTTGGATGGTTATCGTGCTGCCGTGCATTGGCGCTGGCAGGATGACTTTGCCGAGCGCTTCCCGAAGGTCATCGCCACCAGCCATTTGTTCGACTGGGACCGTGATCGCCTGACCGCTTGTGGCGGCATGTCGGTACTCGACCTGCTGCTGGCGGTGCTGGCCCGCGATCACGGCGCGGAGTTGGCCGGTGCTGTGTCCGAGGAATTGGTGGTGGAGCGCATCCGCGAAGGCGGTGAGCGCCAACGTATTCCACTGCAAAACCGCCTGGGCTCCAGCCATCCCAAGCTGACCCAGGCGGTGCTGTTGATGGAAGCCAATATCGAAGAGCCGCTGACCACCGACGAGATCGCCCAGCACGTGTGCGTGTCGCGACGACAACTGGAACGGATCTTCAAGCAATACCTCAATCGCGTCCCCAGCCAGTACTACCTGGAACTGCGCCTGAACAAGGCGCGCCAGATGTTGATGCAAACCAGCAAGTCGATCATCCAGATCGGCCTGTCGTGCGGCTTCTCCTCGGGGCCGCATTTCTCCAGCGCTTACCGCAATTTCTTTGGCGCCACGCCGCGCGAAGACCGCAACCAGCGGCGCAGCAGCAGCCCCTTCGAGTTGTCGTCGGTGCCCTCAGAGCGCGGCTGATTCAACAGTTAGTCTTCTTCTGGTACTGGCAGAGCTGCCACCAGCGGCGTGCCTTGGGAGTCCACGGTGGCGGCCGCGACCTGGAAGTCCACACCTGTGCGTTGGTAGTACTGACGCAAGCGCTCCATGCTTTGCGCCGACAGTGGGTTGCCGCTCAAGTCGCTGTCGCCATTGAAGGTTGCTGACGTCTCTAGCAAGTCCTGCGGTATCTCCCGGATCGCGTTATTGCTTAAGTCCAGCGTTTGCAGTTGATCCAGGCCAAATACGCCCTCTGGAACTTCGCTCAGTGCCGCGTTGCTCAGATACAGCGCAACCAGTTGGTTCAGCGAGCCGACGTCAGGGGCGTGACCCAGGGGGTTGTTGCTCAAATTAACAAACTCAAGTTCGGTCAACCCCGTCAGCACGCCTCGGGTTTCGGGTGTCAGCCGGATTGCGCATTCCGTTATATCCAATGTGGACAGTGTGGGCATGTGCTGGATCGCCTCAGGCAGGGTGCCCAGGGAGCACTTGCTCAGTTTGAGGGTTTGCAAATGGCTGAAGTTGCGCAACGTACCGTCGACACCAGTCGTGGTGCCGCTGCCGTCCAGTTGGAACAAGGTCACGTGGTCGAAGTTGGCGTTCAATTCCGGCAAGTCGCCCAACACTGGTGTGTCGAGTAAGACCTGGTGGGTCAGCTCATCGTCCAGGCTTTCTTCATCCTCGGGGGCTTCTCGTCGCCACGCCTGCTCCAGCAGTGTCTTGAAGTTGCGCCGCCTCAGTTGGTCCTGAGCGCGGGTTTGTTCGTCAATAGGCACATCCAGGATAGGGTGCCGATCCGGTACAGCCTGCACCCACACCTGCAGGTCGTTGTTCAGTCGCTCGTATTCAGCTTCCAGGCGCGTCAACGTCGGTTCGATTGCCGCCATGTCGCCGGGCAGGCGGAAGATGAAACGGTCTGCCTCGTTATCCAGAAACGAGGGGTATAGCCGCTGCGTGCGCATGCGTTGTGATTCGGATGCCTGGGCGGCGAAACTCTCCCCGGTGCGCTGGCAGTAGCGTTTGATCGACTCCAGGGTTTGGGGTGTCAAGGGGTTTGCGGAAAGGATCAGGCCACTGGTGGTTGAGGCCGGCATGGAAAAAAGTGCCTCGGGCAGTTGCTCAATGGCGTTTTTGCTCAAGTTGACCGACTGGCGTGGCGGGCCGCCCAGCAGGCTAGGGGGTACCTGTGTCAATCCGGTGTCTTTCAGCGAGATTGTGCTCAGATTGGGCAGGTGACTGAAATCCGGAGTACGGCCCAGCGGGTTGTGGTCCAGGTATAAATATTCGAGGCTGGTCATGCCTTGCAACCCCGCTACGCTGGTAGGGCTGAGTTCTATTGAGCAGCGTGGCAGCCCCAGAATGGATAGTGCCTGCCGGTTGAGCACTTGGGCAGGGATGTCGCCGAGCCTCACGTTGTTGATGTCCAGGATACTTAGGGCCGGGAAGCTGTCGATAAAGGCGGTCGACCCCATCGGGCTACCATTGCCTTTGATGGTCAGTGAGCCAACATGCTTGAAGTGCGCGCTCAGCGTGGGCAGCTCGCCTGCGAGCGTCGCGGGGATTTCCAGCAAATGGACGAATTGAGTGTCCTGGGGTGTTTCCCTGCGCCAGCTTTGCTCAAGTAATGTGCTGAGCTCGCTTCGCCGGGTGGCTTCCGATGGCTGCAACTGCGGCTGTTGCGTCCAGTGGTTGAGCTCGGACTTTAGCGTATCCAATTCACCGGCCAACCTTGCCAGCTCGCGCCTACCCGCTTCCAGGTCGCCTGGGAGGCTGTAGATAAACTGGTTGATCTGGTCGGTGTCCAGTGAGGGATACAGCATTTTTGCGTCGCGCACATCCACTGCCGGAGCATCGGCCTCCCAGTAGGTGCCATGCTGCTGGTAATAGGCTTTAACGCGCTCGAGGGTGGCCGATGACAGTGGGTTGTCAGATAGGTCGAAGGCAGCGCTGGTATGTGACGGAAGATCGAACAGTGCTTCCGGTAATTCTCCGATCTGGTTGCCGCTGAGAAAGGCTGCGCTAAGGTCGTTGCGGGTGAGCAAACCGGGAGGGAGGCGATCGATGCCGGTTTCGGACAGGTCCAGTGTGTTCAGCTCGGTCATCGCTTCCACAGTGGGCACCCGACCCAAGGGGTTTTTATGCAGGTCCAGGGTTTGCAATTGGGTCATCGAGGCGAGCTGGGTTTGGCTGTGCGGCGTCAGGGTAATTGCGCAGTCGCTCAGGCTCAATGCGTTCAAGCTGCGCATCTGAAGTACGGCTGGGGGCAGGTTGCCCAAGGGAATACTGTCAACGGTCAAGTGACGCAGTCGGGGAAAGTTGCCCAGGAACGCGGCGGCTCCTTGCGTGTGGTTGCTGCCTGACAGCGTCAGCATTGATACGTGATCGAAGTTGGCGGACAGTCGCGGCAGTTCGCCACGAATAGGGTAACGCAGGTTCATTCGGTAGCCGTCGCGCGCCGGGTCTTCGAAGTAGTCATCGAGGGGTAACTCCCTGCGCCAGCAGCGTTTGAGTTCGCGGGCAATGAGTCTGCGATTGCGTTGCTCGTACAGACGCTGGTGTGCGCTGAGTAGGGCGCCGTTTCCGGGGGGCCGAAGCGGAATGTCGCGTTGCCAGGCATTCAGGTCATGTTCCAGTTGGTTGTATTCGATGCGCAGCGCCTCAAGGCCCGCGAGTGCACCGCCAGGCTGTGAGTGCAAGTGGTTCACCAGGGTAGTCAATTGGCGTTCGCGAAGTCTGGGGTACAGGTCGTGCGCGCGTTGAAGCAAGTTCACAGGTCTTAATGGCGCCGGCGCCTGGGCACGATAGCCGTTGTCGCTGCCCAGCAGGCGCAGGGCTTCAGTGACACTTTCCGGCTTGCTATCAGGGGTGAGTAGTGTGCGCAGTTCACTGCGTGGCAGCGGCGCTTGCCGCAGGCGCTGCTTGAGTTGTGCGCCGTCGTGGATGCCAAGGCCGAGCTGGTCACGCTGTTTATCGGGTAGGGCACTTAAAACGGCTGAGTACAGGTCGGTCTCGCTGGAGAGGGCACCCTGTTCATTGTGGGGCTGGTAGCGGCCGGCTTCAGTACGCACCAACGTGCGCTGGATCGGGGCGTCATCTGGACCGATCCGCAGCCAGCTCGGTCCGGTTTGCGAGTGGTGACGAGCCTCTAGCTGTACCTCGCCAGACCAGCCTGGCAGTGTGCGCAGGGAGTTCAGTGCCAGGCGATCAGTGTCCAGGGAGGGCGGCGTATTCAAGTGCTGACCCTCATAGGCACGGTTGATCCGTACTTCATTCAACGCGGTGCGTGCCAGTTCGGCCAGGCGCGGGGGCGTGTTTCGTTCATGCAGTGCTTCAAGTTCTGCACCGCTGGCCTCGCTCACAAGTGTTTTCGCAACGCTTATAGGCAGTTCAGGCGTGGTGGTGAGCAATTGCTGGGTAAGCGGTTCGGTGGTGGCTTGCAACGTCGCATAACGCGAGTCGAACAACGCGCTGCGCTGGCTATCGGCAATGTCCGCGAGCTTATGGCGTAGCAGTTGGGCGCGGCGATCCAGGCTGAGTTCGGGATCGCTGGCGCGCTCACCGAACTGCGCGCGGATTTCTTCGCTGCTCATCCCACGCAGGACGGTTTTCAGCAAGTCGCCGTTCTCCAGTTGGGCCTCAAATACCTGAATCACTGGCATGCGTTCATCACCGAACTCCCAGGCTGTTTGCCCCTTGTCGTCGACGATGCGCAAGGCTTTGGTGGGCGGCCACGAGCCGTGGGTGGTCAACACTTGCAAGGTGTCTTGTGGGTCAATCAGGTGGTACACCGCCGGGTCGTCGCTGCGTAGCTGATCGATCAGCCGCTGGATGCTGCGGTCGATGCGCAGACGACTCAAGGTATCGTCCAGTAGCGGCGATAGAGGCTCGCTGTTGAGGTGCATTTTGCGCACGACACCCTCATCCACGCCGCTGATGTGCAAGCCCAGTTCCCGGTCCGCTTCGCTTAAATCCTGCACGCTGTGCCCCAGTCTGCGCAGCAACGTGTGCTTGTCCCACTGCAAGGGCTGTTCGAGTTCGGTGTGCCACGCGCCGGCGCCGTTGTGTCGCACAATCGGGCGATAGGCGTCAGGGCGGCTGGGGTGTTTGATGTAGTAAAAATCACTGTCCGGACTTTCTTCCACGGTGTACAGCTTGTTTTCCAGTGGCAGGATTGTTTCCTTGCGTACCTCGTGCAGGCCCAGCTCGTTGATACCCAGGCGCGTTGGCAACGATGATGGGTACTCATAGGGCGCCAGGTCCGGTTTCCAGTAGCGTTTGGCGCCGTTGGCCAGGCTCACCGGTTTGAAGCTGTCAATGTACGCGAGGACGTTTTCGGGCAGCACTTTACGCAGTTCGGTCGGGCCAATTTGGGTGCCCGCAGCGAAAGCACCCATCTGCACCAGGGATTCCAGCACGCTCATCAGATGACCGAAGGCTTCCTTGCCCAGGCCTTCAGCCCAGTCGATCACGCCTTCGAACACGTCATCGAGCAGTTGATAAGCCATGTAGCCCAGCATCAATTCGCCCAGGCCCGGCACGAAGGGGGCGACCACCATCAGTGCGGCGTTGAGGATCGAGGAAGCCACATCGACGAAAGAGTCCCAAAGCCGCCAGCGCGCCTCACGATCGACGCTGGCGGTGGAGACGGCCAGTGTGCGGGCGTCGTTGAGAATCTTGTCGAGTTTGCGACGGTACAGATGCAACCAGGGATCGCCCCAGACAGGCTGCGCATCAAACTGTAGCTTGGGGTCTTCGATGGGGGTGCTGCGCCAGGGCGATTGGCCGCTGCCCCTGACCGGCGGGTGCCAGGTGATGCGCGCCAGGCGCTGGCTCAAGCCGGAAAAAAACACCCCGCGTTGGGCGTGGGGTACAAAGCGGCTGAAGAAGGTCTGGTAATCGCGGTCGCGTAGTTGCCGGGTCAGTTCCTGTTTGAATGCCAAAGGCGAGGCGTATTCCTTGAGCGGGTGCTGCGGATCATCTGGAACGTATGCCACCAGGCGTTGCGGCGAGCGCGGTCTCTCAAGGTCGGGAGAGAACAGTTGAATGCCGGTCAGCGCAATGTCCATCATGCGCAGATCCTGACAGCGCAACGGTTGGCCGTTGAGCCTGAGGTTGGGCGTGCCAGCTACCAGCCCTTCGATCAAGTCAGCATAGTCGTCGCTGATATCGTCCTTGATACGTGCCAGTTGCACGGCTGCATGCAGGGCGGCTTTCTGGCTGGAGTCGACCTTCAGGCGCAATACCGCAGCGGCAACCGGGTTGGACATGCCCAGCTCATCGTTGAGGTAGCGGGCGTAGCGGGCACCCATGTCCAGGTCACGGCACAGGCTGGCGAATGCCTGGATCGATAGCACACGTTTGATCTGCGGCAAAGTGTCGAATTGCCCGCTGGCCGAAGGCTGCGTGATAAAGGTCGAGGCCGGCTCGTAGGCGTCGGCCAGGGTTTCCTTGAGCTCAAAGTTATGCAGGGCGGCGTCGAGCAGCGAAACCGTCCAGGTGCGCGCTGCACCGGAGCGTATCGGGAACCAGGGGGTACGATCAGGGATATACAGGCGTAAATAGGTTGTCTCGACGTTCAGGTCCAGGCCGTAATCGGCTTTCAATGCCTGTTCGAGGATCGGCTTGGCGAACGCCTTGGCGTCCTGCAGGTGCTGCAATGCCCGATCTACGCTGTTCTGTGCCTCCCAGTGGGCACCGGTCAGTCGCGCGAGCGCGGCGCGTTGTTCGGCACTGCCCGGCAGCTGTTGTGGCTGGGTGGCGGCAAGTGCCTGGCGTTTGTCGGCGCAGGCATTGCCGAGCCAGGAGGGCAGGGTGTCGGTCAACAATTGATAGTGGCTGTCGGGCAGGCGGGTATCGGAATAATCGAGGTTCGTCATGGAGCGGGTCCGTGCAAGTCATGAAGCCCGCAGTAAACCAGCCGGTTGCAGAGGGGGGACTTTAGATAGTTAGGGGGCGCAACCCTTTCACTGGATAACCCTGACGCAAACCTGGCGCAGCGTTTAAACTGCGCCATTGCGACGCTATTTGTCGCATTGGCGTAAACCCGCTAAAAACGCGGGTTGGCGCTATAAGAAGTTGTCGCTTGGCGGCAAGGCCCTACTGAAAACTGTCCTTACAATCCCTGCATCGCTTGCCAGTTCCAGGCAGGCGTTCCTCTTCAGGAGACTCCGATGTCCGTTGAGCAAGCCCCGGTGCAACGTGCCGATTTCGACCAAGTAATGGTGCCTAACTATGCACCTGCCGCCTTTATCCCTGTGCGTGGCCAAGGTTCGCGCGTGTGGGATCAAGCAGGTCGTGAGCTGATCGACTTTGCCGGCGGCATCGCGGTCAACGTGTTGGGCCACGCCCACCCGGCGCTGGTCGGTGCACTGACCGAACAGGCCAACAAGTTGTGGCATGTGTCCAACGTCTTTACTAACGAGCCGGCGCTGCGCCTGGCCCACAAGCTGATCGACGCCACTTTTGCCGATCGCGTGTTCTTCTGCAACTCCGGCGCCGAGGCCAATGAGGCTGCGTTCAAGCTGGCCCGTCGTGTGGCCTTTGACCGTTTCGGCAGCGAGAAATACGAGATTATCGCCGCGCTGAACAGCTTCCACGGCCGTACCCTGTTCACCGTCAACGTCGGCGGCCAGTCCAAGTACTCCGATGGTTTCGGGCCTAAAATCACCGGCATCACCCACGTTCCTTATAACGATCTGGCTGCGCTGAAGGCCGCTGTGTCGGGCAAGACCTGCGCCGTAGTGCTGGAACCGATCCAGGGTGAAGGCGGCGTACTGCCGGCTGAACTGGCTTACCTGCAAGGTGCCCGCGAACTGTGCGACGCGAACGACGCGCTGCTGGTGTTCGACGAAGTGCAAACCGGCATGGGCCGCAGCGGCCACCTGTTTGCCTACCAGCATTACGGTGTGACGCCGGACATCCTTACCAGCGCCAAGAGCCTGGGCGGCGGTTTCCCGATTGCGGCGATGCTTACCCGTGAAGACCTGGCCAAGCACCTGGTGGTCGGCACCCACGGCACCACCTACGGCGGCAACCCGCTGGCGTGCGCAGTGGCCGAAGCGGTGATCGACGTGATCAACACGCCAGAAGTATTGGCCGGCGTTAACGCCAAGCATGACTTGTTCAAGGCGCGCCTGGAGCAGATCGGCACGCAATACGGCATCTTCACCGAGGTGCGTGGCATGGGCCTGCTGATCGGTTGCGTGCTCAGCGATGCCTTCAAAGGCAAGGCCAAGGACGTGTTCAACGCGGCCGAAAAAGAGAATCTGATGATCCTGCAAGCTGGTCCGGACGTGGTGCGTTTTGCGCCGAGCCTGGTGGTGGAAGAGGCGGATATCAACGAAGGGCTGGATCGTTTTGAGCGTGCTGTGAAGACGTTGACTCAAGCCTGATACAAATCTATCTGCCGGACCGGATCAAATGTGGGAGGGGGTTTGCCCCCTCCCACATTAGGAACAGTGTTGTTCCTGACCTGTCCGGTATTTTTTTCTATGAGTTTTTCGAGTTAAGGAGTAACACCATGCTGGTGATGCGCCCCGCGCAAATGGCTGATCTGGGCGAGGTACAGCGTCTGGCTGCAGACAGCCCGATTGGTGTTACGTCCTTGCCAGACGATGTGGAACGCCTGAGCGACAAAATCGCCGCCAGCGAAGCTTCTTTCGCGGCCGAGGTAAGCTTCAACGGTGAAGAGAGCTATTTCTTCGTGCTTGAAGACACCGATACCGGCAAGCTCGCCGGTTGCTCGGCCATCGTTGCTTCAGCCGGCTACTCCGAGCCGTTCTACAGTTTCCGTAACGAAACCTTCGTGCACGCCTCCCGAGAGCTGAAGATCCATAACAAGATCCACGTGCTTTCCCAGTGCCATGACCTGACCGGTAACAGCCTGCTCACCAGTTTCTACGTGGTGCCGGAATTGGTCGGATCGCCCTGGTCGGAACTCAACTCCCGTGGCCGCCTGTTGTTCGTTGCCAGCCACCCCGAGCGCTTTGCCGATTCGGTGGTAACCGAGATTGTCGGCTACAGCGACGAAAACGGTGATTCGCCGTTCTGGGACGCCATCGGTCGCAACTTCTTCGACCTCAACTATGCCGCCGCCGAGCGCCTGTGCGGGCTGAAAAGCCGCACCTTCCTCGCCGAGTTGATGCCGCATTACCCGATCTACGTGCCGCTGTTGCCGGACGAGGCCCAGGAAGCCATGGGCCAGGTGCACCCGCGTGCGCAGATCACCTTCGATATCCTGATGCGCGAAGGTTTCGAGACTGATCACTACATCGACATCTTCGACGGTGGCCCGACGCTACATGCACGGGTTTCGGGTATTCGCTCGATCGCCCAGAGCCGCGTGGTACCGGTGAAGATCGGCGAGATGGTCAAGGGCGTCGGTCGCCAGTACCTGGTGAGTAACGCGCAGTTGCAGGATTACCGCGCGGTGATGCTGGAGCTGGACTATGCGCCAGGCAAGCCAGTAACCCTGGACCTGGCGGCCGCCGAAGCCCTGGGCGTTGGCGAAGGCGCGAGCGTGCGTTTGGTCGCGGTATAAAAACAGAGTTTCGCGGGTGGCTGACAACAGCGGCCCGTTCGAGGAGATAGCATGATCGTTCGTCCCGTACGCAGCAGCGATTTACCGGCCCTGATTGATCTGGCGCGCAGCACCGGCACCGGCCTCACCACTTTGCCGGCCAACGAAGAGCGCCTGACCCACCGGGTTGGCTGGGCGGAAAAAACCTTTCGCGGCGAAGCCGGGCGCGGCGATGCCGACTACCTGTTCGTGCTGGAAAACGATGAAGGCCGCGTGGTCGGCATTTCTGCCATTGCCGGTGCCGTGGGCCTGCGTGAGCCCTGGTACAACTTCCGGGTCGGGCTGACCGTCAGCGCCTCCCAGGAGCTGAATATCTACCGCGAGATTCCGACGCTGTTTCTGGCCAACGACCTCACCGGCAATTCCGAATTGTGCTCGTTGTTTTTGCATGCCGATTATCGCAACGGTCTTAACGGCCGCATGTTGGCCAAGGCGCGCATGTTGTTTATCGCGGAGTTCCCGCAATTGTTCGGCAACAAGATCATTGCCGAGATGCGCGGCGTATCCAACGACGCCGGGCGTTCGCCGTTCTGGGAAAGCCTGGGTCGACACTTCTTCAAAATGGAGTTCAGCCAGGCCGACTACCTTACCGGTGTGGGCAACAAGGCGTTTATCGCCGAGCTGATGCCGAAGTTTCCGCTGTACAGCTGCTTCCTGTCCGAGGATGCGCGCAACGTGATCGGCAAGGTCCATCCGGACACCGAGCCGGCCCTGAGCATGCTCAAGAGCGAAGGGTTCAGCTATCAGGGCTATGTCGATATCTTCGATGCAGGCCCAGCGGTAGAGTGCGAAACCAGCAAAATCCGTGCGGTGCGCGACAGCCAGTCGCTGGTGTTGGCCATCGGCACGCCGGGGGACGACGCCACGCCGTTCCTGATCCATAACCGCAAGCGCGAGGAGTGCCGTATCACTGCTGCTCCGGCCCGGCTGGCGGCAGGTACCCTGGTGGTCGATCCGCAGACCGCCAAGCGCCTGCAGCTGGTAGTGGGTGATCAAGTGCGTGCCGTACCGTTGTCTGCTGCTCGGGAGCCCAAGTAATGAATTCGCTGTATATCGCAGGTAGCTGGCTGGCCGGCCAGGGTGAGTTGTTCGAATCGCGCAACCCGGTGACCCAGCAGGTATTGTGGGCCGGCAACGGCGCCACCGTCGAGCAGGTCGAGTCCGCCGTGCAGGCGGCACGCCAGGCATTCCCCGCGTGGGCTCGTCTGCCGTTGGAAGAACGCATCAGCGTGCTGGAAGCCTTTGCCAGCACCCTGAAAAGCCGTGCCGATGAAATTGCCCGCTGCATTGGTGAGGAAACCGGTAAACCCTTGTGGGAATCGGCTACCGAAGTCACCAGCATGGCCAACAAGATCGCCATCTCGGTGCAGAGTTATCGTGAGCGCACCGGCGAAAAGAGCGGCCCATTGGGTGACGCCACCGCGGTATTGCGTCACAAGCCTCACGGCGTGGTGGCGGTGTTCGGCCCGTACAACTTCCCCGGGCATTTGCCCAACGGCCATATCGTCCCTGCCTTGCTGGCGGGTAATACCGTGCTGTTCAAACCCAGCGAGCTGACCCCGAAAGTTGCCGAGCTGACCGTGCAATGCTGGATCGAAGCCGGGCTGCCGGCGGGCGTGTTGAACCTGCTGCAAGGCGCGCGGGAAACCGGCATCGCCCTGGCCGCCAACCCCGGCATAGACGGCTTGTTCTTCACCGGGTCCAGCCGCACCGGCAATCATCTGCATCAGCAGTTTTCGGGACGCCCGGACAAAATCCTCGCCCTGGAAATGGGCGGCAACAACCCGCTGGTCGTGGATGAAGTGGCCGATGTGGATGCGGCGGTCTACACCATCATCCAGTCTGCGTTTATCTCGGCTGGTCAGCGTTGCACCTGCGCCCGTCGCTTGTTGGTGCCGGAAGGCGCCTGGGGCGATGCATTGCTGGCGCGGTTGGTGGCGGTGAGCGCAACGATTGAAGTCGGTGCGTTCGACCAGCAACCACCGCCGTTCATGGGCTCGGTAATCTCCCTTGGCGCGGCGAAAGCCTTGATGGACGCCCAGGAATTGATGTTGGCCAATGGCGCCGTAGCGCTGCTGGAAATGACCCAGCCACAGGATCAGGCCGCATTGCTGACCCCAGGCATCATCGACGTGACCGGCGTAACCGAGCGTGAAGACGAAGAACTGTTCGGCCCGCTGTTGCAGGTGATTCGCTACGCGGATTTCGCCGAGGCAATCGCAGAGGCCAACAACACCCAATACGGCCTGGCCGCTGGCCTGTTGTCGGATAGCGAAGCGCGTTACCAGCAGTTCTGGCTGGAAAGCCGTGCCGGTATCGTCAACTGGAACAAGCAGTTGACCGGCGCCGCCAGTACCGCACCGTTTGGCGGGGTAGGGGCCTCGGGTAACCATCGGGCCAGTGCGTATTACGCGGCCGATTATTGTGCGTATCCGGTGGCGTCGCTGGAAACGCCGAGTCTGGTGATGCCAGCCACGTTGACCCCTGGCATTACACTGATCTGAACGTGGGAGGGGCTTGCTCCCGATGGCGGTGTGTCAGTCACCTAATTAGTCAACTGACACCCTGCTATCGGGAGCAAGCGCCCTCCCACATTTGAACTGTGGTGTATTCAGTAATTTGATGCCTATAAAAACAGATGTTCGTGGAGCCTCGCCGATGAAATCCTGTGAAGTCAATTTTGACGGTCTAGTGGGGCCGACCCATAACTACGGCGGTTTGTCTTTCGGCAACGTCGCATCCCAAAGCAACAGCCAGCAACATTCCAACCCCAAGGAAGCGGCGTTGCAGGGCCTGCAGAAAATGAAAGCCCTGATGGACATGGGCTTTGTGCAAGGTGTGTTGGCGCCCCAGGAACGCCCGGATGTGGCTGCTTTGCGCAACCTGGGTTTCAGCGGAACCGACGCCCAGGTAATTCAGCAAGCGGCCAAGCAGGCCATGCCGTTGCTGGTAGCGAGCTGCTCGGCTTCCAGCATGTGGGTAGCCAACGCGGCCACTGTCAGCCCGAGCGCTGATACCGCAGACGGTCGCGTGCATTTCACCGCCGCCAACCTCAACTGCAAGTACCATCGCAGCATCGAACACCCCACCACCAGCCGCGTGCTGGGCGCGATGTTCGCCGATGCAAAGCACTTTGCCCACCACGCCGCCTTGCCGGCGGTGGCGCAGTTCGGTGATGAGGGCGCGGCCAACCACACGCGCTTTTGCCGTGAGTACGGTGAGGCCGGTGTTGAGTTCTTCGTGTTTGGCCGCAGTGCCTTCGACAGCCGTTACCCGGCCCCGCAGAAGTACCCGGCGCGCCAGACCCTTGAAGCATCCCAGGCAGTCGCGCGCCTGCACGGCTTGAAGGATGACGGTGTGGTCTACGCCCAGCAGAACCCGGCGGTGATCGATGCCGGCGTGTTCCACAACGATGTAATCGCGGTGGGCAACGGCGAGATGCTGTTCTACCACGAGGACGCATTCCTCAACACTGAACAGATGCTCGCCGAGCTGCAAGCCAAGTTGGGCAAGCTGGGCGGCAACTTCCAATCCGTCTGCGTACCCCGTGCCCAGGTCAGTGTCGAGGACGCGGTGCGTTCCTACCTGTTCAACAGCCAGTTGCTGACCCGCCCTGACGGTTCGATGCTGCTGATTGTGCCGGAAGAGTGCCGCAGCAATGAGCGTGTGTGGCACTACCTGCAGGGCCTGACCAACTCCGGTGGGCTGATCCGCGAAGTCAAAGTGTTCGACCTCAAGCAAAGTATGCAGAACGGCGGCGGCCCGGCGTGCCTGCGTTTGCGCGTCGCCTTGAACGAAACCGAACTGGCGGCGGTGAATCCAGGCGTTATCATGACCGCGCCACTGTACGAAACCCTGACCCAATGGGTTGGCAAGCACTACCGCGACAGCCTGCGCGAAACCGACCTGGCTGACCCGCAGTTGCTGCTTGAGTGCCGGACGGCACTGGATGAACTGACGCAAATCCTTAAACTGGGCTCGGTTTATCCTTTCCAGATCAATTAACGCCATACGGCTGAGATATTTTATTTATGACCGACACCCTGAAGCTGATCCTTGAAGACACCGACGGCACCCAGCTGGAAACGTCCTGCACCCGCGTTGCCGTGGTCTGGCAGGGCAAGGAGATCTGGATCCAGCACGACGGCCGTGGCCAACTGCTGATTGGTGTGGACGTCGAAGAGGGCGACGCCGAGTACGCCAATCTGCTGATGCGTCCCTTGGCGACCAACCTGATGAGCCTGCAACTGGAAATGGAACCGGCCGACGTTGAGGGTGATGACGACGATCACGTCCATGGTCCTGGCTGCAACCACTAAGGAAGCTGCTTATGCTCGCCCTCGGCAAACTGCTTGAACTGACCCTCGCCGGTCGCGAACCGGCGCAAAAAATTCAACTGACTGTCGACGGCGTGCAGATGCGCTGGCTCAGCGAGGGCGCGCTCGAAGTGCGCCCCCCTGAGGCTCGGGACAATGGCAGCGACCTGCTGCTGTCGTCCGGCATTCATGGCAACGAAACCGCGCCGATCGAACTGCTTGATCGCCTGTTGCATGGCATCGCCCGTGGGGAAATCAAACCCCGCTCCCGTATTCTGTTCCTGTTCGGCAACCCCGAGGCCATGCGCCGCGGCGAGCGTTATCTCGAACTGGACATCAACCGGCTGTTCAACGGCCGGCATGAAAGCAACATCGGCCCCGAGGCCATGCGCGCTGCCGAACTCGAGCAACTGGCGCGCAGTTTTTTCAGCCAGCCCGGTCGATCACGCCTGCACTACGACCTGCACACCGCGATTCGTGGTTCTAAGATCGAGCAGTTTGCCCTCTATCCGTGGAAGGAGGGGCGTCAGCATTCGCGCCGTGAACTGGCGCGCCTGAACGCCGGCGGTATGCAAGCGGTATTGCTGCAGAACAAAACCTCGATCACTTTCACTGCGTTTACCTACGAACAGTTGGAAGCCGAAGCCTTCACCCTGGAACTGGGCAAGGCCCGGCCGTTCGGGCAGAACCAGAGCGTGGACGTGTCCCGGCTGGAGGCGCGCCTCAAGCACATCATTGAAGGCGATGAGCCGCCGACAGAAAGCCTGGACGGCCTGCAACTGTTTGCCGTCTCTCGCGAGGTCATCAAGCACAGCGACGCCTTCCTGATGCACCTGCCGGCGGATGTGGAAAACTTTTCGCAATTGGAAAAGGGTTATCTGCTGGCCGAAGACGTGGCCAAGACGCGCTGGGTGATCGAGGAGGAGGGTGCCCGCATCATCTTCCCCAACCCGAAGGTGAAGAATGGTTTGCGCGCAGGGATTCTTATCGTGCCTGCCACGGATGCTGGGTTGGCTTAAATCTTAAGTCCAACTGGATCCAAATGTGGGAGGGGCGGTGCGACGTTTCGACTTGCCCCCGATAGCCGTATACCAGTCAGCCCATCTGCAGCTGACTCACCGCCATCGGGGGCAAGCCCCCTCCCACATGTTGTTTTGCAGTGTTGCTTAGACCGCTACAGCACGCGGCTCACTACGGCGGATCGCCCGCACCTTGTGCAGGGTATCGGCGCAGGTACGCGCAGCTTCCTGACCCTTGTGCACGAAGTGCTCATAGAAGAACGTAGTGTGCTCGCTGCCGGCGTGGAAGTGGTGCGGCGTCAGGGACACCGAGAACACCGGCACTTCAGTTTCCAGTTGAACCTGCATCAAACCGCTGACCACTGACTGGGCCACGAATTCGTGCCGGTAGATGCCACCATCCACCACCAGCGCGGCGGCGACGATGCCGGCATAGCGACCGGTCTTGGCCAGCAACTTGGCGTGCAGGGGCAATTCAAAGGCACCGCCGACTTCAAAGAAGTCGATGTCCGATTCCTGATAGCCTTGGGCGATCATTTCGGCAAGAAAGCCTTTGCGCGATTGGTCGACGATATCCTTGTGCCAGCAGGCCTGGATAAACGCGACGCGCTCGCCGTGATGGTTTTTGCTTTTGCTGTCGATTGCGGTGGGTTGCATGTTCTGACTCCTGTTTAAGAAAAAAACAGGGCGTTATGAATCGAATGGGATTTAAGGGTATGCACAACGGCGTCATGCAAGCATGAGGTCAGTGCGCGGCCCTTAGGTGCCAATCCCGTTCTCTCTTCATCCGGACTATGACCGTCGGCCCCGGGATCACACCGGGTCTGCTGACCTTGTCGCCGTCCTGCCGGAGCAGTTCGAGGCGCCAAGCGCTCGCGGGCTATGCACATTGCGTGCAATTACCGCCGGTGGGGAATTGCACCCCGCCCTGAGAACGTTGCTGCCAGAACCCTGGCGGCGGAGAGTTTTTAACACGGTTTTTCAAAAACTGCACGGTTGCCGTATCGATAAGCTATATCGGTTTGTTTGGTTGGTATTCGATTGAATGCAGTGGGGGCTTGATATTGCGTGGCTTTGCCCGCAGTAATCACACACAAAAGGACTTATCCATTCCGTTAGAGGCCCCCTTCATGACCGTGATTGACCTGCGCAGCGACACCGTGACCCAACCCACCCCCGGTATGCTCGACGCGATGGCCGGCGCCGTCAGCGGTGATGACGTCTATGGCGAAGACCCCAGCGTCAACAAGCTGGAGGCGGAACTGGCCAAGCGTCTGGGCTTCGCCGCCGCGCTGTTCGTGCCCACTGGCACCATGAGCAATTTGCTGGCATTGATGGCCCACTGTGAGCGCGGCGAGGAATATATCGTCGGCCAGCAGGCCCATACCTACAAATACGAAGGCGGCGGGGCGGCCGTGCTGGGCTCGATCCAGCCGCAGCCGCTGGAAGTGCAAGCGGACGGTTCCCTGGACCTTGACCACGTGCTGGCGGCGATCAAGCCTGACGATTTCCACTTTGCCCGCACGCGCTTGCTGGCGCTGGAAAACACCATGCAAGGCAAGGTCCTGCCGATGGAGTACCTGGCCAAGGCGCGCGCGTTTACCCGTGAGCATGGCCTGGCCTTGCACCTGGACGGGGCGCGGATCTACAACGCAGCGATCAAGCTGGGGGTGGATGCGCGTGACATCGCCAAGCATTTCGATTCGGTGTCGGTGTGCCTGTCCAAGGGCCTTGGCGCACCGGTCGGCTCGGTGCTGTGCGGTTCCACGGCGTTGATCGCCAAGGCCCGGCGCCTGCGCAAGATGGTCGGTGGCGGAATGCGTCAGGCAGGTTCGTTGGCGGCAGCGGGGCTGTATGCCCTGGATCATCAGGTACAGCGCCTGGCCGAGGACCACGCCAACGCGCAGTGGCTGGGTGATGAGCTGCGCAAGGTCGGTTACACGGTGGAGCCGGTGCAGACCAACATGGTCTATGTGCAAATTGGCGAGCAGGCGCAGGCGTTGAAAGCCTTTGCCGCAGAGCGCGGGATCAAGTTGAGTGCCGCGCCGCGCCTGCGTATGGTCACCCATCTGGATGTCAGCCGGGCACAGATCGAGCAAGTCGTGCAGACATTCGTCGCATTTTCGCAGAAATGACAGTGCAGACCGTCTAATTGACTGTTTCTATCACATAAACACGCTGTACCACCGGCGAAGGGCCGATATAATGCGGCCCTTTGCCGTCGCTCCGTCTGATGATGTTGCGTACTGGCCTTTGGCCGCAGCCTCCGTGGAAGAACCTAATGAAAAGCGCAGAAATCCGTGAAGCCTTCCTTCGCTTCTTCGAAGAGCAAGGTCACACCCGTGTAGCCTCCAGCTCCTTGATCCCAGGCAATGACCCCACCCTGCTGTTCACTAACGCGGGGATGAACCAGTTCAAGGACTGTTTCCTGGGCCAGGAAAAGCGCGCCTATACTCGCGCCACCAGCAGCCAGAAGTGCGTACGCGCCGGCGGCAAGAACAGCGACCTGGAAAACGTCGGTTACACCGCGCGTCACCACACGTTCTTCGAAATGCTGGGTAACTTCAGCTTCGGCGACTATTTCAAGAAGGATGCGATTACCTTCGCCTGGACCTTCCTGACCGGCGTGCTGAAACTGCCCAAGGAAAAACTCTGGGTTACCGTCTACGCGACGGACGACGAAGCCTATGACATCTGGACCCAGCAAATCGGTGTACCTGCCGAGCGCATGATTCGTATCGGCGACAACAAGGGTGCGCCTTATGCTTCCGATAACTTCTGGACCATGGGCGATACCGGCCCGTGCGGCCCTTGCACCGAAATCTTCTACGATCACGGTGCGGACATCTGGGGTGGCCCACCCGGCTCGCCGGATGAAGACGGTGACCGTTACATCGAAATCTGGAACAACGTGTTCATGCAGTTCAATCGCACCGCCGATGGCGTGTTGCATCCGCTGCCGGCGCCGTCGGTGGACACCGGCATGGGCCTGGAGCGGATCAGTGCGGTCATGCAGCACGTTCATTCCAACTATGAAATCGACCTGTTCACCAACCTGCTGAGCGCTTCGGCTGCGGCCATTGGTTGCACCAATGAAGGCCAGTCGTCGCTCAAAGTGGTATCGGACCACATCCGTTCCTGTGGCTTCCTGATTGCCGATGGTGTGTTGCCGTCCAATGAAGGGCGTGGCTACGTGCTGCGTCGCATCATCCGTCGCGCCTGCCGTCACGGTAACAAGCTGGGTGCCACCGGCAGCTTCTTCTACAAAATCGTGGCTGCACTGGTTGCCGAGATGGGCGATGCCTTCCCGGAACTCAAGCAGCAGCAGAGCAATATCGAGCGCGTACTCAAGGCCGAGGAGGAGCAGTTCTCCAAGACACTGGAGCACGGCCTGAAGATTCTCGAGCAGGACCTGGCTGAGCTCAAAGGCTCTGTGGTACCGGGCGACGTGGTGTTCAAGCTTTACGACACCTACGGTTTCCCGATGGACCTGACCGCCGATATCGCCCGTGAACGCGAGCTGACCATCGATGAAGCCGGGTTTGAGCGTGAGATGGAAGCCCAGCGTGTGCGTGCGCGTTCCGCCAGCTCCTTTGGCCTGGACTACAACACCCTGGTCAAGGTTGACGTGCCCACCGAGTTCATCGGCTACAAGGCTACCGCCGGCTCGGCCAAGATCGTTGCCATCTATAAAGACGGCAAGTCGGTCGATGTATTGAGCGAAGGCGAAGAAGCCGTGGTGGTGCTGGACCAGACCCCGTTCTACGCCGAGTCAGGTGGCCAGATTGGTGATTGTGGTTTCCTCAGCTCGACGTCCGGCCGTTTCGAGGTGCGCGACACCACCAAGACCGGCGGTGCTTTCCTGCATCACGGTGTGTTGGTGCTGGGCAGCCTGACCGTCGGCGCACCAGTGGATACCCAGGTCGATGCCGACGTACGGCACGCAACTGCGTTGAACCACTCGGCCACTCACCTGCTTCACGCTGCCTTGCGTCAAGTGCTGGGCGAGCATGTTCAGCAAAAGGGCTCGTTGGTCGACAGCCAGCGCCTGCGGTTTGACTTCAGCCACTTTGAAGCAATCAAGCCTGAGCAGATCAAGGCGCTGGAAGATATTGTCAATGCCGAGGTGCGCAAGAACACGCCGGTAGAAACTGAAGAAACTGACATCGAAACCGCCAAGGCCAAGGGCGCCATGGCGTTGTTTGGCGAGAAGTACGGCGACGAAGTTCGCGTGCTGAGCATGGGTGGTAGCTTCTCGGTCGAGCTGTGTGGTGGTATCCACGCTAACCGTACCGGCGATATCGGCCTGCTGAAAATCATCAGCGAAGGTGGTGTGGCGTCCGGTGTGCGTCGTATCGAGGCGGTGACCGGTGCTGCGGCCCTGGCTTACCTCAATGCCGCCGAAGAACAACTCAAGGAAGCGGCCAGTCTGGTCAAGGGCAGCCGTGACAATCTGATCGACAAACTGTCTGCCGTGCTGGAGCGCAACCGTGCGCTGGAGAAACAGCTGGAGCAGTTGCAGGCCAAGGCGGCCAGCGCTGCGGGCGATGATCTGTCGGCCTCGGCGGTTGACGTCAAGGATGTGAAAGTTCTGGCGGCGCGCCTGGACGGTCAGGACGGCAAGGCGTTGTTGGCCTTGGTCGATCAGTTGAAGAACAAGCTCGGCCGCGCAGTGATCCTGCTCGGCAGTGTCCATGAGGATAAGGTCGTTCTGGTTGCCGGTGTAACCAAAGACCTGACTGGCCAACTCAAGGCCGGTGATTTGATGAAGCAAGCCGCTGCGGCAGTGGGCGGCAAGGGCGGTGGTCGTCCGGACATGGCACAAGGCGGTGGTGTAGATGCCGGTGCCCTGGATGCGGCCCTGGCCTTGACCGTGCCGTTTGTCGAGGCAGGTATTTAAGGCACTGTTAATCGGCCCGTGGTCTAGTCACGGGCTTGTTCAGTGCGGGTGGATTGGATATTAGGCGCCCCTTTACGGGCTGAGGCGGCTTGGAAATGGCTTTGATCGTACAGAAATTTGGAGGCACCTCGGTCGGCTCTGTAGAAAGAATCGAGCAGGTCGCCGACAAGGTTAAGAAATTCCGCGATGCCGGCGATGACCTGGTTGTGGTGCTGTCAGCCATGAGCGGCGAGACCAATCGCCTGATCGACCTGGCCAAGGCTATCAGTGGGGATCAACAGCCGTTGCCACGTGAGCTGGATGTGATTGTGTCCACGGGCGAGCAGGTAACCATTGCGCTGTTGGCCATGGCTCTGAACAAGCGTGGCGTGCCAGCGGTGTCCTACACGGGCAGCCAGGTGCGCATTCTCACCGACAGCGCGCACACCAAGGCGCGTATCCTGCAGATTGATGATCAGAAAATTCGTACTGATCTGAAGGCTGGGCGCGTGGTAGTTGTAGCGGGTTTCCAAGGTGTGGACGAGCAAGGCAACATCACCACCCTCGGGCGTGGCGGTTCTGACACCACGGGTGTGGCACTGGCGGCAGCGCTCAAGGCTGACGAATGCCAGATCTATACCGACGTGGATGGCGTCTACACCACTGACCCGCGCGTCGTGCCAGTGGCCCAGCGCCTGGACAAGATCACCTTTGAAGAAATGCTGGAAATGGCCAGCCTTGGTTCCAAGGTGCTGCAGATTCGCGCGGTGGAGTTCGCCGGCAAGTACAACGTTCCGCTGCGCGTATTGCACAGCTTCAAGGAGGGTCCGGGCACCCTCATTACTATTGATGAAGAGGAATCCATGGAACAGCCGATCATTTCCGGCATCGCTTTCAACCGCGATGAAGCCAAGCTGACGATCCGTGGCGTGCCAGACACCCCGGGCGTGGCTTTCAAGATTCTGGGTCCTGTCAGCGATGCGAATGTTGAAGTCGACATGATCGTGCAGAACGTTTCGCACGATAACACCACCGATTTCACCTTCACCGTGCACCGCAACGAATACGATGCGGCATTGAAAATCCTGCAGAACACAGCGAGCGAGATTGGCGCCCGTGAAGTGGTCGGCGATACCAAGATTGCCAAGGTATCGATCGTAGGGGTGGGCATGCGTTCCCATGCCGGCGTTGCCAGCCGTATGTTCGGGGCCCTCGCCAAGGAGGGTATCAACATCCAGATGATTTCCACTTCGGAAATCAAAGTCTCGGTAGTGCTCGAAGAGAAGTACCTGGAACTGGCTGTACGCGCGCTGCATACCGCTTTTGAGCTTGACGCTCCGGCCCGACAGGGCGAGTGATGTGTTGCCAGGAAGGCGCGGTTTACCGCGCCTTTCATTTTTTTGTGGGGCGCATGTTCTTTTGCGTGGGCTCGACAATACTTAGGTGTGTAGGGCTACGGCTTTTGGGTTGTAGGTCGAATGCCTTTTTTTTGCAGACTGTTGTTCCTGAACTGAAATGCGTGAGGAGAAAGGCATGCTGATTCTGACTCGTCGTTGCGCAGAAAGCCTGATTATCGGTGATGGCGAAATCACCGTGACCGTGCTCGGCGTCAAAGGCAATCAAGTGCGTATTGGGGTTAACGCTCCAAAAGAGGTAGCGGTTCACCGCGAGGAAATCTACCTGCGGATCAAGAAAGAGAAGGACGAAGAACCAAGCCTTTAATTTTTATCGTTTTTTATGTTTGCAAACGGGGATGAACGTGGTTAATATACGCCCCGTGTTGCGGAGAGCTGGCCGAGTGGCCGAAGGCGCTCCCCTGCTAAGGGAGTACACCTCAAAAGGGTGTCGGGGGTTCGAATCCCCCGTTCTCCGCCATTATTTGCTTAGTACGTTGCAATCTGGTTTTTTCGGTAAGTTGTTGAAAATACTCGAAAAAATAGCTTTACATAGAGATTGAACGGCCTATAATGCGCGGCAACAAATGCACTCGTAGCTCAGCTGGATAGAGTACTCGGCTACGAACCGAGCGGTCACAGGTTCGAATCCTGTCGAGTGCACCATTTAAGAGTTAGTTGCAGCGATGCAGGTAGCTCGGCTTCAACCAGTTGTGATCTGGTCTAAAAACACAATCTGCACTCGTAGCTCAGCTGGATAGAGTACTCGGCTACGAACCGAGCGGTCACAGGTTCGAATCCTGTCGAGTGCACCATACAAACAAAAAGCCCGCCTGGTGCGGGCTTTTTGCCGTCTGGGGTTTATGTAGGTTTTATCCTGGTGTGGGTCTTTTTATCTTTCCCATGTGTTTTCCCTCTCCTGCGTGTCGTCGCATTTCTATAGGTGCAGCCAATACTGAACATTGGCTCGCAAGCGCTTGTTCTTTCCAGTTTTTTAACGTTTAAAACGGCCGGGCGGTGTATCATGCGCCGGTCAGCCCCGTCGGGGCTTGTGGAATACCTCCATGGACTTACCCAGTAGTGACTCAGTACCCCGTTTTACCAATCATGAATTGACTGATTGATCCTTCCGGCGTGCCCCGCTGCTGGGAGTGGAGTTCGCCTATGACCGAAGTAGAAGTAAAGAAAACACAAGAAAGCCTGCAGGATCGTCTGGCTCAAGTCATCGAGCTGCTGCAGCGCCAGCGCGTGGTCGAAGACCTCACGCACCGCCAGGAAGGTCCGAACCACGACCGCGTTGAAAACCTGGTTCACCGGCAAAACCTCGTCGAGTTACAACGCAAGCTCGATGACCTGCACTCCGCCGACGTTGCCTACATCCTCGAAGCTTTGCCGCTGGATGATCGACTGACCCTTTGGCAGTTGGTCAAGGCCGATCGCGACGGTGACATCCTCCTGGAGGTGTCTGACTCGGTCCGTGAAACGCTGATCGCCGACATGGATGATCATGAGCTCCTGGCCGCCGCCAAGGAGATGGATGCGGACGAACTGGCCGACCTGGCACCTGAGCTGCCCCGGGATGTTGTCCATGAGTTGATGGAGGCGCTCGATACGCAGCAGCGTGAGCGCGTGCGATCGGCGCTGTCCTATGACGAGGACCAGGTCGGTGCGCTGATGGATTTCGAGATGGTCACCATCCGCGAAGACGTCAGTCTGGAAGTGGTACTGCGTTACTTGCGTCGCCTCAAAGAGCTGCCGGGCCATACCGACAAGCTGTTCGTGGTCGACTACGAGGGAATTCTCAAAGGCGTATTGCCGATCAAGCGCCTGCTGGTAAATGATCCAGAGAAGAAAGTAGCTGACCTGATGGCCAGCGATACCGTCAGCTTCCATCCTGACGAAGATGCCTACGACGCGGCCCAGGCCTTTGAGCGTTACGACTTGATCTCGGCTCCGGTAGTCGACAAGAACGGCAAGTTGATCGGTCGTCTGACCATCGATGAAATCGTTGACTTGATCCGTGAAGAGAGTGAAACCGAAGTCCTCAACATGGCGGGTTTGCGTGAAGAGGAAGACATTTTTGCGTCAGTCTGGCGTTCTCTGCATAACCGCTGGGCCTGGCTGGCGGTTAACCTGATCACGGCATTTATCGCGTCTCGTGTCATCGGGTTGTTTGAAGGTTCAATCGAAAAGCTGGTGGCATTGGCAGCGTTGATGCCGATTGTGGCGGGTATCGGCGGTAACTCCGGTAACCAGACCATCACCATGATCGTGCGGGCCATGGCGCTGGATCAGGTGAGTACGGCCAACTCTTCACGCCTACTGCGCAAGGAGCTGGCTGTGGGCCTTATCAACGGCCTGGTGTGGGGTGGAGTGATTGGTGTGGTGGCCTATCTCCTTTATGGCAGTTGGTCCTTGGGTGTAGTGATGACGGCCGCCATGACCCTCAACCTGCTGCTGGCTGCCTTGATGGGGGTATTGATCCCTATGACGCTCGCGCGCCTTGGTCGCGATCCCGCCATGGGAGCCAGCGTGATGATTACTGCCATGACTGACAGTGGTGGCTTCTTCATCTTCCTGGGCCTGGCAACGATCTTCCTGCTCTGATCCTTTCTGCGGGGGCATGTCTGCCCCCGCTTTGCTCCCCATCTCCAAAATTCAGGCAAAAAAAAGCCAGCACATGGCTGGCTTCGGCTTTCAGTGTCAATCAATTGGCTTCTGCGGCCGCCTCAACATCGTGAGCGATAAGCGAGACGAGGGCGTTTTGCTGGCGGTGGGAGAGCTGACGAAAACGCTGCAGCAGTTCGCGTTCGTGCAGTGACAGCTCCGGGCTATCCAGGCGCATGCTCAACTCTTCACCCAAGGCACCTTCCTGAATAAGGCTTTGTTCCAGGCGTGCGATGATTTCAGAGTTCATGCTGCGGTGATGATTGCGAGCCACCTCGGCAATGCGTTCCCGCATTCCGTCTGGCAGACGTACGACGAATTTGTCAGCCGTACGGCTGGAATAAATTGCCTGTTTCAATGGGCGCATATATTTAACCGGTTAGTTCAGGGGAGCGGTTTCTGGAATTGGCCGCAAGATGAGTGTTAAGACAAGGCTCACGACCAAAGTTCAACCCGAATTGCAAAGAGGCCGCATCATGCCTCAGATTTGCCATTTCATTGGCGTCAATTCTGTGACAAATATTGAACCGCCTAAAGGCTTTGTGCCAGTACTGAATTGCATTTTTGCGGACTGGTTTGAAAACTTTGGCGCTGATGCAGTGCTAGTCCATCAACGCCCAGGGCTACGGCGCATCTGGGTTGAAGGGCGCAGCGCAATATGGCCTTTTGCCCTCAGTCTTAAGCCTAGTGGCAGTTTGCCGATTTGCTAGGGTGATTCGACATAAGGTAGGGGGGGGGAGGGGGTTAGCGCAGCAATGGATCGAACTTGATTCGGCGACCGGCGATGAGGGCCAATATCAGTAGGCTACCAAACACGGCGCTGACGATGAAGGCGGTGGCTTGAACTCCAGAGGAGTCAGTAGCGAGGGCCAGAAAGCCTGCCATGAGGGTCAAGCATAGAAAAAGCCAGGCAGGTTTGGACATTGATAGTTATCTCAGAAAACCCAGTGCTCGGATGTAGGTGCTGCTTGTGTTTCTTGGGTCAGGAGAACGGGTGACTGCTCGGTAGCAGTGACTACCGCCAGCTGGGGGCGTTGTTGCAGATGATGGGGAACTGCTTGGCTGGCCAGTGCGGCATCTTGAGTATTGACTGGCTGGAAATGAAATATCACCAGTGCGGCCAGGGCTACGGCATTGAGAGCTAATAGTAGGATGCTATTCATGGTCATGTTCTCCGCGGTGCTTGGTTCGCTTGGTTTATGCAAAGAACATTGCAGATGCCGTGCCAAACTATTTTCCCTTTAAAATCAATTAGTTGATTTGCCTATGTGGTGGTTTCGGGTTGCAGTTTGCAATGATGGCATTTTGAGGTAATGCAATTTGCACGATCACTGCAAGTCCCCGTGTTTACTGGGTGAAGCTATAAAGATATGTGCAAGGATCGCCCTACAAGCAAAATGCCTAAGGACGACATGACAAAAACTACCTCGACCGTTAATATGCACGCCGTCTGTCGCTGGTCTCATCCGCGACGCGCTTGTCATTTGTCCCAGTAGCTCAATTGGATAGAGCATCCCCCTCCTAAGGGGAAGGTTGGCCGTTCGAACCGGCCCTGGGACACCATCTTTATAGACTGAACGCCTGCCATGGCGTTTAGTGCTATCTACAAGACATCCGCTTTTCTCTCTGCTGCATTTCCTTCGATCTGAATCCTGCTATCTGTTGATAGCCTGGCATTTGTTGCAGGTTGTTTTTTGCGTCAGGAGGATCCAGTGCGGGCAATGCGCTGGCTCCCTTCTCTATATATAGAGATTCACAGAGGCTCCAGGCCTGGTGCACGGCAGGTCAAATGGGAGTTTTGAGTTTTTTGATTTAATGGGGTTGACGCACATGCAAATCCCTGTAGAATTCGCCTCCCGCTTCGGAGAGATCTTAAGCGCAAGTGGTTGAAGTTGTTGAAGAAA
>NZ_SPKL01000016.1:23348-95280 GCF_023127755.1 Pseudomonas sp. W2Aug9 | reverse complement strand
CCGGTATCTTGCTGTGCCCGGAGGATCGCAAAAAGGAAGGCATCATCCCGCTGGGCAGCGTCGCCGAAAACATCAACATCAGTGCCCGGGATGCGCACTCCACCTTTGGCTGGCTGTTGCGCGAAGGCTGGGAGAAAGCTAACGCCGACCGGCAGATCCAGGCGATGCGGGTCAAAACCCCGAACGCGGCGCAGAAGATCCTGTACCTCTCCGGCGGCAACCAGCAGAAAGCCATTCTTGGCCGCTGGCTGTCGATGCCGATGAAGGTCCTGCTGCTGGACGAGCCCACCCGCGGTATCGACATCGGCGCCAAGTCGGAGATTTACCAGATCATCCATAACCTGGCGGCCAGCGGCATTGCGGTGATCGTGGTGTCCAGCGACCTGATGGAGGTGATGGGCATTTCCGACCGCATCCTGGTGCTGTGCGAAGGCGCCATGCGCGGCGAACAACTGCGCGAGCACGCGACTGAATCCAACCTGCTGCAGCTGGCCTTGCCGCGCGGCCTGGCGAACTGAGAGAAGACCATGACCATTCAAAACAACGCGCTGCCTTCGGCACGCAAACCCCTCGATATGCGCGCATTGCTCGACAACTGGGCGATGCTGTTGGCGGCGGTGGGCATCTTCGTGCTGTGCGCGCTGCTGATCGATAACTTCCTCTCGCCACTGAATATGCGCGGGCTGGGCTTGGCGATATCCACGGTGGGCATTGCTGCGTGCACCATGCTGTTCTGCCTGGCGTCGGGGCACTTCGACTTGTCGGTGGGCTCGGTGATCGCTTGTGCCGGTGTGGTGGCGGCGATTGTGATGCGCGATACCGACAGCGTGATGCTGGGCATCGGCGCTGCATTGTTGATGGGCCTGATGGTGGGGCTGATCAACGGCATCGTGATCGCCAAGCTGCGCGTCAATGCCTTGATCACCACCCTGGCGACCATGCAGATCGTGCGCGGCCTGGCGTACATCTTCGCCGACGGCAAAGCGGTGGGTGTGTCTCAGGAACAGTTCTTTGTGTTCGGCAACGGCCAGTTGTTCGGTGTGCCGCTGCCGATCCTGATCACCATCGTGTGCTTTCTGTTTTTTGGTTGGCTGCTCAACTACACCACTTACGGGCGCAACACGATGGCCATTGGCGGCAACCCGGAAGCTGCGTTGTTGGCGGGGGTGAACGTTGATCGAACCAAGATATTGATCTTCGCCGTGCACGGCCTGATCGGCGCCCTGGCTGGAGTGATCCTGGCGTCACGCATGACCTCCGGCCAGCCGATGATCGGCCAGGGTTTCGAGCTGACGGTGATCTCGGCATGCGTGCTGGGCGGAGTATCGCTGAGCGGCGGCATCGGCATGATCCGCCACGTGATCGCCGGGGTATTGATCCTGGCGATCATCGAGAACGCGATGAACCTGAAGAACATCGACACGTTTTACCAGTACGTGATTCGCGGCTCGATCCTGCTTTTGGCCGTCGTTATCGACCGCATGAAACAACGTTGATCCAAGCCATCGGGAGATCAAATGTGGAAGGGCCGGTGCAACGATTCGACTTGCCCCTCCCACATGTTCACCGAGCACGACCCATCCAGACGGGTGGGTGCCAAGGCCGTTACGAAATCAAGCTTGCCCTTGCCTGAACAAATCCACTGCCACGCTTCAAGCGACCAACGGGGGCTTGCGTCACCTCTGTTTAATTGTTAGCTTCTGGCAAAATGTTAACGATAACATTTGCTCTAACAATAAAAACAAAACAGAGACTCACGCCATGAAAATGCTCCCAAAAACCCTGTGTTTACTGGCTGTCGGCATCACCTTCGGTACTCAAGCCTTTGCCGCCACACCGCCCGCGCCCATTCGTATCGGCGCCTCCTTCCAGGAAATCAACAACCCCTATTTCGTCACCATGAAAAACGCTCTGGAAGAAGCCGGCGCGACCATCGGTGCCAAGCTGATCATCACCGACGCCCGCCACGACGTGTCCAAGCAGGTCAGTGATGTTGAAGACATGCTGCAAAAAGGCATCGATATCCTGCTGATCAACCCTACCGATTCGGTCGGCGTGCAGTCCGCCGTCAAGTCGGCCCACGCCGCAGGTGTCGTGGTGGTGGCAGTGGATGCCCAGGCGGACGGCCCGCTGGATTCGTTCGTGGGCTCGAAGAACTTCGGCGCGGGCTTCCAGGCGTGTGAATACCTGGCGAAGACCATTGGTGGCAAAGGCAATATCGCCATCCTCGACGGCATCGCCGTGGTGCCGATTCTCGAACGTGTGCGCGGTTGCAAAGAGGCGGTGGCCAAGCACCCGGACATCAAGATCGTCAGCATCCAGAACGGCAAGCAGGAGCGCGACCAGGCGCTGACCGTGACCGAAAACATGCTGCAGGCCCAGCCGACCCTCAAGGGTATTTTCAGCGTGAATGACAACGGCTCCCTCGGTGCGCTCTCGGCCATCGAAGCCAGCGGCATGGACGTGAAACTGGTGAGCGTCGACGGTGCGCCGGAAGCGATCAAGGCGATCCAGAAACCCGGCAGCCATTTCATCGCCACCTCGGCCCAGTCCCCCGCGACCAGATCCGCCTCGCCCTGGGCATTGCCCTGGCCAAAAAGTGGGGCTCTCAAGTCCCGGCCAGCGTGCCGGTGGACATCACCTTGATCGACCAGGCCAAGGCCAGGGACTTCAGCTGGTAAATCCCCAGGCCCCACGCAAACCGTGGGGCCCAGGTCTTCCTTCTGAGCGCGAGGTCGGCGGTATGAGCAGTCTTCTGAAGCTGGAAAACATCTGTAAGCGTTACCCGGGGGTCCAGGCCCTCAAGTCCATCAACCTGCAAGTGGAGCGTGGCGAAATCCATGCCTTGCTGGGGGAAAATGGCGCGGGCAAATCCACCCTGATGAAGATCCTCGGCGGCGTCGAGCATCAGGACGAAGGGCAGATCCTCATTGACGGCCAGGCGCAGCAGTTCGCTACTTACCGCGATGCCATCGCCGCCGGTATCGGCATCGTGTTCCAGGAGTTCAGCCTGATTCCCTACCTCACGGCGGTGGAAAATATCTTCCTCGGCCATGAGTTGAGCAACCGCTTCGGCCTGTTGCGCAAACGTGAAATGACCGAGGCGGCGCAGGCGTTGTTTCAGCGTTTGGGGGTGAGTATCGACCTGTATTGCGCGGTCAAGCACCTGAGCGTGGCCGAGCAACAGTTCGTCGAGATCGCCAAGGCCCTGGCCCTGGACGCACGCCTGCTGGTACTCGATGAACCCACCGCGACGCTGACGCCCAGCGAAGCCGAGCTGCTGTTCGAGATCATGCGTGAACTCAAGCGCCAGGGCGTGGCGGTGATTTTTATCTCGCATCACCTGGAAGAGATTTTCCAGGTCTGTGACCGCATCAGCGTGCTGCGCGACGGCGGCAATGTGGGCGTCACCGACGTGGCCGACAGCGATATCGACCGCCTGGTGGAGATGATGGTGGGGCGCCGCCTGGAGTGCAGTTTCCCGCCCAAGCCCACTTGCGAGCGCGGCCCGCTGTTGCTGGAGGTCAAAGACATCCAGCTGGTGCGCAATGGCCCACACAACAGCTTCCAACTGCACAAGGGCGAAATCCTGGGCTTTGCCGGGCTGGTGGGGTCGGGCCGTACCGAATTGGCCCTGGGCATGATGGGGGCGCTGCCGTCGGTGAGCAAAGAGGTGTGGCTGCGCGGCGAAAAAATCAGCCTTGACGACCCAGCCCAAGCCTTGGCGCACGGCATCGGCCTGCTGCCGGAAAGTCGCAAGAGCGAAGGGCTGATCACCGATTTCAGCATTCGCGAAAACATCTCCCTGAACAACCTGCCCAAATATCAGAACGCCTCGGGTTTGATCGACAAGGCCAAGGAGTGCGCCAGCGTCGAAGCGCTGATGCGCCAGCTGTCGATCAAGGCGCCCAGCGGCGAAAGTCGCGTGCTTAACCTCAGCGGCGGCAATCAGCAAAAAGTCGTGATCGCGCGCTGGATCAACCACCACTGCGAGGTGCTGGTGTTCGACGAGCCCACCCGCGGCATCGACGTCGGCGCCAAGGCGCAGATCTACGCGCTGATGCGCAGCCTCACCGAACAAGGCTACGCAATCATTATGATTTCCTCCGAATTGCCCGAAGTCATCGGCATGTGCGACCGCGTCGCCGTGTTCCACAAGGGCGCGATCGTCAAGGTCCTGGAAGCGTCCGCCGTCAATCCTCAAGAGGTCATGCGCCATGCAACAGGGGGCTCAAGTGAATACGTCCATTAACACCGCAAACACCGGCCGCTTGCGCCTGAATGTGGCACGGCTGCTGCGCTCGCCGGCGTTCTATCCCTTCGTCGGGCTGGTGGTGGTGACCCTGGTGATGATCCTTGCCAGCGACACCTTCCTCACCGCCAGCAACCTTTCCAATATCGCTCGCCAGGTATCGATCAACGCGATCATCGCGGTGGGCATGACCTGCGTGATTCTTACCGGTGGCATCGATTTGTCGGTGGGGCCGGTGATGGCGTTATCCGGCACGCTCACGGCCGGTTTGATGGTGGCCGGCGTGCCGCCCGGCCTGGCGATTGGCGCCGGGTTGCTGGTAGGCGTGGCGTTCGGCATCGGCAACGGGCTGTTCGTGGCTTACCTGCACATGCCACCGATCATCGTCACGCTGGCGACCATGGGCATCGCCCGTGGGTTCGGGCTGATGTACACCGACGGCTACCCGATTTCCGGGCTGCCGGAGTGGTTCGCCTTTTTCGGGCGCGGCAGCGTGTTCGGTATGCAGGTGCCGATCCTGATCATGTTGCTCACTTACCTGGCCGCCTATGTGTTGCTGCAACACACGCGTATAGGCCGCTACATCTACGCCATCGGCGGCAATGAAGATGCGGTGCGTTTGTCCGGGGTGCGTGCGGCGCGCTTCAAGCTGCTGGTGTACGGCATCAGTGGCCTGACCGCGGCGATAGCCGGACTGGTGCTCACCTCGCGGCTAATGAGCGGCCAGCCCAATGCCGGTGTGTCGTTCGAGCTTGATGCGATTGCCGCCGTGGTACTCGGCGGTGCATCGATCGCCGGCGGGCGCGGGGTGATCGTCGGCACCTTGCTCGGCGCCATGCTGCTGGGCGTGTTGAACAACGGCTTGAACATGCTTGGCGTATCGCCTTACGTACAGAGCGTGATCAAGGGCGGGATCATTTTGCTGGCGATCTTTATCAGCCGTCAGCGCCATCGATAAATACCTCATCACACAGGACCCAACACCATGGACAAGCACACCCACATGCAAGCCGTCGTCTGCCACGGCCCGAAAGACTACCGCCTGGAACGCATCGGCAAACCCCAGGCCCGCGCCAATGAGTTAGTGATTCGCATCGCTGCCTGTGGTATCTGCGCCAGTGATTGCAAGTGCCACTCCGGCGCTGCGATGTTCTGGGGCGGTGACAACCCCTGGGTCAAGGCGCCGGTGGTGCCGGGGCATGAATTTTTCGGCTACGTGGTGGAGGCGGGCGAGGGCGCCGAGGAACACTTCGAGGTCAAGGTCGGTGACAAGGTCATCGCCGAACAGATCGTGCCGTGCGGCAAGTGCCGTTTCTGCAAATCGGGCAAATACTGGATGTGCGAAGTGCACAATATTTTCGGCTTCCAGCGTGAAGTGGCCGAAGGCGGCATGGCCCAGTACATGCGTATTCCCAAGACTGCCATCGTGCACAAGATCCCTGAGGCGGTGTCCCTGGAAGACTCGGCCCTGGTGGAGCCCATGGCCTGCTCGATCCACACCGTGAACCGCGGCGACATCCAGCTCGATGACGTGGTGGTGATTGCCGGTGCGGGCACCCTTGGCCTGTGCATGGTCCAGGTCGCCGCGTTGAAAACCCCGAAAAAGCTGGTGGTGATCGACATGGTCGACGCGCGCCTGGAACTGGCCAAGCAATTCGGCGCCGATGTGGTGATCAATCCCGCCCGTGACAACGCCCGCGAGATCATCAATGGCCTCACCGACAACTATGGTTGCGATGTCTACATCGAGACCACGGGGGTACCGGCCGGCGTCACCCAGGGCCTGGACCTGATCCGCAAGCTTGGGCGGTTTGTGGAGTTCAGCGTGTTTGGCGCCGAGACCAGCGTGGACTGGTCGATCATCGGCGACCGCAAGGAACTCGACGTACGCGGCGCGCACCTGGGGCCGTATTGCTACCCGATTGCCATCGACCTGTTCGAGCGTGGCCTGGTCACGTCCAAAGGCATCGTCACCCACGATTTCCCGCTGGACGACTGGGCCGAAGCGTTCGAACTGGCGAACTCGACCAAGTCGATCAAGGTGCTGTTGAAACCGGTGCTGCCCGCCCATGAGTAACAACATGAACTACGTCATGGGTGTCGACATCGGCACCCAGAGCACCAAGGCGCTGCTGGTGGATGCCCAAGGCACGATCATTGCCCAGCACAGCCAGGGCTATCGCGTGGATACCCCCAAAGTGCGCTGGGCCGAGCAATGGCCGCAGGTGTGGCTGGACGCTGTGCAAGCCTGCGTTGCCCAGTGCATGGCCAAGGCTGGCGTGCCGGCGGGGCAGGTCAAGGCGCTGTGCATCAGCAGCCTGTACGGCGGCTCGGGGATTGCCGTGGATGCGCAGATGACACCGTTGCACCCGTGCCTGATCTGGATGGACCGCCGCGCTGGCGAGCAGGTCGAGTGGGTGCGTGAGCATGTGGATCTGGAGCGGCTGTTCGCGGTCACCGGTAACTCGGTGGACAGCTACTACGGTTTCACCAAAATGCTCTGGCTCAAGCAGCATCAACCGCAAGTGTGGGCGAACACTCGCTACTTGCTGCCGCCCAACAGCTACATCAACTGGTGCCTGACCGGTGAGTTGGCGGTGGACCACAGCAGCGCCGGCAATATCGGCGGTGTCTACGATGTGGCGGCGCGCAACTGGTCAGGCGAGATGCTGGATGCGCTGGGTATCGCGCGGTCGATGATGCCCGAGCGCTTGGTGTATTCCGGTGAGGTGGTGGGTGGTTTGCTCGCAGACTGGGCCACTCGCCTGGGCTTGCAGGCGGGCACGCCCATCCTGGCCGGTGGCGTTGACGCGGCCATGGCGACCCTGGCCGCAGGTGTCACCCAGCCGGGCAACCATGTGGCGATGATCGGCACCAGCATGTGCTGGGGCTACCTCAACCAGCAGGTGGATGCGCACCACGGCCTGGTCAGCATGCCGCATGTCTATAACGGCCACCGCGACCTGTACATCTTCGGCGGTGCGATCACCGCCGGAGCGTCGGTCAGCTGGTTTCGCGAGCAGTTCTGCCAGGCCGAAGAGCAGCAGGCCCAGACAACCGGGCAAGACAGCCTGGTGCTGCTGGAGCAGAGTGCCAGGAAGATCCCGGCGGGCAGTGAAGGCGTGGTGTTCCTGCCGTACCTGATGGGCGAGCGCAGCCCGGTATGGGACGACCGCGCCAGCGGCAGTTTTGTCGGGCTGAACCTGTATCACAGCCGCATTCACCTGTACCGCGCGGTGCTGGAGGGTGTGAGTTTTGCCCTGCGCCACAATATCGAAGCGGGCACCCAGGGCGCGCATTCCCTTGACCCGCGTTTGATCGTGGTGGGTGGGGCCAGCCATTCGGATTTGTGGATGCAGATCATTGCCGATGTCACCCGCTACCCGGTGTACACCATTGTCCAGGAGGTTGAAGCGGCTCTGGGCGCGGCGTTGCTGGCGGCGCATACGGTGGGGTTGGTCAGTGATGAGGCGATGGACACAGGCTGGGTGCAACTGGAGCAACGGGCGCAGCCCAAGCGCGAGAATGTCATGGCCTATGACCGGGCGTTTACCGAGTACCTGAAGCTGTATCCGGCCCTGAAACCGATCATGCACAACCTGCAAGCTACCTGACTCAACACGGTTAAAAATGTGGGAGGGGGCTTGCTCCCGATGGCGGTGTATCAGTCAGCTTATCTGTAGCTGACACACCGCCATCGGGAGCAAGCCCCCTCCCACAGTCAATCTTCATTGTTCTTGAGATTTTGATCTATGAACGCAGTCTTCAACTTCACCCACCAGCGCATCCTAGTCACCGGCGCCAGCAGCGGCATCGGTCGCGAAATCGCGCTCCAACTGATCAACAGCGGCGCCGAAGTCTTTGCCCTTGGCCGCGACGCCCAAGCCTTGGCCGCACTGGGCTGCCACTCCCTGTGTGTGGACATTGCCGACAGCACTGCCCTCGATAAAGCGCTGCAAGACCTGCCACCCCTGCACGGCCTGGTCAACTGCGCCGGCATCTCGCGCCTGGAGCCCGCCGCCGCGATCAGCGCCGAGGCTTTCGACCAGGTAATGAACGTTAACGCCCGTGCCGCCGCCCTGGTGGCCAGCCGTGTCGCGGCCAAGATGATCGCGGCAAACATTACCGGCAGTATCGTCAACGTCTCCAGCCAGGCGTCGTTGGTGGCGCTGGACGATCATCTCGGTTACTGCGCCTCCAAGGCCGCCCTGGATGCGATCACCCGCGTGCAATGCGCCGAATGGGGCCGCTTTGGTATTCGGGTAAACAGCGTCAACCCCACGGTGACGCTTACGCCGATGGCAACCATGGCCTGGTCCGAGCCGGCCAAGCGCGATCCGGCATTGGCGGCAATTCCCCTGGGGCGTTTTGCGCAACCCTCGGAAGTGGCGTTGCCGGTGCTGTTCCTGCTCAGCGATGCCGCCAGCATGATCAGCGGCGTCAGCCTGCCCATCGACGGCGGTTACACCAGCCGCTAGCCGTTTTCCAACTGGCCGGCGATGACCACCTTGTCCCGCGGCTTGTACGGATCTTCCAGGCGATCGAGCAGCAAACGTACCGCGCTGCTGCCAGCCAGTGACGCGTCGTGGGCCACGCAGGCGATCGGCACGCCAAAGATATCGGCGAAGGGCAGGCGGTCGATGCCGCAGATGGTCAGGCTGTCATGGGGGATGTTGTGCATGCGCAGTGCGCGCAGGGCGCCGAGGGTGATCAACTGGTTAAAACCCATGATCGCGTCCGGCGCCGAATGTTCGGCGAGGTAGTCCAGGGTGTGCAGGTAGGATGGCATCAGCGTGTAGTCGCCCGCCTGCACTTCAACGTGCACCTGGGGATGCTCGGCCAGCACTTCGCGCAAGCCTTTGAGGCGCTCCACGGTGATGCGCGAGTGCTCGGGGCCGGTCAGCACCAGCAGGCGCTTGAGGTGCGGCGTCTGGCGCAACAAGTAGTGCGCGGCCTGGATGCCGCTGTGGTAGTTGTCGAGCACCACGCGGCTGAACGGGCTGTCGTGGATCGTGCGATCCAGCAGCACCACAGGGGTCTTGCCGTTACCCAGGCGTTCCAGGTAGTCGGGCTGGTAGTTCGGCTCATCGGAGACCGGCGACAGGATGATCCCCGCCACGCGGTAACCCAGCAGCGTATCGACCGCCTTGCTTTCCAGTTCTTCCAGTTCGTCGGTGTCCACCAGCATGATGGTGTAGCCGTGTTGTTTCGCCTCGCGGGAAATGGCCTTGATCATTTCGCTGTAGAACGGGTTGTCCACCGAGGCGGTGATCACGCCGATGATCAGGCTTTCACTGCGCTTGAGCCCGCGCGCGAAGGCGTTGGGCACGTAGTCGAGTTCGCGTGCCACTTCGAGGATGCGCGCCAGGGTGGCGGGTTTTACCAGGTCAGGTTTGCTCAGCGCCCGGGACACGGTGATGGTGGTCATGCCGACCCGTTTGGCAATGTCGCTGATGGTGACGGACTTTTTCTTGTTCATCGGTAAGGCTGCGAGAGGACACATCAGCAGGCTAGCATGTGTGCAGGCCCAGTGTGATTCAAATCAGCGGGTCCCAGCGTTGCGACCAGTCACCTTCAGCCTTGACCACCTCGCGCAGCAACGCCAGCGCCTGCTGCAACACCGCCGAATCCCGCGCCCGCGAATACACCAGGTAAGTCGGGAAACTGAACTCCGGCGCCTTGGGCACGCGCTGCATCACGCCACTGTCCAGATAGCTTTGCACCACCCGCGTGCGGAAATACCCGGCGCCACCGTTTTCCAGGATGTACTGCAGCGCCAATGGGCCCAGGTTGAAACTCACGGCGGCACGTGCGCGGTCGGGCAGGGCGGCGTCATGCTGCTGGCGGAAACCCTGGCCCCAGTCGATATACACATAGGGCTCGGGTTTGCTCGCCAATTGCACCAGGATCAGTTTTTCTTCCAGCACTTGCTCTACCTGCAAACCTGGCCAGTACTGCGGCTGGAACACCAGCGCGGCATCGAGCACGCCCAACTCCAGTTGACGCAACAGGTACTCGCCCTCGCGAATTTCGGTACGCAGTGCATGTCCGGGAATATGCTCGCGCAGCGCCTTGGCCCAACCGAGCATCAGCGGGTTGCACAGGCTGACCTCACCGCCGATATGCAGCACATTGCGATAGCCATCGGGTAACGGCAGGTCACGGCGCGCCGCTTCCCAGGTTTGCAGCAGCTGGTTGGCGTACACCACAAAGGCCTCGCCATCGGCGGTCAGGCGTGCACCGGCACGGTTGCGGATAAACAGCGTGCTGCCCAACTGGCTCTCCAGGTTCTTGACCCGGGCGGTGATGGCGGTCTGGGTGACGTGCAGTTTCTCCGCCGCTGCGGCGAGGCTGCCGCAGCGGGTGATTTCGAGGAAGGTGCGTGCCAGTTCGATGTCCATGAAGCCCCCCGGAAGATGAATGGAGGGCATTGTAGTGGAATGCGGTAAAAACTGTGGGAGGGGGCATGCCTCCCACATTTTCGATTGAATCTCAGCTCAGGGTTTCAGGTGCTTGCAAATGCTCGGTAGGGAAGGCTTTTGCATAGGCATGACACACCCTCAACACCTGCTCATCGGCAAACCGCGCAGCCACCACATGCAACCCCACCGGCAAACCATTGGCGGCCAACCCGCACGGCACCGACGCAGCCGGTTGCTGGGTGAGGTTGAAGGGGTAGCTGAACGGCGTCCATTCCATCCACTCGTTCATCCCCGAGCCGGGCGGTACGTTGTGCCCGGCTTCGAACGCGGTAATCGGCATCATCGGCGATACCAGCACGTCGTAGTGCTCATGGAACGCCGCCATGCGCGCAACCAGTGCGGCGCGCGCTTCCAGGGCGGCGTTGAAGTCGTCCAGGCTCAGACGCTCGCCCCGTTGCGCAATACGCAGCAGCCCCGGGTCCAGCAGTTGCTTTTGCGCGTCGCTCATGGAGCCAGTCAGGCGTGCAGCGCCGGCGGCCCACAGGGTGCTGAACACCTCAAGCGGGTCGCTGAAACCCGGGTCGATCTGCTCGACATGGGCGCCCAATTGCACCAGGCGCTCCACCGCCTGGGCGACGACCTTGGCGACTTGCGGGTCGACATCCACATAGCCGAATGTCGGGCTATAAGCCACGCGCAAGCCCTTCAGATCCGCCCCTGGGGTGAGCCAGGGCGTGGTCCTTGGCGCCCCGATCAGGCCATCGCGCACATCCATTTGTGCCACGGTCTGTAGCATCAGCACGCTGTCTTCCACCGTGCGGGTCATGGGCCCCAGGTGCGACAGGATGGTCATGGAGCTGGCCGGCCACTGCGGCACATAACCGAAGGTCGGCTTGATCCCGAACGTGCCGGTGAACGCACACGGGATGCGAATCGAACCGCCCGCATCGCTGCCCTGGTGCAACACGCCCAGGTTCAACGCCGCCGCCGCGCCCGCGCCACCCGACGAGCCGCCCGCGGTGGTGCGTGTATCCCACGGGTTGCGGGTGATGCCGTACAGTGGGTTGTCGGTGACGCCTTTCCAGCCGAACTCGGGGGTGGTGGTCTTGCCCAACAACACCGCGCCGGCCTTGCGCATGAAGTGCGAGAAGGGCGCGTCCACATTCCAAGGCCCCTCGGCGGATGAGGTGCGCGAGCCCTTGCGGGTGGGCATGCCGAGGGTCAGCGTTAGGTCTTTTATCGACGCTGGTACGCCATCCAGGGCGCCGCAAGGGGCACCTTTTAACCAACGTTGCTCCGAGGCCCGCGCCGCGTTCAATGCACCCTCAGGATCGACATGGCAGTAGGCGTTCACCACCGGGTTGTAGCGTTCGATGCGCAGTAGCGCATCTTCGGTGACCTCTACCGGTGACAAGCTCTTGTCGCGATAATGCTTGAGCAGTTGCACCGCCGTCAGTTGGCCGATCTCACTCATGCTTGAACTCCCTGCGCCGCATTGACCATGGCCCGCAGCAACACCGCGCAGCCAGCCGCCAGATCATCCGGCGCGGCGTTTTCGATTTCGTTATGGCTGATGCCGCCTTCGCACGGCACGAAGATCATCCCGGCGGGGCCCAGTTCGGCGACGAAGATCGCGTCATGCCCGGCGCCGCTGACGATGTCCATATGGCTCAAGCCCAAGGCTCTCGCGCCATCGCGCACGGCATTGACGCAGTCCGGGTGGAAGTCCAGCGGCGGGAAGTCGGCGGTGGGCGTCAGTTCAAAGGTCAAGCCGTGCCGGGCCGCCGTGGTTTCGATCACGCCGTGTACTTCATCGACCATGGCTTGCAGTTTGTCCCCATGCAGGTGACGCAAGTCGAGGGTCATCTGCACCTGGCCGGGAATCACATTGCGCGAACCCGGGTGCAGGTTCAGGCAACCAACGGTGCCGCAGGCATGGGGCTGTTGTTGATGGGCGATACGGTTGACCGCGCTGACCACCTCGGCGGCGCCGACCAGGGCGTCCTTGCGCAGGTGCATCGGTGTGGGGCCGGCGTGGGCTTCGACGCCGGTGAGGGTCAGGTCGAACCATTTCTGGCCCAGGCAGCCCATGACCACGCCGATAGTGGTGGCCTGGTCTTCCAGTACCGGGCCTTGCTCTATATGGGCTTCGAAGTAGGCGCCGACCGGATGGCCCAGAACCGCACGGGAACCGGCATAGCCAATGCGCTGTAATTCGGCACCTACCGACAGGCCCTGGTCGTCGCGTTTGTCGAGGGTGTCCTGCAAGTCGAACTTCCCGGCAAACACCCCGGAACCCATCATGCATGGCGGGAAGCGCGAGCCTTCTTCGTTGGTCCACACCACCACTTCAATCGGCGCCTGGGTCTGGATCTGCAAGTCATTCAAGGTACGGATCACTTCCAGCCCGGCCATCACCCCGTAGCAGCCGTCGAACTTGCCGCCGGTGGGTTGGGTGTCGATGTGGCTGCCGGTCATCACCGGGGGCAGGGCGGGGTTGCGTCCGGCACGACGCGCAAAGATATTGCCGATGGCGTCGACAGTGACGCTGCACCCAGCCGCTTCGCACCACTGCACAAACAGGTCGCGGGCCTGGCGGTCCAGATCGGTGAGGGCCAGGCGACACACGCCACCCTTGGCCGTGGCGCCGAGTCGGGCCAGGTCCATCAGCGATTGCCACAGGCGGTCACGGTTGATCAGCGGGGCGTTGCTCTGGAGCGGTTGCGCAACACTATTCATCAGAGATCTCCAGTCAGGCACTCAAGGCCAGATAACGGTTCTTGATCGACGGGTCGGCACGGAAGTCAGCGGCGCTGCCTTCGTACACCACGCGGCCCTGTTCGAGTACGTAATGGCGGTCGGCGAGTTTGTCGCAGACCATCAGGTTCTGCTCCACCAGCAGCACCGGCAGGCCGTCGTCCTTGACCTTGCGCAGGATCTTCACCAGCTCGTCGACAATCACCGGGGCCAAGCCCTCGGTGGGTTCGTCAAGGATCAGCAGCTTGGGGTCGTTGAGCAGGGCGCGGGCGATGGCAAGCATTTGCTGTTCGCCGCCGGATAGCGCATGGCCGGCGTTTTTGCGCCGTTCCTTGAGGCGCGGGAACATGGCGTATACGTCGTCCAGTTGCCATCGGCTGCTTTTGCGCACGGCGATGCGCAGGTTTTCCTCGACGCTGAGCAGGCGGAAAATCCCGCGGTTCTCCGGCACCAGCGCTAAGCCCTGGCGTGCAATTTCAAAGATTTTCTGCCCCACCAGCGCCTGGCCATTGAAGTGAATCTGGCCCTGACGCGGGCAAATGATGCCGAGGATGCTGCGCAGGGTGGTGGTCTTGCCGGCGCCATTGCGACCCAGCAGGGTCACCAGTTCGCCAGGGTTGACGGTCAATGACACGCCCTCCAGCACATGGCTCTTGTCGTAGTAGGAATGGATATTCTCGACGATTAGCATCAGGCAGCCTCCCCAAGGTATGCAGTACGCACCCGTTCATCGGCACGAACGAAATCCGGCGTGCCTTCCACCAGGATCTGCCCATGGCTCATCACCGTGATGCGTTGGCTGATGGACATGACAATGCTCATGTTGTGTTCGATCAACAGCACCGTGTGGTCGCGGCCCAGATCGCTGATCAATTGGGTCATGATCGGGATATCGTCGATGCCCATGCCCGAGGTCGGTTCGTCGAGCATCAACAGTTTGGGTTTGGAGCAGATCGACATGCCCACCTCCAGCACCCTTTGCTGGCCGTGGGACAACTCGCCGGCCAGGGTGTCGGCGCGGGCAGTGAGTTGCAGGCGCTCAAGGACCTGGTCGGCCATCTCCAGGTGTTCGCGCTTGCTGTCCACTCGGCGCCAGAAGTTCAAGGCACGGGCGCCATCGCGGCCCTGGGCGGCCAGGCGCAGGTTTTCGCGCACGCTGAGGTTCTGGAACAGGCTGGTGAGCTGGAACGAACGCGCCATGCCCAGGCCGACGCGGGCATGGGCGGGTTTGCGCATCAGGTTGTTGCCGTCGAAATGGATCGCTCCGGCAGTGGCCTGGCGCTCGCCTGTCAGGCAATGAAACAGACTGGTCTTGCCAGCGCCATTGGGGCCGATAATGGTGTGGATAGTGCCGGCCTCGACCTTGAGGTTGACGCCATTGACCGCACGGAACGCGCCATAGGCCAGTTCCAGGTGTTGGGTTTCCAGCAGGATGCTCATAGCCCTTGCTCCTTGGCGACGACCGCGCTTTTGCGCGTACCGCGCACCGTCTCGAACAGCGACGCCAGGCCGCCCCACAAACCGCCGCGCATGAAGATCACCACCAGGATCAGGATCCCCCCCAGCAGCATCAGCCAGCGCGGCCACAGGTCGGAGAGGAAATCCCCCAGCAGCACAATGGAACCGGCGCCCAGCAATGAGCCGAACAACGAGCCAGTGCCGCCGACGATGGTCATGATCAGAATGTTCTCGGACATCGCCAGGTCAATATTGGACAGTGGCACAAAGTGCAGCAGCATGGCGTACAGCGCCCCGGCAATCCCGGTGACTGCCCCGGACAGCACGAACACCAGGATCTTGAAGTGCCGCGTGTCGTAGCCAATGGCCGAGGCCCGGGTTTCGTTTTCGCGGATCGCCATCAGCGTGCTGCCGAACGGCGAAGCGATCACCCGGCGAGCGCCGATAAAGATCAGCAGGAACAGCACCGCGACAAATCCATAGAAGGCACGGGCATCGGCCAAGGACAACAGCACGGTTTCACCCACACGGATTTCCGGGCGCGGCACGCTGAGCAGGCCGTTGTCGCCGCCGGTCCAGTCGCTCAGGGTGTAGGCGACGAAATAGGCCATCTGGCTGAACGCCAGCGTGAGCATCACGAAGTAAATGCCGGTGCGCCGAATCGCCAGGGCGCCCACCAGCAATGCCAGGAAACCGCCGGCGATGGCGGCACCCAGCAGTGCGGTGAACAACCCCAGTTGCAGGTGGATCATCAGCAACGCCGCGCAGTAGGCGCCGGCCCCGAAGAAGATGCCTTGGCCGAATGACAGCAAGCCGGTGTAGCCCAGCAACAGGTTGCAAGCCAGGGCGGCCATGGCAAAGATCAGGATCTCGGTGGCCAGGGTTGCCGAGGGCAGTATCAACGGCAGGCCGATCAGCACCGCCAATACCCACAGCAGCATCGCTTTGGATTGGGTTTTGGCAAACGGCAGGGGGTTTTTCTCGCTCATTTCAGGCTCTCCCGAACAGGCCGTAGGGGCGGACCAGAATCACCACGGCCATCGCGCCGTAGATCATCAGGCTCGCACCCTGGGGCCAGAGTGTGGTCATCAGGCTTTGCACTACGCCTACCAGCAAACCGCCGACCAGCGCACCGCTGAACGAGCCCATGCCGCCAATCACCACCACCACGAACGCCACCCCGAGAATCTCCGGGCCGACAAAGGGCTGGGCACCACGCAACGGCGCGAACAACACCCCGGCGACACCGGCCAGGGCCACGCCGAGGGCGAAGGTCATGGAGAACAGGCGGAAAATATTGGTGCCCAGCAATGACACGGTTTCAGTGCTCTCACTGCCGGCGCGCACCAGGGCGCCGAAGCGCGTGCGTTCCAGCAGCAGCCACAGACCCAGGCCGATCAGCCCGGAAAACACGATGAGAAACAGGCGGTAGTAGGGATAGACAAAATCCCCCACCACCAGCACGCCGCGCAGCAACTCCGGTACGGCGACACTTTTGCCCACCGGGCCCCAGATCATCACGCTGGCTTCCTGGATAATCAGCGCGATCCCCAGGGTTACCAGAATCTGGAACATGTGCGGCAAGTGGTAGATCCGCTGGATCAGCACACGCTCGATCACCCAGGCCAGCGCAGCCACCACCAGCGGCGCGACGAGCAGCGCCAGCCAGAAGCTGCCGGTGAGGCTCACGGCGGTGTAGCAGATGTAGGCGCCCAGCAGGAAAAACGCGCCGTGGGCGAAGTTGACGAAGTTGAGCAGGCCGAAAATGATCGTCAGCCCGACCGCGATCAGGAAGTAGATCATCCCCAGCCCAAGGCCGTTGAGAATCTGGAACAGGTACAAATTGAGCATGCAGGAACCCTCTGCAGGCGGCCGCTTGCGCGGCCCTGCGCGACAAAAAGTAAGCAGTCAGCCGAGCGTGCAGCCCGTCGCCTCGACCGGTGGGAACGATTGGCCGGCGCTGAGCACCTTGGCCAGGTCGTCCTTGTCGGCCATGTCGCCGCTGTCCTTGCCGACCAGCAAGTAGTAATCCTTGATCACCTGATGGTCGCCGGCGCGGATCGACTCCTTGCCGGTCGGGCCTTCATAGCTCAAGCCTTGCATGGCCTTGGCCACGGTTGCGCCGTCGAAGCTGCCAGTGGCGATGACGGTGTCGAGCATGACCTTGGTGCTGATGTAGTCGGCGGCCAGCGGGTAGGTGGGGTTGATGCCGTATTTGGCCTGGGTCAGCTTGACCAGTTCGCGGTTGAGTGGCGTATCGACCTGATGCCAGTACTGCGCGCCGAGGTACACACCTTCGAGCACATCGCTGCCCAGTTCCTGGAATTGATCAAGGCCGGCCGACCATACCAGCAGCACCTTCATGCGTTCCTTGATGCCGAAGTTCACCGCCTGGCGCAGGGTGTTGGACGACTGGCTGCCGAAGTTGAGCAGTACCAGCACGTCGGGCCGGGTGGAAATGGCGTTGGTCAGGTAGCCGGAGAATTCCTGCTCCTGCAGCGAGTGGTAGCTGTTGCCGACATGCTCCAGGCCGTGTTCCTTGAGCACGTTCTTTGCGCCTTCGAGCAAGGCTTCGCCGAACACGTATTGCGGCGTGATGGTGTACCAGCGTTTGGCGTCCGGCAGCAGTTTGATCAGCGGCACCATGGTTTCGCGGATCGCGCCGTAGGTGGGCACTGACCAGCGGAAGGTCGCCTTGTTGCAATCCTTGCCGGTGACTTCATCAGCACCCACCGGGGTCATGAACACGCCGCCGACTTTATCGACTTCCTTGGCCACCGCCAGGGCGGAAGACGACAGTGTGCAGCCCTGGAAGAACCGTGCGCCGTCCTGCGCGATTGCCTCCTGCACCTTGCGCACCGCTTTGCCGGCGTTGCCTTCGGTGTCTATAACCTTGTAGGTGAGCGGGCGGCCGAGGATCTCGGCATGCTGTTGCACGGCCAGGCGCGAACCCATGTCGGCAAATTTGCCATAGCTGGCAAACGCGCCAGACATGGACTTGAGGCCGTAAAAGGTAAAAGGCTCGGCGGCGAAGGCCGAACGCACGCTCAGCGGCAAGCTGAGGGCGGCGGCTGCGGTGAGGCTGGCTTTCAATAACGTACGACGCTGCATGGGGTGACTCCCTGGTTTAGTTATTGGCAGGAGCGGCAAGGGCGATACGGTGGTGCAAGGGCCTGTGGGCAGGCTTGTTATTGGGTAACTCGGTTCAACAGATGGACACGGTCAAATGTGGGAGCTGGCTTGCCTGCGATGCGGGCGCCTCGGTGTTACAGGGGGACCGAGCCGATACCATCGCAGGCAAGCCAGCTCCCACATTGATTGGGTTTTGTTCCTAACGGTGATCAAACTCCAGAAGGAAGTGCGGGCTGACCTGGCCTTCCAGCGCAGTCATATGGTGTTCGGCATCGCACATATGCTCATGCATCAAACTGCGCACGGCGCTTTCATCCCCGGCACGAAAGGCGATCAGCAGTTGTTTGTGATAGTCGAGGTTGGCCGCGTCGAACTGCTTGCGCTTGGGCTTGTAGGCTTTCTTCAGTACCACCAGGTCGCGCAGCAGGTCGTTGAGAAACTGCGCCATAAAACTCAGCAGCGGGTTGGGGCACGCCCGGGCCAGCAGGTTGTGGAACTCCAGTTCCGCCAGGCGCTGTTCGCGCTGGCCGGCTTCGCTGTCTTCGGGGGCGCTGCAAAAATCCACATTGGCTTGCAGGGCCTGATAGTCGTCTTCGCTCAAGCGCCCGAGCACCGATAGCGCCAGTTCCACTTCGATGACCTTGCGCAACTGATACACCTGCTCGCCATCCAGATGCTGGAAGTGCAGGTAGTTGCGCAAGGCGCGGCTGGCAGGTTCAGTGCCGGCCTGGTTCAGATAAGCCCCGCCACTGGGGCCGGTGCGCGTATTGACCAACCCTTCGACTTCCAATGCCTTGAGCGCTTCGCGTGCCGAGCCCTTGGAGCACTGGAAGCTTTCCATCAGCTCGCGTTCGGTGGGCAAGCGGTCGCCGGGCTTCAAGGCATCGGTGACGATGGAGCGCTTGACCGACTCGACAATCACATCGGACAGCTTCTGGCGTTTGCGGCGTAGCGGGCGAGTCAGCATGGGTTCGATTTATCGTATTAATGCGGATAAATAGCACTTAATAACGATTGCATCGGAGCGTCAACGCAGCGTGTCGTTTTCGATGGCAACAGGTCGCAAATGCGCCGGTTACTCCCAGGCACCAAGGTCAAGGCAGCGCGCGGAGGCTGGCGGCTGTTTGCCATAGGCGAGGAAATCCCCCAGCCAGCGGGTGACACAGCCGTCGGCGCCCGACTGCTTGGACTCCTTGAGCAATAACTGCTCGACGCCCACAGCGATAGGATCGCCCGGCGCCGCATTAATCAGCACCATGCGTGCGATGCGCTCGGGAAACAGCGTGCCGTAGCGGCTGCCAAGACGGGTCGCGGCGGCGCTGCCCAGGTAGTGCAGGCGCGCTTCGCCGAGCTGCCCGCGCACATATTCCATGTCCAGCGCCGCCTGCTCGACCGCGTTTGACTGGCGCAGGTCGCGGGTGCTCAGTTCGATCACGTCATAACGGTCCACCAGCGTGCGATAAGCGCGGGTGGCGAGCGACTCCCAGTGGCTGGCCAGGTGCTGCACGAAAGGCGCGTTGGCGGGTTGGGGCGGTTCGCCGGCCTGGATGAATACCACGCCCTCGCGGTTGAGCGGTTGCCTTGCGCCCACACGCGTCACGCTCAGGCGTATACGACCGCGCCCGGGAGCAGCGTGGTCCCGTGGCACACTGACCAGGCCGCATTGGGTGCGCCCGACCACCTCAGGGTCCAGGCGCGCAGTGGTAGTGAGGGGGCAATCCAACAGCCAGTCGATTGCAGTGGGCACGATCAAGGGCTCAGCGCGCACTGCGTTTGCTATAAGCCAGCAGCTTATGCAGACCAGGCTTTTTACAAGAACGCTGGGTGTCATCACGAGGTCCCGGGCAGCCGTATGTAACAGCTTTTTTACCAAGGACCTGGGGGTGGAGAATGTAAGGCTAAGAAACAGTTTGTGTAAGAAATACCGATTTTGCTTATCAGCTATCGGTCTTCCATCCACCCCCTAATGCCTTGTACAGCGCGATACTGGCTTGCAGCCGCGACAGGCGCAGTTGCACGTTCAGGTCCTGGGCGGCATAGAGGGTGCGTTGGGTTTCCAGCACCGTAAGCAGGTCTTCGGCGCCGGCCTCGTAGCGGCTTTGCGCAATCTCAAAGGCCGTTTGCGCCTGCTGCAGTTCTTCGGTTTGCCATTGGCGTTGCTGGTCCAGGCGAGTCAGGCTGCTGAGGGCTTTTTCCACATCGGCAAAGCCGTTGATGATCGCCCCGCGGTAGGTCTGCAGCAGTTCATCCTGGCGCGCACGGGCTTTATCGCGCTCGGCACTCAGCCGACCGTTGTTGAAGATCGGTGCGATCAGGCCCGAGGTCAGGGTGTAGAACGGGCTGCGCAGAACATCTTCAGCCTTGTACGCACCCGAGCCGAGGGTTGCGCCCAATGTCACCGTGGGCAGCATGGCCGCACGGGCCACTGTGACGTCGGCATTGGCCGCCGCCAGCTGTGCCTCGGCCTGGGCGATGTCAGGGCGGCGACGCAACAACTGGCTAGGCACACCGGGGCCGATATTCGGCCAGGTCAGTGCCTGGAACGGCTCGCTGCCCAGCGCCAGGGCCTGTACGGGCTGGCCGAGCAAGGCGGCGAGGGTGATGCGCGATTCTTCGGCCGATTGCTGGATCAGCGGCAGTTGCCGTTGCTGGCCGGCCACCAGGCTCTTCTGTTGTGCCAACTCCAGGCCCGTGGCGGAACCGGCATCGTAGCGGGTTTGCACCAGGTCCAGCACATTGCGCGCATTGGCCAGGTTCAGCTCGGCAATCTGCAGGCGCTGGTGCGCGGCCAGGGTTTGCGCATAGCGGTCGGCGACATTGCTGAGCAAGGTCAACTCCACGTTGGCCTGATCGAACTCACTGGCGTGCAGGCTATGCACAGCGCTGTCTCGCGCAGCGGCGCGGCCACCCCAGAAGTCGATTTCGTAGCTGGCCGTGAGGTTGGCGTCATAGTTATTGACCGTCTTGTTGCTCTCGGTGGCGTCCAGATCCGAGTTGCCGCTGCCGCGCAACAGTCTTTGACGGCTGGCGCTGAGGTTGAACTTCACCTCGGGCAGTAACGGTGCGCCGGCAATCACCGCTGTCGCCTGGGCCTGCCGCACCCGCGCCATGGCCGCAGCCACATCAAAGCTGTCACGGCGGGCCTGATCGATCAGGCGGTTAAGCACAGGGCTGCCAAACTGCGTCCACCAACGCTGGTTGGTGGCCTGGTCGGCGTCGCGCTCGGCATATTGCCAGACGGCGGGCGCGGCAATGCCGCTGTCGAGGGCAGGCGAAGTGCCGGCACAGGCATTGAGCAACAGGCACAGGCTGAGTGTCGACAGGTGCGGTGCGATGGATCGTTTATTCACTGGTCAATGCCTTAACCGGATCGAGCCGGGCAGCTTTACGGGCCGGCATAAAGCCGAATACGACGCCGGTGACCAGCGCACAGCCAAACGCGCCGAACACCGCCACCAGGGAAAACTGCACCGCCACTTCGGCCAGCACCAGCACGCCGCCCACCAGCAATGCCAGGGCGATTCCGAACAGACCGCCGACCACCGAGAGCATCACCGCCTCGGTGAGGAATTGGCGCAGGATGTCGCTCTGGCGCGCCCCGGTGGCCATGCGGATGCCGATTTCGCGGGTGCGTTCGCGCACGGTCATCAACATGATATTCATCACGCCGATACCGCCCACCAGCAGGGAAATCGCGGCAATCGAGCCGAGCATCAGCGACAGGGTGTTCTGGGTCCGCGCTTCGGCCTGGATCATCGCGGCGTCGTTCGTCAGGTGGAAGTCGCGTTTGCCGCCGTGCAGCGTTTGCATAAGCTGACTGATGGCTTGCTCGGCCTCTTGCACCTTGCGCGCATCGGCGGCGGCAATGGCAACGTATTCGGGGTTATAGGTGCCGAACAGGCGCACGCTGGCGGCGGTATAGGGAATGGCGACACGGTCATCGCTGTCTTGCATGCCGGAGCTGGAGCCTTTTTCCGCCAACACGCCAATCACCTGGAAGGGCACGTTTTCGATCAGGATGTATTGGCCGATGGGGTCTAGCTGGCCTTTGAACAGCTTTTCGCGCACGCGATGACCGATCACCGCCACCGTGGCCCCGGCGCGCTCGTCGGCTTCGGTAAAGTAGCTACCTTCGGCCACAGGCCAGTTGAAGATGTCCGGGAAGTTGGTGTCGTTACCGCCCACATAGGCCATGTAGTCGACGTTGCCGAAGCGCACACCGGCGTAGGTGCCGTTCACCGGCATGATGCGCTTGACCTGGGGCAATGTAGCCAATGCGGCCACATCATTGAGGGTCACGATACCTGGCGGTGTGCGCGGGTTAGGCGAAAAACCGCTCAGGTAGATGATGTTGGAGCCGAAGGCCGCCATCTGCGCCATGACCTGGCGCTTGCTGCCTTCGCCCACTGCCAGCATCACCACCACCGACGCCACGCCGATGATGATCCCCAGCAGCGTCAGCGCGGTGCGGAAGCGGTTGATCCACATCACCCGCCACGCCGCCTGCACCGCGTCCAGCAGCTCGGCTTTCCAGGCACCATTGTGTTCGGCGCCGTCGGCCAGGCGCTGGCGCAGGTCCACGGCTTGCAATGCGTCGCTGCCGGCCGTGACGGGCACGTGGGGGGGGCTCAACGCCGAATCGCTGATGATCAGGCCGTCGCTGATCTCGATGATGCGGTTGGCGTGCGCCGCGACTTCGCGGTCGTGGGTAATCAGGATAACCACGTGGCCCTGGCTCGCCAATTCATCCAGCAGCACCATCACCTCGGCACCGCTGTGGCTGTCGAGGGCACCGGTGGGTTCGTCGGCAAGGATGATATGCCCGCCGTTCATCAACGCACGGGCAATCGAGACGCGCTGTTGCTGGCCACCGGAGAGCTGGTGCGGGCGGTTGTTGGTGCGGTCGGCCAGGCCCAGGCGGGTCAGCAGGGCCTTGGCGCGGGCATGGCGTTCGGCAGCGCTGATGCCGGCATAGATCGCCGGCATCTCGACGTTTTCCTGGGCCGATCCGGACGGGATCAGGTGGTAGCCCTGGAACACGAAACCAAAGGCTTCGCGGCGCAGCCAGGCCAGTGCGTCGCTGTCCAGGTGCGCGACGTTTTCCCCGGCGAACAGGTAGTCGCCCACGGTGGGGCGGTCGAGGCAACCGAGGATGTTCATCAGTGTGGATTTGCCGGAGCCCGAGGCGCCGACGATGGCAACGAACTCTCCTGCATGGATCGACAGGTCGATCCCGCGCAATACGTCGACCTGCGGGCTGTCGCCGCCGCCGTAGGATTTGCGGATGTTTTTGAGTTCGATCAGTGGCGTGGTCACGTCAACCCCCGCTGCTGCTGGCGGGGCCGATCAACAGGTGATCACCTTCGTCCAGGCCATCCAACACTTCAACTCGCAGGCGGTCACTGATACCCAGCTGTACTTCTCGCTTCTGGATGGCACCGTTTTTGGTCACGACCCGCGCGATCTGCTTGTCGGTGCCTTGGCTGCCGAGCAGCGCTGCGACCGGGATGGTGAGAGCGTCCTTGACCTGGCTGGCTACGAAAAACACCTGGGTGGTCATTTCGGCCATCAGTGCATTGTCAGTGTTGTCCACATCCAGCAGTACGGTGTACAGCACTACGCGGCCACTACCGGTTTTGCTCGTGCTACTGGGGCTGCCGCTGCCCTGGCTGGTTTCATTCAGCGGCTTGGGCGGTATCGGCAGGATCTGGCGCACGGTGCTGCTCCAGCGCCGGTTGCCGCCGGCGAGGGTAGTGAAATAGGCGCTCATGCCCGGTTTGACGTGGCCGATATCGGCTTCGGACACTTCGGCCCATACGGTCATTGGTGACAATTTGGCGATGCGCAGGATCAACGGCGTTTGTTGTTGGGCGTTGAGGGTTTGGCCGACTCGCGCATCTACCGCCACCACGGTGCCGCTCATGGGCGCGTAAATCCGCGTATAGCCCAGTTCGGCCTCGTCACTGCGCAGGCTGGCCTGGGCTTGGCGGATCTGTGCCTGGAACATATCGACACGGGCTTGGGTGGCACTCAGTTCGGCTTTGGCGGTTTGCACATCTTCTTCGCGGGTGGCGTTGCCTGCAACCAAGCGTTGCTGGCGCTGGTATTTCTGGCGTGCGAGTTCGTGCTGGGCTTTCTGTTCCTGCAACTGCGCCTTGAGGTTTTCAATGGAATAGCGGCTGGCGTCGAGCTTGGCCTGTTGCGTAGCGGGATCGATTTCCACCAGCAGATCGCCTTCCTTGACTTGATCACCAGCCTCCACATGGATCTTGCGAATCTGTCCGGACGCCTGGGCACCCACGTCCACATAACGGCGCGGTTGCAGGGTGCCCAGTGACGTAACGCTATTTTCAATGTCGCCGCGGGTTACGGTGACCGTGGGTAGGCTGTCGCGGCCCGACGGCAGCACTTGCCAGGCAGCCACCGCAAGGATGGGGAGCAGGCACGCCAGCACAAGCAGGGCGCGTCGGGCAGGTCGAGGGCGTTTCATGTCTTGGTTCCAGCCAGGAGGTGTTGACCGCAGGAGCGGGGAGTTGACAGTTATACGAGAAAAATGCTCGGGAATTTAGGTTGTTACACATGCGGTAACAGCCCGTGCGACGAAAAAAATGCACCGTTGGTGCAAGACTCCTTTAAAAGTAGATGAGAATTACTATAAATTGCACGCACTCAAACTGCCATCATCGATGGGCTCGCTCCTACGCGGGCTGGCATCGTTAGCACCAAGGCCATGGGGCCAGGAGTCATGTTGGAAAACTACTATCGCGAGCTGGTGTGTTTCCTGAACGCCAAGCTGGGCAACCGTCAGGTGGCCGAAGATGTGGTGCATGACGCTTATGTACGGGTGCTGGAGCGTTCCAGCGACATCCCGATCGAACAGCCCCGCGCCTTCCTGTACCGCACGGCCTTGAACCTGGTGATCGACGGCCACCGGCGCAACGCCTTGCGTCAGTCCGAGCCTCTTGAGGTGCTGGACAGCGAAGAACGCTTCGCCCCCTGTTCACCCCACGCCAGTCATGACCACAACCAGCGCCTGGAGATGCTTGAGCGCGCCCTGGCCGAGTTGCCGGCGGCGTGTCGCGACAGTTTCCTGCTGCGCAAGCTTGAGGGCCTATCCCATGTGCAAATCGCCGAGCGCCTGGGGATTTCCCGCAGCCTGGTGGAAAAACACATCGTCAACGCCATGAAGCATTGCCGGGTGCGTATGCGTGAGTGGGAAGCGCACTGATCGCCAGTTGGTTAAATTTTATTTCACTGTCCTCGTTTCCTATCAACACACGGCCTGTTGTTCAGGCCATGAAGGTATTCCCGCCCCACCGCCAAGGGGCTTATCCAGAGGACACTGGAATGACACAGGCAATTGCTTCGCCCGCGGTTCACGACCTGATCGGTATCGGCTTCGGCCCTTCGAACCTGGCGCTGGCCATCGCCCTGCAGGAGCGTGAAAAGGCCCAGGGCAAGCTGGACGTGCTGTTTCTCGACAAACAGGCCGACTACCGCTGGCACGGCAATACGCTGGTGACCCAAAGTGAGCTGCAGATCTCTTTCCTCAAGGACCTGGTGACCCTGCGCAACCCCACGAGCCCGTACTCCTTCGTCAATTACCTCAAGGCTCACGATCGCCTGGTGGACTTCATCAACCTGGGCACCTTCTACCCCTGCCGTATGGAGTACAACGACTACCTGCGCTGGGTGGCCGGGCAGTTCCAGGCCCAGGCCAACTACGGTGAGGAAGTGCTGGCCATCGAACCGATCCTGCATCAGCAGCAGGTGGAGGCCTTGCGCGTCATTTCCCGCGATGCCCAGGGCGAGCAGCATGTGCGTACCACCCGCTCGGTGGTGGTCAGCGCCGGCGGCACTGCGCGTATCCCCGAAGCGTTCAAGGCGCTCAAGGGTGACAGTCGCGTGTTCCACCATTCCCAGTATCTGGAGCGCATGGCGAGTCAGCCCTGCGTGGATGGCAAGGCCATGCGCATTGCGGTGATCGGCGGCGGCCAGAGCGCGGCAGAAGCCTTTATCGACCTCAATGACAGCTTCCCGTCGGTGCAGGTCGATATGATCCTGCGCGGCTCGGCGCTCAAGCCGGCCGATGACAGCCCGTTCGTCAACGAAGTGTTCTCGCCGGCGTTTACCGACCTGGTGTTCCAGCAAGTGGGGGCCGAACGCGAGCGTTTGGTCGCCGAGTACCAGAACACCAACTATTCGGTGGTGGACCTGGACCTGATCGAGCGCATCTACGGGATTTTCTACCGTCAGAAAGTCTCCGGCATCGCCCGCCAGGCGTTCCGCACCATGACCGTGGTGGAGAAGGCCACGCCCGGGCCGCTGGGTATCGAACTGGTATTGCGCAACAACGCCACGGGCGAAACCAGCGTCAACCACTACGACGCCGTGATCCTCGCCACCGGCTATGAGCGCCAGATGCACCGCGAACTGTTGGCGCCGCTGCAAGCCTACATGGGCGACTTCGAAGTGGCCCGCGACTACCGCATCGTCACCGACGAGCGCTGCAAGGCGGGTATCTACATCCAAGGCTTCAGCCAGGCCAGCCATGGCTTGAGCGATACCTTGCTGTCGGTGCTGCCGATTCGCGCGGATGAGATTGCGGCATCGTTGTATGCCAACGATCGAAACCGTGACAAGGGCCGTTCGGTGCAGGACCTGCTCCTGGCCACTGCCAGCTGACCTGCCCCTCCTACAGACGGCACTTGTGACAACGTGCGGCTATTGGTACTGTACAAAAAACCAGTATCGGTAGCCCGCCATGCAGTTGATCGAAAAACTCAGCATCCTCGCCGACGCCGCCAAGTACGACGCGTCGTGCGCCAGCAGCGGCGCGCCCAAGCGCAGCTCCGAGGGCAAGGCGGGGTTGGGTTCCACCGACGGCATGGGCATCTGCCACAGCTACACGCCCGATGGCCGTTGCGTGTCGCTGCTCAAGGTGTTGCTCACCAACTTCTGCCTCTACGACTGCCAGTATTGCGTCAACCGCCGTTCCAGCGACGTGCCCCGTGCGCGTTTCAGCCCGGAAGAGGTGGTCACCCTGACCCTGGATTTCTACAAGCGCAATTGCGTCAGCGGGCTGTTTCTCAGCTCCGGAATCATCCGTTCGTCGGACTACACCATGGAGCAATTGGTGCGGGTCGCCAAACTGCTGCGCGAAGAGCATGACTTTCGCGGCTATATCCACCTCAAGACCATTCCCGATGCGGATCCTGCATTGATTGCCGAGGCTGGTCGTTATGCCGATCGCCTGAGCGTGAATATCGAACTGCCCACCGAGGCCAGCCTGCAGACCCTGGCGCCGGAGAAACAGATTGTGTCGATCAAGCAGGCGATGCAGACCATCTACACCGGCGAGCAGACGGTGTTCAACGAGCCTCGCGCCCCGCGTTTCGCCCCGGCCGGGCAGAGCACGCAGATGATCGTAGGTGCCGACGACACCGATGACAGCACCATCCTCCACGGTGCCGAGGCGTTGTATGGCAATTTCAAGCTGCGCCGCGTGTACTACTCGGCGTTCAGCCCCATCCCCAACAGCCCGAAAAGCGTGCCCCTGGCCGCGCCGCCGTTGATGCGCGAGCACCGCTTGTACCAGGCCGACTTCCTGCTGCGCAGCTACGGTTTCAGCGCCAGGGAGCTGTTTGCCGGCCCCGGCCACCTGGCCCTGGATATCGATCCCAAGCTGGCCTGGGCCCTGGAGCATCGCGAAGTATTCCCCCTGGACCTGAACCGCGCAGAGCCCACCCTGATTGCGCGCATCCCCGGTATTGGCCTGCGTACCACCCAACGCCTGGTGGACCTGCGCCGCGAGCGCAAGATCCGCTTCGAAGACCTGGCGCGTATGCGCTGCGTACTGGCCAAGGCCAAACCGTTCTTCATCACCAGTGACTACCACCCGCAACAGGCCGACAGCACCAGCGTGTTGCTGCGCGAGCAATTGCGCGACCGTCCGCAGCCGCAACAGATGGGGCTGTGGGGATGATCAGTCTGGAATGCGACAACCTGTTCAGCACCTGGCGCGAACAGGCGCGCTGGCTGCTCAGCCATCAGGTCGACCCCAGCCAGGTGAGCTGGGGCGAGGCACAAGCAGCTGACCTGTTCGCTACCGATGAGCCGATCCCGACAGGGTTGGGGCCCTTCCAGGCACGGATTCCCAAGGCGCTGTTGGAGTTGCTGGAGTCTGCGGCCTGTTATCACGGTGATCAACGCTGGAGCCTGCTGTATGAAGTGCTGTGGCGGGTCAGCCACGGTGATCGCACCGCGATGCTGGCGGGGGACAAGCTGGGCAGCGAGTTGCAGCGACGCATCAAGCAAGTCAGCCGCGAGGCCCATCACCTGCATGCGTTTGTGCGCTTTATTGCCCTGCCGGCCGAGGCGGGGCCCGAACTTCCTGAATACGTGGCCTGGCATGAACCGGCCCACGACATTCTCAAAAGTGCCAGCCAGCACTTTGTCGGGCGCATGGGCCGCCATCGCTGGATGATCGCCACGCCACTGGACGGGGTGTATTACGACGGCGAGCAGTTGATTCATCAGCGCCGCTGCCCCGAGGCGTGGCAGCAACTGGCGCAGAATGTTGACGACCCCCACAGTGCGATGTGGCTGACCTACTACAGTCACATCTTCAACCCGGCGCGGCTGAATCCCAAGGTCATGAAAGGGCATTTGCCCAGTCGGTTCTGGAAAAATTTGCCGGAGGGCAAGTTGATCCCGGGGCTGATCAGCGAGGCGCGTACGGGCAAGCAGAAGGATGGGCAGGCGAAGCTGGTGGGGGCCAAGCCAGGCAAAAGAATTGCAAACCCGGTCAATGTGGGAGCTGGCTTGCCTGCGATAGCGGTCGACCAGTCAGATGTGGGGTGACTGATGCACCGCTATCGCAGGCAAGCCAGCTCCCACATTTGGTTTTCGCAGCCTGGGGGAGTGGGTATCAGGCCAGTTCGGTCGCAGTGTTCTTGACTACTGCCAACTCTGGATGGGCCACCAACTTATCAATGTGCAACTCATCATTGTTCAACCAGATCTCGGTCAGCACCCGGTAATGCTCCATATCCCGGCAGCGCATACGCAGGCTGTAGTCGAACGGCCCGCTGATCAACTGGCATTCGAACACCTGCGGGCAGGCTTTGACGCAGGCTTCGAAGGCCTTTTGCGCCGAGCGCCCGCTCTGGTTGGACAAGGCCACCAGCACCAGCAGCGACAGCCCTGGTGAGACCATCTGCACATCGATGATCGCCCCATACCCACGGATCACCCCGCGTCGCTCCAACTTGCGCACCCGCTCCAGGCATGGCCTGGGGGTCAGGTGCACCAGCGACGAGAGTTTTTCATAGGTGATGCGCCCCTGGTGCCTGAGCACATCGATGATCGCCTCGTCGATGCGATCCAGCGCAGGGGAGGAGTGGGGTCCGTTGGCCTTGGTATCCATGAGTTCACTTCAAACGGTTGGAAAGAAATTGCTGCAAGCGTTCGCTGTTGGGGTGGTCGAGGATCTCGGCGCCGCCGTGTTCCTCGACTCGGCCCTGATGCAGGAACAGCACTTGGCTGGACACCTGGCGGGCAAAGCCCATTTCGTGGGTGACCATCAGCATGGTACGGCCTTCCTCGGCCAACGTCTGTATGACTTTGAGCACTTCGCCTACAAGTTCCGGGTCGAGGGCTGAGGTCGGTTCGTCGAACAGGATAATCTCCGGCTCCATCGCCAATGCCCGCGCAATCGCCACGCGTTGCTGCTGGCCACCCGAGAGGAACGCCGGGTATTGATCCGCCACGCGGCCTGGCAAGCCGACTTTGTCCAGGTACAGGCGCGCACGTTTTTCCGCCTCGGCGGCGCTCACATTCAGCACCCGGCGCGGGGCCATGGTGATGTTTTCCAGCACCGTCATGTGACTCCACAGGTTGAAGTGCTGGAACACCATGGCCAGGCGCGTGCGCAGGTTTTGCAGTTGTGCCTGGTGCGGCGCGCGGGTGCCGGCGCGGCCTTGTTGCATTTCGATGCTGATGCCGTCCAGGGTGATGACCCCGGCGTCCGGCTGTTCAAGAAAGTTGATGCAACGCAGCATGGTGCTTTTGCCCGAGCCGCTGGCGCCGATCAGGCTGATCACATCGCCTTGACGGGCATTGAGGGACACACCTTTGAGCACTTCGTGTTCGCCGTAGCGTTTGTGAATGCCTTCGACTTGAAGCTTGATGGCGGCAGTTGCAGTTTCGACAACCGGTACATCCACCGGATAAACGGCCAGGGCCTGCGCGGACTGATTCATGGGTTAGCCTCGGGTAGGAACAAGAAAACGCATCCAGCGACGTTCGGCCAGCCGAAACAGGCCCACCAGTGCAAAGGACAGCAGCATGTAGAGCAGGGCGGCGATACCAAACGCCTGAAAGGTCAGGAAGGTTTCGGCATTCGCATCGCGGGCGACCTTGAGGATGTCGGCAACGGTGGCGGTAAACGCCAGTGACGTGGCGTGCAGCATCAGGATCATTTCATTGCTGTAGGCCGGCAATGCGCGGCGCAATGCGGCGGGTACCACCACGTACAGATTCAGCCGCCAGCCGTGCAGGCCATAGGCGCGTGCCGCTTCGATTTCGCCGTGGGGAATATTGCGGATCGCCCCGGCGAAGATCTCCACGGTGTAGGCACAGGTGTTGAGCACAAACGCCAACAAGGTGCAGTTCAGCGCATTGCGGAAAAACTGGTTGAGCAGGGCGTTGTCCTGCACCACCTCCAGGCTGTACAGCCCGGTGTAGCAAATCAGCAACTGGATATACAGCGGCGTGCCGCGGAACAGGTAGGTGTAGACCTCCACCGGCCAGCGCAGCCAGACGTGCTGCGAAACCCGCGCTAGCGCCAGGGGGATCGACAGGCAAAAACCGAGCACCACCGAGATGATGAACAGCCACACGGTCATGGCGACGCCGGACAAGCCGCTGCCATCGCTGAACAGGTAGGCCAGGCCGTATTGCTGGAACAGTTCGATCATCGCGCCATCCCCTTGATGCCCAGGTTATAGCGCCGTTCGAGGCGCTTGAAGATGCGGTTGGAGAGGGTAGTGATCAGCAGGTACACCAGGCCCGCGAGGATCAGGAAGTACAGTGGCTCGCTGGTGGACTTGCCGGCGTTTTGCGCGGCCTTGACCAGGTCTGACAGGCCGATGATCGACACCAGCGCCGTGGACTTGAGCAGCACCAGCCAGTTATTGCCCAGGCCCGGCAGGGCAAAACGCATCAGTTGTGGGAACAGCACCAGGTGGAAGCGCTGCCAGGGGCTCAGGCCATAAGCCGTCGCGGCTTCCAACTGGCCCACCGGTACGCTGAGGATCGCGCCACGGAAGTTCTCGGTGAAATACGCGCCGTAGATAAATCCCAGGGTGACCACCCCGGCGGTGAACGGGTCGATTTCAAAGTACTCCCAGCCGAACACTTCAGTCAGGTCGTTGAGCCACAGTTGCAGGCTATAGAAGATCAGCAGGATCAACACCAGGTCCGGCACGCTGCGGATCAGCGTGGTGTAGAGCGTGGCCGGTACGCGCAGCCATCTGGCGCTGGATAGCTTGGCGCCGGCGGCGACCAGGCCCAGGGTTAGGCTCAGGGCCAGGGCGAGGAAGGCCAGCTTGAGCGTCATCCAGGCACCCTGGGCCAGCATCGGGCCGTAGCCTTGCAGGTTGAGGAGTTCGTTCATGGGAAGATCTCTAAAAGGCACACACACCATCTTTGTGGGGAACCGATTTGTGTGGGAGGGGGGGCTTGCTCCCGATAGCGGTGGTTCAGTCAATATTTTCAATGACTGACCACTGCTATCGGGAGCAAGCCCCCCTCCCACAAAAGCTGCATCCACAGGGAGGTCGATGGCTTAGTTATTCGTTGTAGATATCTTGATCGCCGAAGTATTTCTTCTGGATCTGCGCGTAAGTGCCATCGGCCTGGACGGCGGCGATGCCTTTATTGATCAGCTCACGCAGTGCCTGGTCGTTCTTGCGCAGGCCCATGGCGATGTCCAGCGGCAGGGTCGGGTCCTTGAAGGCCGGGCCGGTCTTGAAGTCGGCGCCTTCGGGCTTGGACAGGAAGTTGAGCTGGGCTTCGAGTTTGTCGGTCAGGGTGGCGTCGAGGCGCCCGTTTTGCAGGTCGGCGTAGTTCTGCTCTTGAGACTGGTACGCCTTGATCTGCGCACCCAGCCTGGCCAGGTGCGCTCGGGCGTAGGCTTCCTGCAGCGAGCCTTGCAGCACGCCGACCTGCTTGCCCTTGAGCGATTCCGGGGTATCGCCGAAGTCGGCGCCTTTGCGCGTGATCACCGAGGTGGGGCTGAGGAACAGGCGATCGGTAAAGTCGATGACTTTTTCGCGAGCCGGGGTCACGGCCATGGAGGACATGATGGCGTCGAACTTGCGCGCACGCAGGGCCGGGATCATGCCGTCGAATTCATTGTGCACCCAGGTGCATTTCACTTCGAGCTTGGCGCAGATGGCGTTGCCCAGTTCAATATCGAAGCCTTGCAGGCTGCCGTCGGCGGCCACGGATTCGAAGGGTGGGTATTCGGGGAACACGCCAAAACGGATTTCTTTCCAGTCCTGGGCGTGGGCGGCGGTGGCGCACAGAGGCAACAGCAACGCAGCGAAGAGTGATCGCAGTGGAGTCATGTGGAGGTCCCTATATTTTGTAATTGATGTCAGGGCAGTGAATAACTGGGAGCAGAGAATGCTTCATGATGGTGCGTTTTTTGTGTCGTTTACCCCCTGCACAAAGCGCAAATTGCGCTGTTAAAACCGACAATGCAGCGCAATCGGCTGTTGCACCCGCCGAATCGGCTTTTAACCCAGCAAAGTCCGGCCTGCCCTCGACGCAAAGCGGCAGGCCAGAGCGGTCTCAGGCGCGCTTTTTGTGCTGTGCGACCGGTTGCCGGGCCAGGCGGGCAAACAGGTCTTTGGGGTCAGCCAGGTCGGGTACCAGTTCCAGCTCGCTGCCCACGTCCAACGCCTTGGCGACGTCCAGTACATAACGCAGGGCCGAGTAGTCTTCGATGGCAAAACCCACCGAGTCGAACAGGGTGATCTGGCGCGCATTCTCGCGGCCGGGCTTCTGGCCGTTGATCACTTGCCACAACTCGGTCACCGGCGAATCCTCAGGCATGTGCTGGATCTCACCTTCGATGCGGCTTTGCGGTTCGTACTCCACGATCACCCGGGCACGTTCGACGATGCGCCGGTCCAGCTCGGTCTTGCCCGGGCAATCGCCACCCACGGCATTGAGGTGCATACCCGGTTCGATCATCTCGTCGGTGAGGATGGTTGCATAAGCCTTGTCGGCAGTGACGGTGGTGACGATATCCGCGCCTTTGACCGCGTCGGCCACGCTGTCAGCCAGGATCACCTTGATCGCCGGGAACGCCTTGAGGTTGGCGGCGAGTTTGGCGGTGGCCTTGGCGTCGATATCGAACAGGCGAATTTCGTTAATGCCAAGCATGGCGTGGAAGGCCAGGGCCTGGAATTCGCTTTGGCAGCCGTTGCCGATCAACGCCATGCTGCGGCTGTTGTCGCGCGCCAGGTAGCGGGCGACCAGGGCCGAGGTGGCAGCGGTGCGGATGGCGGTAGTCATGGTCATTTCCGCCAGCAGCACGGGTTTGCCGGTATCCACATCGCCCAAGGCGCCAAAGGCCATCACGGTCAGCATACCGGCCAGGGTGTTTTTCGGGTGGCCGTTGACGTATTTGAACGCATACAGCGAGGCGTCCGAGACGGGCATCAACTCGATCACGCCATCCGGTGAATGGTTGGCCAGGCGTGCGCATTTCTCGAAGTCCTGCCAGCGCAGGTAGTCGGCACGGATGTACTCGGCCATCTCGGTGATGCAGGTTTGCAAACCTTTTTGCGAAACCAGGTAGCTGAGGTCGTTGACGTCGATATAACGGGTCATGGCAAGACTCCTTATTGAAATGAGGGGCGGATCGGCAGATGCACTTCGGCCAACATGCAACGGGCACTGCCGCCGCCGATGCGTTCGATGTTGTCGATATTCACCACCACTGGTCGCGTATGGCGCTCCACCTGCTGGCGCTGCGCCGGTTGCAACGCGCGCCAGGCGCTGGCAGACATCACCAGCAATGGCTGGCCGTCACGGTCGTGGACTTCGAGCATGTTGCCGGCGAAGGCCTCCAACTGGTCGAAGTCGAGGGCGAGGATGTCCTTGCCGGTGTCGCGCAGTGAGCGTTCCAGGGCCAGGCGCTCGCGCTCGTCGGGCAGGGCTTGCAGGCACACCACTGCGAGGTCGCGACCGACGCTCATCATCACGTTGCTGTGGTAGATCGGTGCGTGGTGGCGGTCCAGGGCGTGGAACACGCAGAGTTGGTAGTCCAGACGTTCGGCAAACTGGTGCAGCGCCGCGTGATGGGTGCGCCCGGAGTGGCAGGCGTAGCTGATGCGGTGCTGGCGGTCGAGCACCATGCTGCCGGTGCCTTCGAGGAAGATATCCTGTTGTTCCAGGTGGCTGAGGTCGATGGTGGTGTTGATCGCAAAGCGCTGCTCCAGAACTTGCAGCACGCCCTTGTTGCGCTCCAGTCGTCGGTTCTGGCCTTGCATGGGGTAGAGCACCAGGCTGCCGTCGGCGTGGCTGCTCCACCAATTATTGGGAAAGATCGAGTCCGGGGTGTGAGGGGCCGGAGTGTCCTGCACCACCAGCACCTCCACGCCGTGGCTGCGCAGGGTGTCGACATAGCCGTCGAATTCTTTCAGCGCTTTGTGCTGTGCACTGAGCGGGTCCGGCGGCGGGCGTTGAAAACGGTTGTTGATCGCGGTATCCGGGTTGAAGGCAAAGCGCGCCGGGCGAATCATCAGGACGGTGTTGGTGGTTTGCATGGGGGCACGGGTCCATGGGGGATCTTGTGACGCTATTTTGTGCCATAGGGTGGGAGGATCCCGGCTGAAACAGCGGGGCGGCTCAGCCGGGAAAGCTGAAAAGGTGGATAAGGCAGCTGAATCGGCTGCCGGATTGAAATGTGCTCAGATGTGGGAGCATAGGTATCTACACATCTTTTGGTACGGCGCTGTACCTGTGGCGAGGGAGCTTGCTCCCGTGACGACCTGTCAGTCGCCGAATCTATATCTGATGTGCTTAGGTCCAAATGTGGGAGGAGTGGTGCGACGATTCGACTTGCTCCCGATGGCGGCCTCAGGGCCGACCAGGATGTTGGATCAGACCGAGTACATATCCGTTGTTTGGGTAACGGCCGCTATGGGTTCCGCCCTTACGGCGGCTCACTTTTGAACAGCGCAAAAGTAAGCAAAACGCTCTTGCCCCACCACTCGGCACCTCGCTCAGGCTCGGTGTGCCCGTAATCCGCCATGGATTTGGGGGGCCGCCGCCACGCGCCATCCATGGCGCGGGGCGGCTAAACCGGCATCCCTGCCGGTTTACCCCCCAAATCCCTGTCGAATTCCGGCCAGCGTGGTTTGACGGGGCGCCTAAGATCAAAAGCAGATCAAGAGCAAGAGCGGCTCGCTTCGCATCGTGGTTACCCACATCAAAGTGGCGGCAGCTACAAAGTTGTGTAGATACCTATGATGTGGGAAGGCAACCTGCTCAATAGCCGTTACCTGTCACGCCACCATAATGATCTTCGATACCAGCTCCACCACGGTCTTGGCCTGCAATTTCTTCATCAACCGCGCCCGGTGCACTTCCACCGTGCGGTGGGAAATCGCCAGGCGCAGGGCGATTTCCTTGGACTTGAAACCATTGACGATGTGCATGGCGATTTCCCGCTCCCGCGGCGTGAGGTCGCCAGTGCCCTGATGCAGACGGTCCAGGCGTTCGAAGTGCCAGATCATCAGCTTGAACGGGTCTTTGGGGGTGAGGGTGTAGCCGTGGGACTTGGCCCAGAACACTTCGCCATTGTGGTGCTGCATGAAGCGCTCATCGGAATAAAAGCCGTTGTCGCTGTCGAGCAGCCAGTCATGGCTGCGCTTGCCGATGGCATGGTAGTCGGCCTGGGACGGGTAGATCAGCAGGGTCAACTGATTGACCAGTGCCTGGCGTGTATAGCCGAACAGCTTCAGGAAGGCATCGTTGCAGTCGAGTATTACCCGGTCGCTGGTGACGATCTGCGGGGCAGGGGACAGCTTGAACGCCAGGCGTTCGAGGTCGGGAAATTGCTGTGCAAGCGCGTTCATGGGGCATCCTGCCTCGTTGTTCAATGCCCTGGTGCGCTACTTACCCATGTAAGTAGTTACACGAATTGGCGCGGGACCAGGGGTGGGTCATTGTAAGTAAAGTCCGGATCAAGAACAGAAGAAATTGATTATGCCTGCTGATTGCGTCTCCATTGTTGCCGCTGGTCACTCCCGCTTTGGTCGCCTGGAAGGCACCACGCTGGAAGACCTGATCGTCCAGGTTACCCGTGAAGCCCTGAGTGACGCTGCGATTGATGCGTCGCAAATCGACGCGCTGTTCCTGGGGCATTTCAACTCTGGGCTGGTGCCCGACGGCTTTGCCGCCTCGTTGCTGTTGCAGGCCGACCCCGGGCTGCGCTTCAAACCTGCCACCCGCTGCGAAAACGCCTGCGCTTCGGGTTCGGCGGCGATCCAGGCGGGAGTCAATGCGATTCTCTCCGGCAGCGCCGAGTTGGTGCTGGTGGTGGGCGCCGAAAAGATGACTCACACCAGCACCGCCGCGGTCACCCAAGCCCTGGCCGGCGCCGGCTATCAGAACGACCCGGCCGAAGCCGGCCTGAGTTTCCCGCAATTGTTCGGCCGCGCCGCCCGCCAATACGCCGAGCGCTACCACTGCCCGCTGGGCTCGATGGCGGCCATCGCCACCAAAAACCACTCCAATGCCATGGCTAACCCGCTGGCGCAGATGCATCGGGAGATGAATTTCGAGCACTGCAACAACGTGTCCCAGAGCAACCCGTTCGTGGCCGACTCCCTGCGCCTGACGGACTGCTCGCTGATCAGCGACGGCGCCGCCGCGATTATTCTGGCGTCACCCAAACGTGCGCGAGCGTTTCGCCGCGAGGTGCAGATCCGGGCTATGACCCAGGTCAATGACACCTTGCCCATCGCCCAGCGCGACATCCTCGCCTTTGAAGGCCCGCAACGAGCGATCCATGCAGCGCTGCGCGCAGCGAATGTGACCCTGGCAGACCTGAGTTTCGCCGAGGTGCACGACTGTTTCACCATTGCCGAGCTGCTGATCTACGAAGCCATGGGCCTGGCGCCCAAAGGCGAAGGGCATCGCGTGCTCGACAGCGGCGTGGTGCGTGCCGGCGGGCGCTTGCCGGTCAACCTTTCCGGCGGGCTCAAGGCCAAGGGGCATCCGGTCGGTGCAACGGGGGTGTCCATGCATGCCTTGGCGTTCCGGCAATTGACCGGCGAACCGATTGGCCTGGCGGTGCCCAACCCGGAGTTCGGCCTGGTGTTCAACATGGGCGGCATGGCGGTGGCCAACTATGCATCGGTCCTGCAGGCACGCCGGAGCTGAGCCATGAACATTGCCAACTGGCTGCACGACACCCAGCGTCGGGCCCCGCAACGCCCGGCGCTGTTCAACGGCACCACCCAAGTGGCCGACTACGCCACCTTCGCCGCCCACGTGCGCCAACGCGCCGCGCACCTGGTGGACCAGCACGGCCTGGTGCCGGGGGACGCGGTGGCGCTGCTGATGAAAAACAGCTGCGACTATCTGGAATTGCTCTATGCCATCTGGTGGATGGGCGCCGTGGCAGTGCCGATCAATGCCAAACTGCACCCCAGCGAAGCGGCGTGGATTGCCGATAATGCCGAGGCACGCTTGATCTTTACCGATGGCGGCCGGGTGTTCTCATCACGGGATTTGCCCCCGCGCTGCAAGGAGCTGGACGGCCACCTCTTACCTCCCAACACTGGCTGGCCAACCCTGGAACAACCGGTGCCACGCCACGACCAGGACCTCGCCTGGCTGTTCTACACCTCTGGCACGACAGGGCGCTCCAAGGGTGTGATGCTGTCCCACGGCAACCTGGTCGCCATGTCGCTGTGCTACGCCACAGATGTCGATGCGGTCAGCGCCGACGATGCGGCAGTGTATGCCGCGCCGATGTCCCACGGTGCTGGCCTGTATAACTTCATCCATGTGCGCTGCGGCGCACGCCATGTGGTGCCGGCCTCCCATGGCTTCGACGCCGCCGAGCTGTTCGGGCTGGCCGAGCAGGTGGGCAATGTGTCGCTGTTTGCCGCGCCGACCATGGTCAAGCGCATGGTCGAGCAGGCACGGCGCCAGGATTATCACGGCGCTGGCATCAAGATCATCGTGTATGGCGGCGGCCCGATGTACCTGGCCGATCTGCGTGAAGCCGCCGACACCTTCGGGCCGCGCCTGGTGCAGATCTACGGTCAGGGCGAGAGCCCCATGACCATCAGCGTGTTGCCCCGTGCAGTGATTGCCGATCGCCAACGCCCCGACTGGGCCAGCCTGGCCGCTTCGGTGGGCCACGCGCAGTCCTGTGTGGAAATCCGTATTCTCGATACTGCGCACCAGCCTTTGCCCACCGGTGAGCGCGGCGAAATCGCGGTGCGTGGCGCCACCGTGATGCAAGGCTACTGGCGCAACCCGCAAGCCACTGGCCAAACCTTGGTGGACGGCTGGCTGCTGACCGGTGATATCGGCTATCTAGACGCAGCCGGCTATCTGACCCTGACGGATCGCTCCAAGGACGTGATCATCAGCGGCGGCAGCAACGTCTACCCGCGTGAAGTCGAGGAAGTGCTGGCCCAGCATCCGCAGGTGTTTGAGGTGTGCGTGGTGGGCGAGCCGGACGCTCAGTGGGGGGAGTCGGTGGTGGCGTTTGTGGTGACGCGCAGCGGCCAGCCCCTGGATGAGGGTGAACTCACCGCCTGGTTCCTGACGCGCATGGCCTCGTTCAAGAAACCGAAAAAATATGTATGGCGCAGCGACTTGCCCAAGAACAGCTACGGCAAGATTCTCAAGACCGACTTGCGGCAGTGGTTGAAAGCAGCGAGTATCGCCGCGCTTTGACATGGATCGATAATCAGACAAGGAGTCCCCACGATGGGCAATCCCGCACAAGACACTGTCCGCAAGCGCCGCCGAGCGTTTCTGGGCGCCACCTCGGGCCACTTGATCGAGTGGTACGACTACGGCGTCTATGGGTTTCTCGCGGTCTATATCGGCCAGGCGTTCTTCGTCTCCGATGACCCCACCACCAGCCTGCTGGCCAGCTTCGCCGCGTTTGCCCTGAGCTTCTTTATCCGCCCTCTGGGTGGGCTGTTCTTCGGCCCGCTGGCAGACAAGATCGGCCGGCGCAAAACCCTGATCATGGCGCTGGTGATGATGACCGGTTCCACGGTGATGCTGGGGTTGTTGCCGACCTACGCCAGCCTGGGCATCGCCGCGCCGATCCTGCTGATCCTGGTGCGCTGCGTGCAGGGCTTCTCGGCGGGCGGCGAAATCGGCACGGTCACCAGCTTTATCTCCGAATACGCCGGGCCCGGTCGCCGCGGCTTCGCCACCTGCTGGTTGATGGTCACCGCTGTGCTCGGCCTGTTGCTGGGCGGCGCCGTGGCCAATGGCATGACCTGGGTGCTGGGCGCCGAGGTCATGCAGGAATGGGCCTGGCGCGTACCGTTCCTGATCGCTGCGCCCCTGGGCTTTATCTCCATGTACATCCGCCTCAAGCTTGAAGACAGCCCCGAGTTTTTAGCGCTGCAACGCGCCGGGCAAACTTCGCGGGCGCCGCTGCGCGAGGTCTGGCAGTGGAAGCGCGCGATTGCCCTGGTGTTCTTTATCATCACCTTGCACAGCTCGATCTTCTACCTGGTGCTGACCTTCGCCTCGACCTACATGGCCAAGATCCTCAAGTTCGACAGCGGCACCACCTTGCTCTACGTGTTCGTTGCCAGTTTCTCGGCCGCCTTCGTGATGCCGTTTGGCGGGGCATTTACCGATAAATACGGGCGCAAGCCGTTCCTGATGGTGATCGGCACGCTGGCGACCCTGGCGATGTTCTGGCTGTTCAAGTCGGCACCCACCGCGACCCCGGCGTCGTTCTTCGCACCGTTGATGGCGGTGGCGATTCTGTTCGGGCTGTATGCGTCGTCGACCTACGCGTTGATGAGTGAGCTGCTGCCGACGCGGATTCGCTCCACCGGCATTGCAGTGGCATACAACGTGCCGGTGGCGGTGTTTGGCGGCAGTGCGCCGTTGATTTCCACCTGGTTGATCAAGGTGACCGGGGACATTACTTCGCCGTGGTACTTCTACGTGGCCACCGGAGTGGTGTCGTTGGTGGCATTGGTGGTGTTGCGCAAGGAGGATTTTGTCGCCAGCGGTCATTCGGCGCTAGTGCCCGCCGATGTGGGAGGGGACTTGCTCCCGAAGACGGCCTCATAGTCGACGCTTATCCAACTGATGCAGCACGATCCAAAAAAGGTGGCCAGCCGTTGTTGTGATGAGAATGGGTCATTTCCAATGAATTGACCCAAGGTTTTGGCGATGAGCTATACCTTAATCGGTTCGATGCTCGCACACCGCCTTAATCAATGATCAACAAGGAAGAGACCACTATGAGCGATGTTCAACTGATCACCAGCGTATCCATTCAAAGCCTCACCGAGCTGTTGCAGGAAGCCGGGTATCGGGTCAACCAGTCTGAGCAGAACGGCGTTGTGCAATTGCTCAGCGCCAGTCAGGGCATCGGTTTTGCCGTGCGCTTTGGCAACCCGGCGGCCGAGCAGGGCAGTTATGTGGACTTTACCTACAGCTGCGCCCTGCGGGTGCAGGGTGAATTGCCCGAGGGCCTGGCTCAGGTGTGGAATGCCTCGCGGCGCTTTGCGCGGTTGTCGGTGCAGGGTGAGTTTCTGTTGATGGAGATGGACGTGGTGGTGGCCGGTGTCGGCGCTTCGCATCTGCGTAGCCAGTTGGAACTTTGGGACCGCCTGTTGCAGGAATTTATCGTCTACCTGCGCGAATACAGCCAGCAAGCCGCGCAGTTGCAGGCTCAGGCCGCAGCCGCTCCGCTCAGTGAGAGTGCATCCGCCTGATTAAATGTGGGAGGGGGCAAGCCCCTCCCACAGGTACGTCGTTCACACTGGGGGTGCAGTAACATACCGAAAACAGAGTGAAGTGCGATGCTCGCCACCCGTTTGACCCTGATCTGCCACGCCATCACCCCCCTGCAAAAACATGGGCGTTTTCCCGACGATGAGTCCGTCTCGATGGACTGGCAAAGTGCTGCTTGCTCCCTGGCCGGACGCTACAAAAAACAGCCACGCCTGCTCTGCGGCCCCGAAGCCAGGGCCCGCCAGACAGCCGGCTTGTTCGGCGCCCACGCCGAGGTTGAAGTGGCGTTGCGCGATGTTGATCTCGGTTTATGGAAAGGCCAGGACATCAGCCAACTCGATAGCCAGGAATTAAAGGCCTGGAGCGCCGACAGCACCCGCGCACCCCATGGCGGCGAGTCGGTGGATCAGCTCTGTGCGCGTGTGGGCCAATGGCTCGCATCGCTCGAAACCCACCCCGGCCATACAGTCGCCGTGACCCACCCGTTCGTGATTCGCGCCGCGATACTCTCCGTCATGCAGTTCCCGGTCTCGATGTTCTATCGGATCGACGTCGAGCCCCTGTCGGCCACTGAGTTGCGCTTCAATGGCGTGTGGCGCCTGCGCCTGGAAACTCACGCCTGACGTGCAGATCATGGCAAAATCAACGCCCCGCACTGAGAGCACCCCATGAAACGCATCCTGATCATCGGCATTGGCGCCGGCAACCCTGACTACATCACGATGCAGGCCGTGAAGGCGCTGAACCGTACCGACGTGTTCTTCCTGATGGACAAGGGCCAGAGCAAGGACAAGCTGATCGACCTGCGCCGTGAGATCTGCCAGACCTACATCACCGAGCCCGGCTACCGTTTTGTCGAGGCCGATTGCCCTGAGCGCGTACGCGGTGAAATCGACTACACCACCGCTGTGCAGGACCTTAACCGCGATAAGCAGCACACCTTCGAGCGCATGATCAACGAAGAAATGGCTGACGGTGAAGTGGGGGCGTTCCTGGCCTGGGGGGATCCTGCGCTGTACGACAGCACCATTCGTATCTTGCAGGCGATCCTGGCCAGTGGCCGGTGCGTGTTCGAGTTCGAGGTGATCCCCGGCATCACCAGCGTGCAGGCGCTGGCGGCCCAGCATAAGGTGCCGTTGAACCGTATCGGCAAGTCCGTCGAAATCACCACGGGACGTCGCCTGGCGGCGGGGCAGGCCAGTGATGCCGATACCCTGGTAGTGATGCTCGACGCAGAAGATTCCTACCGCAGCGTGGCGGATCAGGACCTGGATATTTACTGGGGCGCCTACCTGGGCACGCCTGACGAAATCCTGATCAGCGGTAAAGTGGCTCACGTGGCAGAAGAGATTGAACGGGTACGCAAGGCGGCGCGCCTGGAAAACGGCTGGATCATGGACACCTATTTGTTGCGCAAACCCTGAGGTAAATCCGATGCTCAAACAGCTTGCCCTCGCATTGGCCCTGGTGGCCGGCGCCGTTCATGCCGACACCGGCTTGCACACCGACTTGCCGTTGTCCTACCTGGAACAAACCCAGAGCGATGCGCGCAACCAGCCGCTGGTGATCTTCCTGCATGGTTTTGGCAGCAACGAGGAAGATCTGTTTGGTATCAAGGACGCGTTGCCATCCACCTGGACCTACCTGTCAGTGCGTGCGCCGCTGCCGGTGGAACCGCACGGTTATCGTTGGTTTACCAAGACTGATGAGCCTGAGTACAACGGCGAGACCGATGAACTGTTCAGCAGCGCCCGACTGATCAAGGACTTTGTGGTCAAGGCTACCGCCAAGTACCACACCCAAAGCGATCGGGTATTCCTGGTGGGGTTCAGCCAGGGCGCGATCATGTCTTACGAGGTGGCCTTGCGTGAACCCGAGTTGGTACGCGGTATCGCCGCGCTCAGTGGCAGCGTGCTACCGGTACTCAGGTCTGCGCTGAAGCCTGATGCGTCCATGGGCAAACTGGCGATTTTTATTGGCCATGGCACTTTGGACCAGGCGCTGCCCTTCAGCTCGGCCACGCAGGCAGATAAGGTGCTGGTGGGGTTGGGGCTCAAGCCGGAGTTTCATGAATACCCGGGGATGAATCACACCATCAGCGAAGCGGAAGTGCAGGACTTGAAAGCCTGGCTAGAGAAAAGCCTGAAGTAAAATGCAGTAAAAAATGTGGGAGGGGCGGTTACTTGCCGCCCGTAATCTGCTTCACCAATGCCGCATGCCCCTTCACATCATCGGCCCGGGAAATCGCCTGGATCACTAGCAGATGGTTGCCGGAACCACCCAGGAACGTGGAGTTCAAGGTCTTGCCGCCGCCCTGGGTAGCGCTGCTGTCAACCTGGCGCAGGCCCAGGCCCTTGTAAGTGAGTTTCTTCTCGCCCAGCTTCTTGAAGTCGGGCAGGGCGGCGCTCTGGTCCTTGACGAAATCGGCCACGGCACCATCGAGGAACTGCGGGTCGTTATCCTTGATGGTTGCCCCATCGTTGCGCACGGTTTCGGCGACGATCACCACACTTTTCGTTGTCGAGTTGGCATACAGCGTGCCCTGGGTATCAGCGGTGCCGTCCTCAGCCTTGCCGGAGGGCAGGGTGTCAGCGCTGTAAGCCTTGGGCAGGTTGAAGGTGAACTTGCCACCCAAGGTGGAGATTTTTTGCGTGGTTGGCTTGGCGGCAGCGAACACGCTGCCGGCGGTAAGCGCGAGGGCCAGCAGCACTGCGGTCTTGGTGAACGTGGCCATGTGGCGCTCCAGAGATGAACGAAATTGCGGCGTATTCTGTCAGAAAATTCGCAATTTCGTTCATTCTCCATGTCACACCTTGTCGGACTCTTCCTCAAGCCTGTCCATCTCAAACAAGCGCGCCAGTTCCGTACGGGCTTCCTGAGCGGTTTGCATGACTTTGGCTGCATCGTCGTACACCGCGTGTTGCGCGGCGAGCACTTGCTGGTCGTGGGTCTTGAAGCGGTTGATGCGCGCGTCGGCCTGAGCCTGGCTCAAGCCAAGGCCGACCAGGGTGCGGCGGCTCATTTCCAGGCTGGAGTAGAAGGTTTCGCGCACCGGTGAAGCGTCCAGGTCCACCAAGCGGTGTACGTGCTGGCGGTTACGGGCACGGGCGATGATCTTCATGTGCGGGTAGAGGCTGCGCACCAGAGCGGCGGTCTTGATGTTGATCTCCGGATCGTCCATGGCAATGACGAAGAATTCCGCCTGATCGACCTTGGCCGCGTGGAGAATTTCCGGGCGCTGGGGGTCACCGTAGAACACCGGCATACCGCCAAAACTGCGGGTCAGCTCGATGGTTTCCACGGAGGTGTCGAGGGCGATAAACGAAATGTTCTGCGCCCGCAGGATCCGCGCCACGATCTGGCCCATGCGCCCCATGCCGGCAATGACCACGCGGGGCGCGTCGCTTTCGATGGCGCGGTATTCCTCCGGCACTTCCACCGGCTTGACCTTGGGTTTGAACAGCTTCGGACACACCAGCAGCAACAGCGGGGTCAAGGCCATGGACAGGGTGATGGTCAGCACCAGCACATCGTAAAGGTGTGGTTCGAACAGGCCTTGGTCGCGGCCGATCTTGAACACCACGAAGGCGAATTCACCCCCGGCTGCCAGTACCACGCCGAGGCGCAAGGCGCTTTCGCGATTGAGATCGCCGACCATGCGGCCAACGGCGTACAGCAGGGGCAGTTTCAACCCGATCAACAGCAGGGTCAGGCCGATCACCACCAGCGGCGTACTGAGCAGCAGGCTGAGGTTGGCGCCCATGCCCACGCTGATAAAGAACAGCCCCAGCAGCAGGCCCTTGAAGGGTTCGATCTGGGATTCCAGTTCGTGGCGGTATTCCGAATCTGCCAGCAGCAGGCCGGCGAGGAACGCCCCCAGGGCCATGGACACGCCCACCAGCTCCATCAGCCAGGCGGTGCCGATCACCACCAGCAGCGCGGTGGCGGTGGATACTTCGCGCAGACCGGTTTTGGCGACGATGCGAAACACCGGACGCAACAGGTAGCGCCCGCCGATGATCACCACGGCGATGCTGCCCAGTACCTGCAAGCCATGGCGCAGGCCCTCGGCTTCGGTGGTTGGGTGACTGCCACCGGCCAGCAAGGGTACGAGGGCGATCAGCGGGATGGCCGCGATGTCCTGAAACAGCAGGATGGCGAAAGCCAGACGCCCGTGGGGCTGGTTAAGCTCCTTGCGCTCGGCCAGGCTTTGCAGGCCAAACGCGGTGGAGGACAGCGCCAGGCCCAGGCCCAGCACGATGGCACTGTTCCATGGCTGGCCAAACAGCCACAGCGCCACCGCGCCCATGACCAACCCAGTGAGCAGCACCTGGGCCAGGCCGACACCGAACACGGCCTTGCGCATCACCCACAGACGTTTGGGCGACAGCTCCAGGCCGATGATGAACAGCAGCAGCACCACACCCAATTCAGAGAACTGCGCCACGCTTTGCGGGTTGCCGATCAGGCCGAGTACCGACGGGCCGATGATCACACCGGCAAACAGATAGCCCAGCACCGCGCCCAATTGCAGGCGCTTGGCCAGGGGCACGGTGAGCACGGCAGCGAGCAGGAACACTACGGCCGCTTGTAACAGGTTGCCTTCATGGGGCATTGCGAACTCCATTGTTTACTTGAATCAACGGCTAACCGCAGAGGGAAATAGGGCGCTATTAGAACGCTTTTTCACATTTTGAAACTTGTATTTTTGTCGCGACAGTCAATGGATGTTGGTTGTTACCCCATTCGATCACGGGTTTTACGAAAGTATTAATACCATTTAATTCAATGACTTTTCCGTGGCTCTACTAACGTTTCGACAAACTGGATTGTTAGTCAACACGGTCAGGTATTTCGAATTCGATGCGTGTGGAAGGTTAAACCCGGGCTTTTTACGCATTCATGGACGAAACGCTTGCACCACAAGGAGTAGAACGTGGATAGAAGACTTGCGACTGCCGCTGTACCTCGTATTTCTGCGCTTTCTCTTGCTATCCGCCTGGGCGTGGCCGGTTTGGTCATGGGCTTGGCGAGCCCGGATGTGTTCGCTGCCTGTACCCCGGCAAGTCCTGCAGCCGGCGCGACGGTGACCTGTACGGGCGTGCCGTCATTGCCATTGTTCCTCAACACCTTCAGCAGCGCGGTCAACGACCTGACGGTCAACGTCAGCGCCGGAGCGCAACTCAATGCGACGCTGGGCGGCAAAGCGTTGACCCTGACGGGTAACAACGCGACGTTGAATAACTCCGGCACCATTGACCCGGCACTCCTGGGATTGGTTTCAGTGCTGAGCGGTGGCGTAGTGATCGGCAACACGGCAGCCAGCGCGTTGAACATCACCAACACCGCCACCGGCATCATGCGCGGTACCGGTGCGCTGCTGGGGCTCAACCTGGCCTCGCTCGATGGCATGGCCCTGAACGCCACCAACGGTGCAGGCGGCATCACCACCATCGTCAACAACGGCACCATCGGCTCTTCGTCCTTGCTCGGCCTGACCCTGTTCACTTCCGACACCCCAGTGGTGGCGGTGCAAGGCGGCGGGCAAGTCAACATGACCAACAACGGCACCCTGACCGGGCGCGTGGCGTTCGAAAGCTCCACCGCTGGTAACACTTTCCTCAACACCGGGACTATATCCGGCGGTGTGTCGATGGGGGCCGGTAGCACCAACACCTTCACCGCTGTCACCGGTTCAAGCGTAACGAACGGCGGCGGCATCGGCGCGAGCCTGGGCGGACTGCTCGGTGTGAACCTGACATTCGCGCCCACCGGCCAAGTGGATGGTGGCGCGCTGGGCAGCAACACCTTGATCTTGCAGAACACCACGGGTGTCGGCGGCGGTATCACGGGGACTGGCACAGCGTCGAGCGCCAACTATGTCAACTTCAACAACCTGACCATCAACAGCGGCACCTGGACCCTGCAAGGGCCTTTGGTCAGCGGCAGCACGACCCTCAATGGCGGCATTTCGCAGTTCAATAACAACACCACCTTCGGCACCGGTGTGTTGACCGCCAACGGCGGGACCATCGAGGCCACCGGCAATGGCTTGACCCTGTCCAATTTGTTGACCCTGGGCACTGGCGGCTTGACGGTGCAGGGTGCCTCGACCGGGCTGACCCTCAGCGGCGTGCTCTCGGGCGCGGGCGGCTTGACCAAGGCCGGTACCGGGCAACTGATCCTCAGCGGCGCCAATACTTACACAGGTGCGACGAACCTGGCCGGCGGTTCGGTGCAACTGGGCAATAACCTGGCCTTGAGCAGCAGCGCAGTGACGGTCAGTGCAGCCACCACCTTGCAGGCCCCCGGTACTGTGAGCCTGGGTAATGCGCTGACCCTGAACGGCAACCTGACCACCGACGTCGCCGGCGCGCTGACCTTGGGCGGTGCGATTTCCGGCGCCAGTGGGATCACCCACAGCGGTGCGGGCAGCCTGACTCTCAATGGCGTCAACAGCGGCTACAGCGGCACCACCAGCCTGGGCGCCGGCACACTGGTGCTGGGCAATAACACCGCATTGGGCAGCGGTGGCTTGAGTGTGACGGGTGCCGCGAACCTTGATGCTGGCGGTGCGTCGTTACTCACCAACAACGTGGCGCTGGGCGCCAACCTGACGCTGACCGGCACCAACCCGCTGACGTTGGGCGGGGTGATGTCCGGCGCCGGCAGCTTGATCAAAACCGGTGCGGGCCTGTTGACCTTGACTGGCAACAATACGCGCACCGGGATTACCGCGCTGAATGCCGGTGGGCTGGTGGTAGGTTCCGCTACCGCGTTGGGTTCCGGAGCATTAAATGCGGCGGCGGGCACGACCCTGGACGCCAGCACGGCCGTCACCTTGACCAATGCGGTCAACCTGGCGGGCAACCTGGGCATCGGCGGCACCGCCGATCTGACCCTGAGCGGTGGCATCAATGGTGCCGGTAGCCTGACCAAAGCCGGCGCGGCCAACCTGATTCTCAGTGGCGCCAATGGCTTCCTGGGTGGCACCACCTTGAATGCAGGCACACTGACCGTCGGCAGCAACTCGGCGCTAGGCCTTGGCGACCTGACTGTCGGCGGCGCGGCGACTCTGGACAGCAGCGCGGCGGTTGCGCTGAGCAATGGCATTGTCCTCAATGCCGGGCTGACCGTTGGCGGCACCAATGCGCTGACCCTGGGCAATACGATCAGCGGCGCGGGCCCGCTGATCAAGGACGGCCTGGCCAATCTGACCCTCAACGGCACCAACACCTTCAGCGGTGGCGCCACCCTCAATGCCGGTACCTTGACCCTGGGCACATCGGGCGCGCTGGGCAGCGGCGCCTTGACGGTCGGCGGCGCAGCCACCCTGGACAATAGCGCGGCCTTCGGGATCGGCAACGACATTGCACTGAATGCCGACTTGAGCCTCGCGGGCAATAACGACCTGGCCCTGAACGGCGTGATCAGCGGCGCGGGTGCGCTGATCAAAAATGGCCTGGCCGATCTGGCCCTGTCGGGCAGCAACACCTTCACTGGCGCCGTGGATATCCTGTCTGGCAGCGTCACGCTGTTGAGCGCCGATGCCCTGGCGGGCAGTTCCGGCGCCAACGTGGCAGCCGGTGCGGCGCTGAACCTGAATGTCGATTCCAGCCTGGCCGGCCTCAGCGGCACGGGCGACGTGGCGGTGGGCGGTGGTTTCAATCTCACCGTAGGCGGCCTGAGCACCAGCAGTACCTTTGACGGTAGCCTCAGTGGCGCGGGTGGCTTGATCAAGGTTGGCACCGGCACGCTGGACCTCACCGGGATCAACGGCATCAGTGGTAACACGGCGATCAACGCAGGCACCTTGAACCTCACCGGTTCCCTGGGCAGTGCGGTGGTTGACGTGAATAGTGGCGGCACGCTGACCGGCAGCGGTTCGCTGTTGGGTGCGGTGAATATCAACAACGGCGGGCACTTGGCCCTGGGTAGCGGAGCGACCTTATCCGCCGGCAGCTTGAACATGAGCGCCGGCGGCAATCTGGATGTGGCCCTCGGTGCACCTTCGCTGACTTCGTTGCTGAATGTCGGTGGCAATGTGAACCTGGCCGGTAACCTGAACGTCAGCGATGCCGGTGGTTTCGGTGCCGGTGTGTATCGGTTGATCAACTACACCGGCAGCCTGGCCGGCGCATTGAACGTCAACAGCGTGCCGTTGGGCTATGGCCTGGGTGACCTGTTGGTACAAACCTCGGTGGGCAACCAGGTCAACCTGGTGGTGTCGGCACCGAACATCCGCTTCTGGGACGGCAGCAACACCGTGCCCAACGGCAGTGTTGACGGTGGCAGCGGCACCTGGACGGCGGGCGGCACCAACTGGACCTCGGCCGACGGCATTCTCAACCAGACCTGGGGCGGCGGTTTTGCGGTGTTCCAGGGCGCGGCGGGTACCGTCAGCGTGGAGGGTGCGCAGACCCTTACTGGCATGCAATTCGTCACCGATGGCTACAATCTGGTCAATGGCACCGGGGGGCAATTGAGCACCGGCAGTGGCAACTTCGCGGTGCGTGTCGACCCGCTGGCAACCGCGACCATTGGCGTCGATATCACCGGGGCAGGTGCCCTGAATAAACTCGATACCGGCACACTGGTACTCGGTGGCGCCAACAGCTACACCGGTGGCACCTTGCTCAATGGCGGTACGTTGGTGGTCGGCAGTAACACCGCGCTGGGCACTGGCGCCCTGACCGCTGCGGCGGGCACTACGCTGGACAGCAATACCGCGGCAGCGCTTGGCAATGACGTCACCCTCAACGGCGACCTGAACCTGGCGGGCAGCAACGCGTTGGCGCTCAACGGCGTGATTGGCGGCACGGGCGGCTTGATCAAAAATGGCGCGGCCACTGTGACCCTGGGTGGCAGCAATACCTTCCTTGGCCCGGTGGCCTTGAATGCGGGTGGTCTGGTGCTGGCGGCCAATAGCGCGTTGGGCGCTGGCGTGCTCAATGCGGCAGGCGGTACAACCCTGGATGCAAGCACTGCGCTGAGCGTCAACAATGCAATCAACCTGGCGGGCAATCTGGGCATCGGCGGCACCGCCGACCTGGCCCTGACGGGGGCGATCAATGGCGCCGGCAGCCTGACTAAAGACGGCGCTGCCAACCTTACCCTGACGGGTGCCAATGCCTTTCTCGGCGGTACCACACTGAACGCCGGGACGCTGACCCTGGGCAATGCGGCGGCGCTGGGGCTGGGCAATCTGATCGTTGGTGGCGCCGCAACCCTGGATAACAATGCAGCCTTGACCATCGGTAACAATGCCGTCCTGAACGCGGCGCTGACCGTAGCCGGCAGCAATGACCTGACCTTGGCTGGCCTGCTCAGTGGCACTGGCGAGCTGGTCAAGAACGGCGCCGCCGACCTGACGCTCAACGGCGTCAACACTTATCAAGGCGGTACCACCCTCAATGCGGGCACCTTGACCCTCGGTACGGCAGCGGCGCTGGGTACCGGCGCTTTGACGGTCGGCGGTGCGGCCACCTTGGCCAACAGCACACCGCTGGTGCTGGCCAACGCGGTCAACCTCAATGCAGGCCTGACAGTGGGCGGTCTCAATAACAACCTGACCCTTGCGGGTGTACTGGCAGGCAGTGGTGACCTGATCAAAACCGGCACGGCTGATTTGAGCCTGACTGGCAACAACACCTTCAACGGCTTGTTCGATGTGCAATCGGGCAGCCTTACCACCGTGGGCAATGGGGCATTGGGTGTCGGTGCCGGCGTCAATCTGGCGGGCGGTACCTCCCTGAACCTGGGCGGTACCGCCAGCCTGGGCGCGCTCACCGGCACAGGGCTGGCGACAGTCGGGGCGGGCAGCACATTGAGCGTTGGCGGTAATAACCTCGACAGCACGTTCGACGGCGTATTGGCCGGGCTCGGCAACTTTGCCAAGGACGGCACGGGCGCCCTGACCCTTGGTGGCCTCAGCGCGCTCACCGGCGATACGCTGGTCAATGGTGGCAGCCTGCTCGTCAACGGCTCATTGGCCAGCGCCAATGTGAGCGTGGGCAGCGGCGCAACCCTGGGCGGCACCGGTACCTTGCTGGGCAATGTGGTCATCGCCGATGGCGGCCACCTGGCGGTCAACTCGGGCGCTACCCTGACCACCGGCTCGTTGTTGCTCAATGCCAACTCCAACCTGGATGCCGGCCTTGGCGCGCCATCCACCGGCGGTACGGCACTGGTACAGGTCAACGGCAACCTGACCCTGGACGGTACGCTCAACGTGAGTGATATCGGCGGCTTCGGCACCGGTATCTATCGCCTGATCGACTACACCGGCGGCCTGACCAACAACGGCCTGCAACTGGGCAGCCTGCCGGTGAATATCCCAGCCGCTGATCTGGACCTGCAAACCGCCATCGGCAACCAGGTCAACCTGTTGGTCAACGGCAGTACCAACGTGCAGTTCTGGGACGGCAGTCAAGTCACCGGCAACGGTGCCATCGAAGGCGGCAGCGGCACCTGGAGCGCAGGCACCGGCAACTGGACCGGCGTCAACGGCGCGTTCAATACAACCTGGGCGCCGAACAGCTTTGCGGTATTCCAGGGCACAGCGGGCACCGTCACCGTTGACGGCGCGCAAGCTATCACTGGGTTGCAGTTCGTCACGGATGGCTACAACCTGGCGGGTGGCACGGCGGGGGCCTTGACCCTGTTCAATGGCACCGGCGGCAACACCGCCGTGCGGGTCGACCCTGGCGTCACCGCGACCCTAGGCGTCACGCTCAATGGCGGCGGTACCCTGGCCAAGCTGGACACCGGCACCCTGGTACTCAACGGGGCCAACAGCTACACCGGTGGCACCGAGCTCAATGGCGGCACGCTGGTGGTCGGCAATGACAGTGCCCTGGGCAGTGGCGTGTTGACCACCGCCAATGGCACCACTTTGGACAGCAACGCTGCGGTCAACCTGGCCAACAATGTGAACGTCAACGGTACGTTGACTGTTGGCGGCAGCAACGCCTTGACCCTGGCCGGCACCGTGGCCGGCACCGGCAGCCTGATCAAAAATGGCATCGCCAACCTGACCCTCAGTGGTAACAACACCTACGCCGGGCCAACCGCACTCAACGCCGGCGCCTTGATCCTGGGCTCCAATAGCGCACTGGGCAGTGGCGCGTTGAACGCGGCAGCCGGTACCAGCCTCGACAGCAGCACCGCGGTGGCTTTGGCCAATACCCTGAACCTGGCCGGTAACCTGGACATTCTGGGGACTGGCGACCTGAGCTTGAACGGTGTGGTCAGTGGTGCCGGCGGCCTGACCAAAACCGGTGCGGGCAACCTGACCCTTAATGGCGCCAATGCCTACCTCGGTGGCACCCAACTGAACGCGGGGTCGTTGACCCTGGGCAACGCATCGGCCCTGGGCAGCGGTGCCCTGGCAGTCAATGGCGTCGCGACCCTGGATACCAGCGCTGCACTGGCCCTGGCCAATAACACCAGCCTGAATGCTGCGCTGACAGTCGGCGGCAGCAATGATCTGAGCCTTGATGGCGTAGTCGATGGCAGCGGTTCCCTGACCAAGGCCGGCGGCGCCAACCTGACGCTCAACGGCGCCAACACCTACAGCGGTGGCACAACCCTCAACGCCGGTACGTTGATCTTGGGCAACGCCACGGCTCTGGGTTCGGGCGCCTTGACCGTCGGCGGTGCGGCGACCCTGGCCAACAGCACGCCGCTGGTTCTGGCCAACGCGGTCAATCTGAATGGCGACCTGACCGTCGCAGGCAGCAATAACCTGACCCTGGCTGGGGTACTGGCCGGTAATGCGGCGCTGATCAAAAATGGCGCGGCGGACCTGTTGCTCACTGGCAATAACAGCTTCAGCGGCCCGCTGACTGTGGCCGGCGGCAGCGTGACTACGTTGGGTAACGGCGCACTGGGCAGCACTTCCGGCGTTACCGTCGGCAGCGGCGCCAGCCTCAACCTGGGCGGCAATGCCAGCCTCAACACGCTGGCCGGCAAAGGCGAGGTGCAGGTGGCGGGCGGTAGCACGCTGGCGGTGGGCGGCAGCAACCTGGACAACACCTTTGGCGGTTCGCTGGGCGGCACCGGTGGCCTGGATAAAAACGGCAGCGGTGTGCTCAACCTGAGCGGCACCAATGGCATCAGCGGCGCCGCCAACGTCAACGGTGGCACCTTGAATGTCACAGGCTCGCTGGCCAGTGGCACGGTGGCGGTCAACAACGGCGCGACCCTGACTGGCAGCGGTGCTCTTGGTGGTGCCGTGACCGTCGCCGACGGCGGTCATATCGGCCTGAACACCGGCAGCACGCTGTCGCTGGGCTCGCTGGTGCTGGGCGGCAACTCCAATCTGGATGTCGGTCTAGGCACCCCAGTTGTGGGCGGTGGTACCGGGCTGCTGAATGTCGGCGGCGACCTGACCCTGGACGGCAACCTCAACGTCACCGATATCGGCGGCTTTGGCAGCGGCGTCTACAACCTCATCAACTACGGCGGGGCGCTTACCGACAACGGCCTGACCCTCGGCATACTGCCGGGCAGCGTGGTGCCGGGCGATCTGCAAGTGCAGACCGCCATCAGCAACAAGGTCAACCTGCTGGTGACTGCACCTAACACTACTGTGCAGTTCTGGGATGGCAATAACCTGATCGGCAACGCTGCCATCGACGGTGGTAATGGTACCTGGAGCACCGGCAATACCAACTGGACCAATGTCGACGGCACGCTCAACCAAGGCTGGACCAATAGTTTCGCAGTGTTCCAGGGCGCAGCCGGCAATGTGACGGTGGACGGCACGCAAAACATCACCGGCATGCAGTTTGTCACCGATGGCTATAACCTGGCCTCCGGCACGGCGGGTGTGCTTAACCTGGTCAATGGCGGCACCGGCAACACCGCGGTGCGCGTCGATCCGAACGTGACCGCCACCCTGGGCGTCACGCTCAATGGTGCCGGTACCCTGGCCAAGCTCGACAGCGGCACTCTGGTGCTCAACGGCGCCAATGGCTACACCGGCGGCACTGCGCTCAACGGCGGCACTCTGGTGGTCGGCAACAACAGTGCCCTGGGCACCGGCGTACTGACTGCCGCGGCGGGCACCACCCTGGACAGCAACGCGGCAGTGAGCCTGGCCAATGCAGCGGTACTCAACGGCGCCCTGGCGATTGGCGGCAGCAACGCGTTGACCCTCAATGGTGGCATCAGCGGCAGCGGCAGCCTGGTGAAAAACGGCGCTGCAACCTTGACCCTCAATGGCACCAACAGCTACAGCGGCGGCACCGGCCTCAACGCCGGTCAACTGGTGCTGGGCAACAACGCTGCACTGGGCAGCGGTGCCCTGACTGTCGGCGGCGCTGCGCAACTGGATGGTGGCACTGACTTGCAACTGGCCAATGCCGTCAATCTGGGCGGCCCGCTGACCCTGGCCGGCAGCCATGACCTGGCCCTCAACGGCGTCGTCAGCGGCACCGGCAGCCTGGTGAAAAACGGCAGCGGCGCCTTGCTGCTGGCGGGTGCCAACACCTACGGCGGCGGCACCACGCTCAACGGTGGCACCACCACCGGCAACACCAACAGCCTGCAAGGCGCCATCGCCAACAATGCGGCATTGACCTTTGAGCAAGCCACCGACGGCACCTACACCGGCAACCTCACCGGCACCGGCGTACTGAACAAAACCGGCACCGGCGCGTTGCTGCTGACCGGTAACAACAGCTTTACCGGCACTACCAACGTCAACACCGGCAGCCTGTTGGTCAACGGCACCTTGAACAGCGCTGCGGTGCAAGTTGCCGGCGGCGCGACCCTGGGTGGCAGCGGCACCCTGGGCGGTGCGGTGAGCATGGCGGACGGTTCGGTGCTCAAGGCGGGCTCGGCGACCCCACTGTCGGTGGGCTCGCTGGCCTTGTCGTCGGGTACCACGCTGGACTTCGCCCTCGGCGCGCCGGGTGCTTCGAGCACTGCGGTGAATGTCGCTGGCAACCTGACCCTGGACGGAACGCTCAACGTCAGTGATGCCGGCGGCTTCGGTCTGGGCGTGTATCAGCTGTTCCGCTATGGCGGCAGCTTGGTCGATAACGGCCTTACCTTTGGCACCTTGCCCGTCGCCTTGGGCAACGTGAGCCTGCAAACCGCGCTGGCCAACCAGCTCAACCTGGTGGTGCAAAATGCCCCAGGGCAGATCCAGTTCTGGAACGGCGGCACCACCAACCCCGACGGCACCATCACCGGTGGCAGTGGCACCTGGGGCCCGGGCACCAACTGGACCGACCCCACCGGTACCCAAGGGCAGGCGTCCACCAACCAGTTCGCGGTATTTGGCGGGCAGGGCGGCACCGTGACGGTTGTCGGTAACCAAGGCTTTACCGGTCTGCAATTCCTTGACGCCGGTTACACCCTGACGGCCGGCGCTGGGGGCAGCTTGAGCCCGACCAATGCGGCGGATGGCAGCCTGGCTGCGGTGCGGGTCAACTCCGGCGTGACTGCCCAGATCGATGCACCGCTGGTGGGAACCGGTGGGATCAACAAGTTGGATTCCGGCACGTTGCTGCTGACCGGCGCCAATACCTACACCGGCGGCACTACGGTCAGTGGCGGTACGCTGGTGGGCAATACCACCAGCCTGCAAGGCAGCATCCTCGACAACGCCAGTCTGGTATTTGCCCAAAGCAGTAATGGCCAATTCAACGGCACCTTGAGCGGCACCGGTGCGGTGGTCAAGCAAGGCACCGGCGCGCTGTTGCTGACCGGCAACCAGCCGTTCAGCGGTACCGTAGCGGTGCAAGAGGGCGTGCTGCAGGTGGGTAATGCGGCCAACCCAGGCGGGGTGCTCGGCGGTCAGGTCACCGTGGCCAGCGGTGCGGGCCTGACCGGCAACGGCAGTGTCGGTTCGCTGGTCAACAACGGCTCAGTGACGCCTGACGGCGGCAAGTTAACCGTGGCCGGCAACTTCACCAACGCCAGCACGGGCGCGCTGAACCTGGTGATCACCCCATCCACCACCGGCTCCCTGGCCGTGGGCGGCACTGCCAACCTGGGCGGCACCTTGAATGTGATCAACCTGGCACCGTATGCCGGCGCGACCACCTACACCCTGCTGACCGCGGGCGCGGTCAACGGCACCTTTGCCACCACCAACCTGGAGAACCTGGCGTTCCTGACTACTGCGTTGAACTACAGCCCAACCCAGGTGGCACTGGCGGTCAGCCGCAACAACGTCAGCTATGCCAGTGTGGCGGCTACCGCTAACCAGCGCGGCGTGGCGGCGGCCTTGGGCAGCGGCGCAGCCGTCGGTGGCGCGGCGGTGCAGAACGCGTTGCTCAATTCTGACGTGGCAGGAGCGCGTGCAGCCTTCGACAGCTTGTCTGGCGAGATCCACGCCAGCACTGCCAGCGCGATGCTCGAAGATTCGCGTTACGTACGTGACGCGGTCAACGAGCGTATGCGCCAACCCGGTTGCTACCGCGAGGACGACCCACGCAATGCCCTGGCGCCGAGCGAAAACCACCTGAGCAGCGCCGGTTGTCACGGCGAGATGGTCGGTTGGATGCGCGTACTCGGCACCTGGGGCCATATGGGCGGTGACAGCAACACCGCCAAGCTGGATCGCAATCTCAGCGGCTTCCTGCTGGGCACCGACAAGCAAGTGGACGACGCCTGGCGCGTCGGTGTGGCCGCCGGCTACACCCGTAGCGACCTGGACGCCAAGCGCCGCAATTCCAGCGCCGATGTGGACAGTTATCACTTGATGGCCTACACCGCCTACCAGCAGGAAGCCTTCGCCGCACGCATGGGCGTGGCGTACAGCTGGCATGACATCGAAAGCAAACGCAACGTGGCGGTCGGCGGTGAGGGCCAACGCCTGAAAGCCGACTACAAGGCACGCAGTGCCCAGGTGTTCGGTGAAGTCGGCTACACCATTCAAACCGCCAGCGTGGCCCTGGAACCGTTCGCCGGCCTGGCCTACGTCAACTACGACAGCGATACGATCAAGGAAAAAGGCGGCTCGGCAGCCCTGCGTGGCGATGCCGACCAAAGTATTACCTACTCGACCTTGGGCGTACGCATCGGCCAGACCCTTACCTTGGGCAACGGCTCGAAAATCACCCCACGGGGCAGCATCGGCTGGCGCCATGCCTTCGGCGATACCAAGCCTGACGCCGACCTGAGCTTCATCAATGGCGGTGGCTCGTTCAGCACCCAGGGCGTGCCGATTGCCAAGGACAGCGCGGTGGTGGAGGCGGGCCTGGACTACCAGATCAGCCAGAACGGCAAGCTGGGCCTGGGCTACTCGGGTCAACTCTCGCGCAACGACAAGGACCATGCAGTGACGGTGAGTTTCTCCCTCGGTTTTTGATCAAGGCCGAGTTTTTTCAACCGCCCGAAAGGGCGGTTTTTTTTGAAGTAATACTGGTTCCTGAATGCACAGAGTTTATTGCTCACCCGCCAGGCTGAAGAATGTACACACAATTTCTTCCGGAGCGCGGCTGGTGTGGCGTGCTCGACTCGGGTTATTCCCGTTGTCCTGAACGTGGCTAACGCCCGTCAGGATTCACCTTCCTTGCGGGCACTGTTTGTTACTATCGCCATCCCTTGCCAACAGGAGTCACCGGCCCATGCAACACCAGTGGGATGAAATGCACCGCACCCGCAAGCCCACATTCGTTCTATGTGGCGAGCCCCAGGGGGATGTGCTCAATCTCTATGTTCACGGTTATTCGGCCTTCTTCAACCGCCAGCAACTGGGCAATTTCAAGGCACAACTGGCGGGTATCGAAGGCTCGACCAACCTGATGCTGTTCTGGCCGGCGGGGCACTTTCTGGAAAACTTGTTCGCGCCGTTCAAGGATGTGATCGCTTCGATGCTTGGCGGTGGTGGCCTGGGCGCAGCGACGGTGGGCGTCGGTAGGGCGATTGCCTATTTTCTTGACCATTACAAAAGTGTCGAGGCGCGGGTCGATGAAGTGGCCAGGACCTTGTTGCCTGAACTGGCCGGCTACCTGCACGACGAGGCGCTGCCGGTGCGGCGCATCAACCTGATCGGTCATTCCCTGGGCGCACGTATTCTGGTCAAGAGTCTGTTGGCCAGCCCCGATATCGCCCGCGAGCTGCCGTTGAATAACCTGTTGCTGATGGGCGGGGCGATCTGTACGTCAAGCCCTTGGGATGACGTGTCGGCGCCGCTCAAGGGCCGGCTGATCAACTGCCATCCCAGCAAGGACTGGGCGCTGGCCTTGAAGCCGGATAGCGAGCGCTGCATCGGCCGTTATGCGATTGACGTTACGCCTGCACTCAAGACCAAGGTCACCAATGTGCATCTGGCCAGCTTTGATCATGCCGCTTATTGGCCGCAATTGAAGACGGTGGTGCAGTACACCGACTTGTTGCAGGAGCGCCGTGGCCTGATCCGTGCCGACCTGCGCAGCAGCGAAGTGCGCTTTGCCGAAGAAGATGCCGAACTGTTCCCGGCGCTGGTGCAGGCGCGTCCTGAAGAGCTGAAGTTCCTCGCCGAGCTGATGGCGCAAAAGCGCAGTGCCTCGATCGACGCCAGTGTGCGTGAACCGCTGAAACTGGCCATCGAGTTGCAGCGCATGGGCGGTGACAGCTTCATGAACCTGGCCCGTGGTCACGGGGTGAGCTATCGCCAGATTGCCGAGGAGGTGGCGCAACGCCTGGGCATCAAGTTCGACGAGCCACTTCAAAGCGTGGCGCTGGCGGATATCGAAGCGCAGGTCGCTGAAAAACTGATCGAGCAGTACAAGGACAAACTCAGCCGCACCGACCGTCAGGCGTTCGACGCCGAACTCAAGGCCGCCGCGCAAAAAGAGCAGGGGCTGTTCACGCGCTTCGATGTGGGCCGCTCGGCCACCACCGCCTTGAGCGGTACCGCGCTGGCCGGGCTGACCGGGTTTATCCTGCGTCGGGGTGCAGCCACGGCGATTCCGGTGGTGGGCCAGGCGCTGGCTGCGGCGATGTTGCTGGTCAGCGGCGTGCGAGCGTTTTCCGGCCCGGCGTATTCGATCACCACCTTGGCGGTATTGGTGGTCGGTGTGATTCGTCAGCGCATGGAGCGCGAGGCGCTGAACCAGGAGCTGGACCTGGTTGTGCAAGTGGTAGAGGCCTTTGATTTGCCGCGCGATACGGTGATGCGCACAGTCGCGTCCGACTGATAAGCTGCTGCCCAAGTCTAGTGTATTGTCTGGAATTGCGCGTGAAATTCAACCTGCCGAAAATCGCTACCGCTCCGTTCTGCCCGCCGGAAGTGGCCGGCTCTGTTGCCGTTGACCCCAAGGCGTCCTTTTTCAAACGCATGTTGATGTTCGCCGGCCCCGGCTTGTTGATCTCCATTGGCTACATGGACCCGGGCAATTGGGCGACCGCCATTGAAGCCGGTTCACGCTACGGCTACAGCCTGCTATTTGTGGTGCTGCTGGCCAGCCTTGCGGGGATGGCGGTGCAGTGCCTGTGCTCACGGCTGGGCATCGCCACTGGCAAGGACCTGGCGCAGCTGTGCCGCGAGCGTTACAGCAAGCGCTCCTCACGTACCCAGTGGCTGCTGGCGGAAATCTCCATCATCGCCACCGATCTTGCCGAAGTGCTCGGTTGCGCCCTGGCGTTTCACCTGCTGCTTGGCGTGTCGCTGACCACCGGCATTGTCATCACCGCCTTCGACACGCTGTTGATCCTGGCCCTGCAAAACCGCGGTTTCCGCCGCCTTGAAGCGATCATGCTGGCGCTGGTGGCGACCATCGGCGTGTGTTTCTTTATCGAACTGGTGCTGATCAAACCCTACTGGCCCGACGTGCTCAGCGGTTTCACGCCTTCACTGTCGGCGATCAGCGACGCGGCGCCGTTGTACCTGGCGATCGGCATCCTTGGCGCCACGGTCATGCCCCATAACCTCTACCTGCACACCTCCATCGTGCAGACGCGCCTGATCGGCAAGGACCTGGCGAGCAAGCAGGACGCGGTCAAGCTGGCGCGTATCGACACCATCGGTTCCCTGGCTCTGGCACTGTTGGTCAACGCAGCGATCCTGGTGCTGGCCGCTGCGGCGTTCTACAAGACGGGCCATACCGATGTGGTGGAAATCCAGGACGCCTATCATCTGCTCGACCCACTGGTAGGTGGCGCCTTCGCCAGCATCCTATTCGGTATCGCGTTGCTGGCGTCTGGGCAGAGTTCGACCTTTACCGGCACCATTGCCGGGCAAGTGATCATGGAGGGCTACCTGAACCTGCGCATACCCTGCTGGCAACGCCGCCTGATCACTCGCGGACTGGCGTTGATCCCGGCGTTCCTTGGGGTATGGCTGATGGGCGACGATGCCATCGGCAAGCTGCTGATTCTCAGCCAGGTGGTACTCAGCCTGCAGTTGCCGTTCGCGCTGTATCCACTGATTCGCATGACCGGTGACAAGCAGTTGATGGGGCCTTTCGTCAATCGATTACCCACGCGGCTGTTGGCGTGGTTCCTGTTCGCGGTGATCAGTGGGGCGAATGCGTGGTTGATTGGGCAGTGGTTGTTTTGATCTGCCGATCCCAATACGGCACCGTCCCAAAACACTCCACGAAATAGTCGATCACCGTACGCACTTTCAACGACAATCTCCGGCTGCCCGGCCACAGTGCGGCAATCTGCTGGGGCTCCAGGGTGGTCGCCACTTCATATTCAGTCAGCACAGCCTGCAAACTGCCGGCGCGCAGGCTTTCGCCAATCAGCCAGGACGGAAACACCACCAGGCCCAGGCCCTGTTCGGCGGCGTGGGTCAGGGTGTCGGCGTGGTTGCCGGTGATCGGGCCCTTGACGCTGTAGGAGGTCCAGTCACTTTGGCCGCGCCGGAAGAACCAGCGTTGCTGGCCCGTGATGCCTTTGTAGGCCAGGCAGTGGTGGTCGACCAGTTCGTCGGGGTGGCGCGGCGTGCCGTGTTGCGCCAGGTAGGCGGGGCTTGCGGCGATGCGAAAGCGCTGGGGCGCGAAGATGCGTGCCTGCATACCCGAATCATTGAGCACGCCAATGCGAAACAGCAGGTCGGTGCCGTCTTGCAGTGGGTCGACGAAGGTATCGGTTTGCTGGATATCCAGTTGCAGCTTCGGGTAACGCCGGCACAGTTGCCCCAACCACGGTGAAAGGTGGCGCTGGCCGAATACCATCGGCGCATTGATACGCACCAGTCCGCTGGGCTCACTGTCTTGTTCCTGCAGGGCTTGGTTCGCCGTTTCCAGCTGCTCCAATACCAGCCGCGCGTGACGCCCCAGCAGGCGCCCGGCTTCGGTGGGGCTTACGGCGCGGGTGTGGCGGTACAGCAATTGCTGGCCGAGGGCCTGTTCCATCAGTTGAATCTGCCGCGAAATGGAGGAGGGTGCCAGGCTTTCTCGGCGGGCCACTTCGGAAAAACTGCCATGGTCGAGCACGGCGACGAACAGGCGCAGCGCCTTGAAACTCAGCTCATTCAAACCCTGCATCATCTCTCCTGGCTGTGCGTGTTGCGCAAAGGTGTTGTTTGCATGCTCCCATTTATCGCACAGGACGGCCACCGGATAATGCGCGCCATGTTTTCTTTGTTGATGCGCAGGTGATCCATGCAGGCACGTTCTATCGAAGGTGTGGCGCAGGCCAGACCTAACAAAAATTTTCTGCGGTTGCTGTTGTTGCCGTTGGTGATCCTGGCGGGCATGGGCCTGTCGGTGGAGGCTGGCCTGCTCGGGCCGTTGGGCGCGCAGGTCGGGCATTTGTGGGCGACCTTGAGCATCTTTGGCGTCGGCACCGCGATTCTCCTTCTACTGCTGCTGTTCAGCGGCCCGCAGAAGGGCCCGGCGTTCACCGAACTGCCGCGTTGGCAGTTGATTGGCGGGTTCCTGGGGCCGATGTACGTGGTGGTGTTGACGCTGGCTACGCCCCATATCGGTATCGCGATGACCATGATTGCGATTTTGTCGGGGCAGGTGGGCAAGAGTGTGTTGATCGACCACTTCGGCTGGTTCGGCACGGCGCGCAAGCGCGTCAATGGCGAGCGCTGGATTGCATTGGCGTTGATTGTGGCGGCGCTGGTTCTGATTGCACGAGGGTAAGACGATGAATCTGATTCTGTTATTGGTGGTGGTGATTGCGGCAGGGGCGGTGTTGAGTGTGCAGGCCGCGATCAATGGGCGCCTGGGCCAGACGGTAGGCGTATTGCGCAGCAGCCTGCTGACCTTTGCCGTCGGTGCGCTCACCACGGCGTTGTTGATATTTTTCTTCGAGCCGGCCCAGGCCGTCAGCCTGCTGGATGTGCCGAAATGGCAATTGACCGGCGCCTTGTTCGGCGTGGTGTACATGCTGGTGATGGTCGGCGCGGTGCCTGTGGTTGGCACGGCGGTCGCCACGGTGGCGGTGATTGTCGGGCAGTTGGGCATGGGCATGCTGATCGACAACTTTGGCTGGCTGGGCAACCCGGCGATCGAATTGTCGGGCAGCCGCATCGTGGCGATGCTGTGCCTGGCGCTGGCACTGGTGTTCATGTACCGCAGCAATACCCGGGCGGCCGACTGACGGCGCTGAACCTTGGCGCTCTGCGTGGAGTCACTGCTTAAGGTGTGGCGTTCGCTGCACCGGGACGACCATGAAGAAGGAGTCTGACCATGCCAGATAAAACCTGTGCTTGCCCACACTGCAAATGCGTACTGGGTGCCGATGCGATCATGAAGGACGGTAAGGGTTATTGCTGCCAAGGCTGTGCCGAGCACCATGCCCACGGTGAGCCCTGCGCCGCCGCGACCGGCTGTGAGTGCGCCAAGTCGGCCCGCACTTGACGTGATCTACCTGCAGGCTCGGACAACCCGGGCCTGCCGGGTGAGTAAAAACAGTTCGCTTGTCGGCGGCCAGTCTTTACCATGGTCGCCTTTCCCTTGATTGACATATACCCGCCATGGCCCTGGCCGCGCCCCCCGACCTCAGTGATCAAGCCGTCCCAGTGCAGCCCCTGGCACGCACGTACCCGCGTGGGTTGTATGTGGAACCCCATCGCCATGAATGGGGCCAGTTGCTCTATGCGATGAGCGGCGTGATGTGGGTCGAGACGCCCCGTGAAGCCCTGATAGTTGCGCCGCAGCGCGCCGTGTGGTTGCCGCCGGGAGTCGAACACGGCATCCGTGTTGTCTCCGACTTGCAGATGCGCAACATCTACCTGCGCCCGGCGTTGGCGGCGACGCTGGACAGTCAGGTGCAGGTGATTGAGGTGGGCCGGTTATTGCGTGAATTGATCGTGACGTTAGTGGAGCAGGTCGATCACGCCGATGCCGGCTACTACGAGGCGCTCGTTGGCCTGGTCCTGTTGGAGCTGCAACGGGCACGCCGCTCGCAAATCCGTATCGTCATGCCGGTGGCGACTGATCGTCGGCTAAGCAGTGTATGCCGGGCGGTCATGGCTGCGCCGTCCCTGGACATCCCTTTCGAGCAGCACGCCGAAACTGTCGGTGCCAGCGTGCGCACCCTGGCGCGGTTGTTCCAGAACCACCTGGGCATGGGCTTCGCGCAGTGGCGGCGCCAAGTGCAGTTGGCGACGGCGGCGGCGGAACTGATCCAGGGCCGGTCGGTGAGCGGCATTGCTCGTGCCCTGGGGTATTCGCCCAGCAGTTTCAGCGACATGTTCCGCCGTGAACTGGGTGTATCGCCTTCGCAGTACGCGGGTTGGCCGAAATCCTGAAGCACTTGGCCGATGCCGACCTCAGGCGCGCTTTAAGCTGAGCCCATCAATCAACTGGGTCTAGCCTCCATGAACTATCTGATTTCCCTGGCCATCGGCCTGTTTGTCGGCGTGATCTACGGCGCGCTGGGCTTCCGTTCGCCCGCACCGCCGGCCATTGCTCTGGTGGGGCTGATGGGCATGCTGCTCGGCGAACAGTTGTGGCCCATGGGGCGGCAGTTGGTCAGCGGTTGGTTGTCCTGATCCTTTTCTTCTTCGACGGATGCCTTTAATGAAAGCACTACAATTTAGCGCCAGTGGCGACCTCGCCGACCTGCGCCTGGTCGATGTTGCCACGCCCGTACCGTCTGCCGATGAAGTGCTGGTCCAGGTTAAAGCCGCCGGTCTGAACCCCAGCGATGTGAAAAACGTACTCGGCCGGTTTCCCTACACCACGCTGCCGCGCATTCCCGGGCGTGATTTTGCCGGGGTGGTGGTCGAAGGTCCGCCAGCCTTGCTCGGTCAGGAAGTCTGGGGCACCGGTCGCGACCTGGGTTTTTTTGCTGACGGCTCCCATGCCCAATACCTTCGGGTATTGGCCACAGGCGTGGTGCCCAAGCCCGGTCACTTGAGCTTCACCCAGGCCGCGAGCCTTGGCGTGCCGTATACCACGGCCTGGGATGCGCTGGAACGCAGTGGTGTGGGCAAGGGCACGCGGTTGCTGGTGATCGGCGCCAATGGTGCCGTTGGCAGCGCGGCGTTGGCACTGGCGAAGCTTCGTGGTGCGCAGGTGCTGGCAGCGGTGCGTCGCCCTGATCAGGTGGATGTCTTACAGGCGCAAGGCGTGGAGGCGATTGCCCTGGGCCAACCGCAGGAACTGGGCGTACAAGTGCACGCCGTGTTCAAGGGCGGCGCCGAGGTGATCTTCGATACCAGCGGTTTCTGGCTGCCCGCTGCAGTGGCGGGGTTGGCGCCTTTCGGCCGTATCGCAATCATTGCCGCGCCGGTCGACGGCCACGTGCAACTGCCGGCTCTGGCGCTGTATCGCAAGGGGGGGACGGTGGTAGGCGTCAACTCTTTGCTCTATAGCTGTGAGCAATGTGCGGTGATGTTAGGGGCGTTCGGGCGGTTCTTTGATGAGGGGTTGTTGCCGTTGCCCACCGGCCTGCGCGAAGTGGCGTTGGCTGATGGAGTTGAGTGTTATGAGCAAGTGAACAGCGGCAGCCCGGACAAATTCATCCTGCTGCCGTGACATCGCCTCAAATGTGGGAGGGGGTAAGCCCCTCCCACTTCAGATCTTTACTCGGCCTCGGGTACGCCTTTTTCCCACGCCGACCACTGCTTCACAATCGCCTGCACCAGCGGGTTGCCCGTGCGGTACAGGTTTTCCAGTGCCGGTACAAAGCCACCCTGGTCCGCATACTTGAGCAAGTTGTCGACCTCGCTGTAACCCGGATAAGGCCGATCAAAATCGGAGCCTGCGCGCACTACGGCCAGGCGCTGGATATCCACCAGACCTTCACGGCTGGCGCGTAGCAGGGCTTCATAAGTGGAGTTGTCCTCCTGCTGGGTGGTGCAGTATTCGCCTTTATTGTCGGTGAGCAACTTGGTCCAGACTTCGGCGCGTTCGCTCAGGCGGGTGCCGGAAAACCAGGTATTGCCCGCCAGCGTGTCGCAGCGCGTGACTTGCGGCGGCTGGTTGGCCGGGGCGTCGGGATAGTGCTTGCGCCAGGCGGCGGATTCTTTGCTCTCGGTCAGCTCCACCTTGTGCGACAAGGCAAACGCCTTGGCTTGCAGCTTGGGGTTGAGCTCGAATACTTCGGTCTTGTAGTCCAGCGGTGGCTTTTCGTTGGGCCCCTTGGTGTTGATGCCGATATAACCGGTCGGCCAGTCCTTGGGCGCATCCCGTGAATCCAGCTCCCACTGGGTGCCGAACTCCACCAGGTAATGGGCCCAGGCGGCGGTGCCGATGGTGCCGTGCTTGGGGCTGATACCGGCGATACCGGCGATCAGGAAATAGCTCTGGCGCAGGTCGAATTTGGGCGACAAGGCCAGGGCCAGGGTCGACGCAGCGGCGTTGGTCTGGCCCATGCCGGTTACCAGCAGGCACACGTCCTGGGTGTTGCAGCGAATCACCGGGTACTCGGCAGACAGCCCCGGCACGCGTACTTCCTGCTTGAGTTCCAGGCGGTCGATCCAGGTTTGCGCCTCGGGGGCGAACATGGTGATCAACATCACCTTGGGCTTGATCGGTGCGGGGTTATCCGCCAGCACTACGTGGGGCAGCAGGGCGAGGCCGACGGCCAGCGAGATACGAGTCAGTGCGTTCATGTACAGCTCCTTGATCAGAATTGGTAACCCACGCCGGCGTAGTAACCCCAGCCATCAGAGCGGGCGCGGAAGTTGCCTTCGCCGAAATTCAACTCGCTGCCGTCTTCCCAGTTGCCACCGTTGTGAAAGTAGCGACCCACCAGGGTAAAGCGCAGGTGGGTGAACGCGTACAGCAACACGTTGGTAGCCACCAGGGAATTGGCGGTGCGCGCCGGGTTGTCCTTGTGCAGGTCCGAGCCGAAGTCGTAGTTGGTAAAGCCGATATAGGTCAGCGAAGCACCGTTGTCGAACTTACCGATGGGCACGATGTACTTCATCTGCGCGCGGTAGCCATCCCAGGAATATTCATTGCTGGCACCGTAGTTTTCCCACTGGTAGCGGCCATAAAAGTTGGCCGACAGGTTGACCCGCGAGTGGGTGTCGATATCGGTGCCCAGGCCGCTGTACAGGGTGTTGGCGCGGTTTTCCTTATGGCTGCCGTGATCGTAGATCCAGTCAAAGGCCACATACCACTCCTTGAACGGGCCGATCGCCAGGCTGCGCCCTGCGAGGTAGTCGATGGAGATCCGCGGTTCATGCTCCATGAACACCGGCGAGCCATGGTCCCATACACCTTTGTCATTACTGTTACCGATGGTGAGTATCTTCGGCACGTCGATATAGCCGTACAGCTCAAAGGGCCCCTTGCGCCCGAAGTACTCGTACTCCAGGTAGACATCGTCCTGAGGCTTGGGGCCGAAGCTGATGTCTTTGCTGCCGATCAGCGTCAGGTCCTGGTTGAACCACTCCGACAGGTAAACGCCTTTTTTCGCCGGTGGGCTGGCCTCAGGGCTAAGGGTTTCGCCCTGGGCTGAATCATCGACGGGCTTTTGTTGCGCCAAAATGGGGCCACTGAGTACTCCCGTAACGGCGGCCAGTAGCAGGGAAACACCAAGGCAAGCACGAGGCTTAGAGGTGGGATGCATTGAAAGTCCTTATTCGTACACGGTTTAGCCCGATTCATCGGGTAGGGCTGAACTTGGCAGCCAAGTTCGTTCCGCAAACGTTTGCACAGGCTGTACCAACTTGTGTCAATGGCTTGAACTGTTTGGAAAAAATGCGAATTAGCCGACGCTTTGGTCAGAAATCAGCGAGCGATCCTGGCTATGGGATTGAATACATGCAGTGCAGTCTGCCGCCGGTATTCGCTCGGCGTCTGATGCATTTCGATGCGAAAGTGGCGGTTGAAATTGGACAGGTTGGCGTAGCCCACTTCAAAGCAGATATCCGCCACCGACATCTGGCTTTGCAACAACAACCGGCAGGCACGTTGCACGCGGAACTTGCGCATCAGGTCGATAAAACCGTGGCCGGTGTTGCGCTTGAAAAAACGCGAGAAGCCCGGCTCGCTCATCTCCAATTGCCGCGCAATGTCCGATAGGCGCACGTCGCCGGTCAGTTCGCGCATCAGGTAATCAAAGGCTTTGTTGATGCGATCGGCACTGCGCGCATCCAGGGTGGGTGCGTAGTACGGGCTGGCCAGGGTCTTGGCCTGTGTGGGCGAGGCGTTCTTCAGGGTGTCGAGCAGCTGCAGGAACAGGGTCAGGCGTTGCAGGCCATGGGCGCTGCCGATGGCCTCCATCAGTCGTGCCGCACTCGCTGCTGCTTCGCCGCTGAATTCAAGGCCGCATCGCGCCCGTTCAAACAACGGTTGTAGATCGCCGAGCTCAGGCAGGGTGGTGCGCAGGGCGAGGAGGGCGGCGCCGTCGAACTGCAGCACCACGTCGCGGCCGCTCAGGTATTCGCCCGGCGCCAGGTCGCCGATCCAGTCGTGGGGCAGGTCAGGACCGATCAACGCGACATGACCGGCGCTGAACGCACCAATATAGTCGCCCGCCACCAGCTTGCCGCTGCCTTGGCGGATCAGGTGAATCTCGAACTCGGGGTGGTGGTTCCAGCGCGCCAGCTCATAGGGATAGTCATGTTCGAACCAGCGAAAACCATGCTCCGGTTCGGGCAGGATCACTTCAAGCTCCGCAGGGCGGTGCTCGAACGGGCTGGCGCGGCTGATGGGCACGGTGCTGCCTCTTGTCGTTGTGCAATGGACTCAAAATACGCGCACCGGCAATCAGTGTGCTACCCCGGTTTTGCCTTGCACTGGTACTTTTTTGATCCTGGGCTTGAGGTTAAAAAAGTATCAGCCGCGCAGTCGCCAGTCGTTTGTGAGGGCCAGGCCGAGCTGCTGTAATCGAGGCACGCCCACAAAAACAACAGGTGCAATGTGCCGGCGACCCGAACTCATTTTTACAGGACACCGCGATGAAACGACTCGAAGGTAAAAGCGCGTTGATCACCGGATCGGCGCGGGGTATCGGCCGAGCATTTGCCCAGGCCTATATTGCTGAAGGCGCTACCGTTGCCATTGCCGACATCAACCTGCAACGCGCCCAGGCCACCGCTGCCGAATTGGGCCCCCAGGCTTTTGCTGTGGCGATGGACGTCACCGATCAAGCTTGCATCGACGCCGCCATCGCCGCGGTCGTGGCCCATGCCGGCAAGCTGGATATCCTGATCAACAATGCTGCGCTGTTCGACCTGGCACCTATTATCGACATTACCCGCGACAGCTTTGAGCGGCTGTTCTCGATCAACGTCGCCGGCACCCTGTTCACGCTACAAGCCGCGGCCCGGCAGATGATCAGCCAGGGCCATGGCGGCAAGATCATCAACATGGCCAGCCAGGCCGGACGGCGGGGTGAGCCGTTGGTAGCAGTCTATTGTGCGACCAAGGCGGCGGTGATCAGCCTGACGCAATCGGCGGGGTTGAACCTGATCAAGCAGGGCATCAACGTCAATGCCATCGCTCCGGGCGTAGTGGACGGCGAGCACTGGGACGCAGTTGATGCACTGTTTGCCAGGCATGAGGGGCTGGCACCTGGCGAGAAGAAAAAGCGGGTAGGGGATGAGGTACCGTTCGGGCGCATGGGCACGGCGCAAGATTTGACCGGAATGGCGATCTTCCTGGCGTCGAAGGAAGCCGACTATGTGGTGGCCCAGACCTACAACGTGGATGGCGGCAACTGGATGAACTGAAGCCATGCACCGTTAAAAACATGGGAGGGTCGGTGCGACAATTCGACTTGCCCCCATGGTGGTGTTGCCAGCCATCTATAAAGTGACTGACACTCCGTCACCTGGGGCCTGCCACCGGAGAATCACCATGACCCTTGCGAAAACCGCCATCGCCTCATTCGACGTCGACGCGCAGAAAAGCTTCACGCCTTTGTGCCCCAACGAATTGCCGGTGGTCGGTGGCGACCGCATTGGCGCCGAACTCAACTACATGGCCAGCCTCGCCGGTCATCGCATCGGCAGCAAGGACGCCCACACCCCGCATGCCCCTTGGGTGGTTGCGCAGCACAGCCAGATGTTGCAGCCCACTGGCCTTGCCCACGCCGATGTCACCTGGGTCAGCCACTGCGTGCCGGGTACCGAAGGCTTCACGTTGCTCGACGAACTGCCAGCGCCTTATGACTATGACTACTTCATCTGGAAGGGCGTCGAACCCGACCTGCACCCTTATGGCGCCTGCTACCACGACCTGCATGACAAACTGTCCACCGGCGTCATCGAGTACCTCAAGGCCCGAGGGGTGGTGCGTGTGATCGTCGGCGGCCTGGCTTTGGACTACTGCGTCAAGACCACTGCGTTGCAGTTGCTCAAGGCCGGATTGCAAGTGGTCCTGCACCTGCCGGCGTGCCGCAGCATCAGCGAGGAGGGGGGTGTGCAGGCGGTCAATGAGTTGCTCAAGGCGGGTGCTGTCATCAGTAGCACCCGCGATGAACTGGCCGCGATTGCGCAGCGCTCAAGCCTCAACGCTCAATCGAGCGACTCCACCGCGCATTCCATTCCGGCCTCGCCTGGTTAACCTGGTCCCAGTCAATTGAAATCGCCGTCTGCAAGTAACCCTGCATGGCTTCCACCCGTGCCCGGGTCTTTTCGGTGGTGGGCGTCGTCGGGTTCGACGGGATCTGGTCGCCGTCCTCCAGCGCCGGCGCCTGGGCCTCGGCGGTCAGCAAGAACGCTGCGAGTTTCTGCGCCAGTTCCGGCTGGTCATTGCGGGCGATCACGCATTCGGCCACGTTGAGAACCACCGCGCCTTCCTTGGGCTGCGCATATTCCATGGGGATGCCCAACAGCTTCTGCGTGGCGACCTGGGTCGGCGTCAGGGGGAAGAGTGCGGCTTCGTCGGTTTGCACCATCTCGGAGATCTTCGCGGAGCTGGCGATGTATTCCAGTACGTTGGGGCCGACGCTCGTAGGCCAGGCTTTGAAGCCCGGTTCTACATTGGTTTCATCGCCACCCTGTATGCGGTTGAACATCAGGAAACCGTGCAGGCCAAAGGTGGAGGAGGCCAGGGACTGGAACACCACTTTGTCCTTGAAACGCGGGTCGGCCAGGTCCATCCACGAGGTGGGTGCGGACCAGCCCTTGTCCTTGAACATCTTGGCGTTGTAACCCAGGCCGGTGACGCCCAGTGTTACGGCCACGGCTTCGTCCTTGATTCTGGCCTTGGCCGGGATCTGCTCCAGGGTCGGGCTTGGCGCGAGCTTGTCGCACAGGCCCATGGAGATCGCGCGGTACATGATGCCGTCGTCGAGGAACATGACGTGCATCTGCGGGTTGGCCTTGTTGGCCTGGACCTTGGCAAGGATGTCCGAGGAGGTGCCGGGTACGATCACCACCTTGACGTTGTTGGCTTTCTCGAAGGCGGGCAGCACCTTGTCGGCGTACACCCGTTCCATGGTACCGCCGTTCATGCCCAGATACAGCGTGGGGGCGGCATGGGCGGTGCCGGTGAGCAAGGCGAGGGACAAGCAGGATAAAGCGATGCGTGAGTGCATGGATGTTTTTCCTCTCAGGCTTGGAAACGACGGATGGAAAACGCTTCGATGGGTTGGCGGCTGGCCCCTGCGCAGACAATCTCTGCCAGGGCTTCGCCGACTGCGGGGCCGAGCTGGAACCCGGCGCCGGCGAAGCCGAAACCGTGGAGCAGGCCAGGTTGGGTGCTGCTGGGGCCGATCACCGGTTCGTGATCGGGCAAGTAACCTTCGGTGCCGCTCCAGGTCCGGATCGCCTGGGCACCCTTGAGAAATGGATAGAGTTCGCTGGCATTGCGCAGAATTTCCAGCAGCGCGGCCTGACCTGGCCTGGCTTGCTGTGGGCCGAGGGCAAAGCCGCGACCGCCGCCGAGGATGCAGTTGCCCCTGGCGACTTGCCGCGCATAGATCCCTCCGCCCTCGACACCGGTACTGACAGTCATCACCACCGGCAGTGGTTCGGTGACCAGCATCGCCGGGTGCGCCGAGGTAATCGGTACCGGCTCGTCAAACTGTGCAGCGACACTGCCGGCCCAGGCACCGGCGCAGTTGAGCAGCCAGGGGGCTTGCAGATGCAAGCCATTGGCACAGTGCACCTGGAACTGTTGGCTGTTGTACTCGATGCCGATCACTTCGGCTTGCTCGTACACCTCGGCGCCGTGGCGTAGGGCGGCACGGGCGAAGGCAGGGGCCACTAGTCGCGGGTTGGCATGTCCGTCTTCCGGGCACAAGGAGGCACCCACTGCCACGTCGCCCACCCAGGGGAAACGCCCGCGCAACTCAGTGCGATCCAACAGCTGCAAGCCCAGGTCGAAGCCACGGGTTTGTTCGGCATACGCATGCAACGCAGCAAAATCTGCCGGGCTGCGCGCCAGCTTCAAATGCCCGCAGCGCACGTACTCGCCACTAATGCCAATCAAGCCTGGCAAGTCGGCCCACAGTTGATGGGCGCGCTGGGACAACGGTAACTGATGCAAGGGCCGGCCCTGGCGGCGCACGCCGCCATAATTGACGCCGCTGGAGTGCGAGCCACAAAAATCCCGTT
>NZ_SPKL01000016.1:10190-23338 GCF_023127755.1 Pseudomonas sp. W2Aug9 | reverse complement strand
CCAGCGCCACCCGCTGGCCTCTTCGCGCGAGTGTCAAAGCTGCCGAAGCGCCGACGATGCCGCCGCCCAGGACGATGACGTCGATCATGGTTGCCCCTCCACGCCAAACGGCAGCGGCTTGATCGGCGCTTGGCCTCGCAGGCGTCCGACTTGTTCGATGCCACGCCCGCTGCGCTGGGCGACAATTTCCGCCGTCGCCAACCCGCACATCCGTCCCTGGCAGCGGCCCATGCCAATGCGGCAATGGGCTTTGACCCGATTTATTTCCCAGTGACCCTCATCCACTACTGCCCGCACTTCACCGACGCTGACCTCTTCGCAGCGGCACAGAATCAGTTCGTCGGGGGCTTGCACAGCCCATTGTTCGGGGAAAGGGAACGCGGTTTCCAGGCCCTGACGAAAGCCCTGGATCCTCGCCAACTGCTTCTGCAGCGTATCCTGGCGGTGCTGATCGACCGTAATGCCGGCATCCTCCAGCAGCGCCAACGCCGCACATTCGCCAGCCATCTGCGCCGCATCCGCGCCCATGATCCCTGCGCCATCGCCAGCCAGATACACCGCCTCGACGCTGCTGCGCCCAGCGCAGTCCCGCTGCGGCAACCAGGCGCGGTTGAGATTATTCCAGGCAAAGTCACAGCCGAGTAAATCCGCTAGTTGCGTTTCGCTGCGCAGGGCATGCGCGAAGGCCACCGCATCGCATTCCAGCGTCTGTTCGCCCCAGCGAATGCCGTGGACCCGTTGCTCTCCATCGATCTGCGACAGTGTTGCGCCCTGATGCACGGCAATGCCATGGGCCGTCAGCCAAGCACGGTAATACAAACCCTTTGCCAGGGTCGCCGGTTGCCTGAGCAGCGCCGGTAATGCGCGACATTGGGCACTGAACGGCGCACTGTCGAGCACGGCCAACACCTTGGCGCCCGCCTGGGCATATTGATAAGCGACGAGATAGAGCAGTGGTCCGGAACCACAAAACACTACGCGTTCGCCAATTGCGCAGCCCTGGTACTTCAAGGCGATTTGCGCCGCGCCCAGGCTGTAGACGCCCGGCAAGGTCCAGCCCGGCACCGGCAGGATGCGGTCGGTGGCGCCGGTGGCGACAATGATGCGCGAATACTCAACGCTGTCGATGCGACCGCTGGTGAGCAGGTCGAGACGGTTGTCCTCGGCGTTCCATACCAGGGTTTGCGGCCGGTAGTCGATCAACGGCGCAAGCTCGTCCATGATGCGATGCACGGTCTGCGCCTTGCTCGCTTCAAAGCCGTAGAGTTGTTTGGCCGAGCGCTGGAAGTTTGCCGGTTGGCGCCGATATATCTGCCCGCCGCCGCGCAGGTTCTCATCGATCAAGCAGGGTTTTATGCCGTGATCGAGCAGCGTACGTGCGGCAGCGATGCCCGCTGGGCCTGCGCCTACAATTGCCACGGGCTTCATGGCTGCCGTCCTGGATCGCGGCTGATCGCGTGACCTTCTTCGAGCAACGTCGAGCAGGCCCGTACGCGTCGCCCATCGGCAAGCCGCACCCAACAGTCCTGGCACGCACCCATCAGGCAAAAACCGGCGCGGCGTTCGGCGCTGAAATCGCTGCCGCGCAGATGGTCGGCGCAGGTCAGCATGGCAGTCAGCAAGGTATCGCCGAGCAGCCCGGTGGCCGGCTGCCCATCAAGGGTGAACGCCAGGGCTGGGCGCTGGGTTTCGGTCAGTCGCTTGAACAGCGCCATCAGTGTTTCCCCACCAGTACACGGTCCAGGCCGTAGACCCGATCGAGCAGAATCATGGTCGCTGCGGTGAGTGCGATCACCAGAGCCGATACCGCCGCCATCATTGGATCGATGGACTCAGTGGCATACACGTACATGCGCACCGGCAGGGTTTGTGTGGCAGGTGAACTGACGAAGATTGACAGGGTCACCTCATCGAAACTGTTGATGAACGCCAGCAACCAACCACCGGCCACCCCAGGCAAAATCATCGGCAAGGTGATTTGCCGGAACAACGTAAAGCGCCCGGCTCCGAGGGATTCGGCGGCCTGCTCGGCACTGCGATCAATCCCGATCGCTGCCGCCAGCACCAGGCGCAGTACATAGGGAGTGATGATCACCACGTGCGCCAGCATCAGCCAGGTAAAGCTGCCATTAACGCCCATCAACGCAAACAGGCGCAGCATCGCCACGCCCAGCACCAGGTGCGGGATGATGATCGGCGACAGAAACAGTGCACTGAAAAAGTTGCGCCCGGGGAACGTATAGCGACTGATCGCCAAAGCCGCCGGTACCGCGATCAAGGTCGCCAGGGACGCGGCGGTAAACGCCAGGATCAGGCTGTTATAGAAGGCCTGGGTGAAGTCGGCGCGTTCGAATACGGCGCGAAACCAGCGCAGGGAAAAGCCCGATGTGGGCAGGCTCAAGGTGTTTTCCGGGGTGAACGCCACCAGGCACACCACCACCAGCGGCGCCATCATGAACAGCACCACCAAACCATGGAAACCGAGGGCCAAAGGACCGTTTCTGGACATGCGCTTAAACCCCCAGGGACTTTTTATAGCGGCCTTCGACCATTCGGTTCCAGCTCAGCATGATCAGTAGATTGACCAACAGCAGCACCACCGCGATAGTCGCGCCCATGGGCCAGTTGAGTTCCGAGAGGTATTGGTCATACACCACAGTGGCGACCATTTTCAGACGTCGCCCGCCCAGCAGCCCTGGGATTGCGAATGAACTGGCGGCCAGGCCGAACACGATCAAGGTGCCGGACAGCACACCGGGCATCACTTGCGGCAACACGATCTTGCGCATCACCGTGGCCTGGCTTGCGCCCAGCGACAGCGCCGCTTGTTCCGCCGAGGGGTCGAGCTTTTGCAGGGAGGTCCATACCGGAATGATCATGAACGGCAGCATCACGTGCACCAGCGCGATGATCACGGCGAACGGCGTATACAGCAGCTTCACCGGGCGCCCGCCGATGGCCTGGATCACTTGGTTGACCAGGCCATCGGCGCCGAGCAGCAAGCTCCAGCCAAACGCGCGTACCACCACGGAAATCAGAAGCGGTGTGAGGATCAGGATCAGGAAGACCGACCGCCACGGCGTACCCATGCGGCTGAGGATGTACGCCTCCGGTACCCCGATCAGCACGCACAGCAACGTTACCAGCGCACTGATCCAGAAGGTGCGCCAGAAGATCTCGTAGAAATAGGCATCGCTCAACAATGCCAGGTAGTGGTCCAGGGTCCACTGATCGGCCTTTACACCCACCTGGTAATCGAACACGTTGAAGGACAGTACCAGCGTCAAGGCCAATGGCAAGATCAGTAACCCGCCAAACAGCACCAATGCCGGTAACGAGAGCAGGTAGCCGCGACTCATGGGTGCACCTCATCGGCCGCCAGTACCCGCAGCAAATCCGCTTGCCATTGCAGGCCCACTGCCGCGCCGTTGCAAAGCGGTGCGCTGCCATCGTTGCCGCGCACCACGGTAATTTCGCCAAGGGGGGTATGGATGCGATACAGCCATTGGCTGCCGAAAAAGTAGCGGTCGAGCACCTGGCCTTGCACGCGGCCTGAACCTGCTTGTACCAATTGGATCTTTTCCGGACGCAGGCTCAGGGTCAGTTGGCCAGCGCCGCCCTGGTGACGCACTTGGGGGACACCGAGCGCGTCGTAGTCGCCGGCCAGCAGGTTGGCCTTGCCGACAAAGTCAGAGATGAAGCGCGTGCGCGGATGTTCATAGAGTTTGTACGGCGCGTCGATCTGGGTCACGCGCCCGGCCTGCATCACGACCACGCGATCGCTGATGGAGAGCGCTTCGCCCTGGTCATGGGTGACCATTAAGGTGGTGATGCCCACCGCACATTGAATGCGGCGGATCTCGAACTGCATCTCTTCACGCAGGTTGGCGTCAAGGTTGGACAACGGTTCATCCAACAGCAGAACCGGTGGCTCGATCACCAATGCACGGGCCAGCGCGACGCGTTGGCGTTGGCCGCCGGAGAGTTCCCGAGGGTAGCGTTCGGCATGGGGGGCCAGACGCACCAGTTCGAGTACGGTCTTGACAAGGCTTGCGATCTCGGCGGCCGGTACCTTGCGCATCTTCAAGCCGAAGGCGACGTTGTCGCGCACGCTCATATGGGGAAACAGCGCATAACTTTGGAACACCACGCCCAGGCCACGACTGGCAGGCTTGGCGCGGGTGATGTCGCGACCATCGAGCAGGATCTGGCCGCTGCTCACCTCGACAAAGCCGGCGATCATTTGCAGGGTGGTGGTCTTGCCGCAGCCCGAAGGACCAAGCAGGGAAACGAATTCACCTTTTTCCACCGCGAGGTCGGTGGCAACTACTGCATCAACGGCGCCGTAGCGTTTACTCAAGGCGTTGAGTTGGAGAAATGCCATGTCTGCGTTCCACCTTTTATTCCGCCGCGCCGAAGCGCGTTTTTTTGTTTTGGGCAGATGCGAAAAGAGTGTTGCCGGTGCGTTGACGCTCGATCTTGAGTCGGCTGCCAGTTGTTGTTCGTTTCGCCCCTGTGGACGCAGATTAGAGCGAAGACTAGGATGGGCGGAAGATGGAATTTCATTCAGCGGACTACTATTTTAAGATTTATTCACTGAGCAGAATTTATGTTGATATCGAGTGATACAGATTCCATTCATCGGAATAGTAGCGGCAAGGAAGTCGGTGCTGGTGGCGTATCCCGCGTGTTTGCCTTACTACGCGCTCTGGGTGAAGTGCCCGAGGGAGGTGAACGTGTCACCCAGCTCGCCCACCGAGTTGGCCTCTCCCAGCCCACCACTCACCGCTTGCTACGCAGCCTGATGGATGAAGGCATGGTCGAGCAGGATGCGCGCAGTAAACGCTATCGCCTGAGCCTGGAGTTCTTTGCGTTGGCGGCCAATGCCGGCAAGACTGGCAACCTGCGCGATCTGGTGCGCCCAAGCCTGTTGCGCCTGAGTGCATCGTTGGGAGATTCGCTGTTCCTGCTGGCTCGCAGCGGCTTCGACGCCATTTGCCTGGACCGCAGCGAAGGCCCGTACCCGATTCGTACCTTCACCGGTGATATCGGCGGGCGCGTAGCCCTGGGGGTAGGGCAGGGCAGCTTGGCAATTCTGGCCTTTCTGCCGCAGGAAGAGCGCGAGACGGTCATCCGCTACAACCTGCCACGGCTCAAGGATTTTCATTTGTATGACGAAGTGCTGCTGCGCTCCGAAGTTGAGAACGTTCGCAATTTGGGCTACGCGGCACGCAACACCGGGGTGCTGGAAGGTATGGCGGGGTTGGCAGTGCCGATCCTCAACCGCGAGGGGCATGCGGTCGCAGCGTTGAGTGTGGCGACCATCAGTGACCGCCTGGGGCCAAGCCGATTGCCGATGGTGGTGGAGTTGCTCAAGCGCGAAGCTGCAGCAATCGGGCCACGCATCAACCCGTTCGACCCTACGTTGCGCAGGCCGTCGCAGACGTTTGGTGGATGAATGATCTTTGCTAAAACGCATTAGCATTGGATCCACTTACGGTATAACCCTGCGACGCTTTCGTTATTCGAGGTCCCATTTTTCATGCTGACCCCTTTGCAACGCCCGCTGTGGCAGATCTATCTGATCTTTCTGGCACCGATGGTGCTGTCCAATTTTCTGCAAAGCTTTTCCGGCACCCTCAACGGTATCTATGTCGGGCAAATGCTCGGCACCCAGGCTTTGGCGGCGGTGTCGGGGATGTTCCCCATCGTGTTTTTCTTTATCGCCCTGGTGATCGGCCTGGGGGCGGGCGCCTCAGTGTTGATCGGCCAGGCGTGGGGTGCCCAGGAGACGGGGCTGGTCAAGGTGATTACCGGCGCCACCCTGACGTTGGGCGCCCTGGTGGGCCTGATTGCCGCGGTGCTGGGCAGCCTGTTTGCGCGCCCGGCCTTGCAGGCATTGGGTACGCCGCTGGATGTGCTCGACGATGCGGTGGGCTATGCCCAGATGATGATGTTGATCATGCCGCTGTTGCTGGTGTTCATCCTCTATACCCAATTGCTGCGTGGGGTGAGCGATACGATTTCGCCGTTGCTGGCGTTAATGGTTTCGACCCTGGTGGGCTTGCTGCTGACGCCAGCGCTGATTCGCGGCTGGATCGGCCTGCCGCCCCTTGGCATCCAGAGTGCGGTTTACGCAGGTTTGGTGGCTAACGCCTTGGCGATGCTGTTCCTGGTCCTGCGCCTGCGGCATAAAAACCATGTGATGGCACCGGATCGCGAGCTGCTCGCGGCTTTACGCCTGGACCGCGTCATCCTCGGTAAAGTGCTGCGCATCGGCCTGCCGACAGGCTTGCAGATGGTGGTGTTGTCGTTGTCGGAATTGGTCATCCTGGCCCTGGTCAATAGCCACGGCTCCCAGGCCACGGCGGCTTATGGCGCGGTGACGCAGATCGTCAACTACGTCCAGTTCCCGGCGCTGTCGATTGCCATCACCGCCTCGATCCTCGGTGCCCAGGCGATCGGCGCCGGGCGCCTGGAGCGCATCGGTTCGATCCTGCGCACGGGGTTGGTGATCAACCTGTGCCTGACCGGGGGCCTGATTGTGCTCGGTTATGGGTTGTCGCACTGGTTGCTGGGGCTGTTCATCACTGACGACAGCGCCCGGATCAGAGCCGAACACCTGCTGCACATCATGCTCTGGAGCATCCTGGTGTTCGGCTTCCAGGCGGTGATCGGCGGCATCATGCGCGCCAGCGGCGTGGTGCTGATGCCGGTGGCAATCTCGATTTTCTGCGTGCTTTGCGTGGAGCTGCCGATGGCTTATCTGTTCAACGCACACTTCGGGCTGGAGGGGGTGTGGATGGCGTTCCCGGTGACCTACCTGGCAATGCTGGTATTGCAGACCGCGTATTACCGGCTGGTATGGCGGCATAAGCAGATCAAGCGGTTGGTTTGAGGCTGAGCCCGCGCAGTAACACCTCCAGGCCCTGCAAGCCTTCCTCCAGCCGCGCGCTCGGGTGTGCATCTCGGGCGATCCACAACGCCGTGTTGACCAGGCTGCCGTTGATCAACTGCGCCAGTGCCTGGCTGGGTGCCGGCTCCACCCATCCGGCTTGCATCAGGGCCTCCAAGAGTTGGCGCAACGACTCAACGCAGTGGTGTTGTGAGCCGGTATCCCCCAGCACCGCTGGCGCATCCTGCAACACAATGCGCTGGATTTCCGGATCCTGGGCCATGCGCAGATAAGCTCGGCAGCGTTCGCAAAACCCGCTCCAGGGCTCTATGGCCTGCGCGCTGATGCGTTGCAAGTGCTCGTCCATCTCGCTGTCGAGCTGGGCGACTACGGCTGCCAGCAAGCCTTTTTTGTCACCAAAGTGATGGTACAACGCACCGCGCGTCAGCCCGGCTTGAGCGGTAAAGTCATCCATCGAGGTATGGGCATAGCCTTGGGTGGCGAATGCCCGGCGCGCACTTGCGATCAGGCGGGCGCGAGTCTCTTCGATCATTTCGGCACGGGCTCGGCTCATGGAAGTCTCATCGGTTGGTGATTGACATACGGTGCGTATGCGAAGCATGATCCATCACATACGCACCGTATGTATTCTGCCCGGATCGCTTCAGATAGCAAGGCCGCGGCTTGAGCAAGAGGTTACGCAGGATGGCAAACCCTTACGCCGAATTATTCCAGGTCCCAGGCGCCCGAGCCTTTGTGCTCGCAGGCATGTTGGCGCGCATGCCAATCTCGATGACCGGTATCGGCCTGATCACCATGCTCGCCCAAGTCCATGGCGGTTATGGGCTGGCGGGGTCGGTGGCGGCGGTGTTTGCCCTGGCCACGGCGTTTTGTGCGCCGCAAGTGTCGCGTTGGGTGGACCGCTACGGGCAGGGCAAGGTCCTGCCGATAGCCGCACTGATCGGCGGCGGGGCGCTATTGATGTTGTTGCTGTGTACGCGTTTGCAGGCACCAAGCTGGACGCTGTTCCTGTTTGCTGCGCTGGCCGGCTGCATGCCCAATATGTCCGCCATGGTGCGTGCGCGCTGGACCGAGTTGTACCGCGGCCAGCCCAGGCTGCAAACCGCGTTTGCTCTGGAGTCGGTGCTGGATGAGGTGTGCTTTATTATCGGCCCACCCATTTCTGTGGGCCTGAGCGTAGTGCTGTTCCCCGAAGCCGGCCCTTTGGTGGCGGCATTGTTACTAGCGGTGGGCGTCACCACCTTTGTAATGCAGCGGCAAACCGAGCCACCCATACACGAGCACCACGGCGCGCATGGCCGCTGGCTGATCGCTTCCCCTGCGGTTTTGATTCTGATGACCTTGCTGCTGGCCATGGGCGTGATCGTCGGCGTGGTGGACGTGGTCAGTGTGGCGTTCGCCCAGCATCAGGGCCAGCCGGCGGCGGCGAGTATTGTGCTGTCGGTGTACGCCATCGGTTCGTGCCTGGCCGGGCTGGCTTTCGGTGCCCTCAAGCTCAAGGCGCCGTTGCCGCGTCAGTTCCTGTTCTGCGGTGTGGCCACGGCGTTGACTACCTTGCCCTTGTTGCTGGTGAGCAACATCCCCGGCCTGGCCGTCGCCATATTTATCTCCGGCCTGTTCTTTGCGCCCACCTTGATCGTGTCGATGGCCATGGTCGAGCAGATCGTTGCGCCCAGCCGTCTTACCGAAGGCATGACCTGGTTGATCACCGGGCTGAGCATCGGCGTTGCTATCGGCGCCGCCAGCTCTGGTTGGATGATCGATCATTTCGGCGCTGCCAGTGGGTTCCGGGTGGCGTTGGCGGCGGGGGCGGTGGTGTTGTTGGCCGCATGGTTGGGGTATCGGCGGTTGGGCTGAGTGCCGGCTTGTTCACACTTGATAGCGACCGCTGTGTCGATGCCACTCGTAATTGCCGCCCAGCCAGGCTTTTACCCCGCCGAGGAAGCGCTTGAGCGTGGGGGAGGCCTGTTTGAGCAGCCTTCTTTCCTTGGCTTCATATCTACGTATAAGCGTGTTGTGAAGATCGGCTGTCAACCACAAGGCTTGCTGTAATGAACAACCTTGTTCGTTTGCCAGCAGCAATGGCAGGTTGAAATCACCGATGCCAGGCTCTTGCTCTTTGGATGCGGAATACAAGTCATTGACGAGCATGGTCAAACTTGCAGCTAGGGCGATCACTTCGCGTACAGGCGCAGAAAAATAAGTATCGGCACCCAGTTCATAGCCGCCGACAATATCAATGAGGGCCATGCAAGGTAAAAAGCTGTTGATTTGACGATGTGCCAAATATTCCCAGACTTGAGGCAGGCTGTGTTCGATGCGCCATGAAGCTTCCGCATTCATGGTCACGAACATCGCAATGGTCTCCGACTGAACGCGAGCTTTCTGCGAGGGTGTCGCATAGCGATCCAGGTGGTTCATATATCCCCGCAATCCACGTAAAACCGGATCATCGTTGAGCGCACGTTTGAGCGCGAGGTCGTGGGATGGAATCAGATATGCCCTGTCCAGGGCGGCCAGGGCCAGTGACAAGCGTGCGCCCAGGAGCTTGGGGTTGGCGCCACTTCGCTCATCATCACAATAGTGATCGTCTACCGCGAACAGCGCCGCCATGCATTTTGCAGACAGTAGCAAGCGTTGAACGTCGTCGGTGTCGGCGTGACACAGCATTACGAAACGCCCGAAGTTCGAGGCCCTTACGTGATCCAACTGCCCCTCGAAAATACCGATTCGATTGATCCACGCCATTAACAGCGCATTGATACGGTTGCCGAGCGCTTCGTCCAGTCGTATCGGTAATGGACATTCAAGCGCAGGTATTTCCAGGCCGGTTGAGTTTTTTTGTGGGGGAGGCGGCGGGCTGATGTCGTTCATAGCAAGACTCCGGGTGTCTATGCCATTGGACGTTACTGCGGACCAAGGATCAGGAAGGGCGTTGATTTCAATTTAGAAGTCCGGGTGGAAAAACACAATGGACCCTTTAGTTCTGATTGGAGTCAACGACCTCTAATGCCCGAATAAGACCATTTGGGATGACTCGCGTCGTCACTTCGCCACACGCATCGAACGAGCCCTGTGGCGATGTTGCCTGACTGGCCAATTCAAACCGCCGCTAGACCGTCGTCGTGCTGTTGCAGAAACTCATTCAGCGCTTGGCGCGTAAGGTCGTTCAACGTCACCTTTTTACGCATTGCGGCCAGAGCGGCTGCCAGATGCAGTTCATGCCCAACGCGTACGTTGAACGAGCCCTTGCATGGCTTCTCAGGTGATTGCCCCAGGGTCTGGCAGGTAGCCAGATAATCGTCCACGGCTTCGCGAAAGGCTGCGTCCAGTTCTGCGACGGTTTTGCCTTCGTAGCTCACTAATGCCTTGATGAATAAAATCTTGCCGAACAGGCAGTTGTCTTCGAGGCTGGCCTCGATAGAGCCGATGTAGCCTTTATGTTTGAGCTGGTTGTTCACTGAATCAGTTCTCCTGATTTCAATTGTTCGATGATCTGGCGCCGAATGTAATGTTTCAGTTCGTTGCCCGGGTGAGGCTTGTGCAACGTGATCATTGCACTGGGGTCGCCGATATCGAACTTGACGCGGCTTCCAGCCCCTTCAATCAGTGTGTATCCGAGTCGGCGTAACAGCGTGACGAGCTCGGGCCAGGTAAATGCCATGTGCTCATTGAGCAATTTGGCGAGCAGCTTTTCATTTTTGGACACGGCGTTCCTTGCGTGTAACTAAATGTAGTTGCAAAAAGTGGTGTTCGTCAATGCTAGCTCGGGGGCGTGTGCCTTTCCCGGAATTGATGTAACCCTTGATGACAGCTCGCTCGATGCCACCCATCCCCCCGCTAATTTTTCCCTTCCCGGTTCGTTTTATAGGGACGACGTGCCTTTGTGCTTCCCGCCTATTGCCCCGGATTCGAAGAAATGAATGCTGAAGACTCCTTGAAACTTGCTCGCCGGTTTATCGGGCTGCCCCTGGAAAAACGCCGACTGTTCCTGCAAGCCTTGCAGAAAGAGGGCGTGGATTTTTCCAGGTTTCCGATACCGGCAGGGGTGGAGGTTGAGGATCGCCAGGCGCTTTCCTACGCGCAGCAGCGCATGTGGTTTCTCTGGCAATTGGACCCGGCCAGTGGCGCCTACAATTTGCCTGGCGCGGTGCGCTTGACCGGCGCGCTGAGCCTGCCTGCGATGGAGCAGGCGTTCGCCAGCCTGGTGGCGCGTCACGAAACCCTGCGCACCGTGTTCCAGCGACAGGCCGACGAGCGCTTGGCGCAGGTGGCGGTAGAACCGGCGGTGAATGTCGAGCAGTTGGACGTCAGCGCCTTGCCAGCCGCCGAGCGCGAGCAGGCCGTCAGCGACGCCGCTACCCGCCAGTCCCTGTTGCCGTTCGACCTGGAGCACGGCCCGCTGCTGCGTGTGCAACTGCTCAAACTCGCCGATCAAGAGCACGTGCTGCTGCTGACCCTGCATCACATCGTCTCTGATGGTTGGTCGATGAACGTACTGATCGACGAGTTCATTCGTTGCTATGACGCCCATGAGCGCAACGAAGAACCGCAATTGCCGGCGCTGCCGATCCAGTACAGCGACTATGCCCTGTGGCAACGGCGCTGGCTGGAAGCGGGGGAGCAGGCGCGCCAGTTGGAATACTGGCAGGCGCGCCTGGGCGACGAGCATCCGGTACTGGAACTGCCCACCGACCACCCACGCCCGGCGATGCCCAGCCATCAAGGCACGCGGTATAACTTCGCGATTGATCCGGCATTGGCGGTACAACTGCGCAGTTGCGCGCAAAAACACAACGTCACTTTGTTCATGCTGCTGCTGGGCGCGTTCAATGTGCTGCTGCATCGCTATACGGGCCAGGGTGATATCCGCGTCGGCGTGCCGATTGCCAATCGCAACCGCACTGAAGTCGAAGGGCTGATCGGTTTCTTCGTCAATACCCAGGTGTTGCGCACCGAACTGAGCGGGCAAACCCGCGTGACCGAGCTGTTGCAAGGCATCAAGGAACACGCCCTGGGTGCCCAGGCCCATCAGGAATTGCCCTTCGAGCGCCTGGTAGAAGCGCTGAAAATCGAGCGCAACCTGAGTCACACGCCGCTGTTCCAGGTGATGTACAACCACCAGCCGGTCGTCGCCGACATCGCTTCGGTCAGTACCGCGTCCGGCCTGGAGCTGGCCCTGGTGGAGTGGCAAGGCCGCACCACGCAGTTCGACCTGACCCTGGACACCTATGAAAAATCCGGCACCCTGCACGCCGCGCTGACCTACGCCAATGACCTGTTTGACGCGCCGACCATCGACCGCATGGCCCAACACTGGATCAGCCTGTTGCAGGCGATGGTGTTGGATGGCAAACAGCGTATCGGCGAATTGTCGATGCTTGATGCCCAAGAACAGCACCGGCTGGTTCACACCTGGAACCAGACTGCCGAGCCATACCCAACCGAACGCGCAATTCATCACCTGATCGAAGACCAGGTTCAGCGCACCCCGGATGCACCGGCACTGGTATTCGGTACAACCACCTTGACCTACGCCCAGCTCGACAGCCGGGCCAACCAGCTGGCCCACGCCTTGTGCGAGCAGGGCGTAGGCCCCGACGTGCTGGTGGGGATCTGTGTCGAGCGTTCCGTCGAAATGGTCATCGGCCTGCTGGCGATTCTCAAGGCCGGTGGCGCCTACGTGCCCCTCGACCCCGAGTATCCCCAGGAACGCCTGGCCTACATGATCGAAGACAGCGGCATTCGGTTGCTGCTCAGCCAGCAAAGCCTGCTGGCCGCGCTGCCGGCTGCCGGAATCCAGGTGATCGCTCTGGATCAGCCGGCGCTGTGGCTCGACGGCTACGGCCACACAGCGCCCGCCGTCGCTATTGATGCACTCAATCTCGCCTATGTGATCTACACCTCCGGCTCCACCGGCAAGCCCAAGGGCGCCGGCAACAGCCATCGAGCGCTGGTCAACCGCTTGAGCTGGATGCAGCAGGCGTACGGTCTGGATGCCGCGGATGCGGTGTTGCAGAAAACCCCGTTCAGCTTCGACGTGTCGGTGTGGGAATTCTTCTGGCCGCTGATGACCGGTGCGCGCCTGGTGGTTGCGGCGCCTGGGGAGCACCGTGAACCGGCGCGCCTGATCGAAACCATCGGCCGGCACGCCATCACCACGTTGCACTTCGTGCCGTCGATGCTGCAGGCGTTTATCCACGAGCCGGGCGTGCAGGCGTGCACCCGCCTC
>NZ_SPKL01000016.1:0-10180 GCF_023127755.1 Pseudomonas sp. W2Aug9 | reverse complement strand
GGCGGGCGGGCGTCCCCCCGCCTCAAGCGCATTGTGTGCAGCGGCGAAGCCTTGCCCCTGGATGCGCAACGGCAGGTGTTCGCCAAGTTGCCGGGTGCGGCGCTGTACAACCTCTATGGCCCGACCGAAGCGGCCATTGACGTCACCCACTGGACCTGCATCGACGAAGGCGCCGACAGCGTACCCATCGGCCGCCCGATCGCCAACCTCGCCACCTATGTGCTCGACGCCCAACTCAACCCGGTGCCTGACGGTGTAGCTGGCGAGCTGTACCTGGGCGGTAGCGGCCTGGCGCGCAGTTATCATCGGCGCCCGGCGTTGACCGCCGAACGTTTTGTGCCAAGCCCGTTCGTGACGGGTGAGCGGCTGTATCGTACCGGTGACCGTGTGCGCCAGCGCGCCGATGGTGTGATCGAATACCTCGGCCGCCTCGATCACCAAGTCAAGTTGCGCGGCTTGCGTATCGAACTGGGCGAAATCGAAACCCGCCTGATGCAGCACCCGCAAGTGCGCGAAGCGGTGGTGTTGGTACAAGGTGGCAAACAATTGGTCGCGTACCTGGTGTGTGAAGGCGAGGAGCCAACCGACCTCAAGGCCTGGCTGCTCGACAGTCTGCCGGAATATATGGTGCCGACCCACTTCCTCACCCTGGCCAAGCTGCCGGTGACCGCCAACGGCAAGCTTGACCGCAAGGCATTGCCACTGCCGGATGCAGCGCTGCAACAGGCGTTTATCGCCCCACAAGGCGACCTGCAAACAGCCCTGGCGGCGATCTGGAGCGATGTGCTCGGCGTTGAACAGGTCGGCCAGGACGATAACTTCTTCGAGCTGGGTGGCGACTCGATCATTTCTATCCAGGTGGTCAGCCGCGCCCGCCGGGCCGGTATCCGACTCAGCCCCCGGGACCTGTTCCAGTACCAAAGCATCCGCAGCCTTTCGCGGGTGGCCAGCTTCGACCAAGTCAGCCTTATCGACCAGGGCCCGGTCAGTGGCGAGGTGATTCTGACCCCAGTGCAACAGCGCTTTTTCGCCCAGACGATCCCGGCACGTCATCACTGGAACCAGTCGTTGCTGCTGACCCCGCGAGAGGCGTTGCAGCCCGCGCAGCTGGAAGCGGCCTTGAACCAGCTGATCCAGCATCACGACGTCTTGCGCCTGCGTTTTGTGCAGCAGGCGGATGGCTGGCATCAGAGCCATGCGGCGCCCCTCGCCGAGCCGCTGCTGTGGCAGTCCCACGCCAACATCGACGCCGAGTTGGCAGCGCTTTGTGATGAAGCCCAGCGCAGCCTCGACCTCGAACAAGGCCCGCTGATACGTACCGCATTGGTGAGCATGGCCGATGGCAGCCAACGCTTGCTGCTGGTGATCCACCACCTGGTCGTCGATGGTGTGTCTTGGCGCATCCTGCTCGAAGACCTGCAACAGGCTTACCGCGAACAGTCGCTGCCGGCGAAAACCAGCGCGTACCAGCATTGGGCGCAGCAACTTCACGACCACGCGCAAACCCTCGACGAACAACTGCCGTACTGGCAGGCGCAATCGGTCGACACCGATCTACCTTGCGACCACCCCGAGGGCGGCCTGCAAAACCGGCTGGGCACCAAACTGGAAACCCGCCTCGACGCCGAGCAGACCCGCCGGTTGCTGCAAGACGCACCGGCGGCCTATCGCACCCAGGTCAACGACCTGCTGCTGACGGCCCTGGCGCGGGTGATCAGCCGCTGGAGCGAACAACCCGCTGCGCTGATCCAGCTGGAAGGCCATGGCCGCGAAGACCTGTTCGACGACATCGACCTGAGCCGCACCGTCGGCTGGTTCACCAGCTTGTTCCCGGTGCGTCTGCGCGCCGAAGGCGAGTTGTCCGATGCGATCAAATCGGTCAAGGAGCAACTGCGCGCCGTGCCCGACAAGGGCCTGGGTTACGGTCTGCTGCGTTACCTGGGGTCGCCGCAGGCCCGCGAAAGCCTGGCGAACCTCGCCGCACCGCGCATTACGTTCAACTACCTGGGCCAGTTCGACCGTCAGTTCAATGAGTCGGCACTCTTCGTACCGGCCAGTGAAGGCAGCGGCCAAGCCCAGGATCCCGAGGCACCGCTGGCCAACTGGTTGACAGTGGAAGGGCAGGTGTATGGCGGTGAGTTGGCGCTGCAATGGGGCTTCAGTCGTGAGATGTTTGACGTGTCGAGCGTCCAGCGTCTGGCGGATGAATACACCGCTGAACTCAAGGCGTTGATCGAACATTGCTGTGCTGCTCCGGCAGGGCAGGTGACCCCGTCGGATTTTCCGTTGGCACGTCTTACTCAGCAGCAACTGGATGCATTGCCCGTGGCGGGGTCGGCCATTGCCGATCTTCACCCGCTGTCGCCGATGCAGCAGGGCATGTTGTTCCACACGTTGCTTGCGCCCGAGGCCCAGTCTTATATCAACCAGTTGCGGCTCGACATCGAAGGGCTCGACCTATTGGCCTTCGGGCGTGCGTGGCAGGCCGCGCTGGATCGCCATGACACCCTGCGCAGCAGCTTCCACTGGTTGGGAATGGACAGTGCTCACCAGTTGATCCAGCACCAGGTTGACCTGCAACTGCAAGTGATTGAAGACCCGTATGCCGACTTCGACGCCCTGGCTCAGGCTGAACGTGAGCGCGGTTTCGCACTGAATGCCGCGCCGCTGTTTCGCCTGACCCTGGTGCGCGGTGCGGGCGCGGCCTGGCACCTGATTTTTACCAGCCACCACATTCTCATGGATGGCTGGAGCAACGCGCAGTTGCTTGGCGAAGTCATTGCTCACTACGCAGGCCAGGCTGTGCCCGCACCACTGGGGCAATGGCGCGATTATTTGGGCTGGTTGCAACAGCAAGGCTCTGGCGAAGCGTTCTGGAAAGCCGCACTGGCAGCATTGCCGGCGCCGACCTTGCTGGCCCAGGCACTGCGCAAGCCGGTGGACGGGATCGGCATGGCGGACCATCACGTGGCGCTGGACAGCGACGTTACCCGACGTCTCGGCGAGTTTGCGCGCCAGCACAAAGTGACCCTCAATACCGTGTTGCAAGGCGCCTGGAGCCTGCTGTTGCAGCGCTACACAGGCCAGGATTGCGTGGCCTTCGGCGCCACCGTGGCCGGGCGTTCCGCGCCACTGCCAGGGATCGAGCAGCAACTGGGCCTGTTCATCAATACCTTGCCGATCATCAGTGCAGCCTCGCCAGCCCAGTCGGTCGCAAGCTGGCTCGGCGAGTTGCAAGCGCTCAACCTCAGCCTGCGCGACCATGAGCATGTACCGCTCTACGATATCCAGGCTTGGGCCGGCCATCACGGCGCGCTGTTCGATACCTTGCTGGTGTTCGAAAACTTCCCGGTTGCCGAGGCGCTCAAGCAAGGCGCGCCGGCTGGCCTGACCTTCGGCCGCCTGCACAACCATGAACAAACGCACTACCCATTGACCCTGGGCATTGAGCTGGGGGCCAACCTGCGCCTGGAGTTCAGCTACGACCGTTCGCTGTTCAGCGAGCCGCAAGTCGCGCGCCTGAGCGCCAACCTGCAACACCTGCTGGCGCAATTGCTCGCAGATGCCCATGTGCCCCTTGGTAACCTGCGCCTTCTCGACGCCACCGCACAGCAGAATATGCTCGCTCTCAGCCGGTCGGCCGCGGCTGCCCAGGGTAACGAGCGCGTGCATCAACGCATCGCAGCCCAAGCCCAGGCCACCCCAGACGCCCTGGCTGTGCTGGCCGGTGGCGAAGGCTTGACGTACGCCGAGCTAAACCAGCGGGCCAATCGTCTGGCCCATCGCCTATTGGAGCTTGGTGTCGGTCCCGGACAACGGGTGGGCCTGGCTTCGCGCCGTGGCCCGCAGTTGATTGTCAGCCTGTTGGCGGTACTCAAAAGTGGCGCGGCCTACGTACCGCTGGACCCGAAATACCCCGTCGAGCGCCTGGCCTACATGCTCGCCGACAGCCGACTCAACCTGCTGCTCAGCGAAGTGGGTTTGCTCGTGGATCTGCCATTGCCCCAAGGACTGGCACGTGTGGATTTCACCGCCTGCGGTGACGAGCTGGCCGGCTACCCGACGACCAACGTGCCCAACCCTGCCGCCGCTGCTGATCTGGCGTATGTGATCTACACCTCGGGCTCCACCGGTCAGCCCAAAGGTGTGGCCATCGATCATGCCGCCCTCGGTCAATTCTGCGACAGTGCCACGCTGTACAGCCGCTTGAGTGCCGAGGATCGCGTCTTGCAGTTTGCGACCTTCAGTTTCGACGGTTTTGTCGAGCAGTGCTTCCCGCCCTTGTGTGTGGGTGCAGCGTTGATCATGCGCAGTGATGAGCTGTGGGACGCCGGGCAACTGGCGCGGGAGATCGTCGAGCAAGGCGTAACCCTGGCCGACTTGCCGGCGGCCTACTGGTATCTGTTGGCGCAGGAATGTGCAGTGCACTGCCGCTCCCTGGGCAAGCTGCGCCAGGTGCATGTGGGCGGTGAAGCCATGGCGGTGGAGGGTGTACGTGCCTGGCATGCCGCAGGGCTTGGTCATGTGCGCCTGGTCAATACCTACGGGCCGACCGAAGCCACGGTGGTGTCCAGCGTGCATGACTGCCAGTTGACCGATGCCAACGACGCGTACGGCGTACCGATTGGGCAGGCGATTGCGGGGCGTGCGCTGTATGTGCTCGACAGCGGTTTCGAACTGCTAAGCACCGACGGTGTGGGCGAGTTATGCATCGGCGCCGAGGCGGGCTTGGCCCAGTGCTACTTCGATCGCCCGGCGCTCACTGCCGAGCGCTTCTTGCCGGACCCATTTTCCGCCACGCCCGGTGCGCGGCTTTATCGCAGTGGCGACCTGGCCCGGTACAACGCGGCGGGGGCGCTGGAATACGTGGGGCGTATCGACCATCAGGTGAAGATTCGCGGCCTTCGTATCGAAATGGGAGAGATCGAAGCCAGCCTGCAAGCCTTGCCCGACGTGCGTGAAGCGGCAGTGATTGCCCAGCCGAGCGCGATCGGCATGCAGTTGGTGGCGTATGTGGTACCCGCCGACGATCAGCAGTTGGAAACGCAGGCACTGGCCACTCGCTTGCGTCAGGCGTTACCGGATTACATGGTGCCGGGACATTGGGTGGTACTCGATGCCTTGCCGCTCAACAACAATGGCAAGCTCGACCGCCGGGCGCTGCCGGCACCGGATCTGAGCCAGGCGTGCGCCGTGTACGTGGCACCTCAGAGCCCTTTGCAGGTGCAGTTGGCAGCGATCTGGCAAGCGGTGCTGCACGTGGAGCGGGTTGGCCTGGACGACCACTTCTTCGAGCGCGGCGGTCACTCGTTGCTGGCGACTCAGGTGATCTCACGGGTGCGTCACGACCTCAAGCTGGACGTGCCGTTGCGGGCCCTGTTCGAACAGCCGACGCTGGCAGCCTTCGCGGCGGCTTGCGCAGGCTTGACGGCCGATACGGCGCCAGCGCTCCAAGCGCTTGGACGTGAGCAGCCGCTGGCGTTGTCCTTTGCTCAGGAGCGTCAATGGTTCCTGTGGCAATTGGACCCGGCCAGCGCGGCTTACCATGTACCGACTGCATTGCACGTGCGCGGTCAACTCGACAGTGCGGCACTTGCACGCGCCGTCCAGGCCCTGGTGCAGCGTCATGAACCGCTGCGCACTACGTTTGTGGAGGCGGGCGAGCACACCTTGCAAGTCGTCCACCCCAGTCTGACCGTGCCGATTGAGCAGCAAGCGATCGACGCCGATGCCATCGAGCACGCCGTCAGCGAAGAAATCCAGCGCCCGTTCGATCTGCTTGACGGCCCATTGATGCGCGTCAAGTTGCTGGTCGTCGCGCCTGAGCACCACGTGCTGGTCATCACCCAACACCACATCATCTCTGACGGCTGGTCGATGCAGGTCATGATCGACGAGTTGGTGGCGCTGTACCAAGGTGACGCGGACTTGCCGGCCTTGCCGATCCAGTACGCCGACTATGCCCGTTGGCAGCGGGATTGGATGGCGGCAGGGGAGCAACAACGCCAGCTCGATTACTGGTGCGCCCGTCTGGGTAACGACCATCCGCTGCTGGACTTGCCGCTGGACCATCCGCGCCCAGCGGTGCAGAGCTATCGCGGCGCACGCCGGCAGATCCATCTTGACCGCGTGATGCTGGCTGAGCTCAAAGCCTTGGCCGAACGCCAGGACGTGACCTTGTTCATGCTCCTGCTGGCCTCGTTCCAGACCTTGCTGCACCGCTACAGCGGCCAGTCGCAGGTTCGCGTCGGCGTGCCGATCGCCAACCGTAATCGTCTCGAAACCGAGCGGCTGATGGGCTTCTTCGTCAATACCCAAGTACTGCAGGCGCAGTTGCACGGGCAGATGCCTTTCGAGCAGTTGCTGGGCCAAGTCAAACGGCGCGCTTTGGAAGCCCAGGCCCATCAGGACCTGCCGTTCGAGCAACTTGTGCAGGTGTTGCAGCCGGAGCGCAGCCTGAGCCATAACCCGCTATTCCAAGTGATGTTCAATCATCAAAGCAGCCTGCGTTCGGGTTCAGTGCAACTGCCTGGCCTGGTGTTGCAGCCAATGGACTGGGCGGGTCACAGCACGCAGTTCGACCTGAACCTGGAAACCGAGGAATCGGCCGACGGCCTCTGGGCGTCCCTGACCTACGCCACCGACTTGTTTGACGCTGCAACCGTGGAACGTCTGGCCGAGCATTGGCAAAACCTGCTGCGCGCGGTCGTGCACGATGCCTCCCAGCCCCTGGATGAACTGGCGATGCTGAGCACGTCGCAATGGCAACAAATGGTGCACGACTGGAACCGCAGCGACACCCCATACCCACACGAACACTGCGTACACCAGCTGTTTGAGGCCCAGGCCGTGGCGCAACCCGACGCCATCGCGCTGCACTTCGACGAGGAGCGCCTGAGCTACGATGAACTCAACCGCCGCGCCAATCGCCTGGCCCATCGTTTGATCGCCATGGGTGTCGGCCCGGACGTGCTGGTGGCAGTGCACGTGGAGCGCTCCCTGGACATGGTGGTCGGCTTGCTCGCGACTCTCAAGGCCGGTGGCGCCTATGTCCCGCTCGACCCGCAATTCCCGGCAGAGCGCCTGGCGTTCATGCTCGAAGACAGCCGCGCCCGGGTGCTGCTGACCCAGGCGCACCTGCAGGGGCGCCTGGTGCAGCCGCAAGGCGTGCAGGTCCTGATGGTCGAGGATGTCGGCACGCAGGCATATAACCCGCAGGTTGCCGTTACACCGCAAAATCTGGCCTACGTCATCTACACCTCCGGCTCCACCGGCAAGCCTAAAGGGGTGATGGTAGGCCACCAGGCGCTGTGCAGCTTTACCAACGGTATGGCGGGCACCCTGGATATAGACCGGCAGACGCGGCTGTTGTCGCTGACGACCTTCTCGTTCGATATCTTCGCCCTGGAGCTGTACGTGCCGCTGAGTATGGGCGGCACAGTGCTACTGAGCGCCCAGGACATGGCCCTCGACCCTGAGGCGATTCTCGAACTGGCCCAGCGTCAGGCCGCGAGTGTGCTGCAGGCCACGCCATCGAGCTGGCGCATGTTGCTCGATAGCCCGCGCGCCCATTTACTGAGTGGCATAACCTGTCTGTGCGGTGGTGAAGCGCTGCCAGCCGACTTGGCCCTGCGCCTGCTCGAGCTGCAAGGTCCCGTATGGAACCTCTATGGCCCGACGGAAACCACCATCTGGTCAGCGGCTCATCGTCTGCACCAAGCGCAGCCTTTCGTTGGACGGCCGATTGCCAATACCGGGTTGTTTATCCTCAATCCCGGCCTTACGCCATGCCCGCAAGGCGCGTCTGGCGAGCTGCTGATCGGCGGTGTCGGCCTGGCGCGCGGTTACCACAGGCAGCCGGCGCTGACTGCCGAACGCTTCGTGCCCAACCCGTTTGGGGCGCCGGGCGAACGCCTGTACCGCACCGGCGACCTGGCACGCTACCGGGCCGACGGCGTGGTGGAGTACATCGGGCGCGTCGACCATCAGGTCAAGGTCCGTGGTTTCCGGATCGAGCTGGGTGAAATCGAAGCCTGTCTGCGTGAGCACGACGGTGTACGCGAAGCGGTGGTGCTGGCCGATAACGACCGCCTGATCGCCTATCTGGTCAGCTCCGCACCGCAGCCACAGCAGGCGTACAAAGCCGCGCTGCGCGAGCGCCTGCCGGATTACATGGTGCCTGCGCACTGGATGTTCCTCGATAGCCTGCCCTTGACCCCCAACGGCAAGCTCGACCGCAAGGCGCTGCCAAAACCGGAGGTTGGCGATTCACTCAAAGGCCATATAGCACCGGTAACCCTGCGCGAGCAGCAGGTGGCGGCCATCTGGGCCGAAGTGCTGGAGGTGCCGCAGGTCGGCCTCGACGACCACTTCTTCGAGCTGGGTGGCCATTCATTGCTGGCTACGCGTGTGGTGTCGCGGGTTCGCCAGGCCCTGACACTGGAAGTTGCGCTCAAGACCTTGTTCGAACACCCGCTGCTGAGTGATTTCGTTCGGGCCTTGGGCGAGGAGGGCGCTGCTGCGCCAGCGTTGCTCAAGGCCGACCGCACGCAGCCTTTGCCGCTGTCCTACGCTCAGGAGCGCCAATGGTTCCTCTGGCAACTGGACCCCACCGGCGCCGCGTACCACATCCCCAGCGCCTTGCGTTTGCAGGGGCCGCTGGACCTGAGTGCACTGCAACGCAGCTTCGACAGCCTGCTGGCGCGCCATGAAAGCTTGCGCACGCATTTTCAGCAACAGGCCACCGGTGCGTTGCAGGTCATTGAGGCCGTTGGCTGCGTCGATATCGACCGGGTCGATAGCGATTACGCTGGCCTCAAGGCGCGGGTCGCCGAAGTGGTCGCCCACCCGTTCGACCTGCTGCGCGGGCCACTGCTGCGGGTCAAGTTGCTGCGTCTGGCCGACGATGATCATGTGCTGGTGCTGGTGCAGCACCACATCGTCTCCGATGGTTGGTCGATGCAACTGATGGTTGAGGAGTTGGTGCAGTTGTATGCTGCCTTCAGCCAGGGTCAAACCCCAAGCCTGCCGATGCTGCCGATCCAGTACGCCGACTATGCCGTATGGCAACGCGACTGGATGGCCGCGGGCGAGCAGGCACGTCAATTGGCCTACTGGCGCGAGCATTTGGGCGGCGAGCAACCGGTGCTGGAGTTGCCGTTCGATCACCCGCGCCCGGCACAGCCAAGCCATCGCGGCGCCCGCTTGGGCATAGAGTTGGCCCCCGAGCTGCTGGACGGCTTGCGCAGCCTGGCACGCAGCGCGGGTGTGACGCTGCCGATGGTGCTGCTGGCGTCTTACCAGGCCTTGTTGCATCGCTACAGCGGCCAGGAGGACGTGCGCGTCGGCGTGCCGATTGCCAACCGCAACCGTCTCGAAACCGAGGGTTTGATTGGCTTCTTCGTCAACACCCAAGTGCTCAAGGCCGATATTCATGGCCAGATGAGCGTGGAGCAATTGCTGCACCAGGTACGCCAGCGCTCTTTGGAGGCTCAGGCGCACCAGGACCTGCCCTTCGAGCAGTTGGTGCAGGCTTTGCAACCGGAGCGCAGCCTGAGCCTGAGCCCGTTGTTCCAAGTAGTGTTCAACCACCGTGTAAGCGGTGCCGACAGCCACCTGAGCCGCCTGACCGACCTGCACGTGGAGGTCCTGGATCTGGATGAGGGCGTGGCCCAGTTCGACCTGGCGCTGGATGTGGAAGAAAACCCGACCGTGCTGCGCGCCTCCCTGAGTTACGCCACTGACCTGTTCGCTGTGGCGACCATCGAGCGCATGGCCGGGCATTGGCAGAACCTGTTGCGGGCAATGGTGGCCGACCAACAACAGGCTATCGGCCAATTGAAGCTGCTGGGCCAGGATGAGCAACAGCACATCCTTGAGCTGTGGAACCAGACCGACGCCGGTTTCTGCGCCGAGCGTCTTGTTCACGAGTTGGTAGCCGACCGTGCCCGGGAAACCCCGGGTGCGGTGGCGGTTAAGTTCGATGCGCAAACCCTGAGCTACGCCGAACTGGATCGCCAGGCCAACCGTCTGGCTCATGCCCTGATTGCCCGTGGCGTCGGCCCGGAAGTGCGCGTGGCGATTGCCATGCCGCGCAGCGCCGAGATCATGGTGGCGTTCCTGGCGGTGATGAAAGCCGGTGGCGTGTATGTGCCGCTGGATATCGAGTACCCGCGTGATC
>NZ_SPKL01000015.1:0-26511 GCF_023127755.1 Pseudomonas sp. W2Aug9 | reverse complement strand
GAGCTTTCCGTTTCGACTGCGCCGGAAGTGGGGCGAATTATAGGCTTCCAGAATCTGCCGTCAACCTTCTTTTTCACATTTCTGTCATATCGGTCGAAAATGCCTTAGAAACGCGAAAGCCGGCCCCAAGGGGGCCGGCTTTCGCTTATCGAGTCTTACAGACTAGGGAAGGCGAACTGCGACGCTTCATGACTGGCCCGTTGCGGCCAACGCTGAGTGATCGCCTTGCGACGGGTATAGAAACGCACCCCGTCCGGCCCATAGGCGTGCAAGTCGCCAAACAGAGAGCGCTTCCAGCCACCGAAGCTGTGATATGCAACCGGCACCGGCAACGGTACGTTAACCCCTACCATGCCGACCTCAATCTCATCACAGAACAGCCGCGCGGCTTCACCGTCACGCGTGAAGATGCAGGTACCGTTGCCGTATTCATGATCGTTGATCAGTTGCATCGCCGCTTCCAGGCTATCCACCCGGACCACGCACAACACTGGCCCAAAGATCTCTTCTTTATAGATCCGCATCTCGGGGGTAACGCGGTCGAACAGACTGCCGCCAAGGAAAAATCCTTGTTCATGCCCGGCAATGCTCAAGCCGCGACCATCAACGACCAGCTCTGCACCCGCCGAAACACCCTCTTCTATATAGCCACTGACCTTATCTCGTGCCTGCCCCGTCACCAACGGGCCCATATCCAGGCCACAGGAGGTGCCCGCGCCGATCTTCAACGCCTTGACCTGCGGCACCAGCTTAGCGATCAACGCGTCCGCCACCTGGTCGCCCACGCACACCGCCACCGAAATCGCCATGCAACGCTCGCCGCAAGAACCATAAGCCGCGCCCATCAAGGCACTCACGGCGTTGTCCAGGTCTGCATCCGGCATCAGCACCGCATGGTTCTTCGCCCCGCCCAACGCTTGCACACGCTTGCCGCGCTTGGTCGCTTCGCTATAGATGTACTCGGCAATCGGCGTCGAGCCTACAAAGCTCAAGGCTTTAACTTCCGGCGCTTGAATCAATGCGTCCACCGCGCCTTTGTCGCCGTGCACCACACTCAGTACGCCTTTAGGCAGCCCAGCCTCCTGCAACAGTTGCGCGATCAACAACGTAGAACTCGGATCACGCTCCGAAGGTTTGAGGATGAAACAGTTACCGCACACAATCGCCAGCGGGTACATCCACAACGGCACCATCGCCGGGAAGTTGAACGGGGTGATACCCGCCACCACGCCTAGCGGCTGGAAGTCCGACCAGGCATCAATGTTCGGCCCCACGTTGCGGCTGTATTCGCCCTTGAGAATCTCCGGTGCCGAGCACGCGTACTCCACGTTCTCGATCCCACGCTTGAGTTCACCCGCCGCGTCTTCCAGGGTCTTGCCATGCTCCTCACTGATCAACTGCGAGATACGTGCTTCGTTTTGCTCCAGCAACTGCTTGAAACGGAACATCACCTGGGCACGCTTGGCCGGAGGCGTATTGCGCCAGGCCGGAAACGCCGCCTTGGCTGAGTCAATCGCCTGTTGAATGGTTTCACGGCTGGCCAACGGCACCTGGTGAATCACCTGGCCGGTAGACGGGTTATAGACGTCGGCACTACGACCGCTGTCGTTGACCAGCTCACCGTTGATCAAATGCTGGATAAGGCTCATGCAGGGCTCCTGAAAAATTGTTCTATATAGAAGGAGAAATCAGTCGATCTTGTTCAGCACTTCGCCGACCGCGTCAAACAGACGGTCCAGGTCCTGCGGCTTGCTGTTGAAGGTTGGCCCGAACTGCAGGGTGTCGCCGCCAAAACGCACATAGAAACCGGCCTTCCACAATGCCATGCCGGCCTCGAATGGGCGCACGATGGCATCCCCATCACGCGGGGCAATCTGGATAGCACCGGCCAGGCCGTAGTTGCGAATGTCGATCACATTCTTGCTGCCCTTCAAACCGTGCAGCGCATTCTCAAAGTGCGGTGCGACTTCGGCTACGCTCTGCACCAGGTTTTCTTTCTGCAACAGGTCCAATGCCGCCAAGCCCGCCGCGCAAGCCACCGGGTGCGCCGAGTAGGTGTAGCCGTGGGGGAATTCCACGGCGTATTCCGGCGTCGCCTGATTCATGAAGGTCTGGTAGATCTCGCTGCTGGCAATCACCGCGCCCATCGGAATAGCGCCATTGGTGACCTGCTTGGCGATACACATCAGGTCCGGGGTCACGCCAAAACTGTCGGCACCGAACATTGAGCCGGTACGGCCGAAGCCTGTGATCACTTCGTCGAACACCAAAAGGATATTGTGCTGGTCGCAAATTTCGCGCAGGCGCTTGAGATAACCCTGCGGTGGCACCAATACGCCAGCGGAACCGGCCATCGGCTCGACAAACACGGCTGCGATGTTCGACGCGTCATGCAGTTCGATCAGTTTGAGCAACTCATCGGCCAAGGCAATACCGCCCTGCTCCGGCATGCCCCGGGAGAAGGCGTTGCTGGTCAGCAAGGTGTGAGGCAGGTGGTCGACATCCATCATCGCCTGGCCAAACAGCTTACGGTTACCGTTCACACCGCCCAGGCTGGTACCAGCGATGTTCACACCGTGGTAACCACGGGCGCGACCAATCATCTTGGTCTTGGTGGCCTGACCTTTGAGGCGCCAGTAGGCCCGCACCATCTTCACCGCCGTATCGGCACATTCAGAGCCCGAATCGGTGAAGAACACATGATTCAGGTTGCCTGGGGTCAGGTCGGTGATCTTTTCCGCCAACTGAAAGGACAACGGATGACCGTATTGGAAGCCTGGGGAGTAGTCCAAGGTGCCCAATTGCTTGGCGACCGCCTCCTGGATTTCCTTGCGCGTATGCCCGGCGCCACAGGTCCACAGGCCCGACAACGAATCATAAACCTTGCGCCCCTTGTCATCGGTCAACCAACTGCCTTCAGCGGCCACGATCAGGCGCGGGTCGCGCTGGAAGTTGCGGTTGGCGGTGTAGGGCATCCAGTGCGCATCCAGCTTGAGTTGGCTGGCCAGGGTCGATGGGGCGTTTTCGGGCATGTTCATCAGCAAAACCTCGCAAGGCAAAAGGCAGCGTCGGGATTGAAAAAGCTTGGTTGCAGCTAAATTGCCACGGGGATAAAGTCGGTGAAATCCAACTCTTCTAACCTTCAGTCAGGACTTCACTAAACTATGAGCAGCCGTCGTCCCGACCCTTTGGCCCAAGTCAGCGACTTCGACATTCGCTTGCTGCGCATCTTTCGCAGCGTGGTGGAATGCGGCGGCTTCTCGGCGGCAGAGACCGTGCTCGGCATCGGCCGCTCGGCCATCAGCCAGCAGATGAGCGACCTGGAGCAGCGGCTCGGCCTCAGACTTTGCCAACGCGGCCGCGCCGGTTTTTCCCTGACGGAGGAAGGCCGCGAGGTTTATCAGTCAGCCCTGCAATTGTTGAGCGCCCTGGAAAGCTTTCGCACCGAGGTCAACGGCCTGCACCAGCATTTGCGCGGCGAGTTGATCATCGGCCTCACCGACAACCTCGTCACCCTGCCGCATATGCGCATCACCCACGCACTGGCGCAGTTGAAGGAACGCGGCCCGGACGTGCAGATCCAGATCCGCATGATCGCCCCCAATGAAGTAGAACAAGGTGTACTTGATGGCCGCCTGCATGTCGGCGTGGTGCCCCAGGCCAGCGCCCTGTCGGGTCTGGAATACCAACCGCTGTACAGCGAGCGCTCACTGCTTTATTGCGCGGTCGGGCACCCGCTCTTTTACGCCGACAACAAACAACTCGATGACGAGCGCATCGATAGCCAGGACGCCATCGCCCCTACCTTTCGCCTCCCCGCAGAGATCCAGGCCCACTACCAGGCGCTCAACTGCACGGCCAGCGCTTCGGACCGTGAAGGCATGGCGTTCCTGATCCTCACTGGCCGCTATATCGGCTACTTGCCCGATCACTACGCCAGCCTGTGGGTGCAACAAGGCCGACTGCGCGCGCTGAAACCGGCTACACGTTTTTACGATTTGAGCCTGGCATCGGTCACGCGCAAAGGCCGGCGCCCTCATTTGGTGCTGGAAAGTTTCCTTGAAAGCCTGGCCGCGACGCGCTAACTCGGGCCTCACGCAAAAAGCTGAGCACATGGACAGCTTTTTGCAAGGCACAAGGACCTTGAACCGTCCGCCTCGAGTCTACCCGCCATGCCACCAGAATCTGCCAGCCCCAGCGACCTGATCTACGGCCTCAACGATCGCCCCAAACCACTGCCGGCTCTATTGGCAGCACTACAACATGTGCTGGCGGCGTTCGTCGGCATCATTACTCCGCCGCTGATCATCGGCTCCACGCTCGGCCTCACCGCCCACCTGCCCTATCTGATCAGCATGGCGCTGATGGTGTCCGGTGTAGGCACGTTCATCCAGGCACGCAGGCCGTATGGTATCGGCGCCGGTATGATCTGCCTGCAAGGCACTAGCTTTGCGTTTCTCGGCGCGGTGTTGGCGGCAGGCTTTCTAGTCAAGCAACGCGGCGGCAGCCCGGAAGACATTCTGGCGATGATCTTCGGCGTGTGCTTCTTCGGCGCGGCGGTGCAGATCGTGTTGAGCCGCTTCATTGGCCAACTGCGTCGTGTCATCACCCCCCTTGTAACGGGGATCGTCATCACGTTGATCGGCATCAGCCTGATCAAAGTGGGGATTACCGACCTCGGCGGCGGTTTTAATGCGCCAGACTTCGGCGCCCCTGCGAACCTGGCACTCGGCCTGTTCGTGGTACTGACAATCATCCTGCTCAACCGCTCCAATACCCCGTGGGTACGCTTGAGCGCCATTATCATCGGCCTGGCCCTGGGGAGCCTCGCGGCGTGGTTCAGCGGTAAATTGGTGCCCCAAGCCCTGCCCGACTTGCCCTTGATCAGCCTGCCGATGCCGTTCCGGTTTGGTATCAACTTTGACTGGAGCGCTTTCCTGCCGATTGCGCTGATTTATCTGATCAGCAGCATCGAAACCGTCGGCGACCTCACGGCCAATTGCATGATCGCCCGCCAACCCATCAGCGGTGCATCTTATATAAGCCGGCTCAAGGGCGGCGTGCTGGGCGATGGCGTGAGCTGCATGATTGCCGCCACCTTCAGCGCGTTCCCCAACACCACCTTTGCCCAGAACAATGGCGTGATCCAGCTCACCGGCGTGGCCAGCCGTTACGTCGGTTTGTATATCGGTGTGCTGCTGTTCTGTCTGGGCCTGTTTCCATTGATCGGCGCCGTACTGCAGCAAATCCCCAAGCCGGTGCTGGGCGGCGCGACCCTGGTGATGTTCGGCAGCGTGGCCGCCGCCGGCGTGCGTATCCTCGCCCAGGCGCCGCTGGATCGACGCAGCATGTTGATCATTGCCACCTCGTTTGGCGTCGGCCTGGGTATCGCCGCTCAACCCAACTTGCTGCACCTGATGCCGACACTGGTACAGAACCTGTTCGACTCGGCCATCACCAGCGGCGGCCTCACCGCCATCGTATTGTGCCTGTTGCTGCCGGAAGCCAAGGTGAGTACATGCGCTACAAACCCAACAGCGCAAAGCGAAAGCCTGGAGCCGCTTTGACGGTTTTATTGCATCGGGACTTGTCTGAGGCTTGAGGGTGGGTTATCTGTGCACACGTCGCCTTTATCGATCAGCACGGAAACCTCCATGAGCCTCGAAGTTCCTGCCCACAGCAACCACGCCGGTAAACCCGCCAGCCGCATTCGGCAAAAGAACGAACAAGCTATTCTCCAGGCTGCTGAAGATGAATTCGCCCGCCATGGCTACAAAGGCACCAGCATGAACACCATCGCTGCCAGTGCCGGGCTGCCCAAGGCCAACTTGCACTACTACTTCACCAACAAGCTGGGCCTGTATATCGCGGTGCTCAGCAATATCCTCGAATTATGGGACAGCACCTTCAACGCGTTGACCGCCGAGGATGACCCGGCCGTGGCGCTTGCGCGCTACATCCGCACCAAGATGGAGTTCTCGCGGCGCCAACCACAAGCCTCGCGGATCTTCGCCATGGAGATCATCAGCGGCGGCGAATGCCTCACCGAATATTTCGGTCAGGACTATCGCGCCTGGTTCAGTGGCCGAGCCGCGGTGTTCCAGGCGTGGATCGACGCCGGCAAAATGGACCCCGTCGATCCCGTGCACTTGATCTTCCTGCTGTGGGGCAGCACCCAGCACTACGCCGACTTCGCCACCCAGATCTGCCGAGTCACCGGTCGCACCAAGTTGACCAAGCAGGACATGGAAGACGCCGGCACCAACCTGATCCATATCATTCTCAAAGGCTGCGGCATCAAGCCGGCCCTATAAAAACGAAGCGAGTTATGTCTTTTACGCTGACAGGCTTTTGCGAATTTCATGAAGAAATACGCAAAAGCCGCTTTATCACCTTGGCGGTGCCGATCACCAGCCCGCAGGACGCCCAGGCGTTTTTCGAGCAGCACAGCGACCTGAACGCCACGCACAACTGCTGGGCCTGGAAGCTGGGCGATCAATACCGCAGCAACGACGACGGCGAACCCGGTGGCACCGCCGGGCGACCGATCCTCGCGGCTATCGAGGCCCAGGGGTTCGATCAGGTCGCGGTGCTGGTGATCCGCTGGTACGGCGGCATTCAATTGGGTACGGGCGGACTCGCCCGTGCCTACGGTGGTGGCGCAAACAAATGCCTGCAAAATGCCGAGCGTATCGAACTGATCAGCCGTGTGCCCCTGAGCTGCGCCTGTGGGTTCTCCGAGCTGAACCTGGTGAAGCTGCGCGTCGCCGAACTCGGCGGTTTAGTGCTGGAAGAAACCTTCACCGCCAACGGCGTGGAGCTACACCTTGCGCTGGCAGGGGCACACATCGACACCCTGCAAACCCAGCTCGCCGACCTGAGCCGTGGGCGCATCCTGCTGCAACGCTGAAACTGCTACTGTTAGGTGCTGAACTCCCTGAACCGCGACTTCAAAGGAAGCCTTCATGTCTACGCCAAAAACCGCACTGATCATCGGCGCCTCGCGCGGGCTGGGCCTTGGCCTGGTCAAGCAACTGCTCCAGGATGGCTGGGACGTCACCGCCACCGTGCGTGATCCGCACAAGGCCGATGCCCTCAAAGCTGTGGGCCTTGTGCAGATCGAGAAATTGGATATGGACGATCAGCAAGCCGTGATCGCCCTGGCCCAACGCTTGAAAGACCGCACCTTCGACCTGCTGTTCGTCAACGCTGGCGTCAAGGGCCCGGCGAACCAGGAGCCAGGCCACGCCACCCTCGCAGAGGTCGGCCAGCTGTTTTTCACCAACGCCGTGGCGCCGATCAACCTGGCCCAGCGCTTTGTCGGGCAGATCCGCAAAGACACCGGCGTGCTGGCGTTCATGAGTTCGGTGCTGGGCAGCGTGACCATTCCCGACGGTTCGGACCTGGCGCTGTACAAGGCCAGCAAGGCTGCCCTCAACTCAATGACCAACAGCTTTATCACCCAGTTGGGCGACCACAAGCCGACGGTTCTGTCGCTGCATCCTGGCTGGGTGAAAACCGACATGGGCGGAGAGAACGCACATATCGACGTCGACACCAGCGTGCGCGGCCTGGTGGATCAAGTAAATGCCTACACCGGCAAGGGCGGCCATCACTTCGTGGACTACAAGGGCGACACCATCGCCTGGTAAATACACCGATCAACCTGTGGAAGGGGGCTTGCTCCCGATGGCTGAGTGTCAGTCTATGCTGTGTGGACTGGTCCACCGCTATCGGGAGCAAGCCCCCCTCCCACTCTGTACCTACTCCTACAGCTAGACCCCGTAATGAACTACACGTAATCTAGCCCCCTCGCCCTCCCCGGCGACCCTGGATCAGCAGACAGGGCAACACTGAGCTGGCAAACCTGAACCCATCATTCAGAGGAGCCGGCCAATGCCTGCGACCCGTATCTGGTTAAAAAACCCCCTCGCGATTTTCACTGCCAATGGCCTCGACGCCCGTGGCGGCCTGGTGCTGCAAGACGGTGTGATCACCGAATTACTGGCCCAGGGCCAAGAACCGGCACAACCCTGCACGCAGGTGTTCGATGCTCGCGAACATGTGGTCCTGCCCGGGCTGATCAACACTCACCATCATTTCTATCAAACCCTCACCCGCGCCTGGGGCCCGGTGGTCAACCAGCCGCTGTTTCCCTGGCTGAAAACGCTGTACCCGGTATGGGCGCGGCTTACCCCGGAAAAACTCGCCCTGGCCAGCAAAGTCGCCCTGGCTGAATTGCTGCTGTCGGGCTGCACCACGGCGGCCGACCACCACTACCTGTTCCCCGATGGTTTGGAAAACGCCATTGATGTGCAGGTAGCCAGCGTGCGCGAACTGGGGATGCGCGCCATGCTCACCCGCGGCTCCATGAGCCTGGGCGAAGCCGATGGCGGCCTGCCACCGCAGCAGACCGTGCAACAAGGCCAGGTCATTCTTGACGACAGCCAGCGCCTGATCCGCGAATATCACGAGCGGGGTGACGGCGCGCAGATTCAGATTGCCCTGGCTCCGTGCTCGCCGTTTTCCGTCACCCCCGAGATCATGCAAGCCAGCGCCGAATTGGCCAACCGCCTGGATGTGCGCCTGCATACCCACTTGGCGGAAACCCTCGACGAAGAAGACTTCTGCCTGCAACGCTTCGGCCTGCGTACCGTGGATTATCTCGACAGCGTCGGCTGGCTCGGCCCACGCACCTGGCTGGCCCACGGCATTCACTTCAACCCGGATGAAATCGCACGCCTGGGTGCCGCCGGTACGGGGATCTGCCACTGCCCAAGCTCCAACATGCGCCTGGCTTCCGGTATCTGCCCGACCCTGGACCTGCTTGCCGCCGGCGCGCCCATCGGGCTGGGCGTGGACGGCTCGGCGTCCAACGATGCCTCGAACATGATCCTTGAAGCGCGTCAGGCCCTGTACATTCAGCGCCTGCGTTATGGCGCAGAAAAGATCACCCCAGAAGGCGTGCTGGGCTGGGCAACCAAAGGTTCGGCACAGTTGCTGGGCCGAACGGACATCGGTGAATTGGCCGTAGGCAAGCAGGCTGACCTGGCATTGTTCAAACTTGATGAACTGCGCTTCTCCGGTAGCCACGATCCAATTTCAGCGCTGCTGTTGTGCGGTGCGGACCGGGCGGATCGAGTGATGATCGGCGGCAAGTGGCGGGTGATCGACGGCCAAGTCGAAGGCCTGGACCTGAAAGGCTTGATCGCCGATCACACCCAGGCGGCTCGCCAACTCATCGCCGGCACCTGAGCCAGACGCCGATCAAAATGTGGGAGGGGGGCCTGCTCGCTCCCACATTGGGTCTACGGCGTCATCAAAAACAGTTACAGCCCCAGCAGCGACAACATGATAAAAGTCGCAAACAACACAAAATGAGTCATCCCTTCAATGGCATTCGTCTCGCCATCGTTGAGGTTGATCGCGCTGACAATCAGCGTGATAAACACCATCACCGTCTGCACCGGCGTCATCGCCATCTGGAACGGCTGGCCGCTATAGAGCGCCATGGCTTCCATCACCGGCACCGTCAGGATCACCGTAGACAACGAAGCACCCAACGCGATATTCACCACCGACTGCATACGGTTGGCCAATGCAGCGCGCAATGCCGTCAGAATTTCTGGCGCGGCCGAGATAGCCGCCACCACAATCGCCGTGATCACCGGCGGCGCGCCCGTGCCTTCCAGGCCCAGATCCAGGGTTTTGGACATCACCTCGGCCAACGCGCCAATCACAATCACGCCAAACACCAACGTGCCTATCGAGAACGCGAGGTTAACGGGCGGTGTGTGTTCTTCTTCGGTTGATTTCTTGCGGCGTTTTTCCGGGTAGCTGTAGCTGAAGAAATAACTGTGTGGGCCTACCTGCATCCTCAGGAACAAGGTGTAGAGCACCACCATCGCGCCAATGGTGAAGGCCGAGTAAATTTTCCAATCGGCCTCGGGGATAAATTCCGGTACCACCATCGACACGCCCATGGCGGTGAGGATCATCACGCTGTAGGTGCGCGCTGAGTCATCGTTGTAGGACTGTTCCCCATGCTTGATGCCCCCCATCAAGGCGGCCAGGCCGAGAATACCGTTGATATCCAGCATCACCGCCGAGTAAATGGTATCGCGCACCAGGGTGGGCGATGGCTCGTTGCTCATCATGATCGCCAGGATCACCACTTCCACCAACACGGCCGCGAGGGTCAGGATCATGGTGCCGTAGGGGTCGCCAACCTTTTCTGCCAACTGCTCGGCGTGATGGGCTACGCGCATTGAGGCCATTACGATAAACGCGATCAGCGCAGCACCGGCCAGCAGGGCCACCAGTTGCCCACTGTGGAGCATCCAGTGCTCCAGCGGATAAGCCGCAATGGCGGCAATCAGCGCCAGCAGCATGAATTTTTCTTGCTTGAAGTGTGTGAGCATTACGGGCCTTTTCGTGCAGCGAATCAGTCATTGATGGGGTACAGACTGCGCCAAGCCGCTAACGTTTCGTTACACCTTAGTTCAGCTCACCCTTGCGTGAGTGACACAAATACTCTCCTGCTGGTCAGGTTTTGCCGATTATTTCAGCCATGGCCTGTAGAATGCCGCCATTGCACCTGATGAGATTTTAACTATGTACGATTGGCTCAACGCCCTGCCCAAGGCTGAACTGCACCTGCACCTGGAGGGTTCGCTGGAGCCTGAGTTGCTGTTCGCCCTGGCCGAGCGCAACAAGATTGCGCTGCCGTGGAACGACGTCGACACCCTGCGCAAGGCCTACGCCTTCAACAACCTGCAAGAGTTTCTCGACCTGTATTACAAAGGTGCCGATGTGCTACGCACGTCCCAGGATTTCTACGACCTGACCTGGGCCTACCTGCTGCGCTGCAAAGCCCAAAACGTGATCCACACCGAACCGTTCTTCGATCCACAAACCCACACCGACCGTGGCATCCCGTTCGAAGTCGTGCTGAACGGCATCGCCGCTGCGCTTAAAGATGGCGAGCAGCAACTGGGCATCACCAGCGGCTTGATCCTCAGCTTCCTGCGCCACCTGAGCGAAGCCGAAGCCGAGAAAACTCTCGACCAGGCCCTGCCGTTCCGTGACGCGTTCGTGGCCGTGGGCCTGGACAGCTCAGAAATGGGTCACCCGCCGAGCAAGTTCCAGCGCGTGTTCGATCGTGCCCGCCACGAAGGCTTCCTCACCGTCGCCCACGCCGGCGAAGAAGGCCCGCCCGAGTACATCTGGGAAGCGCTCGACCTGCTGAAAATCCAGCGTATCGACCACGGCGTGCGTGCCATTGAAGATGAACGCTTGATGCAGCGCATCATCGACGAACAGATCCCGCTGACGGTATGCCCGCTGTCCAACACCAAACTCTGCGTGTTCGACGACATGGCACAGCACAACATCCTCGACATGCTCGAACGTGGCGTGAAAGTCACCGTGAACTCGGACGACCCGGCCTACTTCGGCGGTTATGTCACCGAGAACTTCCACGCGCTGCACACCTCCCTGGGCATGACCCAGGACCAGGCCAAACGCCTGGCGCAGAACAGCCTGGATGCGCGGCTCGTAAAGCCATAACCGGCCATCATTGAACGAATGCAGGCTAAATGTGGGAGGGGGCTTGCCCCCGATGGCGGTGGGTCAGTCACAGATGTGTTTACTGACACTCCCTCATCGGGAGCAAGCCCCCCTCCCACATAGGTTTTGCGCTGACCTTCAGATTTGGGTGAGCTCTTCCAGCGTCTTGCCCTTGGTCTCCATCCCGAACACCCACACCACCAGCGCCGCCACGGCAAAGCACAACGCCCCCAAGGCAAATACCCCGCCCTGCCCGGTTATCGGAAATACCAACCCGGTCACCAACGGCCCCAGCAACGAGCCTACGCGGCCAATCGCTGACGCAAATCCGGAACCTGTAGCTCGCGCCGAAGTGGGATATAGCTCCGGCGTGTAGGTGTACAGCACCGCCCACATGCCAAACAGGAAAAACTGCATCAACAACCCGGAGGTGATCAGCAGGGCCACATTGCCGCCAAACACAGCACTTTGCCCATACAGAAACGCCATCACCCCGCCACCCAGCAGCGTCACGACGCACACCGGTTTACGCCCCCAGCGCTCGACCAGCCAGGCCGCCATCAAAAAGCCGGGGATCCCGCCCAGGGAAATGATCACCGTGTAATACACCGACTGGGTCACGGCGAAACCCGATTGCTGCAATAGCGCGCTCAACCACGACGTCAGCCCGTAGAACCCGAGCAAGGCAAAGAACCACACGCTCCAGATCATCATCGTGCGTTGGCGGTACTGCGCCGACCACAGCTGCTGGAACGCGGAAAAGAATGTACCCGGCGTACTCTCTACCCATGGCAGGGCCATCGGCTCCGGCAAATCGGCGCGGCCCAGGGAGTCGCGTACCTTCTGCTCGATACCCAGCAATACCTTGTCCGCCGCTTCGTGGCGCCCGGCCTGTTCCAGCCAACGCGGCGACTCTGGAATAAAGAAGCGGATGGCCAACACAAACACCGCCGGTACCGCCAACACCAGGAAGATGTCGCGCCAACCAATCACCGGCAGCAAAAAGTACGACAGCACCCCGGCGGCTACAAAGCCCAACGGCCAGAAACCATCCATCAACGCGATGTAACGCCCGCGCCGTTTGGCGGGAATCAACTCCGACAGCATCGACTGAGCAATAGGAAACTCCATGCCCATGCCAATGCCCAACAGGATCCGAAACAACGTCAACGCCTCCACCGTCTGCGCCGTGGAGCACAGGTAACTGGCAACGCCCCACAACACGATGCTCCACTGAAACACCGGTTTGCGCCCAAAGCGATCCGCGAGCATTCCAGAAAGAGAAGCACCCACCACCATGCCGAAAAAACTCGAACTGGCCAGCAACCCGGCCTGGGCCGTGCTCAAGCCAAACTCGGTTTTGATCGAGCCCAACAGAAAGGTCATCATTGCCAAGTCCATGGAGTCGAAGAAAAACGCCAAGGCAATGATGATGAAGATGACTCGGTGGTAACCGCTGATGGGCAACCGTTCCAGCCGCTGTGCTGCGCTATAACCCTGCCTGACCATGCCGCATCCCCCCGTATGAAAAATCCCCTTGGCGAGTGTGCGGCATCGTTTGTCCTGGCTATTGCTGGATGCGACCTGATTGCAGCTCTGAACGACGCGCTTAACGTGCCGCCAGCCGGCTGATCTCCCTGAGCCCTGCCTCGTTGACTGACAAGGCACGCGACTCGTTGATCACGCTGATCCAGTTGGCCTGCAGAAACAGCTGCATCAACCCCGCCCCCAATGCTCCGCCCAGATGCGGTTGCTGCTGGCTCCAGTCGAAACAGTCGCACACCAGCGGCGCTGCCAGGGCCTGGATAAAAATCCCCAGGTCCGCCAAATGCTGCGCGCCCTTGACCGTAACCTCGGTACGCTGCTCATGGCGCTCGAACCATCCGGCCTCAAGCATCCGTTGATACAACTGCGCCGCCAACTCGCCGCCGAGATGGCCGTGACACCAGCGGGCACGGCGCAACAACTGCGGTGCCATCAGTGCCGGCGGCAAGGCTTGCGGTGTGCTGCGCGCCGCGCTGGCCATGGTGGTGCTTGCCAGCGCATCAATGGCGGCACTCACATCCGCAGCCGCCACGCGAAACAAGCGCTTGCCACGTCGGGCCTCGGTCCGCAGCAAACCGCTGCCGGTCAGCCGCGCCAAATGGGCATTGGCCGACGCCGGCGACAACCCGGCCAGCGTTGCCAGCTCTTCTGAAGACTTCGCCGAACCGTCCATCAGGGCCCAGAGCATGGCCGTGCGTTTGGGCTCGGCAAGCAAGCTGGCGATCTGACTGATGCAAGGTGCTGCTTCCATGTATTCACTCCCTGTAAGACCATTTTTCTGCTGCGGTTGACGCCAAAGTATAGGTGCGCACGCAGCAGGTTCCGCGGCCTCCGACAGCTCGGATCAGGACAGGGTATGAGTGAAATTTCCGATCATTACGCAGGCTATTGCCCAGTCGCCGTTCGCCCCGGTCGTTGCGCCGTCAAGATCGCACAGCGGGACACGAGCATCTCCCGCAGCAGATTGATGGGTTTGCTCAATTGCGCACGATGGGCACATAGCAAGTTGAGCGGTGTGCGCTCGCCCTGCAGCTGCGGCAGGATCAAACGCAAGCGCCCGGCCAGCACGTCGGTGCTGATATCCAACCAGGATTTGTAAGCGATGCCCATGCCCGCCACCGCCCAGCGCCGCACCACATCGGCGTCATCACTGAACCGGTCACCACTGACTGTCAGGCTCACGTGGCGCTTGCCGTCATAAAACCCCCAATGGTCATGCACCCGGCTGCCGAGCATGTACAGCAGGCAATTGTGCTGGGCCAGTTGCTCCAGATGCTGGGGTTCGCCATGCCGGGCGAGGTAGCTCGGCGCGGCGCACAGCACACGAATATTGTCCGGGGCGATGGGCAGAGCCACCAGGCTGGAATCTTCGGGTTCACCATAGCGCAGGGCTATGTCCACTGGCTGGCGGAACAGGTCGGCAATGCGATCGCCCAGCAACAGGCGCACGTTCAGTTGCGGGTGTTGCTGCTGGAACTCATCCAGCCACGGCAACAGCTGGTTGCGACCAAAATCCGACGGCGCCGACAATTGCAGCACGCCGCTCACATGATCCTGGCCACTGGCCAATAAGCGCCGGCCATCGTCCAGCGCACTTAATGACGCACGCGCATATTCCAGGAAGCCCTCGCCTTCGGCAGTCAGGCGCAGGCTGCGGGTGGAGCGCGCCAGCAAACGCGTGCCCAGCTGTTGTTCGATACGCTTGAGCGCGGCGCTGGCCACTGCCGGTGACAGGTCCATCACCCGTGCCGCCGCCGACAGGCTGCCCAGGTCCGCAGCACGTACAAACAACTGCAAATCATCAAAACGCAGCATGGAATTCCGCCAATTATCAAAATTTGGTTGAAACAGACTGCTGTTTTAGCCGCTTTTATCTGCGTAGGAAATAGCCAATCATCTGCCCATCCCGTTCTTAGCTATATCACTCAGACCTTTTACCGGAGCCCTCATGAAAGCCATTGCCTACTACACGTCATTGCCGATCAACGACCCAAAATCCCTGCAAGATATAGAGCTGCCGGAGCCCGTGGCCGGCCCGCGCGACCTGCTGGTGGAAGTCAAAGCCATCTCGGTCAACCCGGTGGACACCAAGGTGCGCCACAACGTCGCCCCGGAAAATGGCGACGCCAAGGTGTTGGGCTGGGACGTGGCCGGTGTGGTCAAGGCGGTCGGCAGCGATGTGACGCTGTTCAAAGCCGGTGACAAGGTGTTCTACGCCGGCTCCCTGGTGCGCCCAGGCGGCAACAGCGAACTGCATACGGTCGATGAACGCATCGTCGGCCATATGCCCAAAAGCCTGGGGTTTGCCGAAGCGGCCGCGCTGCCGTTGACCGCCATCACCGCGTGGGAGCTGCTGTTTGAACGTTTGCAAATACCCGAAGGCAAGGAAGATCACGGCCAGAGCCTGCTGATCGTCGGCGCTGCCGGCGGCGTGGGGTCGATCCTGACCCAACTGGCCAACCAACTCACGGCGCTGAAAGTCATCGGTACCGCCTCGCGCCCCGAGACTCAGGAATGGGCCAAAGCCTTGGGCGCCCACGTAGTGATCGACCACAGTCAGCCGCTGAGCGAAGCGCTAAAACAGGCAGGCCTTGGGCAAGTGACCCACGTCGCCAGCCTGACCCAAACCGAGCATCACCTGGATCAACTGGTGGAAGCGCTGCAACCCCAAGGCAAGCTGGCGTTGATCGACGACCCCAAGGCGCTGGATGTAAGCAAGCTCAAGCGCAAGAGCCTGTCGCTGCACTGGGAGTTCATGTACACCCGCTCGATGTTCGAGACCCCCGACATGATCGAGCAGCACAACCTGCTTAACCGCGTGGCCGATCTGATCGACGCCGGCACCCTGAAAACCACGGTGGGCGAGCATTTCGGTGTGATCAATGCAGCCAATGTGCGCCGTGCCCACGCACTGCTGGAAAGCGGCAAGGCCAAGGGCAAGATCGTGCTGGAAGGGTTCTGAAAAAACGACTGTCAGTGTCGTCCGTTATTCATGTAAGTAATGGACGACACCATTAGTCTGAGAGTTGACCCTTGTCATATTTTTAAGGGGATTCGGGTTTATATTGGCCGCCTTTGCCACGAGTCTTTTACGCGAGGAAGTCAGCAATGAAGATCCTGATAAAAGCGTCAGCAAAATCCCCAGGCAGCCAATGGCAGGTTCGTCTCGACGGCGAAGCCATCACCTTCCGCAGTGAAGCCGAGGCCCGCGCCTTTGTTGACACCCTGCAAGCGCGGATACAGGCCCCCCACCGTTTCCCCCTCGTCCAGCAGCGCTCTGCCGCTGGCTGACCCGTCTATCAGACCTGCGCCTGCGTGGCCCTTGCCCGTTGCAGGCGCTGGGTCGACATTGCAATCGTTACCGCCAGCACGCCGCACAAGCTGATGACCATGGCCATCGGCATCGCCGTACCATCATGCAACACGCCGACCAGCGACGCCGCACCCGCCGCCACGCCGAACTGGATACACCCGAGCAACGCCGAGGCACTGCCCGCCCGTGCGCCTTGCCCGCTCATGGCACAGGCCGAGGTGTTCGGCAAAATGCAGCCCAGGCTGGCGATGCAGATAAACAGCGGCACCAGCAACGGCCACAGCGCCTCAGTACGCAGCGCGGCAATCCCCAGCAGCGTCAACGCTGCCGCCACGTAGACCCACACCGTACGCGACAGCAAAAACGCCGGGCCACGCTTGGCCAGCAACCGCGCATTCAACTGCGCCACCAGGATAAAGCCGGCTGCGTTGGAACCGAACAGCCAGCCGTAATGCTCGGCAGGCACGCCGTAGAGTTTGATAAATACGAAGGGGGAGCCGGCGATGTAGGCAAACATCCCGGCAATCGAGATGCCGCCAGTCAAGGCATAGCCCAGGTACACGCGGTCCGACAACAGCGAGCCGTAGCGGCGCAACGAACCAGACAATGGCTGGCGCGGCTGATCGGCCGGGAAGGTTTCCGGCAACCCGACTGCCACGGCGATAGCCGCCATCACGCTGAACAACGACAGTGCCAGGAAAATCGACTGCCAGCCCCACACCCCGACCATCAGCCCACCCGCCAATGGCGCAAGGATCGGCGCCAGGCCGGTGACCAGCATCAGTTGCGAATACACCTTGGCCGAGCCCACTGCGTCGCACTTGTCACTGACCACCGCCCGGGAAATCACCATGCCCGCACAACCGCCAAGGGCCTGCACGAAACGCGCGCCGATCAGCCACTCCAGCGACGGCGCGTAGGCACAGGCGAAGGATGCGAGAGTAAACAAGGTGACGCCGCTGAGCAGCGGCACGCGCCGACCGAAACGGTCAGCCAGCGGGCCGTAGATCAATTGACCGATAGCCAGGCCGGCGAAATACACCGCCAAGGTTAACTGGATATGTTTTTCGTCAGTGGCAAAGGCCGTGGCCATGGCAGGAAAGCCCGGCAGGTAGAAGTCGATCGCCAACGGCGCGAAGGCGCTCAAGGCGCCCAGAATCAGGATTATGCGAAGGTTCATCAGACACCCAAGTGAGTCGGCAGCTCGACAGTCTAGCCGCGCTTGGGTGCCGTGAACATTACGTTAGGTCGCTAACGATCAGAAAAAATCACGCCAGTTTGGCGGTGTAGCCCTCCTCGGTGATCAGTTGGATGACCTTATCCGAGGGCAGACTGCTTGCCACGCGCACTTCTTTAGCGCCCAAATCTACTTCGACACTCGCTGCCGGGTCCTGGCTCTGTACCGCCTGGGTCACCGCTTTAACGCAATGGCCACAGGTCATTCCTTCAACGCTGAATATTTGCATGACATGACTCCTTTGATGAGGTTGAACCCAGTCTCAAGCTTGCCATGATGGCAAGGTCAAGTTTCAAAAAAATCGGCCGGGCTGGTATTCGCAGGCGACGTCGGCCAAGCTTCAACTTTCCTCGCTGTGAACCATGGAGCATTCGCCATGCGCTGGTCGTTTTTTGCCCTTGCCGGCCTGATGAGCTTGTCTGCCGCTGCGCCCCAGGCTCTCGCCGCTGAAGATTATGCGGTGCTGATCATTTCCCGCGAACGCCTGGAAGTACCCACCAATTGCGAAATTGGCCTGTATCTTCAGGACCAACTGGCCGGACGCCTGTTCCAGGAACAAGCCACCTCGTTCAATCTGCCCGCAGGTAACGTGTCGCTGCGCCTCAAGCTATTGCCAGGCCAGTCCCCGGGCTGCCAGCCAGGGATGCTGGCGCCGGCGGCGCAGAACATTACGTTGAAAGCCGGTGATGTCCGCAAATTGCGTATTGCCCAGGGCCAGGACGGCATGTACCTCAAACCTGCCGCATTGGAATACTGAAGACGCTTGACCTTCCCCACAGGTTAAGGTTGATCCTAGTGGCAACTTCTTCTGGAGGACTGCCCCATGAATGGATCCACCACATTTGACTTGCCCATCGGCGGCATGACCTGCGCCAGCTGTGCCGGCCGCGTCGAACGCGCGCTGGGCAAGGTGCCGGGGGTGCAACGCGTGAGCGTCAACCTGGCCAACGAACGCGCCCATATCGAAGTGCTCGGCCCGATGGATGCCAGCGTGTTGATCGCCGCAGTCGACAAGGCCGGCTACACCGCCACCCTGCCACAAAGCGAAACCGCCACCGAAGCCGACCAGGCCGGGCGCCTGCGCCGCGAACGCTGGGCGCTGGTGGCGGGGATTGTGCTGGCGCTGCCCCTGGTGCTGCCGATGCTGGTAGAACCCTTCGGCCTGCACTGGATGCTCCCGGCCTGGATACAGTTCGCCCTGGCCACACCGGTGCAATTTATTCTGGGTGCCCGCTTTTACGTCGCCGCGTGGAAAGCCGTACGCGCCGGCGCCGGCAACATGGACCTGCTGGTGGCGATCGGCACCAGCGCCGGCTACGGCCTGAGTATCTATGAATGGCTCACCGCCGCCCCAGGCGTGACGCCGCACCTGTACTTCGAAGCCTCAGCGGTGGTCATCGCTCTGGTGCTGCTGGGCAAATACCTGGAAAGCCGCGCCAAGCGCCAGACCGCCAGCGCCATCCGCGCCCTTGAAGCCTTGCGTCCGGAACGGGCGATCCGCGTGCTGGATGGCCGCGAAGAAGACGTCGCGATCAATGCCTTGAAGCACGGTGACCTGGTGCTGGTCAAACCCGGCGAACGCTTCCCGGTAGACGGCGAGGTGGTGGAAGGCCAAAGCCATGCCGATGAAGCGCTGATCAGCGGCGAAAGCCTGCCGGTGCCGAAACAGCCCGGCGACCCGGTCACCGGTGGCGCCATCAACGGTGAAGGCCGTTTGCTGGTGCGCACCCTGGCCCTGGGCGCGGAGAGCGTGCTGGCGCGCATCATCCGCCTGGTCGAAGACGCCCAGGCCGCCAAGGCACCGATCCAGAAACTGGTGGATAAAGTCAGCCAGGTGTTCGTACCGGCCGTGTTGGTATTGGCACTGATCACCGTAGTGGGCTGGTGGTTGTATGGCGCATCGCTGGAAACCGCGATCATCAATGCGGTCGCCGTGCTGGTGATCGCCTGCCCTTGTGCCCTGGGCCTGGCCACGCCGACCGCGATCATGGCCGGCACCGGCGTCGCAGCACGCCACGGTATTCTGATCAAGGATGCCGAAGCCCTGGAACGCGCCCATGCCGTGAGCGCCGTGGTGTTCGACAAGACCGGCACCCTGACCTCCGGCGCACCGAAAATTGCGCACCTGGCGGCGGTAGACGGCGACGAAGCCCTCTTATTGCAACAGGCCGGCGCCTTGCAACGCGGCAGTGAACACCCGCTGGCCAAAGCCGTGCTGGATGCCTGCCAAGAGAAAGGTCTGGACGTGGCCGATGTGAGCGCCAGCCAATCCCTGACCGGACGCGGCATTGCCGGTACGCTGGACGGTCGCCCACTGGCGCTTGGCAATCGACGCCTGCTGGAGGAAACCGGTCTGGACGCAGGCGATTTGGCTCAGCGTGCCAAGGAATGGGAAGCCGAAGGCCGCACCTTGTCCTGGCTGATCGAGCAAGGTGCGCAACCGCGTGTGCTGGGCCTGTTTGCGTTTGGCGACACCCTCAAGCCCGGCGCACTTGAGGCGGTGCAACAACTCAAGGCGCAGCACATCAGCAGCCACCTGATTACCGGCGATAACCACGGCAGTGCACGGGACGTTGCGCAGGCGTTGGGGATCGATGACGTGCACGCCGAAGTGCTGCCGGCTTACAAAGCTGCCGCCGTTGCCGAGCTGAAAAAAACCGGGGTGGTGGCCATGGTGGGCGACGGTATCAATGATGCCCCGGCGCTGGCCGCTGCCGATATCGGCATTGCCATGGGCGGCGGCACCGACGTGGCCATGCACGCCGCCGGCATCACCCTGATGCGCGGCGACCCGCGCCTGGTGCCGGCCGCGCTGGAGATCAGCCGCAAAACCTATGCAAAAATTCGACAGAATCTGTTCTGGGCCTTTGTGTATAACTTGATCGGCATTCCCCTGGCCGCCTTCGGCCTGCTCAACCCGGTACTGGCTGGGGCTGCCATGGCCTTGTCCAGCGTCAGCGTGGTAAGCAATGCACTGCTGTTGAAAACCTGGAAACCCAAGGACCTGGAGGATCAACGCCCATGAACATCGGCCAAGCCGCCCGCACCAGCGGGCTGAGTGCAAAGATGATTCGCTACTACGAATCCATCGGCCTGCTGAAAACGGCCCATCGCACCGATAGCGGCTACCGTGTGTATGGCCACGACGACCTGCACACCCTGACGTTTATCAAGCGCTCGCGGGACCTGGGGTTTTCGTTGGAAGAGGTCGGAAAGCTGCTGACCTTGTGGGAAGACCGGCAGCGGGCCAGCGCCGACGTAAAAGCCCTGGCGCGCCAGCACATAGACGAGCTCAACCACAAGATTCGCGAGTTGGGGCAACTGCGCGACACCCTGCAGGACCTGATGGAGCACTGCCAGGGCGATCATAGGCCCGATTGCCCGATACTCAAGGAGTTGGCGGCGGGGAACTGCTGTGCCTGACCGGATAAACACAAAACCCAATGTGGGAGCTGGCTTGCCTGCGATAGCATCACCTCGGTGTCACTGATACACCAAGGGGTCTGCATCGCAGGCAAGCCAGCTCCCACATTGGAACGCGCCGTTTTGAGTTACTGCATCCAAGGCGGCGGCGGTGGCTCGTCCGGCACTTTGCTCGGTGGCGCATCGTCTGCCGCGCGAATCGCCTGGCGACGCTCTTCATCCAGCCGCGCCGCTTCGATTTCGCGGATCACACCGCCTACGTCCGCCAGCTCTTCCGGTTCGTCGAACTCACCGGTCAACACACTGGCCGGGTGCAAGGTGCCGGCTTCGTACAGCGCCCACATTTCCTTGGCGTACTTGGTCTTCTTCAGCTCCGGGGCAAAGCGTCCAAAGTAGGAAGCCATGTTGCCCACGTCCCGCTCCAGCATGTTGAAGGCGTGGTTGTTGCCCGCCGCATCCACTGCCTGGGGCAGGTCGATGATCACCGGGCCCGTCGGCGTAAGCAGTACGTTGAACTCGGAAAGGTCACCATGCACCAGGCCGGTGCACAACATCAGCACGATCTGCGAGATCAGAAAGGCGTGGTACTCGCGCGCCTGGTCCGGCTCCAGCACCACGTCATTCAGGCGCGGCGCTGCATCACCGTACTCGTCGGCCACTAGCTCCATCAACAGCACGCCCTCAAGGAAGTCGTACGGCTTGGGCACGCGAACGCCCGCACCGGCGAGGCGGAACAGCGCCGCCACTTCGGCGTTCTGCCAGGCATCTTCGGTTTCTTTCTTGCCGAACTTGGAGCCCTTGGCCATGGCCCGGGCCTGGCGGCTGTTACGGACCTTTCGGCCTTCCTGGTATTCGGCCGCCTGACGAAAACTTCGTTTGTTCGCCTCCTTGTAAACCTTCGCGCAACGCAATTCGTTGCCGCAGCGCACCACATAAACAGCTGCTTCTTTACCACTCATGAGTGGGCGCAGCACTTCGTCGACCAGACCGTCTTCGATCAGGGGTTCAATGCGTTTAGGAGTCTTCATCAGCTTTTATTGTGGGTCCTGTATTACCAAACACGCGTGTGGCACTCGTTATACGGCAATCAGCTCGCCGGTGGGAGAGGCTACCGACCTCTGACCCCTTCAGAATGCATGCAATGGGCCAATTTTTTTGGCAATCAGCGTTCGATAATCGCTGTCACCCCTTGGCCGCCAGCAGCACAGATCGAAATCAACCCCCGCCCTTTGCCCGCCGCATCCAGCAACTTGGCGAGGTTGGCAACGATGCGCCCGCCGGTGGCGGCAAATGGATGGCCTGCCGCCAAAGAACTGCCCTTGACGTTGAGCCGGCTGCGATCGATAGCCCCCAACGGAGCATCCAGGCCCAGGCGCGTCTTGCAGTAATCGGCGTCTTCCCACGCCTTGAGCGTGCACAACACCTGGGCAGCAAAGGCTTCGTGGATCTCGTAGTAATCAAAATCCTGCAAGGTCAGGCCATTGCGGGCCAGCAAGCGCGGCACCGCATACACCGGCGCCATCAACAGGCCCTCGGCACCGTTGACGAAATCCACCGCCGCCGCTTCGCCATCACGCAGGTACGCAAGAATCGGCAGCCCCCGCTCCTTGGCCCACGCTTCACTGCCCAGCAGCACCAGGGAGGCCCCATCGGTCAGCGGCGTAGAGTTGCCGGCGGTCAGCGTGCCCTTTTCGCTACGCTCGAAGGCCGGCTTGAGGGCGGCGAGTTTTTCCAGGGTCAGGTCGGGGCGCAGGTTGTTGTCACGGGTGAGGCCGAGAAACGGCGTGAGCAAATCGTTGTGCCAGCCTTCGGCGTAAGACGCGGCCATCTTTTGATGACTCTCCAGCGCCAGCTGGTCTTGGTCGGCACGCGGGATCTGCCAGGTCTGGGCCATCAGTTCGCAGTGTTGGCCCATGGACAGCCCAGTGCGCGGTTCGCCATTGCGCGGCAGTTCCGGCTTGAGGTGCTGGGGACGAAGTTGTAACAGAATTTTTAATTTGTCTGCCATGGATTTGCTGCGGTTGGCTTTGAGCAGCAGCTTGCGTAGCCCTTCATTCACGCCAATCGGTGCATCGGACGTGGTGTCCACCCCGCCGGCAATGCCGCACTCGATCTGGCCCAGCGCGATTTTGTTGGCCACCAGCAACGCCGCTTCCAGGCCGGTGCCACAGGCTTGCTGGATGTCGTACGCGGGGGTCTGCGGCGACAACCGCGAGCCGAGCACGCATTCGCGCGTCAGGTTGAAATCGCGGGAATGCTTGAGCACCGCGCCGGCGGCCACCTCGCCCATGCGCAGGCCATGCAGGTTGTAGCGCTCGATCAGACCCTCCAGGGCGGCCGTGAGCATCGCCTGGTTACTCGCCGTGGCGTAAGGGCCATTGGAACGGGCGAAAGGAATGCGGTTACCGCCAATGATCGCCACTCGGCGCAATTGAGTCATGAAAAGCTCCCTCTGTCGGTTATGGGCTTGATCACTGAGCCTAGTCGAACGACTGCTACCCTGGGATGGTCAACCCTTTGAACCCCAGCCTTCGGAGAGCGTTCCATGTCTGACCGTTATATCGACTTCGCCAACTCAAGCCTCGGCCATCGCCTGGTCGCCGCCATTGGCCTGCCGTCACCGGTACGCTTGGAACGCTGGCAAGCCGGACGCCTGCGCCCGGTCGAAGGCGCACTGTTGCTGGGCGGCGGCGCATTGACGAGCAAGGTGCTGGCGTTTGCCAATCGGCTCACCGACGCCATCTACAGCTACGGCGCAGAAGCCTCGACGGCATCCGTGTGGATTCCCGGGCACGGCCCCAAGCTCAAGGCGGTGGTGTTCGACGCCAGTGACTTGAAGCACACCGACCAACTCAAGCAACTGCGTGAGTTCTTCCAGCCATTGCTGAAAAACCTAGACCATAGCGCGCACCTGGTGATCCTCGGCCGTGCGCCGGAAAGCCTCAGCGACCCGTTTGCCGCCAGCGCCCAGCGCGCCCTGGAAGGCTTCAGCCGCTCGCTGGCCAAGGAACTGCGCAGCGGTGGCGTGTTGCAGTTGCTGTATGTGGGTGACGGGGCCGAGGACCAATTAGAGGGCGCGCTGCGGTTTTTCCTCTCGCCCAAAAGCGCTTACATTTCTGGCCAAGTCATTCGCCTGTCAGCCTGCGACACCCCGGTCGAAGACTGGACGCGCCCGCTGGCGGGGCGCAAGGCGCTGGTCACTGGCGCCGCCCGGGGCATCGGTGCGTCCATCGCCGAAACCCTGGCCCGCGACGGTGCCGAGGTGATTTTGCTCGATGTGCCCCAGGCCAAGGCCGACCTCGAAGCCCTGGCCGCACGCCTGAATGCGCGTACGGTGGTGCTGGATATCTGCGCCGAAGACGCCGCCAGCCAGTTGGTCGAACACTTGCCCGACGGGCTCGATATCCTGGTGCACAACGCCGGCATCACCCGTGACAAAACCCTGGCCAACATGACGCCCGAATACTGGGACGCAGTGCTGGCGGTGAATCTCAATGCTCCGCAAGTGCTGACCAAGGCCCTGCTCGACAGCGGCACTCTGCACGACAACGCACGGGTCGTGCTGCTGGCGTCCATCAGTGGCATCGCCGGCAATCGTGGGCAAACCAACTATGCCGCGAGCAAGGCCGGTTTGATCGGCCTGGCCCAGGCATGGGCGCCCCTTTTGAAGCAACGCGGGATCAGCATCAACGCCGTGGCGCCGGGCTTTATCGAAACCCAGATGACCGCACACATCCCGTTTGCCCTGCGTGAGGCCGGGCGACGCATGAGTTCGCTTGGCCAGGGTGGCATGCCACAGGACGTGGCCGAAGCCGTGGCCTGGCTCGGCCAGCCGGGCTCCGGTGCCGTCAGCGGCCAGGCGCTGCGTGTGTGTGGGCAAAGTCTTCTGGGAGCATAAGCATGCAATGGCAAACCTTGGACAGCACACCGTCGCTACTCCCGCTGTACTGGCGTGCGGCACTCAAGCGCAAGATCACCGGCAGCACGTTGCCCGAACGCGGCTGGCGCTGTCGGGTCAGCGTCGATCCCAAGGCCGTCGCGGCGTACCGCAAGGTCTGCGGGTTCACCGACAGCCCGATGCTGCCAGCGACTTACCCGCACATCCTGGCGTTCGGTCTGCAACTGCAACTGCTGACCGACAAGGCGTTTCCGTTTCCGCTGTTGGGGCTGGTCCACCTGAGCAATCGCATCCGCATTCACCGGCCTCTGGGCGGCGTGGGAGAGCTGAGCATCGGTGTGTACGCGCACAACCTACAGCCCCACGCCAAGGGCGCGACCTTTGACATTGCGACCGTGGTCGAAGATGCCCTTGGACTGCTATGGGAAGCCGAAAGCCAGATGCTCTGTCGTGGCGTAAAGCTTGAAGGCGAATCGCTGAATAACAGCGTGCACGTCCCAGGGCCGCTCAACGAACTGACCCGCTGGAAAGCGCCCACCGATATCGGTCGCCGCTATGCCCGCGTGTCCGGCGATTACAACCCCATCCATCTCAGTGCGCCTACGGCCAAGCTGTTCGGTTTTCCCCAAGCCATCGCCCATGGGCTGTGGAACAAGGCCCGCACGCTCGCGGCGCTGGGAGAACACCTGCCGGCCGCCAATATTGAAATCAATGTCGAGTTCAGGAAACCCGTGCGCCTGCCCGGTGAAGTGATATTGATGAGCAGCGCAGCCGGTTCCAGTGGCGAGTTGGAACTTAAAGGGCCGGGCGGCATTGAGCATATGTTCGGAAAGTGGCAGCCGATCGCCTGAAAAAACCGATTAATTGTATATATACACCCAAAGTTATAGCGGACCTTACGAGGTCCGCTTATTTATTCAACCTTTTGATTTACATCACCTAAATTTCAGTAAGCATCCTTGCCATACACCCTTTGTATTAGTCGCTAAGTTGACCGATGCCTAGGGTATATAAATTGTTAATACCAAGTTGAGCGTTGTGCGAAAGAGTGCCATGGCCTGAGATAGAACCACGGACAAATCTATTGCTGCCCCAAGAAGTAGCGAAGGTTTGAAACAACCCAGGTTGTACCAGGTGCAAGGAACTCAATCATGAAAACTCAAGTCGTGTTGTGGAAAGCAAGTACCGCGTTGGCCCTGATTCTGGCAATGAGCCTCGGCGGCTGCAGCAGTGGTGGCGGCGGGCATAAATCCAGCGTGGCGGCGTCATCGCCGGATGCTGGCGCAGGTGCGGGCACAGGTGACGGCGGCACGGGTGGCGGGACTGGTGGTGGCACTGGCGGCGGTACTGGCGGTACTGACGGTGGGACTGGCGGAACCGGCGGCGGAACCGGCGGCGGAACCGGCGGCACTGACGGTGGCACTGGTGGAACCGGCGGCGGCACGGGCGGCACTGACGGTGGCACTGGTGGGACCGGCGGCGGCACGGGCGGCACTGACGGTGGCACTGGTGGGACCGGCGGGGGGG
>NZ_SPKL01000014.1:28337-75676 GCF_023127755.1 Pseudomonas sp. W2Aug9 | reverse complement strand
GCGTTACACGCTGCTGTCAACACCTCTTTTTCAACTTCCTTTTGGCTTCGATGAACTGAAGCAATTTGCTGCCGAAAACTACGTAACTCATTGTTTACCAAGGAGTTTTCCGTTTCGACTGCGCCGGAAGTGGGGCGAATTATAGGCTTCCAGAATCTGCCGTCAACTCTTAATTTGGGTTTTCTATTAAATCCGCGGCAAACTCAAGAATTACACTATATAGACAACCACTGCGTGCGATTTGAGCAATATATTGCTCATCGCTTGACAGTTAAGCATCATAGCGTCTTCTGCTTATTGACTACGACCTCAGAAGAGCCCTCTCAATGACCACTTCACCCCGCAGCCTGGCCTCGGCACTGTTTCCCGTAGGCCTGCTGTTGATCGCCATGGCCTCCATTCAATCCGGGGCATCATTGGCCAAGAGCATGTTTCCCGTTGTCGGCGCACAAGGCACCACCGCCCTGCGTTTGATTTTTGCCAGTGTGATCATGCTGCTCATATTGCGACCATGGCGCGCCAAGCTGACGGCCAAGTCACTGCGCACAGTGATCATCTACGGGATGGCGCTAGGTGGCATGAACTTCCTCTTCTATATGTCACTGCGCACTGTCCCCCTGGGAATTGCCGTAGCGCTCGAATTCACAGGCCCGCTTGCTGTAGCTATCTATGCCTCGCGCCGAGCTGTCGACTTCGTGTGGATTGCTCTGGCGATCATTGGCCTGCTTCTGTTGATTCCGACGGACAAGGCCAGTAGCGGCATTGATCTGATAGGGGCCGCTTACGCGCTGGGCGCCGGCGTATGCTGGGCGCTCTACATTTTGTTCGGCCAAAAGGCGGGAAATGACAATGGCGTCCAGACCGCCGCGCTCGGGGTAATGATTGCCGCCCTCTTCGTTGCACCGATCGGCATCGTGCATGCCGGCGCCGCGCTGCTGACGCCGGCACTGATCCCTGTCGCCATCGGCGTGGCGATTCTGTCCACTGCCCTGCCCTACACCCTTGAGATGGTCGCACTAACACGCCTTCCCGCCCGTACTTTCGGCACACTGATGAGTATCGAGCCGGCGTTCGGCGCCCTCTCCGGCCTGTTTTTCCTGCACGAGCATCTATCGCTCGCCCAGTGGCTGGCCATCACCTGCATTATCCTGGCCTCGGTCGGTGCCACTTTGACGATGCGCCACGAATCCAAACCACTGGTACCCGCCGACTGATCATCTTTAACCCCAGCTCTGGTATTTGCCGCTCATTTAGGCCATGTTTAGGCCGTAACCGAATGTCATTCATGGAGAATTTCGACACGGACTGCATGAACGCTTCGCTCGAGAGCGAGTAAAGCAGCCCTGTTCTTTGCAGGGCGGCTATTAAGGATGGGAATGAAACGAATTTTGATACTGTTGCTGGTTGTGGGCATCGCGGGGTGTGCCGCCACCACTAAAACAGAAGTGAAACGCGGTAAAAAAGGACTGCATATCAACTGTTCGGGCCTGTCCTCCTCCTGGGACCAGTGCTACACCAGTGCCGCCAATTCATGCGGCGCCAAGGGTTATCGAGTGATTGCCAAGTCCGGCGACAACTCCGAAGAGCCAGGGGACTATCCCTTCGGTCTCAACCCTGCCGGCTATACCAGCCGCAGCATGATCGTCATCTGCAAATAGCTGCCCGAGCAGTCTCCCTGACTGCTCATCTTAAATTTCCACACAGGCCAGGCCATTTACGACATGGCGACTAAACTCCTGCTCGATCATCGAGCCAATGGAGTTCCCATGACGCACAACAACAAAATCGTATTGGTGGTAGGCGCCGGTGACGCAACCGGCGGCGCCATAGCCAAGCGCTTTGCCCGAGAAGGTTACATCGCCTGCGTTACCCGTCGTAGTGCCGACAAACTGCAACCACTGGTAGACAGCATTCAATTGGCGGGCGGGCAAGCCCATGGCTTTGCCTGTGATGCACGTAAAGAAGAAGACGTGATCGCACTGGTAGAGCAAATCGAAACGGAGCTGGGGCCCATTGAAGCGTTCGTCTTCAACATCGGTGCGAACGTGCCTTGCAGCATTCTGGAAGAAACCGCACGCAAGTACTTCAAGATTTGGGAGATGGCGTGTTTCTCCGGCTTCTTGAACGCGCGCGAAGTCGCCAAGCGTATGGCCACCCGTAAACGCGGCACCATCCTGTTCACCGGCGCCACTGCCGGCTTGCGTGGGGCCGCGGGATTTGCCGCATTCGCTGGGGCCAAACATGGTATCCGCGCCCTGGCCCAAAGCATGGCGCGGGAATTAGGCCCGATGAACATCCACGTCGCCCATGTAGTAGTCGATGGCGCCATTGATACCGAGTTCATTCGCGAAAATTTCCCGCAAAAATATGCCCTCAAGGATCAGGACGGCCTCCTCAACCCTGACCACATCGCCGAAAACTACTGGTACCTGCACAGCCAGCCCCGGGACGCCTGGACGTTCGAGCTGGACCTGCGCCCCTGGAACGAACCCTGGTAACACGCCCCTATAACAATAAGCAGCGAGTATCGACCATGAGTAAAACCCTGGAATTTTTCTTTGATCTCGGTAGCCCCGCGACTTACCTGGCCTATACCCAACTACCGGCACTCTGCACCGAGACCGGCGCGCATCTGGTCTATCAACCGATGCTGTTGGGCGGCGTATTCAAGGCTACTGGCAACGCCTCACCGATCACTGTGCCGGCCAAGGGTCGCTACATGCTGGATGACTTGGCGCGCTACGCCAAACGCTACAATGTACCGCTCAGTTTCAACCCGCACTTTCCCATCAATACACTGGTACTGATGCGCGCAATCACCGGCATACAAATCCATGAGCCTGAGCGCTTCTCCGACTTTATCGACTGCCTGTTCCGCGCCCTCTGGGTGGAAGGCCGACACCTGGGCGATCCGGAGGTCGTGGCCCACGTGCTGACCGAGCATGGGTTCGACCCAGAGCAGGTATTGGCCCTGTCCAATGATGAAGCCGTCAAAAACGCGCTCAAGGACAAAACCGAACAAGCCGTTAAACGCGGCGTGTTCGGTGCCCCCAGCTTTTTTGTAGGCAATCAGCTGTTCTTTGGTCAGGACCGACTGGACTTCGTGCGCGAAGCCCTCAGCTAAATATCGCTTGCAGCCGGCGCAGGCCGGCTGCAGCCAATCAAATAGCTGTGGTACGCACCTGCAACCACTCAAGCGCCGCACCACTGAGCAGCGGGCTCAAGCGCTCACGCACCTCGGCGTGATAGGCGTTGAACCATTCGCGCTCATCCGCCGTCAGCAACGACGGTTCCAGGCAACGGGTGTCAATCGGGCACAAGGTCAGGGTTTCGAACTTGAGGAACTCCCCAAACTCGGTCTTGCCCGCTTCACGGTTCAACACCAGGTTTTCGATGCGTACACCCCAACGACCAGGGCGATAAGTCCCCGGCTCGATGGAAGTAATCATCCCAGGTTGCATCGCTGTTTGTGGCGCGGCAGCGGCCTGGTAGGCAATAACCTGCGGCCCCTCATGCACATTGAGGAAATAACCTACGCCATGACCTGTACCGTGACCGTAGTCCACCCCTTCGGCCCAGATCGGCGCACGGGCAATCGCATCCAGCAACGGTGAGAGAATACCTTTGGGGAAGTGTGCACGGGACAGGGCAATCACCCCCTTGAGTACCCGCGTGCAATCGCGCTTCTGCTCATCACTCGGGGTACCGATGGGCACCATCCGCGTGATGTCCGTGGTGCCGCCCAGGTACTGGCCACCGGAATCGATCAATAGCAAGCCATCGCCTTCGATCAGGGCATGCTCTTGTTCAGTCGCGTGGTAATGCGGCATGGCGCCGTTGGCGTTGAACGCAGCAATGGTGTTGAAGCTCAGCGACACATAGCCAGGGCGGCGGGTACGCGCCGCAGTCAAGTGTTCGTCGATCGTCAGTTCGGTAATGCGCTCGCGGCCCAGGGCGCTGTCGAGCCAGGCAAAAAATTCGCACAACGCAGCGCCATCCTGCTCCATGGCCTGACGAATATGTTCCGCGTCCGCCAGGCTCTTGCGGGATTTTGCGAGCGTAGTCGGGTTGAGTCCTTCAACCAGCTTGACGCCGGCATCGAGATTTTCCAGCAAGCCGGCCGTCACGCGTGCGGGGTCCACTTGCAAACTGGCCCCCGACGGTACGGCACGCAGTGCATCGGCCACTTCGCTGTAGTCGCGCAACGTCACGCCATCCTGCTCGAGCATCACCCGCAACTCGGCATCGACCTTGCCCAGCGCGACAAACAACGTAGCCTGCTGTTGGTTGATCAACGCAAAAGATACAAATACCGGGTTGAAGGACACATCACCGCCACGCAGGTTGAACAACCAGGCGATGTCGTCCAGCGTCGCGATGAAATGCCAATCGGCGCCCTTGTCTTTCAAGCTGGCGCGCAGTGCGGCGAGTTTCTCGCCACGGCTGACGGTGGCTTGAGGCGGCAGATGCTGGTAGATCGGCTGGTTTGGTAGCGTTGGGCGGTCTTGCCAGACTTCATCGAGCAGGTCGATATCAGTGCGCAAGCGGGCGCCGCGCTCGGCCAGCTTGCCCCCCAGAGTACGTGCCGAAGCCACGGCCATGACCGCACCGTCCACAGCCACTACGCCACCTTCAGGGGTTTGCTCGGCCAGCCATTCCAACGGCCCAGGCTGGCCCGGTTGCAGCTTTACCAACTCAATGCCACTGCCCTTGAGTTCCTTGGTCGCCTGCTCCCAGTAACGGCTATCGGCCCAGACCCCGGCAAAATCCGCCGTGACGATCAGTGTCCCCACCGAACCATGGAACCCCGACAACCATTGGCGCCCCTGCCAGTAGCCCGGCAAGTATTCGGACAAGTGCGGGTCAGCCGATGGCACCAGCAGGGCGTGAATGCCCTCGCGGCGCATCAGTTCACGGGTATGCGCCAGGCGCTGGGGAACCGTTCCATGGGTCAAAGGCTGCGTACTCATTGTGTCTCCTGCTAACCACGAATAATTGTTATATGTTGCCAATGATAAATCAGACCGCCCAAAACGCCGGGGCGCTGGCCAATGCTGCCTTGATCAACTGTGCGGCTTCGTCGATGTCCTGTTCGGTGGTAAACCGGCCCAGGCTCAAGCGAATGGTACGACCGGCGGTGCGAGCATCATGCCCCAGGGCCAGAAGCACATGGGACGGTGCGTTGCTTGCCGAATTGCACGCCGAAGTCGCGGAAAAGGCAATGCCCGCGCTCAGTGTGGCAGAGTTGAACTCACCCTCGCTGAACGTCAGGCTCAGGGTATGTGGAATACGCTGAGTTGGGCTGCCATTGAGGCGCAAGCCGGTAACTGACGTCAGGTGATCCAGCAGGCGCTGGCGCAACGCTGCAATCCGAGCCTTCTCATCAGCAAAGGACGCTGCCGCCAAGGCAAACGCCGTCCCCATGCCGGCAATCTGATGGGTCGCCAGGGTGCCAGAACGCAAGCCCCCTTCGTGTCCACCGCCATGAATCTGCGCCAGCACTTTCTGCTGCGCCAAAGGCCCGACATACAACGCGCCGATACCTTTGGGGCCGTACAGCTTGTGCGCGGAGAATGACATCAAATCCACCGGCCACAGGCCCAGGTCGATGGCTACCTTGCCAGCCCCTTGCGCCGCGTCCACATGAAACAACGCGCCATGCTCACGTACCCGCGCACCGATGGCCGGGATGTCATTCAGGGTGCCCAGCTCGTTATTGACCAGCATCAGCGAGACCAGGAAGGTGTCCTCGCGCAGGGCTTCGCTGACCGCTTCGACGCTGATCAAGCCGTCCGCATCCGGCACCAGGTAGGTCACCGCCACGCCGGCTTCCTGCAGTTGCCGCGCAGTATCCAGTGTGGCCTTGTGCTCGATCTGGCTGGTGATGATATGCCCACCCGCCACACCCCGGGCCTGGGTCACTCCCTTGAGCGCCAGGTTGTTGGACTCCGTGGCGCCGGAGGTCCAGACGATCTGCTCCGGCTGGGCGCCGACCAGTTCAGCGACCTGGCGACGCGCCTGTTCAACCGTGTGCCGGGCCGCCTGGCCGAATGCATGGGAACTGGACGCCGGGTTACCAAAATTGGCATTGAAGCCCAGGCACTCGACCATCACCTGGATAACCCGCTCATCCACCGGCGTGGTAGCGGCGTAGTCAAAATACAACGGACGTTTATTCATGACGTTAAAACTCGCAGAGCGTGCTCCCGAACGCAGCGTCTCGGGGGGGCATCGACCGGAACAGAGGTCGTCAGGTTTAACCGATCGAATGCCATTAAAGAAGGTAACTTTATTTAAATGTGCGTAGGAACGCTCCTGGAATTGAGCTTAACAGGCTGAAGTAGCTCCATGGCAAACAAAAAGCCCGAGGTTCCTTAAGGGAATCCTCGGGCTTTTTATCGCAAGAGGCCGGCTCAACTGGGGCGACCATGCAGGACTACGCTGCGCTCGGCGTTCATTTCACCCTGGCGATCAAAAGAGAAAGGCTTCTGTGGCTGGCCAAGCAACGCAGCGCGCTGCTGCTGATATTCGTCAAACGACAAGCCGCGACGGCTCAGCGCCTCCAGGGCCAATTGCCTGGTCTCCTCGGCGGTGTATGGACGCAATTCCGGGGCTGGATGGGACGCACATCCGGCAAGGACAGAGGTAACAAGTAGCAGCGAAACAGCGAGGAAACGGTTCATGGCGGCGGCTCTGCGAGAGGGGGTTCAAGTCAATGAACACAGGCTACTCCCGGTCCTTCTCGGTGAAAAATCATCGCCCGTGATAGTCGCTATCAACCGGCACGCCACCTTCAACAATCAGCTGCTAATATTCCTTAAAGATCTATAAATATGCAAACACATCCATTTACGGAATAAATCATTTTCTCTATAAATAGCTTCACACGTCAGCAACTGTGCAGTGGCAACAGCCAACCCCAAAACTGGGGTCAGACAACAACTCCCTTTCTCGGCAGCGAGCGCCATACCCATACAGATCAAAGCCTGAACCCGTTGGTACAGCCCTTGTTCAACCTACTTCACCTCTGTTGCTCAGTACCCGCCGTTAAAGGAGCTGTTAACTAGTGTTCCCGTTGCTGCCGCAGCTGTATGCCAGCCTGGCCGGGTACGGGGTTACCAGCCTGACGGGGCCGCTGGGGCATTGAGCCAGTACTTGCCGATCCCGACGTTCTACTCCTGAGAGAGGTGCCCATGCAGCTTTTGACCCTACCGCCCTCGCCCGCCCTTGCGACCTCGATCCGCGCCACGGCCCAGGTCTTCGAAGACCCCAAATCCCAGGCACTGCTCGACCATATCCAACAAGTGGCGCCCAGCGAAGCCAGCGTGCTGATCATCGGCGAGACCGGCACCGGCAAAGAGCTGGTGGCGCGGCATATCCACAACCTCAGCGCTCGGCGCAACCGGCCGTTCGTAGCGGTGAACTGCGGGGCGTTCTCTGAATCCCTGGTGGAAGCCGAGTTGTTCGGCCACGAGAAAGGCGCGTTTACCGGCGCCCTCAGCGCCAAGGCCGGCTGGTTCGAAGAGGCAGACGGCGGCACCTTGTTTCTCGATGAGATCGGCGACCTGCCGATGGCCATCCAGGTCAAACTGCTGCGGGTGTTGCAGGAGCGCGAAGTGGTGCGCCTGGGCTCACGCAAAAGCATACCTATTGATGTAAGAGTCCTGGCCGCCACCAACGTACAACTGGAAAAGGCCATCAACGCCGGGCATTTTCGCGAAGATCTGTACTACCGCCTCGATGTGGTCAGCCTGGAGCTGAGCCCGCTGCGCGAGCGCCCCGGCGATATCCTGCCGCTGACCCGCCACTTTATCCAAGCCTACAGCCAGCGTCTGGGCTACGTCCCGATCACCATCAGCAGCGAGGCCGAGCACAAACTCAAGCGCTACAGTTGGCCGGGCAATATTCGCGAGCTGGAAAACGTGATTCACCACACCTTGCTGATCTGCCGCAACGGCGTGATCGAGCGCGACGATCTGCGCCTGTCGAATATGCGCATCGAGCGCCAGGACGACAGCCAGCACGCCACCGACAACAGCGCCGAAGCCTTGCTTGCGCGGGCGTTTCAAAAGCTCTTCGAGGAACAGGCCGGCGCCCTGCATGAAAAAGTCGAGGACGCTTTATTACGCGCCGCTTACCGCTTCAGCCATTACAACCAAGTACACACCGCCAACCTGCTGGGCCTGAGCCGCAACGTTACGCGCACGCGCCTGATCAAGATCGGCGAGCTGGCGGTAAACAAACGCCGGCCCGGGCAAACGCTGCTGGGCGAACGGATGCTGCATTTATCCATTTAAGCGGCAGTGCAAAGCATCGTCCTGACTGCGCTCAAAACTGCGCAACACCTGGAATGATCCGAAGGTTACAGCCGTCGCTTGATGCGCGCGGATCAGTGTCCAGAAATCTTCGTCGCCGTGCTCGAAACGCTTGAAGGCTGCTTCTCCGTCCTCGCGGGATTGCCATTGCAGGTAATTGAGCACCCGCCGCCCATCATCGCTGACCTGCACACTGGCACTCAGAAAGCCACCATGGCTTGCCGCGAGGCGCTCGCTCTGGGTGGTCAAGGCCGCCACCAGGGCTGATTGCTGGCGGGGCTCGATCTGAAATTCGATCAATTGAGTGAAGCTGCGATTTTTCTCTGATACCTGCATGAGCACTCCCCTTTCTCTGTAGGCAGAATCTTGCGATTCGATGTCACGCAGGGTAAAACCTCTAGTTAAGTCGAGGTCAAGCACTGTTTGGGAGTCTTACATGCTCAGCAACGAACTCAGCGTCGGTCAGTTGGCCGCCCGCAGCGGCGTAGCGGTCACCGCCCTGCACTTCTACGAATCCAAAGGGCTGATCAAGAGCAATCGCAATGCCGGCAATCAACGGCGATATCCACGGGACGTACTGCGCCGGGTGGTGCTGATCAAAATTGCCCAACGCCTGGGCATTCCGCTGGCGACCATTGGCGAGGCATTGCGGGCCCTGCCCGATGGGCGCACACCGAACGCTCACGACTGGGAACGGCTGTCGGCCTTGTGGCGTCAAGATCTGGATGAGCGCATCAACAAGCTGACGCTGCTGCGCGACAAGCTCAATGGTTGTATCGGGTGCGGGTGCCTGTCGATGGAGGCGTGCCCGTTGCGCAATCACGATGACCAGTTGGGTGAGCGTGGCCCTGGTGCGCAACTGCTGGAGCCCACGCTTGATTCCGATCGGTAAAGCCGGTTGCGCAATGCAACGTGACCTATAGTGAAAAGGCTGTAACTCCATAACCACAATCAAAGGAGAACGTTATGAGCGTTAAACCTATTCCCGAGGGTTACCACGGCATTACTCCCTACCTGGGCATCAACGAGGCCGCAAAGGCGATAGATTTCTACAAAAAGGCCTTTGGCGCCTCGGTGTTCATGCGCCTGGACATGCCCGACGGCAGGGTCGGCCATGCGGAGCTGCGTATTGGCGAAGCGGTGATCATGCTGGGCACGCCCTGTGACGAAACGGCCCTGCGCAATCCCGACTCACATCCCAGTGTCGGTTTGCACCTGTATGTGAATGACGTGGACGCACAATTCAAACAGGCGGTTGATGCCGGCGCCAGCGTAGTGTCCGAGCCGCAGGATCAGTTCTATGGGGATCGCTCGGCGAGTGTGAAGGATCCGTTCGGTCACCTCTGGTTCCTGGCCACCCATAAGGAGGACCTGACCGAGGAGCAAATCCGCCAGCGTGCCATGCAGATGTTCAAGCAAAATTAACCCTGTGGGCGTGAGCTTGCTCGCGCCTGCAACACGCCACGCCTTGCCCCAGGTTCCAGCCGGCCAACACGCGTGGCCTGCTCCGGCAAGCTAAAGGCCTGTGTGGAGTCTGGAACACTTCAAGGGTTTGTCGATCTGACACCCCGGTACGCATTGCGCCCCAGCCATATCGTCATGACCAACAAGGCGGTCAATGGCAGCCCATGGAACAACACGATCACCTGGGCCGGCGTCCACGTCACATAGAACGGCCCGACCACCAGCATGCCCACGCCAAAACCGGCCATCTGGATCAGGGTCAAGAGGCTGAACAGCGGCAAGCGCAAGCTATCGGGCTCGCTTTGCGCACGGGAGATCAACGCCACCTCGGACAATCCATCGCCCAGCCCTGCCCACACCACCAGCAACAGCGCCAGCCACAGTTCGGTCTGCTGGAATGTCAGGATAAAGCCGCTGGACATCAACGCCACACCGAGCATGAACAAGCGCTCCATGCCTTGGGTGCCACGACCTTTCAACACTGCACTGGCGATGCGCGCGCCAACAAACTTGCCACAGGCCCACACGGCCAGCAGATAGCCCATGACCGTCTTGGCCGTGTCCGGTGAAATGTACTGCGACAGCACTGGCCAGCCGACGTTATGGGCCGCGCTGCCAAGGGTGTCGAGCATGCTGATCAGCAACATCGCGGCCAGCACCGGCGCACCGCGCAACCCCTTGGTCAGCTCGTGCCATTCGGCGGCCAGCCCGCGATGCGCGGCAACAGCAACGCTAAACAACGCGCGCAAGGGCAAGACCAGGCAAGCGGCAATCACATAGGTGCCGATGTTGACGGCAAACACCGCTTCAAATCCGCCCGTGGCGATCAGCAAGCCGGAGAGCAAACTGCCGAAGACCGCGCCGGTGGCGGCCGCCGAGGTGATCCATGCATTGGTATTCACCCGCTGCTCCAGCGCGACCCAGGTGGGCAACTGACTGTTGAGGCCAATGGCAAACAGCGAATTGCACAGGCCGATACCGAAGGCGATAAAGGGAAGAAGGGTGAGTTGATGGGCCGGTAACAACACCAGCAGCGGCGTCAGCAACAGCGCCCGGGCCAGGTCCAACCCCGCCAACGTCCCACGCCCGGCAAACCGCCGAAAAAACGGGATGCCAAACAGGCTGGCGACAATCCCGCCGGTGACCCGGCACGCCAGGAAAATGCTGACAAACACTACGCTCTGGCTGAGCCAGTACACATAAGTGGACAACGCCACCATGTTGAGGAACGCGCCAAAATCCGACACACCGCGAGCAAAGATGATCAGGCGAGCGTTGCGGGTCGACAGATTCAGTTGTTGATCGTGGCTCATGCAGGCTGTGCCTCCTCGACACTGCGCAGGCTTACCAAGAGCACATCGCGCCAGGCCGGTGCCGTCTCCACCCGCGGTCGCACCTCCCCGGCCCGATGGTAGAACCCACGGTCGTTGATCACGATAGTCTCCAGAAATTTCTCCATCGGCAGTTGCAGCAGCCGGCTGTGCTCCGTTTCGTCGGCAAACACCTCCGACACCACCGGCACCGTGTTGCATTCGCCAATAAAGTGCATGAACACCCAATCCAGGCCGTCCTGGTGAATCCCCGAAGTGGTCGGGCTGCTTGATGGCCCATCCGCCCGCACCCGGAACTGATGGATATCGATCGTATAAGTCTGTTCGCCCAGGTGCGGGGCAATCACTGCAAGGTCCGTCGCCAGCAGCTTCTGCATGAGTGGGTGCTCGATAAAGCCCTCCTCGCTATAGCTCAGGTGGTTCACGCCCTGGCGATAGTTCACCGCGTAGGTGACCGGCGATTTGAACGCCGTATTCCTGTCGATCTGCAATTGCCGTGACGGTAACAGACGATAGCGCAAGATGCGCCGTTCGCGGTGGGTGTAAGTCCTGAACGCCTCGTCGCGCACCAGGTTATCCCAATACGCGCGAAAGCTTTGCTCCTCACCCGGTTCAACTTTGACCAGTTCGCGAAAGTCCGGGCGATGACAGAAGTGATGTTCGCGCAAAAGCGCCGAAATCTGAGGGATGTCCATATCGCTATCCTGCAACCGGTGGATCGATGAGGATGCGCAGGTGTTGCTGCAACGCATCGTGCAAGGCATGAGCGTCGGCGGCATTGCCAACCTGGGCCCAGCATTTGAGCAAATAATGCTCCTCGATATCCGCGTCAATGTAGTGGCCGGGGTCCTGCGGGGCATATTCCAGCACCGAGCGGTGTTGGTCCAGGAACTGCAGGCCGTCAATGCCCCTGAAAAGGCCACTGTGCTGCGGATAAATCGCCAGCATCGCGTAGTGTTGCCCCGCCTCGGCGATCTTATGTGCGCCGGCCTCCAACTGTGCATTGATGCCCTTCTCGCCCAACAACAATCCCATGTACAACTGATAAGGATCGACACCGGCCAAGTCGCGGAACGCCGAGTTCACATACAGTCCGCCCAGGCGCGGGTTGATCTCGATGACCACCGGCCCTGCGTCCGTCATGCGAAACTCGAAATGCACCACAGCGTTGGTCAGGCCCACCGCGTGCAGGCAGTCCACCGCGTACTGGCGGATCTGCTCACACTGGGCCTGGCTGAACGACGTCGGCGGGGAAATCAGCAGGTTCTCAAGGACGGTGCCGCTGCGCTCGGTCAGTAGCAGTTTTTCATTGATCAGCAGCGGATGGACACGCTCGCCGGCAATCACACATTCCACACTGCCTTCGATGCCAGGAATATAACCTTCCAACAGAATGCTGCGCCCTGGCAGGTATTCACGCCGCAGCCCACCCTCAGGCGGCAGGGCGTGCGCACAGCCGTAGAAGTCCGCATAAGCGGCGGCGCCATGATCACTCACGAAATGCCGATAGTGGCTACGTAGCTCCTCCCAGTTCGAGCATTTTTTGATAAACGCCGAAGCCCCGCCAAAGGGCGGTTTGGCGATCAGTGGATAGCCCACGCGCTCGGCGCTTTGCTGGAGTTCCTGTTCGTTGTTGCACAGCACGAACGGTACCGAACGCAACTCATGCTGTTTCAACACGCGGCGCATCAAGAACTTGTTATTGCACGCCGCAATCGCCTCTGGGTGGCTGTAGACCAAGCCCAACCGCTGACACGCCTGCGCAACGATACAGCCCACCTCCCCTTGTGCGGACGGGTGCCCGGCCTGGCAGAAAATCCCCCGCACCTGATAACGCCCGTCCAACTGTCCGACCAACTCCAGGATGGACTGCTCACTGAGCGTTTCGAGCAGGAACACTTCGTCACTGTCGTCCCTGAGTCGTTGCAGGTGCTTGCGCCCCGCCACGGCGGCCGTCAAACACGCCAAGCCGTGGGCGCGGGCCACCGTGAAATGCGGTTCCCGGTAGCGGTAGCGAGCGCAAGCGCTGTCATCCACATCAATAAACAGAATCGCACCCTGTTTCATACCGCATCCTGCCAACTGCACCATTGGCCCTCCCAGTTGCGAAAACGGTAAGTACGCTGCCCATCGCGAACTTCAAAATGCGGTAAGTCTTCAGGTTTTTCAAAGTCCAACAACGGCACGGTGAACTTGCCTTGTGCGTGAGGAAGTACATATTCGGGCAGGGCAATATTGGATACGCGGCGTTTGAGCCGATCCATTATGACGATGGCTTGGCTGATCGAGGCCTTATACTCTGAAGCACCGGGTGAAAACGGCATGAAGTGATATAAGTAATAGGGCTTTACGCCCAGACGATAAAGATCAATGAATAATTTATGCAACGTCGCTTCATCATCATTCACGCCACGCAACAGCGGCATGTTAGAGAATACTATCGGCACCACGCCCTGAATCCGTTTAACCGCGAGGGCAAAATCAGCACTGAGTTCAAGCGGGTGGCAGACATGCACACCAAATGCATTGACTTTGTACTTGTGCAGCATCGCCACCAACTCATCGGTCACGCGAAACGGGTTGAAACTCAACGCCCGCGAATGAATGCGTATCAGCAGGTCATCACGAATGCCGCGCAATACGGCCAACATCTCCTCAAGCTTGCGGTCGGCCAGCATCAGTGGGTCACCGCCACTGAGAATCACCTCTTCAATCGCCGGGTTAGCGCGAATGTACTCCACCGAATCCTTGAACGAGTCGGTGTTGGCGTTAGCTTTGTCGGTGCCCACCTGCAGCGTGCGCAGCGCCTCGAAACAGAACTGGCAATAGGCATTGCAGGTGTTGGTGGTGCGCAGGATCACGCGGTTGTCGTACTTGTGCTGGCAGATGGGCGTCTTCATCTCATGATTGAGTTCCCAGTTTTCGGAACTGCCGTCGTAGTCGCCCTGCACCTGTTCGCTCCAATACGGTACTACCTGGCGCCACAGTGGGTGGTCCATCACCTCGCCGGTGGTGAGTGAACGCTTGATCAAATCAATGTAGTAAGGCGTGATCTGCATCTTGCGATCTTGCAAGTTGTGCTCGATATGCGCCGTTGTGGCCTCGCCCCATCCACCGCAGGCATTGCGCAGTGCAGGTTCATCGCGGATGGCATTCTTCTGCTGCCAACGCCAGTCTTGCCACTGAACTGAACGATGCATGGCTTGATCAAAAATCGACATGAGTTTGAACTCTCTGTTAAGGCATAGGGACGCGTACTTTTCCAGCGCAGGAAAAGTATTATTCGCAACAATGACAACCGACGGGCAGGCGACAGACCACGATCAAGTAACTAATTTGATCACCGGCACCAGAGAGATAAAACAGTTCGCCACGTGATGGCGCGAATAAACGACTAGCACGGTCATGCAATCAACTTCCTTTTTATAATATTTCGACTTCCAAGTCCGCACCCACTAAAGCCGATACCCGCCAATGTGTCAATACAATAAACTTGTAATTTGTCTGGAATTAACCTGCCCCCGCGCCAACACCCTTTAATGACAAGGGGGGGCTTTCGTTCAAGCCAAGCTATTTGAAAAACAAATAATACTGAAAGCAACGCGCGCCGCTGTTATAGAGAGCGTTATTTCTACTTATATAACTACGTAGCCGCACTTCCGCTGAGCCAGGGGTTGGGCGCGAGGCAGTGGCGCTCAAATGCATGGCTGATGACGAAATCACCCAGCGGCATGATCACGTCCCTGGAGGTCAGGCCCGGCCTCACGCAAGCCGCTGAACGCTTGCAGGCTGGTGTATTGCGTGTTCGATCAGCTCTCAAATGCGGCCTGAATGTGAACCTGAAACATTTTCTTTCATATGCGCCTTAGGGATTTCTCATTCTCATTCGTCTTAATTTAGATACAGCCCGTCGCGTCAGCAAAAGCTACGACTGGCCTTTTCCGGGCTTTCATTGCCCCCTTCGCTCAAGACCCTCATTCATATGTCGAAGAAGTCACGCTCCAAACTCTGGTTTCTCGTACATAGCTGGCTGGCGTTGCCCATCTGGTTCTTTGTACTGATCGTCTGTGTCACCGGCACCCTGGCCGTGGTGAGCCAGGAAATCGTGTGGCTGGCCAACCCGGATATCCGTGCGAGCAAGCCGTCGGATGACGCCCAGCCACTGAGCTTTGACCAGGTGATCGCGGCCATCAAGCGCGATGAGCCCAAGGCAATCGTCCAGTCCATCATTCGCCCGGATGAGTCGCACTTCGCCCTGAGCGTCGGCCTCAGCTACCCGGATGGGCGCTCGGTGGACGTCTACGCCAACCCCTATACCGGAGCGATCCAGGGCATCAGCCCCTCGTTCAACTTCCAGCAATTTACCCGCGCGCTGCATGGCTGGTGGCTGGTGCCGTTCACCAATGGGTACAGCTGGGGCTGGTACCTGGTATCCGCGCTGGGCTTGCCACTGCTTGCCTCGCTGATCACCGGGCTGGTGGTGTACAAACGCTTCTGGAAAGGTTTCCTGCGCCCTACCCTGCGTATCCGACACGGTGCGCGGATCTTCTGGGGCGACTTTCACCGCCTGAGCGGCATCTGGTCCATCTGGTTTATCGCGGTCATTTCAATCACCGGCACCTGGTTCCTGATCGAGGCGGCCTTGAGCGACAACCAGATATCCATTTCCAGTGAGCCCATCGTGCCGGTGATTGCCCGTGAAAAGGTGCCATTGTCGGCGTCGGGCGTCCCGGCACCGATGATCCCTATCGATAAGGCCATCGACATCGCCGCCGAAAAAATCCCGGGGCTGGACGCCAGCTTTGTGTTCATGCCAAGCAACGCGTACAGCCACCTGCAAATCGGCGGGCGCGGCTGGTACCCGTTGATGTTCCAGACCGCGCAACTGAACCCCTATGACGGTGAAATTGCTGTCTCGAACCTGTTGTCCGACCGCACCCCCCTGGAGTTCGTCACCGAGTCGATGCGCCCGCTGCACACAGGTGACTTCGGCGGTTTGTGGATCAAGTTGATCTGGGCCTTCTTCGGCCTGGTGCTGAGCATGATGGTATTGAGCGGCTTGCTGATCTGGACCAAGCGCACGGCCCTGGCCACCCTCAATGCCCTCAAGCGCGAAGCCAAGACGCAACGTCAGCCCGCTTCTATCCCGGCCATGCACGCCAAAACCTCGGAGGCACAGCGATGAGCAAGGTCGCGACCGTACCGCCATCCCCCCTGCGCGCCTTCTGGCTGAAATGGCGTTTTCACATCAATGTTCTGCTGTTGCTGATACCGCTGGGGTTCATGCCCAAGTACTTCGCCGACGCCGCGCTGTTTCGCGGGGATGCCGGCATCGGCGAGCGCGTAGCCGGGCAAGTGCAAGTCGGACCCTGGAGCCTGACCCTGGCCGAGTTCCGCAATGAAGGCCCGAGCCCGAACCCGGCCGGGCCGATGAAATTCTTCAACGCCGCCCTGTGTGACACCTGCGCCAACGAAGTCAAGGCCACCTACCTGCGTATCGGTAAACCCCGCAGCCTGCGGGCCGCCGGGGTGATCTTCTTCGGTACGCCATACCGTATGGGCGCCGCCCTGCCGGTGCCAGAACGCACACCAGTGGACGCCGAAGTCTGGGTGACCATGGAAGGCTGGGACGGCAGCATGCACCAGGGTTCCATCCCGCTGAACCAGGCTTCGCCTGCCACCATTGCCTGGCTGAACAAGCAAGGAGTCAAACCATGACGTTCAAGCGCCTGACCCGCGCCGCACTGTTACTGTGCGCCGGCTTGAGTACCACCGCCTTTGCCCACAACCCGATGTGCGAATGCAAGGAAATCCCCGGCGAGCAGATCCAGTGCAAAGGCGGCTTTTCCGACGGCAGTGGCGCACCCGGCGTGACGCTGGATGTGATCGGCTACGACGAAACCATCCTGGTGCCCGGCAAGCTCGGTGAAGATTCGACCCTGACCTTCAAGAAGCCCGCAGCCGAGTTCTATGTGCTGTTTGATGCAGGCCCCGGCCACGTGGTGGAAATCGACCAAGCGGATATCCAGGCGCAATGAGTACTACACAGGTTGTACGCCCCGCCGGTGCCGGCCATGAAACGCTCTATGTGCTGCTGCTGTGCCTGATCATCCTGGCGGTGGCGGGCACGGTCGTGGCGCTGCACGGTGAAACCCAGGAAATTGCGGCGGTGCCAAGCCACCAGTTGGACGCCCGCCGTGACCTGAGCGCCGCCGAGCAAGGCATCTACGCCGACCTGCGGGTGACTCTGGATGAAATCCACTTGTTGCAGCAGGAGCAAAGCGCCCTGCCGACACCTGAGCAACTGGCCGACGAAGGCTTCGCCCCCTTTGCCCAGGATGCCAGCTCGGTCAGCCGTGGTGGCCATCGCTGGCAGTTACTCCCCTCGGCCGCCTACCTGGGCTTGAGCCAGGCACCGGCCACCAGCGGCTCGCTGCTGATGCGCGTGCAGGGCGACGAGCCGGATATCTGGCTCAACCGCAGCGTCAATCTTGCCGCCCCCTCCGACCTCACTGACCAGGCACTGATCGCAGCCGGCTGGCAGCAAGTGGTTGCGCAATTCGATGCCGGCGTGACCCGCCAGCATCGTCACTGAACGAGAAGACCGATTGCCCATGTCTATTTCATCGCCCCTGTTGCGCCTGTTACTGGTCAGCTTTCTCAGCCTGCTGCTCGCTCCCCTGGCGAATGCCGAAGCAGCTAAACGCCTGCGTATCGGCATCACCCTCCACCCCTACTACAGCTACGTGGCCAATATCGTCGGCGACAAGGCTGAAGTGGTACCGCTGATCCCGGCCGGCTTCAATCCACACGCCTACGAGCCCCGCGCCGACGACATCAAGCGCATCGGCACTCTGGACGTGATCGTGCTCAATGGGGTTGGCCATGACGACTTCGCCGACCGCATGATCGCCACCAGCGAGCGCCCGGACATCAAGGTGATCGAGGCCAACGCCAACGTGCCGCTGCTGGCGGCCACCGGCAATGCCGCGCGCGGTGCGGGCAAGGTGGTCAACCCGCACACCTTCCTGTCGATCAGTGCATCGATTGCCCAGGTCAACAACATCGCCCGCGAGTTGGGCAAGCTCGACCCGGACAACGCCAAAACCTACACCCAGAACGCCCGCACCTATGGCAAGCGCCTGCGCCAGATGCGCGCCGACGCCCTGGCCAAGTTGACCAGCGCCCCCAACCCGGACCTGCGCGTTGCCACGGTGCACGCAGCCTACGACTATCTGTTGCGCGAGTTCGGCCTGGAAGTCACCGCAGTGGTAGAACCGGCCCACGGTATCGAGCCAAGCCCCAGCCAGTTGAAGAAAACCATCGATGAACTGCGCGCCCTGGATGTGAAGGTGATCTTTTCGGAGATGGATTTCCCGTCCACCTACGTCGAGACCATCCAGCGTGAATCCGGGGTCAAGCTGTACCCGCTGTCGCATATTTCCTATGGCGACTACAGCGCTGAAAAATACGAAGTGGAAATGACCGGTAACCTCAACACTGTGGTCCGCGCAATCCAGGAGTCAGGGGCATGACCGCCGCCCAACAACTGAACGCCGTCAGCGTCGGCCCGACCCTGAACTTCGACCAGGTCTCGCTGACCCTGGGGCGCACCGTGATCCTCGACGACGTGAGTTTCCAGGTACAGCCAGGCAGCATCCATGCGCTGGTCGGTCCGAATGGCGGCGGCAAAAGCTCGCTGATCAAGACCCTGCTCGGCCAAACGCCCCACCAGGGCCGTTTAAGCCTGGAGTGGCCGGCCGCGCCCGGCACCATTGGCTACGTGCCTCAGGCGCTGGAGTTCGACCGCGGCCTGCCGATGACCGTCGACGATTTCATGGCTGCCATGTGCCAACGGCGGCCTGCGTTCCTTGGCCTGTCCCGGCATTACGCAGCGGCGATCGGTGACGCACTTGAGCGCGTCGGCATGCACGACAAACGCAAGCGTCGCATGGGCGCGTTGTCCGGCGGTGAACGCCAGCGCGTGCTGCTGGCCCAGGGCCTGATCCCTGCACCGCAATTGCTGGTGCTGGACGAACCCATGTCGGCCCTTGATGAAGCCGGCATCCAGGTGTTCGAACGGCTGCTCAATGATTGGCGCCTGGCCGGGATCACCGTGCTGTGGATCGAGCACGACCTGGAAGCCGTCGGCCGCCTGGCTGACCGTGTCACCGGCCTGAACCGTCGCGTGCTGTTCGACGCCACGCCAAAAGAGGCGCTGACCCCGGACCGCCTGCTGACCCTGTTCTCCACTCACCCGCGGAGCCCGGCACAATGAGTTATGAAGCCTTTCGCTTGATGGTCCAGGGCTGGGCGTCTTCCGGTTACCTGCCGGAAGCCCTGGCCTACGGGTTTGTGGTCAACGCCCTGCTCGCTGGCTTGCTGATCGGCCCGGTGCTGGGCGGCCTGGGCACGCTGGTGGTGGTCAAGCGCTTTGCGTTTTTCTCCGAAGCGGTCGGCCATGCTGCGCTGACCGGCGTGGCCGTGGGCATCCTGCTGGGCGAACCCTACACCGGGCCCTATGGCAGCCTGTTCGGCTACTGCCTGCTGTTCGGCATCCTGCTCAACTATCTGCGCAATCGTACCGGCCTGGCGCCGGATACCTTGATCGGCGTGTTCCTGTCGGTGTCGCTGGCGCTGGGCGCCAGCCTGCTGCTGATCCTGGCCGGCAAGATCAACGTGCATATCCTCGAAAACGTTTTGTTTGGCTCGGTACTGACGGTCAACGGCAATGACTTGCTGGTACTGGCAATCGTCGGTTCGCTGGTCATGGCCCTGGCATTGCCGCTGTACAACCGCATCATGCTCGCCAGCTTCAACCCGCAACTGGCGGCGGTGCGCGGTGTGGCGGTGAAGACGTTGGACTACCTGTTCGTAATCCTGGTGACGCTGATCACCGTGGCTGCGGTCAAGGTGATCGGCGCGATCCTGGTCGGTGCGCTGCTGGTGATCCCTGCCGCCGCGGCGCGCCTGTTGAGTCAATCGCTCAAGGGCTTTTTCTGGGTCTCGGTGCTGATCGCCACTGTGAGTACCCTGTGCGGCATCCTGCTGCCGATCATCTTCGACCTGCCGATCCCGTCCGGCGCTGCAATCATTCTGGTTGCCGGTATCGCCTTCGCCTTCGCCGCCATCGCTCGCGGCACCGTGCCCAGCCTCAAAGGGAATCTTGGATAATGCGCCCTGTCTTTCGCCCAATGGCCCTGGCCATCGCTTGCTTGATCAGTACATCGGCACTGGCTGCCGTTGATGGTTTTGACCCGAAGGAATTCAAGGCCAATCACGGCCTCGGCCATGCCGCGCTGACCAAGGCCAAGTCGGTAAAACCGGTCAAGGTGCTGGCCTCGCTGCCCATTACCTACGGTTTGGCCGAAGTGCTGCTCAAGGATACCGACGTGCAACTTGAACGCGCCGCGCCAGCCAACCTACCTGGCTCGCGGCAGGTGTCCTACTTCACCGGCCGCGGCGCGGCGGCACTCAACACCTTGGCGCAGGACGCCGACGCCGCCATCGGCTTGCGCTCGCTGTGGGCCGATGATCCGCTGTACCCCGTGGCACGGCGCAGCAATATCCGCATCGTTGAAGTGGACGCTGCACGCCCGGTGGACGGTGGCTTGCCGGGCATTGCGGTACAACCGGGTGTCACCGATGGCCTCAACAGCCAACCCTGGCAATCGAGCAACAATCTGGGCCGTATGGCCGATGTATTGGCCGCCGACCTGAGCCGCCTGGCGCCGGCTGTCAAACCCAAGATCGACGCTAACCTGGCCGCGCTCAAACAGCGTTTGCTCAAGCTCACCGCCGACAGCGAGGCGCGCCTGGCCAAGGCCGATAACCTGAGTGTGGTCAGCTTGAGCGATCACTTTGCCTATTTGATCAGCAGCTTGAACCTGGAACTGGTCAGCACCGATGCTCGCCCAGACGCAGACTGGACGCCTGAAGCGCTGCAAAAACTCAGTGCGCAGCTCAAGGACAACGAAGTGGCGGTGGTGTTGCACCATCGTCAGCCGAGTGAAGTGGTAAAAGCAGCTGTCACTGCAGGTGGCTCCACACTGCTGGTGTTGAATGTGGACGGCGCCGAACCGGTGACAGAGTTGCAAACCAATGTGGATCAGGTGATCAAGGCGCTGACGCCATAACGTCTACCCCCACATGAATCGCATCATGGCGCCAGAACTCCAGGTCGCAGTCGATCAAACGCTGGTGCTGGTCATAGTTGACCCGGGCGATGCGCAAGCCCGGGCTGCCCACCGAGACGCGCAGCGCAGCGGCCGCTTCCACCGGCAGTGAGGTCGGCACAATCTCGAAACGCACCCGCCCGTAGTGCAAGTCATATTTGCTGGCATACAGCTCAGTCATCGACTGATTCAAATCACACGCCAGGATCCCCGGAAAATACTGCGGGTTCAGGTAGTGCTCCACGTACAACACCAGGCGTCCGTCAATCCTGCGGCCCCGGCAAATCTGGATCACGCTCGACAACGCCGGCAACTGCAACCACGCGCACACCGCCGCCGACGCCGGTTGCAAGCGTGCGGAAATGACCTGCGTGGAAGCCTCACGCCCCTGGTCGCTGACCATCGCGTGAAAGTGGCTGCGCTGCATCAGGTTATAGGCCAGCCGCGGTGGCGAGACGAACCAGCCCCGGCGCTCTTCGCGATAAATCTGTCCTTGGGCCTCCAGTTGTAACAAGGCTTCCCGCACGGTAATGCGGGTGGTACCAAACAACTCGCTGAGCTTGCGCTCGGCGGGCAATTTGCTGGCTGGCGGCAACAGGCCGTGGTCGATCTGCTCTTGCAGCGCCAGGCCGATGGAAGTTACCGCCTTGATTGCCTCATCCCGCATCAACTTTACCTATCTGGACTAGACCAGCACCGTTCAGGTGCACAAATCGCGCTCTATCTGGGCTTTTGCTGCTGCGAGCCAGCCTAGGCATTACAGATGACCGACAGATGACAGCCGGTATCCACCGCCTGCACCACACCCTGCAATACATCGGCCAAGTCCAGGGCCTGCGGGCTGTTGGGCATGGTCTACGCTAAGTCTGAACTGAGCGACACCCGTGCTTCAAAAACGACATCGACATGAAACTGTCATCCATCGGGCCTAAATTGGCTCAGGTATTGCTGACCTAGACCACACCCTCGCCAACGTTCGTATAAGACGCCGCGTGTAAAACGCCCAAAGGAGCTTCGGATGAAACAGCTTTTCCTGGCATCACTGTTAGGCTCGACCATTGCCATGTGCACCGCCGCCATGGCCGCTGATACCGATCTAAAAACACTGGAAGCCGCCGCCAAGGCGGAAGGCGCCGTCAACAGCGTCGGCATGCCCGATGATTGGGCCAACTGGAAAGGCACCTGGGAAGACCTGGCCAAGACCTACGGCCTCAAGCACATCGACACCGACATGAGTTCGGCCCAGGAAATCGCCAAGTTCAAAGCCGAAAAAGACAACGCCAGTGCCGATATCGGTGACGTGGGCGCAGCCTTCGGCCCGATCGCGGTGAAGCAGGAAGTCACCCAGCCATACAAACCCTCCACCTGGGCGCAGGTTCCGGATTGGGCAAAAGACAAGGACGGTCACTGGGCCCTGGCCTATACCGGCACCATCGCGTTTATCGTCAACAAAAAACTGCTGCACGGCTCCGAAGTCCCGACCAGTTGGGCCGACCTGCAAACCGGCAAATACAAGGTGTCGGTGGGTGATGTAAGCACCGCAGCCCAAGCCTCCAATGCGGTACTCGCCGCCGCTATCGCCAACAAGGGCGACGAGAAAAACATCGCACCGGGCCTGCAGTTTTTCACCAGGATCGCCCAGCAAGGTCGCCTCTCACTGTCCAACCCGACCATCGCCACCATGGAAAAAGGCGAAGTCGAAGTTGGCATTGTCTGGGACTTCAACGGCCTGAGCTACAAAGCCAAGATGGCCAACCCGGATGACTACGTGGTGCTGATTCCATCGGATGGCTCGGTGAAATCGGGCTACACCACCATCATCAACAAATACGCCAAGCACCCGAACGCCGCCAAGCTGACCCGCGAATACATCTTCAGCGATGCAGGCCAACTCAACCTGGCCAAGGGCAATGCGCGTCCGATCCGTGCAGAAACCGACCTGAAGCTGCCGGCCGATATCGCCAAGAACCTGATCCCGGGCGAGCAATACACCAAGGCCAACCCGCAGCCGATCAAAGATGCCGATGCCTGGGAAGCGACGTCCAAGAAGCTTCCGCAGATGTGGAACGAGCAGGTCATCGTAGAGATGAAGTAATCGGTCTCTCTGATCGAAGTGCGGTCAGTGTGGGAGCTTGCTTGCCTGCGATAGCGGTCTGACATTCAACATTGGTGTCCACTGATACACCGCCATCGCAGGCAAGCCAGCTCCCACATTTGATCCGGTTTCAACCGAAAAAACGATATCTGCCCATCTGTCGCGGAGCCCCAGCCCCCATGAAGCACACTGTCATCCTTGTCGTGCTCGACGGCCTGAACTTCGAGGTCGCCCAGCACGCCATGGGACACTTGCAGGCCTACGTCGGCGCAGGACGCGCAGCCCTCTACAAACTGGAATGCGAACTGCCCGCCCTGTCCCGCCCGTTGTATGAATGCATCCTCACCGGCGTGCCACCGATTGACAGCGGCATTGTCCATAACAACGTCTCGCGCCTGTCCAACCAGCGCAGCATTTTCAATTACGCCACCGACGCCGGCTTGAGCACCGCTGCGGCGGCTTACCACTGGGTCAGCGAGTTGTATAACCGCACGCCCTTTCTCGCCGCCCGCGATCGTCACACCGACAACAAGGCACTGGCGATCCAGCACGGGCATTTCTACTGGACTGACCACTATCCGGATTCCCATCTGTTCGCCGATGCCGAGAGCCTGCGGCTCAAGCACGCGCCCAACTTTTTGCTGGTGCATCCGATGAATATCGACGATGCCGGCCACAAGCATGGCCTCGACACCGCGCAATACCGCAACAGCGCCCGTTCGGCCGACATTATCCTGGCCGACTACCTGCAAGGCTGGCTCGACGCCGGCTACCAGGTGCTGGTCACGGCCGACCACGGCATGAACAACGACCGCTCTCACAACGGCCTATTGCCGCAAGAGCGCGAAGTGCCGCTGTTTGTCCTCGGTGACGCCTTCAGCCTGGATGCTGACGCCGCGCCGAAACAAACCGATCTGTGCGGTACCGTCTGCGAGCTGCTTGGCGTGCCGCACGACAAACCGGTGTGCCGGGAGTTGCTCAAGTGAATTCGATGACCCGCGGCAAATGGCTGGCCCTGCTGTGCCTGGTGCCCTTCGCACTGTTCTTTATCGTGTTCGAGATCGCGCCGCTGGTATGGGTGCTGATCAACAGCCTGCAAACCGAAGAGGCCGGTTGGGGCCTGGAAAACTTCACACGGATCTTCAGTTCGAAGTTCTACCGGCAGGCGATTCAGTTCAGCCTGGAGATCAGTTTCTACTCCAGCATCTTCGGCATCGTCATCGCCACCTTGGGCAGTTATTCGTTGCGCCGGGTGGATTCGCCGCTGCGCAACTTCGTCACGGCCTTTGCCAACATGACCAGCAACTTCTCCGGCGTGCCCCTGGCCTTCGCGTTCATCATCCTGCTGGGCTTCAACGGCAGCATCACCATCATGCTCAAGCAGGCCGGGATCATTCAGGACTTCAACCTGTACTCCAAGACCGGCTTGATCATCCTCTACACCTACTTCCAGATTCCTCTTGGTGTGCTGTTGCTCTACCCGGCCTTTGATGCATTGCGCGAAGACTGGCGTGAGTCGGCTGCGCTGCTCGGCGCCAATGGCTGGCAGTTCTGGCGACATATCGGCTTGCCGGTGCTCACCCCTGCCCTGCTTGGCACTTTCGTAATCCTGTTGGCCAACGCCCTTGGCGCCTACGCCACGGTCTACGCCCTGACCACCGGCAACTTCAACGTGCTGCCGATCCGCATCGCGGGGCTGGTCTCTGGTGATGTGTCGCTGGACCCGAACATGGCCAGCGCCCTGGCCGTGGTACTGGTGGCGCTGATGACGGTGGTCACCGTGGTCCATCAACTGCTGCTCAAGAGGAGCTACCATGTCTCGCGCTGATGCCGGCCCGGCCTCCCTCTACCATCGGGTAGTGGTGTACCTGCTGTTCCTTATTCTGGTACTGCCGCTGATCGGCACCTTTGTCTACTCGATCTCCAGCAGTTGGTCGGCGACTATCCTGCCCGCCGGATTCAGCGTGAAATGGTACGTACAGCTGTGGAGCGACCCGCGCTTTCTGATGGCGTTCGGGCAATCGTTGCTGGTGTGTGTGGGCGCGTTGATCCTTTCGGTGGTATTGATTTTGCCGCTGCTGTTCGTGGTGCATTACCACTTTCCCAAGCTTGATGCGCTGATGAACATTCTGATTCTGCTGCCCTTCGCGGTGCCGCCGGTGGTGTCTTCAGTCGGTTTGCTGCAACTGTACGGTTCCGGGCCGTTGGCGATGGTGGGTACGCCGTGGATTCTGATCGGCTGCTACTTCACCGTGGCGCTGCCGTTCATGTACCGGGCGATCACCAACAACCTGCAAGCCATCAACCTGCGCGACCTGATGGACGCCTCGCAACTGCTCGGCGCCAGCACCTGGCAAGCGGCGATCCTGGTGGTGCTGCCTAACCTGCGCAAAGGCCTGATGGTGGCATTGCTGTTGTCGTTCTCGTTCCTGTTCGGTGAGTTCGTGTTCGCCAACATCCTCGTCGGCACGCGCTACGAGACCCTGCAGGTGTACCTCAACAACATGCGCAACAGCAGCGGCCACTTCACCAGTGCCGTTGTGATCTCCTATTTCTTCTTTGTGCTGGTGCTGACCTGGGCCGCCAATATCTTGAACAAGGACAAAAGCCAATGAGCTTCGTCAGCGTCCAACATCTGCAAAAAAGCTACACCGGCACGCCAGTGTTCAGCGATATCAACTGTGAAATCGCCAAGGGCGAGTTCGTCACCCTGCTCGGCCCGTCCGGTTGCGGCAAGTCCACCCTGCTGCGTTGCATCGCGGGGTTAACCTCGGTAGACAGCGGCACAATCCTGCTGGATGGGCAGGACATCGTGCCCCTGAGCCCGCAGAAACGTCAGATCGGCATGGTGTTCCAGAGCTACGCGCTGTTCCCCAACATGACCGTGGAGCAGAACGTCGCGTTCGGCCTGCGCATGCAAAAGGTCAACGCCGACGACAGCCACAAGCGCGTGCAGGAAGTGCTGCAATTGGTTGAGCTAACGGAACTGGCCGGCCGCTATCCGCACCAGATGTCCGGCGGCCAGTGCCAGCGCGTCGCCCTCGCCCGCTCCCTGGTGACCCGCCCGCGCCTGCTGTTGCTCGATGAACCGCTGTCGGCATTGGATGCACGTATTCGCAAGCACTTGCGCGAACAGATCCGCCAGATCCAGCGCGAACTGGGGCTGACCACGATTTTCGTGACCCATGACCAGGAAGAAGCCCTGACCATGTCCGACCGCATCTTTTTGATGAACCAGGGCAAGATCGTGCAGAGCGGCGATGCCGAAACCCTCTATACCGCCCCGGTGGATGTGTTTGCCGCCGGTTTTATCGGCAACTACAACCTGCTCGACGCCGACAAGGCCAGCCAGTTGTTGCAACGGCCAATCAACGGGCGCATTGCCATTCGCCCCGAGGCCATCGAGTTGAGCCGCAGCGGCGAGCTCGATGCGCTGGTGCGCAGCCACAGCTTGCTGGGTAACGTGATTCGCTACCGCATCGAAGCCCGTGGCGTGGAATTGGTGGTCGACGTGCTCAATCGCTCGGCCGACGACCTGCACCCGGACGGCCAGCGCCTGGCACTTTCCATCGACCCCAGCGCACTGTGTGAAGTAGCCTGACAGGCAGCAACCTATTGAGAGAGAACATGACGGATGGCATTGGTAATTTTTGATCTGGACGACACCCTGATCCACGGCGACTGCGCCACCCTGTGGAGCGAACAAATGGGCCGCCTGGGCTGGGTAGACCCTGAGTCGTTCATGCGCAGGAACAACGAATTGATGGACGCCTACAGCCGAGGCGAGTTGCGCATGGAAGACTTCATGGACTTCAGCCTGGAGCCGATGATCGGCCGCACCCCCGAAGAAATCGAGCATCTGGTGGAGCCGTGGGTTGAGGACGTGATCGAGCCGCTGATCTATAGCGACGCCACCAAGACCATCGCCCGCCACCGTGCGAATGGCGACCGGATCCTGGTGATTTCCGCCTCGGGCACTCACCTGGTCACGCCGATTGCGGCGCGTATCGGTATTGAAGAAGTGTTGGGGATTAACCTGGACGTCGGCCACGGCGTGTACAGCGGCAGCACCGTAGGCGTGCTGACCTATCGTGAAGGCAAGATCACGCGCCTGCTGGAATGGCTGGAGCAGGAAGGAGAAACGCTGGAGGGGGCGTATTTCTACTCGGATTCGCGCAATGACTTGCCGCTGCTGCTCAAGGTGGATCACCCGCAGGTAGTGAACCCGGACCCGGTGTTGCGCGCCCATGCCGAACAGGCCGGCTGGCCGATCCACCACTGGACCTGAATCAATAGAGATCAACCTGTGGGAGCTGGCTTGCCTGCGATAGCGGTGCAACAGTGAAGAATTCTTCATCTGGTGCACCGCTATCGCAGGCAAGCCAGCTCCACACTGACTGCATTTCAATCCAGGATTCGGTCAGGCTGTTGGCAATATGGACTACATCGAATGTAGGACTGGGTTCTTCTAACCCTCCACATGCCCCTCAACGCCTTGCAATGCTTTCACAGTGCCTCCATAGTGAGTCTGGACTGAGCCCGTAGCAGTAGCGTCGGGCTTTTTGCATTATGCGACCGGACCATATGGAACCGGCTCCCTCAAAGACGGCCTAATATGCGTTATCAATTGCCCCCGCGTCGAATCAGCATGAAGCATCTGTTCCCCAGTACCGCCCTCGCTTTTTTCATTGGTCTCGGCTTCGCGTCGATGTCGACCAATACGTTCGCAGCCAATAGCTGGGACAACCTTCAGCCTGATCGCGATGAGGTGATCGCCAGCCTTAACGTTGTCGAGTTGCTCAAGCGCCATCACTACAGCAAGCCGCCGCTGGACGACGCTCGCTCAGTAATCATCTACGACAGCTACCTCAAGCTGCTGGATCCGTCGCGCAGCTACTTCCTGGCCAGCGATATCGCTGAGTTCGACAAGTGGAAGACGCAGTTCGACGACTTCCTCAAAGGCGGCGACCTGCAGCCCGGCTTCACCATCTACAAGCGTTACCTGGACCGCGTCAAAGCGCGTCTGGACTTCGCCCTGGGTGAGCTGAACAAAGGTATCGACAAGCTCGACTTCACCCAGAAGGAAACCCTTCTGGTGGATCGCAAGGATGCCCCTTGGCTGACCAGCACGGCAGCGCTGGACGACCTGTGGCGCAAACGCGTCAAGGACGAAGTGCTGCGCTTGAAGATCGCCGGCAAAGAGCCCAAGGCCATTCAGGAACTGTTGACCAAGCGCTACAAAAATCAGTTGGCGCGCCTGGACCAGACCCGTGCCGAAGATATCTTCCAGGCCTACATCAACACCTTCGCGATGTCCTACGACCCGCATACCAATTATCTGTCGCCGGATAACGCGGAAAACTTTGATATCAACATGAGTCTGTCCCTGGAAGGCATTGGTGCCGTCCTGCAAAGCGACAATGACCAGGTCAAGATCGTACGTTTGGTACCGGCAGGTCCGGCGGACAAGACCAAGCAGGTCGCCCCGGCAGACAAGATCATTGGCGTGGCCCAGGCCGACAAAGAGATGGTCGATGTGGTCGGCTGGCGCCTGGACGAAGTGGTCAAGCTGATCCGTGGCCCCAAAGGCAGCGTGGTGCGCCTGGAAGTGATTCCGCACACCAACGCACCGAACGACCAGACCAGCAAGATCGTGTCAATCACCCGTGAAGCGGTGAAGCTCGAAGACCAGGCGGTGCAGAAGAAAGTCCTCAACCTCAAGCAGGATGGCAAGGACTACAAGCTGGGCGTGATTGAGATCCCGGCCTTCTACCTGGACTTCAAGGCGTTCCGTGCCGGTGACCCGGACTACAAGTCCACCACCCGCGACGTGAAGAAGATCCTGACGGAACTGCAGAAAGAAAAAGTCGACGGCGTGGTCATCGACCTGCGCAACAACGGCGGCGGCTCCCTGCAAGAAGCCACCGAGCTGACCAGCCTGTTTATCGACAAAGGCCCAACCGTGTTGGTCCGCAATGCTGATGGGCGTGTCGACGTGTTGGAAGACGAGAACCCGGGCGCCTTCTACAAGGGGCCGATGGCGTTGCTGGTCAACCGTCTCTCGGCCTCGGCTTCAGAGATTTTCGCCGGCGCCATGCAGGACTATCACCGTGCGCTGATCATCGGCGGCCAGACTTTCGGCAAGGGCACCGTGCAGACCATTCAGCCGCTGAACCATGGCGAGCTGAAACTGACGCTGGCCAAGTTCTACCGGGTTTCCGGGCAGAGCACCCAGCATCAGGGCGTGCTGCCGGATATCGATTTCCCGTCGATTATCGACACCAAGGAAATCGGCGAAAGCGCACTGCCTGAAGCCATGCCATGGGACACCATCCGCCCTGCGATCAAGCCGGCGTCGGATCCGTTCAAGCCGTTCCTGACGCAGTTGAAGGCAGACCACGACACCCGCTCTGCCAAGGATGCCGAGTTCGTGTTTATCCGCGACAAGCTGGCCCTGGCCAAGAAGCTGATGGAAGAGAAAACCGTCAGCCTCAACGAAGCGGATCGCCGTGCACAGCACTCCAGCATCGAGAATCAGCAATTGGTGCTGGAAAACACTCGCCGCAAAGCCAAGGGTGAAGATCCGCTCAAAGAGCTGAAGAAAGAAGATGAAGATGCCTTGCCGACCGAAGCGGATAAAACCAAACCGGAAGATGATGCCTACTTGGCCGAGACTGGCCGGATCCTCCTCGACTACCTGAAGATCACCAAGCAGGTGGCCAAGCAGTAAATGATGGCAATTTAATGTGACCGCTCCACGCAGTGTCATCATATAGACATCATTCTGTCGTGAAATGAAAGGACCGCAGGCTTAACGCCTGCGGTCCTTTTTTTTTCGATCGAGATCGCCATGACCGTGACCGAACCGCTGAATGCATTGGGCTCAATCCTGGCTCAAGGCAGTTTGCACACCGCAGGAAGCGCGCCTGATGTTGCCCAAGCCGGATAACGCCACGACTGCCCTCAGCGATGAAGGCAGTGACCTCAGCGCCCTGCTGAACGAACAGCCAGCGGTGGATCAAGACACCGCCACGGCTCAAGTGCTGGAAGCGTTCCATCACCAGGCTAATCTCAATTCACTGGCGGTGCTGGATGGCGGCGGTCGCCCGATTGGAATTGTGCACCGACACTCGCTGTCGGACGCGCTGCTCAAGCCGTTCGCGACCGACTTGTTTGCGCGCAAACCGATCAGCCGATTGATGAGCGATGATTTCCTGGCGGTGGAGTTGAGCCAGTCCTTGCAACAGGTCAGCCGTTTATTGACCAGCCGCGCACGGCAGCGCATCGAAGAAGATTTCATCATCACGTTGAACGGTGACTATCTGGGCCTGGGCCGGGTGATCGACGTGCTCAAGCTGATCACCGAACTGAAAATCCAGCAGGCGCGCTACGCCAACCCGCTGACTTTGCTGCCAGGCAACGTACCGATCCAGCAATGCCTGGCTCGGCTGTTGCAGCAACAGCGCGAGTCGCTGATCTGTTATGTGGATATCGACAGTTTCAAGCCGTTCAACGATATCTACGGCTACGGGCGTGGGGATGAAGTGCTGCTGTGCCTGGCGCAATGCCTGAACGACCAGGTAGACCCCAGCCGCGACTTTGTCGGGCATATTGGCGGCGATGACTTTTTGCTGGTGCTGGGCCCGCAGGATTGGCGCAAGCGGCTCAACCAGTTGCTGGACGACTTCCATACCCAATGCCGACGCTTTTACCGCGCCGAGCACGTGGATGCTGGTTGCTTCGTGTCACTCAACCGTCAGGGCGTGCGCCAGGAGTTCGCCTTGCTATCGCTGTCTATCGGTGTGGTGCATCTGTATCCACAGGCCTGTGCGCAACTCGATGCCAGCCAGTTGGCAGAACTGGCCTCGCAAGCCAAGCACCATGCCAAGGACGTGGCCGGCTACAGCATCCATGTGATCGACAGCCTGGACATGTACTCAGCAGCGCTTTAAGCCTCGGCGGACTCCGGGTATTCGTACTCGAACACCCGCACCACTTCCGAAGCGTGCCAGGAAGCAGCCGCCACGCCATCGGAGGGTCCACTGAAGCGCCCGAGACGCTCCACACACTCAAAGAACCCGGTACGTGGCAGGCGGCTGGCACCCTGGCTGATCACCAGGGAACTGCGCAGCGGCTGCTCGGCCTTGGCATCCAGCGCCGCCAGGTGCTCCAAAGCAGCCGCCAGGGTCTGCATGGCAGGCGTCGGAAATTGCAGGCGCTCAAGCAGCGCCCGGTACGTCAACAAATGGCGCTGGCGACGCGCCTGATCCAATTCGTTGAGCAACCCATCCCAGTGTTGACGGCTGATACGTAGGCTCAAGACTCATCCCTCCAACCTGCCACGCCCAATTCCCAGGCCAGGCTGCGGCGAATGGCGGCATCCGGCTGGCGTTCACCACTTTCAATCAAACCAAGGTACGAGGGGCTGATCCCCACCGTGCGTGCCAGGGTCTCGATAGCCAGGCCCTTGGCTTCACGCAGGCCGCGCAGGTCTGCGAGCGGTCGCAGGTCCTGGTCGATGGCGGCAGAGGCGGCAGGAGAAGAAGCGGGTGTAGGTGGCTGCTGACCGGCAGCTCTTAGCAGTGCCTGGTACTGGTCCCATGGCAACACCGCATATTCGGGTGCGCCATCGCGTGAAATGATCTGAATATCCATGACTGCCCCGTAGGATAAAAACACTTACTAAGTAAGTTCTTTCCTTAGAAGTGTAATCCTAACAGCCGCGAAGGTCGCGGGGGGATCCCCGGCATCATTAGTTTTTTTGTGGGTTTTCCTGGGCCAGCAGCTCAGGCGTTGCAGGGAGGCGCTCAACCACCGCGAGTTTTTCCGGGCGTTGCGCATCCCGCCAGGCGCGAAAGGCGCTCAGTTCGCCGCTCAGGGTCTTCATGACCCATGCCAGCACCGCGATGTCGTCGAACATGCCGAACATCGGGATGAAGTCCGGGATCGCGTCAATCGGGCTCAGAAAGTACATCAACCCCGCCACCACCGAGATCAACGCCTTGGGGCTGATCGCTCGGTATTCGCCGCGCCAGTAAGCCAGGCAAAGGGCTTGGAGCAATTTGAGATCATCCTTGAGCTGGCCCAGGCGATTGCCCTGGCCTGAGCCTTTGGCCGCAACGGCAAACAGCAAGGTCGGCAAACGTCCACGGCCCAGCAGACGCGCGGCCATGGGCAGAAAACGGGTGAAGTTGAAGGGTGGTTTCATCAGGCACTCCAGTTCCAGGCGAGGTAAAAGGTTATCCACACAAATTGTGGATAACCTTGTGAACAGAGCCTGTTTTATCAGCTGAAAGCCACGTTCTATAAGGCTTACAGTCAGATCGGGCGTTTTTTGCGCACATAAAAAAAACCCAAGATTTCATTGACTTGGCCTGTATGTGCGGCTACCCGTGCTCGAGTCTTACATCAGACTGCGCGCAATGCTGCGGGTTCTATCGGATTTACCCAGAAACAACAACGCCCCGTCGAGACGGGGCGTTGTGTGTTCAGGCGCCGATTACTTCTTGGCGGCTGGTGCAGCAGGTGCGTCAGCAGCTTCTGCCTTGGCTGGGTCCTTGATGCCCAGCAGTTCCAGGTCGAATACCAGCACGGAGTTGGCTGGAATCGCCGGGCTCGGGCTCTGGGCGCCGTAGGCCAGGTCGGACGGGATGTACAGCTCGACCTTCTCGCCAACGTGCATCAGTTGCAGGCCTTCGACCCAACCCGGGATCACGCCGCTGACCGGCAGGTCAATCGGGCTGCCGCGATCCACGGAGCTGTCAAAGGTGGTGCCGTTGGTGAGCTTGCCGGTGTAGTGCACAGTCACCACGTCGGTTGGCTTGGGCTGTGCGCCGTCGGCCTTCTTCACGATCTTGTACTGCAGACCGGAAGCGGTGGTGACGACGCCGTCTTTCTTGGCGTTGTCTTCGAGGAATTTCTTGCCGGCAGCTGCCGACTCTTCGCTCATTTTGGTCATGCGCTCTTCGGCACGCTTTTGCAGCGCGGCGAAGGCTTCAACCAGCTCGTCATCTTTGAGCTTCTGCTCTTTCTTGCCGACAGCATCTTCGATGCCTTGGGCTACCGCTTTGGAGTCCAGGTCATCCATGCCTTCTTGGGCAAGGCTCTTGCCCATGTTCAGGCCGATGCCGTAGGAAGCTTTTTGCGCCGGGGTTTTCAGCTCTACGCTGGTCTGCGAATCACAACCCGCAAGTACCAGGCTAACCAGGGCCACCGCCGCCGCCAACCGATGCTGTTTCATGCTATTTCCTTGTTCATGCGCCAAAAGGGCATTCGAATAAAGTCGCGAGCTTATCAGGCGGCCACGACCAATGGCTACCGGCATGTGAGCAGGAAACTTCTGATAAGTTCACGTGTTTAAAAGCATTTCCATTTATCATGGGGCACCGCGACGGATCGCGGGACCGCCTGCCAGCAGGCTCATCGCTACTTGCCGCACCTGTGGCGCAGTGGCATAACAACGCGACAATTCGACAAGGATAGTTATCTTGCGCACTTTTTCCCGTGTTTTACTCCTGATACTGATCGCCCTGGGCCTGATTCTGGCCGTGGTGCTCTATTACACCCTCAACCCCAAGCTACCGGACTACGTGCCAGTAAAGCAGGTGCACTACCAGGATCAATGGAGTGCCGCTGACCGCCAGACCTACTACTTCACGCCCCAGGGCACCCAGGTAAAGGGCCTGCACTACGATTGGTTCACGGCCCTGGAGCTGCCGTTCTCCGAGCAACGCTTTGCCGCGCCGGAGTACCTGGCGCGCTTTGGGTTTCTGGTCGACCCCAAGCAAGTGCCCACCCCGCAAAACCCTGGCAACCTGCCGGTAGGTTTTGCCCGACACCAGAACGCCGACAGCCAGGTTCAATACCTGGATATCACCTGTGCGGCCTGCCACACCGGTCAATTGCACTTCAAGGGCCAGGCCCTGCGTATCGACGGTGGCTCGGCGCAACACGTGCTGCCCTCCAGCGTACCCACCTTGCGGGGCGGCAGTTTTGGCCAAGCCCTGGTCGCCAGCCTTGCCGCTACGTATTACAACCCGTGGAAGTTCGAGCGCTTCGCCCGCAAAGTCCTGGGTGATCAGTACGATACCCAGCACAATCAGCTGCGCCAGGACTTCAAACAATCGCTGAACCAGTTCCTCAAAGTCGCCTGGAATGATACCCATCGCGGCCTCTATCCCACCGAAGAAGGCCCCGGTCGTACTGACGCCTTCGGGCGCATCGCCAATGCCAGCTTTGGCGACGCTATTTCCCCCGACAATTATCGTGTCGCCAATGCCCCAGTGGACTACCCGCAGTTGTGGGATATCTGGACATTCGACTGGGTGCAGTGGAATGGCTCGGCTCAGCAGCCCATGGCGCGCAATATCGGTGAAGCCCTTGGTGTAGGCGCAACCCTGGCCTTCTTCGACAGTGCCGGCCAACCGCTCCAGGGCGACGCTCGCTACCCGTCCAGCGTACGCGTGCGGGACCTGCACCTGATCGAAGAAACCCTGCAACGCCTCAAGCCGCCAACCTGGCCGGAGGACTTGTTCGGCGCCATCGACAAACCCCTCGCCGCCCAAGGCCGCGCACTCTTCGCCGAAAACTGTGCTGGCTGCCATATACCCGCGGTCACCGAGGAAAATGGCCGCCCGGTGCAGCAGTTGAAAATGCTGCCGGTGGACTACATCGGCACCGACCCCGGCACCGCCAGCAACATTGCCGACCAGCGTTATGACCTCAGCGCCCTGCAATGGGACCCGGCCGAACTGGCCCAACTCAATGTTGAACTACACCCTGCGCCCACCGCGCCACTGGATCTGAAAAAAATGTCCGTGGCCCAGGGGCTGGCCTACGTCACCGCCTTTGTCGAAGAACATGCCTACCGCGCTGCCGGCGTGACCCCGGCCGAGCGCCCGAGCCTGGACGGGTTCGGCCTGCCGATTGGCGTGCGCGAATTGCGTGCCTATAAAGCGCGACCACTGGCAGGCGTATGGGCTACCCCGCCGTTCCTGCACAACGGTTCGGTGCCGACGATCTACCAACTGCTTTCGCCCCAGGACGAACGCAGCACCACCTTCTATAAAGGCACGTTCAACTACGATCCACGCCATCTGGGTTTTGAAACCGCCTCGTTCAAGAATGCCTTCCTGTTCGATACCCGAATCACCGGCAATCACAACAGCGGCCACGAATTCCGCGCAGGCGCGCGGGGCAATGGCGTCATTGGCCGTGGCTTGCTGCCCCAGGAGCGCTGGGCGCTGCTCGAGTACCTCAAAGTACTGGGCGGCCCGCTGGAGCACCAACTGCCATGATTATTCGATCACAAAACAAGGAACGTTCCATGCTCGCTCGTCTCTGGTTGCGTCTCGGCGCTTTTCTCGGCAAGACCCTGTTGTGGCTGGTGGGCGTTGGGCTGTTGGGGTGGCTACTGGCGACCGTATGGTTCGCCTGGCAGCACAGTGGCCCGGTGTCAGCGGATGAACAGATCCCGCCGGGTGAAGCAGCGATGACCCAAGGCATCATCCAGACCGCCGTACGCATCGTTGACCAGCACCGCGAAGGCACTCGCTACCTGCGCGATGCCCATGCCAAGGCCCATGGTTGCGTGAAAGCCGAGGTCAGCGTTCTGGCGGATCTCGACCCGGCCTTGCGCCAGGGCGTGTTCGCAGAGCCGGGCAAGGTCTGGCAGGCGACGATGCGCCTGTCCAACGGCAACGCCTACCCGCAATTCGACAGCATCCGCGATGCCCGCGGCATGGCGATCAAGCTATTGGATGTGCCGGGCAAGCAACTGATGGCCGACCAGCAAGCCCGCACCGAGCAGGATTTCGTGATGTTCAGCCACCCGAATTTCTTTGTCAGCGATGTCGCCGAATACGCGCAGAACATCGGCGCGCAAGCGGATGGCAAGAAGGTCCTGGCGTTCTTTCCCAAGCTCGACCCGCGCAGTTGGCAAATACGTCACCTGTTTATCGCCCTGGCAACGCTGGCGCCCGCACCGGCCAGCCCGACGCAGACGACTTACTTTTCAGTGTCGCCCTACAAGTTTGGCGCGGCCAACGCCAAGTTTCGCGTCGCGCCCGACCCGCAAAGCTGCCCGGAATACGTACTGCCTAAACAGAACCAGGCCCTGCCGAACTTCCTGCGCAGCGCCCTCAATCAGCAACTGTCCACCGACCGCGTAGCGGCCTGTTTCGTGCTGCAGATCCAACGGCAGAACCCGCAAAAGTTCATGCCCATCGAAGACACCAGCATCGAATGGAAAGAAAGCGATGCGCCGTATGAAACCGTGGCCAAGGTCAGGATTCCTGCCCAGGATTTCGACACGCCGGCGCAGAACCTGGCCTGTGACAACCAGTCGTTCAACCCTTGGTTCGGTGTGGAAGCACACCGCCCCATCGGCGGCATCAACCGGTTGCGAAAGGCGGTGTATGAAGCGGTCAGCGACTACCGTCACAGCCGCAATGCGCCGTAGCGGCCGTTGCGCGTAAAGAGCGCGTAACAATGGGCCCGGCGCCGTAAGGTTTGCGTCGGGTCTATTGAAGCCAGGAAGCCGAGGCCCTAGCGTGATCGTCAACTCAAATCTACGCAGGAAATCACCGTGGAAAGCTCAACTCTCGGCATGCTCGTGCTTTCAATAATTGCAGTGTTCGGCACTGCGTCGTTTATTTTCGAACACTTGGCCGTTCGCCAGACACGCAAGAAAAAACTCAAATAACCCAGCAGTACTCGCCTGGCTTGGGAGTCAGCCGAACCTGTCCGAGGCAGACTTGCCCATACGCTCGAACTCCAACTCAAGATCATCGTCTGCAATAACCCCTGCGCAGTACAAGCGCAGCAGCATGTACAACGGAACAAGCATCCGCCCCGTCTTTTCAATTCGACTTCCTGAACTCTGGGTGACACCAAATTTCGCCCAGAAATCCGCCTGGGTCATCCCTTTTTTCGTTCGAAAAAAAATGACCTCATTCACAAACTTTGAACATCTATACATAAACGCCCAACTCCCGCTCAGAAGAAGGGGATCTTCACATACTCCTTGATATCAGGATACCTATCAACACTTATAGTTTAACGCTTATGCAATCTGCATAAAGCTATGCACTTCGAAGCCGAGGAAGCCAGCATGAAATATCTAATAGACAAACGCGAGAACATATCACCACGTCATCTGGAGGGCATGCATAAACTTCGAGCTTCAATCTTCAAGGATAAAAAAGGCTGGGATGTGTCGATAATTGCCGACATGGAGATAGATGGTTACGACGCCTTGGCCCCCACTTATATGCTGCTGATCGATGATATCAACGAAAACAAAGTGGCGGGCTGCTGGCGTATATTGCCAACCACAGGTCCCTATATGCTCAAAGACACGTTCCCCAACCTGTTGACCACTAAAAAACCTCCGCGTGCCGCCAACATCTGGGAGCTTAGCCGATTTGCCATAAGTGCCAGTGAGCGCGGCGGCTTCGGCTTTTCCAATACCGCCATGAAGGCCATTGGTCACCTCATCAGGCATGCGCACTCGCAGCACGTTGAAAAGCTCATCACCGTTACTTCCGTGGGTGTCGAAAAGATGCTGATGAAAGCGGGGCTGGAGTTGGTCAGACTAGGCCCGCCCCTGACTATCGGCGTAGAACGAGCCATCGCTGTTGAAGTTAACTTGAGCAACAAGACCCTGGACGCAGTCAATGCTATTTGATCTGAGTACTTGACGCCGCTGAAGAGTGAGGCGGGCTACGATGTCGCCAGGGCCGTGCAACTTCAAGCGAACGTGCAAGTTGCAGCAGCAAGGCCTCATTGCCCATCTTTGCGATGAACTGTGTGCCGATGGGAAGTCCTGTTTCGTTCCAGTACAGAGGCACACTCATCGCCGGTTGCCCGCTCATATTGAACGGTGTCGACCACCCCATATATTCCATGACAGTGCGCGAATGTTCTGCAAGGCGATTGCCCAGTCGCAGGGGCCAGTCCATTCCCCATTTACCTAATACTCTACGCGATAGGCGATCCTCCAACGGACTCAAGCGAAACGCTCCCACCTTCGATGCCAACTGGTTGGCTACCGGCGTCACCAGCACATCGTAGTGTTCATGAAAGGCGCTCATGATGCGCCCCTGATGAAGCGCCAACTCTCTCGCCCTGGCGAGATCGACCGCTTTGAGGATATGGCCCTGCCGGGCCAGGGCCCAGGTCCCGCTCTCGAAATCCGCGAAAGTCGCCACGCGATCAAGCATGCGCCCCGCGTTCTGCACCAGGCTCGCCATTTCCCCGCACACCAGGGTCAGCATGGCTTCGCATAATTGATCGGGGGATGCCAAGGGTGGATGGGCTTCAACCACCTCGTGCCCAAGGTCCGTCAACAGCTTCAAACTGCTTTCCAACGCGGCGCGACAGTCGGGACTCAAATCCCCACCCAGAAAAGGCTTGAAGGTGTAAGCAATGCGCAGCCTGCCAGGCGCATCGCCGATACCCGCAAGAAACGATTGAGCCGGTGCGGGCCAACGGTAAGCATCAGCATCATCACTTCCCGCAATCAGGATATCGAGCATGGCAGCACTGTCGCGCACGCTTTTTGAGACCGCGTGTTCAACTACCAGACCCTGCCATAACTCTGAAAAATGCGGCCCGCAGGGAGACCGACCACGTGTTGGCTTGAGGCCGAAAACCCCGCAATGGGAAGCGGGTAGCCGAATTGAGCCACCTCCATCGCTGCCGTGGGCAATCGGGGTCATGCCCGCCGCGACCGCTGCACAGGCACCGCCGCTGGAGCCGCCCGGCGACAGTTCCAAGTTCCAGGGGTTACGTGTGGCACCGGTTGCATCAGACTCGGTATAGGGATGCAAGCCCAACTCCGGCGTCGCGGTTTTACCGACAAAGATCAACCCCGCCTGTCGATAACGCTTGATCGTCTGCGAGTCCTCCCTGGCAACATAGTGCGCGAACAGCCGGGAGCCGTTACGTGTGGGGCAGCCCTGAATTTCCGCAAGCAGGTCCTTGACCAATAAGGGGACGCCGGACAACGGGCCGTCTGCCAATGGCACCTCGCATTGTGCCTTGGCCTCGCGCTCAAGAAGATGCACCACCGCGTTGATCGCGCCATTTCCTGCGTCGATCCGCTGAACGGCGGCGCTCACAAGCTCCAGAGGGGTTACTTCTTTAAGGCGCACCATCTCAGCCAGCGCAATGCCGTCCAACTGGTCGTATTCAGGAAAGTGGAACGCGCTGACCATAAGAACCCTTATTTGAAGGCGTTATCGATAATCCGCATCAGGGCGTGACCAGGCCGGAACGGATGCCGCTGATCACGGCATGCTGGCGTGATTCAGCATTGAACTTACGCATAAAGTTGGTGACATGGTAATTAACTGTAACTTCTGCACAGGACAGAATTCGCGAAATTTCCCAAGAGGTTTTACCGGCGGCCACCCACTTCAGACATTCCAGCTCACGAGCGGTCAACTTCGGTGGTTTTTCGACCTCCTTTTCAGCAGCACTCTGTATTTTCTGGAACGATTCGATCAGATAATCACGCATCAAGGCAAATTGTGGCAGCCCCTTGGAACGAATGACGTCGGCCGGTGACTTCTCATCCGTAATAAAGTTCAACATTCCGAACTCTCCGCGCGGCCCATGGATGGGCATACACAGCCCCGAACAAACACCACTGGCGCTCGCAGCCTCATACAATTGCTGTTCGGGCTTGTTAATAAAATTTTCCTTTGTCCAGACCAACGGCAATGAACTGTTCAAGCAATGAAACACAACAGGGTCGACTTCGTAATAGGCATTCGCGTCATAGATACTGCGCCATGACCTGGAATAATTACTGATGATGGTCGAAGAGCTGAAAGGCGTACTGATCGTGGGCTTAACCCCAAACAGCACCGAAGAAAATCCATACTCTTTCGCCAAGGCAAACAGCACTTTACTCCAGGCCTCCAGCGTCTCACACATCAGAATGTCTTCAAGCATCTTAACCTCCTTGTTATATGGGGACTATTAGTGGCCGCCCCACATTGAATGGCCACTATTCGAAGAGCAACGCTCACCTTGCCAGGCAGGTTGGATCCAATCCACTTCAAGAAGTAAGTTAACGAAAAAACATAGATTGTCAAATTAAACAAAAGTCATAATGGCGCGCATTAAGTCCCGTGACGAATGGTTCAATCGCGCCTGTCAAGATAGTGCATAAGTGTGTTATGGAAGTGCCGTATCCTGGATTCATGAAGATCGCTCAATACCAGCGGGTCATTGCTCAAGGCTTGCAGGCCCGCACGCATATTCTTGATATTGTCCATGTCCTGATCGTATACATAGCCTAACCAGTCAGGCAGTACACCGGCGTGCTCATAGGTGTCGTCCGGCCCCATTTCCACGGTCGCTGCAGGCTCGGGCCGCTGCGCGCCCTTGGGTATGTCGACCAAGTAGAAAAGATCGAAGATGCAGCTGTTATGGTCGTTTTGGTTGGGGCGAAAACGCAGCACGGGCGGCAGAGAAATGCCGCGAAAGAAGATCATATTCGGGAACAGCGAATACTGCAGTACATCGACGGCTTCAGCGTCAGACAACCCACTGACATCCCTGCCACTGGCCAACCCGTATTGCAAACGCATCACACTGGCCATGTAGCGCCTTGCTGTCATGCCGGCCTGAAGGTGAGGGGCGTAGGGGCCGCTTTTCCCATTGAGTACGTTGCGATGAAATTGATCCATGATCGCCTGTTCGGACAGCGGCTCATGATCCTCGCAGACCGACAGCCCGACCGCGTGAAAACTGCGGCTCACATGACGCTCATCGGGTCGAACATCGTATTGCAGGGTATCGCTCAGATGGGCCCATGTATGCCCGTGCGTCTCGGGGGCATGCAACCCTTCCATGAAGGACTCCATGACGTTTTTCCAGTTCGCCGGGAGTATGTGCCGGCTGTGCCCCGCAATGTACTTGCCCTCATACTGATTGATGGCCAACTCACCGGGCAGGCTCTCCATATAATCGGCCAAAGGCTCGCAGGCAGGATCCATATTGATGAAAATGAAACCGCCCCAGGTGTCTGTCTTGACCTCCAGCAAACGGCGACCCTCCCAGTCAAGGTGGGCAAAATCCCATGCCGCCGGTATGCGCTTGAGGGTGCCATCCAGGTCCCAGGCAAATCCGTGATAGGGGCAACGCAGTTCTCGCACGCTCGAATCGCCCGAGCACAGGCGCCGGCCACGGTGACGACAACTGTTGTAGTAGGCCTTGATTTCCAGTGCTTCGTTACGAACGAGGATGAAGGATAACTCGCCGATCTCGTAGAGCGTCAAATCCCCCGCCTCTGGAATTTGTTCCTCCCGCGCAGCCATCTGCCAAACTCGAGACCACATCCGATCCATTTCCAGTTGATGAAAACCGGCAGACAGATAGGCGTCGCGATCAACCTCCATCCTGTACCGGCCTGCGGGAAAATGCTCCCGCATATCGGCCGGGACACTGCTCTGATCGTCGCGTGCCAGGACCTCTTGATAATCGATGGGCATGGACAAGTCCGCGACGTGCTCGATCAATTTGCTTTTCATCTTCCCTCCTTTGATGCCGTGTGGATGAGCAGGCTGGACTTATGCATCCGCCTGGGAACCCGGCATCACCGGGCTGAGGTTCTTGATATACGCCGTCACCACCCCCAACAACCCCAGGTGGTTATACAAACCAAAATGATCCATGCCAGCGATTTCCGAATAGTCAGCACCCTCATGCAGTTCGATAAAGCGCTTTGACTCATGGGGGCTCACAGCTTCATCACAGGTGCCGGCGATGACATGGCACGGCACCCCGAGTTGCTCATCCTGCAGCGGGTACTCGCCGACTTGCAGCGCGGTAATAGCCCGGCTATAGCAATACAGCGACTCCGCGGATTCAAAGGGCAGGCTCGTCAGGTGGATAAGGTTCGGATCCGTCGCGTCGAGGATCTCGCTGGATTGGCGGCTCTGTGTCGCACTCTCGGTATTCTCACTGCCGGAGCGCGCAAAAAACGACGCGTGAAAGCGCTCTGCCTGGCTACGCGACTGTGAAATAAGCGGCAACACCTGCCGCAGGTTGCGCATGAAAGCGGTCTCCTCTTCCTCTGCGCTCACCAGGCCATACGCGCCACTGATAAGCGTCAGGCTCGCGACTTCTTTCAACTTGCGGGCGTGATAGGCGATGTAGGCCCCCGAACACCAGCCGATCAGATGTGCTTTTTCTATATTGAAGTAATCAAAAATCCGCTGCAGGTCGCCGATATGCGCCGCAACACTGACGTCAATGGTGTCGATATCATCCACGGGGCTGGGGATACCGCGGCTTTCCCAGGTAACAAAGCGGAAGTCATCTTCCAGAGCCTCCCTGAGGCGGTTGGCCAGTTCCAAAGGCATGCCGACTGCGTTGATGAAGACCACGGTTTCCTTGCGCTTGTCCGCCGAGGCATAGACATTGAGGGGCACCCGGTCTTGTGTATCGATCACGTATTGACGCAAGAGGTCAGGTTTGCGTTGGCTCAGCGCCACCACCCCACCCTTGATGTAGCCCTCGACGTCTGCAATCGTCAGCGCACAGCCGCTTCCATCGGCCCGAAGAAAGGTCTTGGTGTTGTGGATGTAGGGGTTGTAAAACACGGTTTTACGGGCCAGCAGTTTCTCGATGGCCGAGGGGTTTTCCAGCCCGCTTTCATCGATCTGCAAACCACTGAGCTCAATGGCCCGGGAAATAATATCGAGCAACACGCGCACTTCGATATTGGTCGACGACGTGGCGTGGAAGATGCCCCGCGGGCAACTCGCCAGATTGTCGTACACCCGCATGATGTCCTGGCACACCTGATCTACTGGCACCAGGTTGACCCTGGCGTGGGGCTTACCCGACAGGCGCACGGTTTGTTCAGTGTTGCGCATGGCGCGCTTGAGGCGGTTGACCTCCCTCAGGAACCCATACAGGCCAGTGGTGCTGCCACCTGCGGATTGAGTGGCCTGCGGACCGATAACAATCGACGGTCGGATAATCACCAACTCAATTCCACTGGCAGTGCACAGGCGGTCAATCAAGTGCTCGGCCGCACATTTGGTTTCTTCGTAATAGTTATTGAATTCAGTGCTCTGGTGCAGGCATTCCTCCACCTCACCCGAACCAACGCCTGCGGTATAAGCAGTCGAGATATAGAAAAACGTCTGGCAGCCCAACGCCTGTGCTGCATGGAACGCATGGGTCAGGCCGTTGATATTGTGCTCATAGATAATGTCGCGGTTCTTTTCTTCGAAATTGAGCGATGAAGCAAAGTGCAGGAAGACCGCCTGCTCCGAGGCCTGCGCCCGGGACTGAGCGATATCCATCCCCGCCAACGGCTGGGTGATATCGGCGCGCCGGGCTTTCAAGCCGGCAAAAGAGAGTCGCGCGTCAGTGGCAGGATAATGCTGGCCCGCCGAGAGCACCGCATCGCGGATACGATGTCGGCACTCATTGTCGTCGCGCCCCCTGACCAGGCAGGTCACATCGAACTCACCGGTGAGCAAATGCCGATAGATAAAATGGCTTCCCAGAAAACCAGTGCCGCCGGTCACATAGAGCTTTTTCATGTCGCCTTCCTCAAACGGTAAATGACGGGCCTGCTCAGGCCGGTTCATGGGCCTGTTGCAAAGCCATCTGGCGCAATTGATTTTTGGCAATCTTGCGCAAGCCGGCACGGGGAAAATCTTCCAGGAAAATAATTTCGCGAGGCCGCTTGAAGTCGGCCAGGCGCTCGCGGCAGGCCTGTTCGATATGCCGCCTGGCGAGCGCCTGGTCCTCACGACCGCTAGCGTTGAGCACGGCAAACAACACCGGTGTTTCCGTCAACAAGGGATCGGGGCGCGACACTACCGCCACTTCGCTGATCATGGCGCTGGCGTACGCAGCGAACTCAATCTCCGAAGCCGATACGTTTTCCCCGCCCACCTTGATGATGTCTTTCAAGCGCACATCAAAAAACAGCACGCCCTCGGTAGTCTCGAAAAAGCGGTCGCCAGTGATGTACCAACCGTCCTCTGTGAAGGCGTCGCGGGTTTCGCCAGGCTTGTTGAGATAGCCCAGAAACAGATTCTTGCCGGGTTGCGCGTTGAACTGCAGATCGGCACTGATTCGCGCATTGAACGGCCCGGCATTCGTGACGGGATCGGTCAACCGATAGCGGTAGCCACTCACTGGCTTGCCAATCGAATAATTGAGGTCCGCGCTGTGCTGCTCGCTCGTCACACTGCCAATGGCAAACAGCTCAGTCATGCCCCACCACCCTACGGTCTTCACACCGAACAGCGCCTCCACGTCGGTGTTGCGGCTGGGAAAGCCCCAAAACCTGAAGCTGTGTCGAACCGGTTTCTCCAGGGCTGCCAGGGCATGACAAACGAACGGCAGGATCGCGGCCCATGTGCATTCAAAGTGTGCCGCATCGCTCCAGAAGCGTTGGGGGTTGAACACCCGCCGCAGCACCATGGCGGCTCCCGAAAACAATGAGGTGAGCACTTGATAGGAAAAAGCCATGGTGTGGCAGAGCGGAAAAAACACCAGCGTCACATCGTTTTCGGTGACCTGCAGGTGCTCGATATTGGACTGCGCTGACCACACCAGGTGCGCGTGGGAGATGACGACGCCCTTGGGCTGGCTGGTAGTGCCCGACGTATAGAGGATCAGCGCTGGATGATCGCCTGCGACGTACGCCATGCCGACGCAGGCCCCCCGCATGGAGACGAGCTCATCGATGCCAGGAAAAACGGAGCACTCGCCGGTGTCCTCGTCCGAGGCTGCCACCACTACCAGGGAAGTATGCAGGTCGCCGGCAAACAACCCCAGGTCATTGAGTGAGGTGACGACCATCTTCGGCGCAGCATCGCTGACGATGTAGCGCATTTCTTCCTGACTGAGGCGATTACCCACTACTACAGCGGTCGCTCCGAGATAGGCGCAGGCGAATACCAGGATCAACGCATGGGCTTCGACATCGAGGCACAGCACGATTCGATCGTCACGCTTGATACCCAGCCCGGCCAAGGCCACCGCTGCGTTGCTGATAGCTTGATGAAGCTGGGCATAGGACAGCTTCGCGGCACTGCCCAGATCCGGTAAGTGCAGCGCGGTACGCTGGGCATGCCGATCGCACACCTGCGCTAATGCCAGGCATACATTTGCACCGACGCCAGGGGTCAACTGTTCCATCTCACATTCCCTTGCCATACCAAAAATAGAAGACGCACATTGCCAGCCGCGGTGCCAGGCGAAGCAGGCTCACGTACCGCACTCCGGCCTGGCCTGTGCGCGTTGCTCGATCATCACGTCGCTGTCGATCAGATGCACCTTGTAGGTCGTCAGTGCGCAGCGGGTATGCGGCCCCAACGCCTCGCCCGTCTCCAGGTCGAACCTGGCGCCGTGGTGCGGGCAAATCAGTTGGCCGCGCCGGATCAAGGCGCCGTCCATCGTCTTACCCTGATGCGGGCAGCGGTTTTCCACGGCATAGACCGCCTGCCTGGCCTGGCAAAGCAATATCGCCTGCCCTTCTACTTGAACAGCCAGCGTGCCGCCTTCCTCCAGCGCATCCCGCTTCGCGGCGAACTGACAAGCGGGCGGATGCTCTACCAACGGCGACGACGCCTTCACGACCTCACTGCTCACGTTGGGCGAACCACTGGACGATCTGGTCGATACTGCAACCGTAGAGGCCAACTGCATCCTTTTGCGCAACGGTGACCTGGCTGACACGCTCAAGCTGCGCGAACAGTGCCATCATGGTCAGCGAGTTGATTTTCAATCGAGTCTCGATCAGTGGCACATGTGGCTCGACCGTCACGGCTCGGCCCAGGGTGGCCTGCAACGCGTCCTGGACGGTCTGGCGAGTGATCTGCATCTACGCCTCCTGTGGATGCCGGCGACCCGGGCATCGGTGCGGATTGGATTTTTATATTCCCCATCTTCCTGGCGGCCATCAACCTATAAGCCTTATGGGGAGACATCTTCCCGCGCCCATGAAAAACTTACCGCACGCGGGCTTTCAGTCTTCAACTGGCCAATAGCGTTGACGGGCGAACGGATACGTGGGCAATGACAGTTTCTGTGCCTTTACCAAGCGGTAATAATCCAGCCAATCAAAGCTGACTCCGGCCTGCACAACGTCGCAGGCAAAGCGTTCCACGTCAGCGAACGTCAGCATTTCCTCGGCCAGATGCACGCAGCGCCCGGACGATGGCACGGTTACAGCCCAGGCCTGGCGGCTGACGACGAGCACTGCAACCTGGGCCGAATCAGGCCAGCCAGGGGAAGCAAGCTGGGCGGCGCCCTGCCCCTCCTGCACAAACGCGCTCAACCACTCAGGGCTAGCGTCTAGTGCCGACGATGCGCCGCACCCGAGCTGCAGACAGCGGTTGATCCAGTGGCCGTAACCCCTGTCGATCACGGCCTCGAACACCATCCCCCAGCGCACCAACTGTTGATACAGCGCCACTTCGAACGCCAGTTCGGCGCAGCGAGCCGCCGCTTCAACGGTCTGTGGCGTACTGGAGAGACGGCCCAGGCACTCTGCGTAATCATCGGCCATGCGCTGGTATCTCGGCGCCGCCAGCCATGCCTGCCGACTGGCATCGTCAAGGTGCTGCGGCTGCTCGCACAGGTAATACACCAGGCGCGGCGTGAACGTCGCCGGCGCATCCAGCACGCTGTGTGCGGCCTCTTCAAAAAACCTGTCCACGTCTATGCCTGCTTTCAACACACCAGCGAACCGCTCGCGATGTGCGCTGCGGCTGATGTTTATGGTATGCGCCAGCGCCAGACGATCAATTGGCCCGCTGTCACGGACGAAATGGGCGAACCGCAGCAGGTATTGGCGTAGTTGCTCTCGCGTTGCGGCAGACAGACAAATCGGCACGTCCACCGCTGCGTCGGTCCCGCGCACCAGAGCTGGCGCAACGGACTGCAGCACGCTGAACACATTGGTGCCGCCGAT
>NZ_SPKL01000014.1:0-28327 GCF_023127755.1 Pseudomonas sp. W2Aug9 | reverse complement strand
CCCAGGCAATTGATCGCTGCCAACCGCGCAGTGTCGGCGGGTTGCTCCAGCGCCTGCGACCACACCCGGGTGTCCTGGCTGACCCGGAACGGCGAATGCTCGAAATCGATGCGCGGATTGGGCGTGGTGAAATTGAGTGAAGGCACCAGGGTGTCGTGCTTTAGCATCAACGCCACTTTGATCAGGCTGGCGATGCCGGCTGCCTGTTCAAGGTGACCAATATTGGATTTGACACTGCCTATCGCACAAAAACCGTGGTCCTGGGTATCCAGGCGGAAGGCTTTTTCAAGCGCCTTGATTTCCAGAGGGTCGCCCAGGCTGGTGGCGGTACCATGACACTCCACATAACTGATCTGCCGCGCATTGGCGCGCGCCAGCGTGATCGCCCGCACCATGGCTTTGGCCTGCCCTGGCACACTGGTGGCGGTGTAGCCGATTTTCATCGCCCCATCATTGTTGACATGGCTGGATTTGATCAGCGCATACACATGATCACCATCGCGTATCGCGTCGGCGTGGCGGCGTACGATGACGCTCGCCACGCCGCTGCCGAACAACGTGCCGCTGGCATCACTGGAAAACGGACAGCAACGACCGTCGCGAGACAATAACGGGCTCTGTCCGAGGGGATAACCGGTATGGTGCGGAATACGAATGGCGGCTGCCCCCACCAGCGCAGTGTCGACCTCCCCCAGGCGCAGAGCGTTGCAGGCCAGGTGCAACGCCACCAGCGAACTTGAACACGCGGTCTGCACGGTCATGCTCGGGCCTGTCAGGTTGAGCTTGAAGGACAGGCGCGTGGCGAGAAAATCCTTGTCGTTACCCTGGTGAACCAGGCTGGCGGTTTCATGATGCAAGGGGTCGAGACGGTCACCAAACTGATGCAAATAGCTGGTGGTGATGCCCCCCATGCATGCATAGACACCCGTCACGCCGGCTTGAGCCGCCTTGACATGCCCGGCATCCTCAAGCGCCTCATACCCCACCTCCAGCAACAGTCGATGCTGCGGATCGAGCAATATGGCCTCGCGCGCGGAAACCCCGAAGAACCGCGCATCGAACCATTCGATGCCTTCAAGCACCGGGCTGCGCCGGATATAACCAGGCTCGCTCCATTGCTCGCGGGTGACACCCGCCGCGCTCAGTTGCTGATCGTCAAGGTCAACGATCGACTCGCGGCCCTGGCGCAGGTTCTCCCAGAACACTCGCTGGTCAGGGGCACCCGGAAAGCGGCATGCCAACCCGACAACGGCCAGGTCGCCCAGATGGCTCTCTAGGGCCTGGCTCACAGTTGGCGCAGATCACGCAGTTGGGCGTCCAGCGGGTCCGGACTCGGCCCCGGCACACCCTGTTGCGCATACGCTCGACACAAGTCCGCCACGGTCACGATGCTGGTGATCGCCACGGCATCGGCGAAGGGGTCTGTTCCATAAACCGCTTCCAGGTTGCTGATCAGCGTCGCCAGATCCAGGGAGCTCAGGCCCAAGTCGCTGAAGCGGCTGTCAATTTCCACCGCCACCAAAGGCCCACCCTTCGCCCCCAGAACCTGAGCGATCTGGTGCTCTACTTGATCGAATACTTGATCCATGACTTGATGATTCAGCATGTGAAACCTCCATCGACTGCGATGTTTTGACCGGTGACAAAGGTGCCCCGGTCTACCAGGTACAGGATCAGATCCGCGACTTCCTGCTGGGTACCCAGACGCCCCAACGGTGTGCGGCGCTCGATCCTGCTGAGTGTCTGGGGGCTCAGGTCCTTGACCATGTCGCTGGAAAAGTAGCCAGGCGAAACTGAGTTGACGCGAATGCCCCGTGGGCCCAGCTCCTTGGCCAGGCTGCGGGTCAAGCCATCCATCGCGGCCTTGGTTGCGCTGTAAACCGTCAGGCCGGAATGACCCCGCAGGGCATTGATAGATGACACATTCACCACGCTGCCCGCGCCACGCTTGAGCAGCTTGGCCGTGACCAGCTTGGTCAGGTACAACTGGCCCTTGAGGTTGATATCAAGCGCACTGTCGATGTCCGCCACGCGCATCGTGCTGAGGATGCCTTCAACACCGGTGGCGGCATTGTTGACGAGCCCGTCGAGGCCACCGAAGCGCTTTTCCACCTGCTGGACGAAGGCGGTGAGCGCTGAGTAGTCGGTGCAGTCCAGTGCCTGCCAATGAAAGTCGGCACGCTCGCTCAACTCCGTGACAGCCGGGGACTCTCGACGACTGAAGGTCGCGACGTTATAGCCTGCCTCCAGGAAACATCGGACCGTCGTCAATCCCAGGCCCTGGCTACCGCCACTGACAATGATGGTGCCCTTTACCGCAGATGGAGCGCTGTCATGGCGAGTGTGTAAAGCGTCAGAAACTGCATCAGTCATTGCGAGGCCACCTTGATTTTCTTGAATCGATCGCTGTGCAGGCGCCCGGTCACAAATTCGATATGACGCGGCACCTTGAAATCTTCCAACCCTTGCTGGCAATGCAGCATGATCTGGCGCTTGGCGTCGTCGGTGTCCAACTCACCCTCCAGAACGACCGTGGCGGCCACGATCTGCCCGGTGACCGGACTCTTGCGCCCCCATACCACGGCATCCTTGACGAAGGGGAGGCTCAACAGCCGACTCTCGACTTCTACCGGCAGCACTTTGAGCCCTCCCACATTGATCAGGCTTTCTCCACGCCCGAGGATGCGGAAATAATCGCCACGGGTTTCAACCATATCCCCCGTGCATAGCCAGCCCTCCTGATCGATCACCGACGGCGCGTTCAGATAGCCGAGCATCGCGGTGCGGGTCTTGATCCACAGAATCTGATCAACCACCTTCACCTGCACATCGTCAGTGGCAATTTGAATCCACAGCGAGTCACTCGACTCCGAGCGCGTGGAGAGGATGCCCAGCTCGCTCATGCCATAGGTCTGCTTGAAACGCACAGCCGGGAACACCTCGTTCAGCGCGGCCAGGGTCGATTCGGGCATGGTCTCGGTGCCGTAGGTCACCAGTTCCAGGCTGGAAAGATCGTAGGTCTCGTACGCCCGTCCCCATAGCAGCATGTTGAGAAATGTAGGGGTGGCGGGAAGGAGCTGGATCCGGTGTTCAGCAATCTGCCGGCAAATGCTCACGGCGTCGCGGGAATCGAGCTTGACCAGTGTCGAGCCGCTGAATAAACAGTGCAGCAACGTATTGAAACCGCCGATATGGTCCAGCAACAGGAATGCAGCCGTGGTACGAGGCCTTGAGCGCGGCGCATCGCGGTATTTGGCAAAAAGCCTTTCGAGGCTGAGCAGGATGGCCTTGGGCTCGCCGCTGCTGCCTGAACTGAGCAATATCAGACCGGCTTCTCGGCGATCGAACAGGCCTGCCACCAACTCGTGGGTGGGCAACTGTGTGGTTAACGCCTGCAGATCGCCGGAGTGATCGGCGTCGATGATCCAACTGGCCCCTGTCGTACGTGCCACCGCCGCGCAGCGTTCAGACGAACTGCGATTGAGTGGCACCACCACGCAATGCCGGGTGTACAAGGCCAGAATCGCCCCCACCATCGCGCAGCTATAATCACCATTGACGATTACCGTGCAGCACGCGATGTTCTGGTGCGCCAGAAGCGCCTGCCAGGACATCATCGCTTGCCCTATGGCGTTGAAGGAGGACTGCTGGCCATCGGCGATCAGCGCAATGCCGTCGCCGAACGAAGCCAGGCGGTCGCTGATCCAATTACGTTCCTCTCTCATGTCTGCCTGTGCTCCTGTTGCTGTTTGCCAAAACACCGCACGAACGCTCAAGGCGATGCGCGAGCCATCCTGGCCGACAACCCGACCAGCCCTCCAATCAGTAACCGCGCCAGCCTGGCCAACCTTCCGGGAGCGCGAAAGCCCCAGATGGCATCCATCCAGGCGGGCAATTGCAGCAACTCCACCGACAGCCCAGCGCGGCTGCGCAGGTACACCACGTGGGATAACCCACCGCCAACCGGCGGCGTGCTTGAGCTGAAGCCTTCACGCAGCACGCGTCGGTAAAGGGCATTGAAGTGGCTTGGGCGGCGTACGCCCAGGGCGACATTCATCAGTCCGGGTTCATTGAGTGGTCGTACGGCGCCCACACCTTGGCGGTGCACCAGTTCGATCCAGTGCTCACCCGCATCCAGGGCGCAGCGCGGCGTGTCGCAGCTGACCGTGGCCGAGGGCTGGCACGCCGACAGCGGCAGCCCCAGCGCCCGATGAAAATAATCCACGGCGTCCTCCAGATCTTCGACCACCAGCCGTACGCCGATAATGCGCCCGACCGCGCCGCCAGCCTCAGCCTCCACCAGTTGCACCGGTACGCCATCGGGGTCGCGCAGCACTGTGCCGGCGAGGTCGACGGGTATACCGGCCGCCTGCAAGCGCGCCACGGCGGCGTCTATATCGGCTACCGCGACAAACAAGCGCTCGTAGCCGCTGCGTGTGCGCGTTGCCGCCGGCAACCGGCACGGTTGGCTGAACTCGAAGAATTCAAGCTGAAAAAATGCCTGTGCGTCAGCCATCCAGTAATTGACGCCCTGCACCGCCGTCATCTCGAACAGTCGGGCAGCCATGGGTCCGCGAACCTGAAAACTGCCGGTGGCACGCAAACCCAACAACGCGGCATAAAACTGCATGCTGGTGGCGGCGTCGGCGGAGCAGATTGCGACCTGGCACAATCGCGGCGGCGCAAGTTCGGACCTGCTCACGGGCGATTCCGTGGCGTAAAGGAAATGGCAAATCGCTCGCTCAAGCCTGCGGCGGGGTTGGAGAAATCCATCTTGATATCGCTGAGCTTGCACGCCGGGCGCAAATCGGTGTGATACAAAAACAGCGCCAGGTTCAACGACAACAGGATATTGGCCAGCCCCGCCCCGATGCAGGTGTGCGGCCCACGACCGAAGGGTGCCCAGGCGCCGCTGGCGCGGTGTTCAAGCCGCGGCTCTTCATAGCGAGTGATGTCGAAGACCTGAGGGTTCTTGAACCACGCAGGATCCGTGTGGTTGGCAGTGGTGAATAGAATGATGTCCTGCCCTTTGTCGATCGAGTAACCCTGGAACTCGAAGTCTTTCGCTGCCGTACGGCGCACGGCGTAGGCCGTTGGATAAAGACGCATCACCTCGCGGATGAAGTTCTTCAGGGTCTCCATGTTTTCCAGGCCATCAGCGTCCGGCAATCCCTGGCTGAAACAGGCATCCACTTCATCACGCAACGCCTGGTGCAAGTGCGGCTGCTTGAAAAGCTCCAGCAGCATGAAGCTCAAGGTGGCACCGACGGTGTCGATGCCTGCCAGGTAGGAGATGATGGCGTGGTTGCGCATATCTCCTGGGGTAAACCACTGGGGCTGGACCATCTGCCCTTTTTCCTTGAGCGTCTGGAAGTAACCCTGGGTTTGCTCCTGGGTCCGTTCCGACTCGATAATCCGGTCAGCCAGCGCCTGCACCTGCTTTTTCGCCGCCCGGTAACCCGGCAGGCGCAACGCCAGCCGCGGCCACTTTTTCAGGGCACAAACGTTCATCGCGGTATTCTGATACCGCATCAGCGCCTCGACTTCATCCGGCGTGGGTTGATAACCCTGCAGTGATCCACCAATCTGCTGCGACAGCACATGCCGAAACAGCGCCGACACCTTTTGATCAACGCCGTAGCGCGCTTGCAGGGTATCCGTGAAGATCTGCGCAAGCATGGGAATGCGCTCGTTGAACGCCGACTTGGAGAACAGCGGCTTCATCAGGTTGCGCTGGAAGCGATGGGCATCACCATCCACGCCGATGAACGAATGCGGGCATTGCATCTCTTGCAAGGTCGCTTCCCAGAACCCGCTTGAGACAAAGCAATCCTTGCCCTTGTCCGCCACGAATCGGTTCGCCTCCATGCCGGCCAATACCACGAAGTTCATATGCGCGGCCTTGACCCGGTAGACATCGCCATAGGTACTGCGCGTGGTTTGCAAGAAGCCCAGGGGGTTGCGGATCAAGGCAAGCGCACTGCCGAGCAGTGGCCAGCCCTTGACCACGGGAAGCTGGCGGTTGCCGGCCCCACTCGAGACCTCTCTTTCCCACGATGTCATCGTTGCTCTCCCGGATGGCGTTTGGTCTATGCATTGCCGCGCCCTGCCTGCGACACATCAGTGCCCAGCGAAAAAAGCATAACCAAAAGCGGCGCGATCCAAACCTATAAGCACTGATAGGTAAATTAGCCGAGGTCGATCTCGGGTGTGGCGCAGATGCCCGGCAGCCTCCATGGCGGCGTCACCGTGTGGGGGGCCGCTTGGCGCCGACACAGGCAGGCCAGGTCGAGGGTACGCACGCGGGGAATGACTTCCTGCACGCGCAGGCAAAACCTGGCCCGAGGCGATTCATGACAGGCAGCCACAGCCAGGCAGTAGCGCGCCAGCAGCAGTGTTGACCAGAATTGCCAATGCCGGGCGTCGGTTGTCGGTGGGTTGAATTGAAGGGAATGCCCGCAGCTTGGCCCCAGCCGGAAGGCAAAGCTGTCGAGCGGTACAGCAAGACCTTCGCCGCGGGCCTTTATGTAGGCTTCCTTGAGTGTCCATATCTCGAAAAATCGCTGCGCACGGTGCGCTGCGCCACACTGCTGCAGGTCGTGGCGCTCGGCGGCCGCAAAGAACGTATCGGCCACCGAAACGCCGTCGCCCTGGCGCTGCAGGTCTTCAACATCGATGCCGATTGCCTGTCGCGACACGGCCATGACGATCAAGCCATCGGTATGGGAAACATTGAAGTGCAGGGACTGCGAGGGGTCCAACACCGGATCGATACACGGCTTGCCGTGATCGTTGTAGGCAAAGCACCAGTGCTGCGGGGGAATACCGGGGTGATACATCGACAACACATGACGCACAAGCGCCCGGGTAACCAGGTACTGATGGCGATGTCGGGCAAAATGAAATTGCGCCATCCGCTGGCGCTCACTGTCACTGAGCACCGCGGCATATTCGGCCAACAGGTCAGCCGCGACGATCAACTCATCACGACAGACCCACAACTGGATATCGCCCGGTGGTAACGGCCACTCACGATCCATCGTGACTCCAGCGGCACCACCTGGTGCCGCTCGACAGCGCGGCACCAGGTCGGCATTGCCTCAGGCCAGTACGCTACGGCGCAGTTGAATACGCACAGGGTCGCCCTCGGGCAGCTCGACTTCGTCCACTGCCAGCGGCGCCTCAAGATCGCTGCGCAACAAGCTCTGGACCAGTAACTGGCTCTTGAGCCAGTCCTCGTGGTGCACCAGGATCTCATCGACATAGGCACCGCCGAGCACGGCGATGTCGACTTTTTCGGTGTAGCCCAGCTTGGCTTTCTTGCGCAGGTCTTGCAGCCTGCGGTTGAGCTCACGTACGGCGCCTTCGCGCTTGAGCGAGGCATCGATGTCCAAGTCCAGCCAGACCACCATGTTCTCGACAATCCCGACGTTATTGAGCGTGTCACGCACGGTCAGGCGACGCTCGAACTCGTGGGGCTGGATCGTCTGCCCTGCGGCAACCAGCCCCCCCTGTTCATCGATTACATACTCTCCAGCCTTCACCGCTGTGGTGACCGCCTTCATCGCCGGGCCCAGTCGCTTGCCGAGCAAGGAGAAGATCAATACCACCACGGGCTGCGCCCACTCGTCGGCATCGGCGGCCCACTGGACCTGCTTGACGTTGAGTTCCTCCTCGAGGAACTGTGCATAGCGCTCCAGTACGGCCTGTTCGATACCCGCGACGCGAATGCTGCGCAACGGAAACTTCTGCGAAACCCCATTGGTTTCGCGCACATTGCGCACGCTGGCGATCAAGTTACGCAGGCTGCTCATTTCATCGGCCAACTCGTACGACAGGTACTGGCGATCGATGCTCGGCCAGTCTTGCAGGTGCACAGAGTCGGCATACCCCAGTTCGGTGTAGACCGCCTCAGCCAGAAACGGCATGAAGGGCGCCAGCAGACGAGCAAAATTAGATAACGCGTAGTGCAGCACTTCATAGCACTGGCGCTTGTCGTCATCCAGGCCATCGCGCCAGATGCGTGCCTTGTTCAAGCGCAGGTACCAGGTACTCAAGACGTTGATGAACACTTCGATACGCGAATAGATCTTGGAAAAATCCAGAGACTCCATCCACATCTTGATATCCGATTCCAGCGCCGCCAACTCATGCAACAAGTAGTGGTCCAGGACATTGTCCAGGGGCTGGCCAAGGTCGCCGGAAGGACTGAACTGGTCGATTTCGGTGAACGTTTTATAGAACTGCAGGCAATTCCAGAACAGCAGATGGTAGCGGCGCACCACGTCGCGCACCGACTCTTCACTGAACTTGATGTCCTCTCCCTTGCAGACCGGCGATGCCAGCAAGGCCACGCGCAAGGCGTCCGAACCGTGGGTCTGCATGAGATCCATCGGGTTGGGGTAGTTCTTCAGGCGCTTGGACATCTTGCGACCGTCCTTGGCCAGAATCACCCCGTGGCACATGGCGTTCTTGAAGGGGTTCTGCTCGAAACAGCCGGTGGAGATGACCATCATCGTGTAGAACCAACCGCGGGTCTGCGCAAGGTACTCGACGATGAAGTCGGCAGGGAAAGTCTGTTCGAACTCCTGCTTGTTTTCGAACGGGTAGTGCCGACTGGCGAACGGCATTGCGCCCGATTCGAACCAGCAATCGAAGACACCAGTCACCCGACTCATGGTGCCCTCGCAGCACTGGCAGGCGAAACGATGCTCGTCGATATGAGGCACATGCAGGTCTTCGACCTTGCGCCCGGAACGCGCTTCGATCTGCGCGATGCTGCCCATCACCTCGACGGTGCCGCACTGGTCACAGCGCCATACCGGGATGGGCGCACCCCAGAAACGGTTGCGTGACACCGCCCAATCGCGGGCATTACGGATCCAGTCCCCGAAGCGCCCTTCCTTCACATGCTCGGGCACCCAGTTGACCTGGCTGTTGTTTTCCACCAACTGCTCGCGCAGCGCCGACGCGCGGATGAACCAGGACTCTACCGCGCGATAGATCAGAGGGTTATCGCAACGCCAGCAGTGTGGATAGTTGTGTTCGATCTGTTCTTGCTTGAACAGCAAGCCACTGCTCTTCAGATCTGCAAGGATGCGCGGCGTGGCCTCGAAAATATTCTGCCCGGCATACTGCGCCACCGCATCGGAAAAGGTACCGTCGTCGCGAACAGGGTTAGGTGCAGGCAACTCGTATTGCTGCCCGAGCAAGGCGTCGTCCTCACCGAACGCAGGGGCAATGTGGACAATGCCAGAGCCATCGCCCATCTGTACGAAGTCGGCGGTGACCACGCGATGGGCCGAGGCATCGATCACCTCGCCGACCACCGGCAGATAACGCAGCCCAGCCAGCTCTGCGCCGGTACAGCGTTCCAGGATCACCGGCTCATCGAACAAGCCGCCCAGGCAACCTTCGGCCAGCCATAGGCGCTCTTCGCCGTGCTCGATGCACACATAGTTTTCATCGGCGGCCACGGCCAGTGCGACGTTGGCAGGCAACGTCCAGGGTGTGGTGGTCCATGCCAGGAAGAAAGTGTCCGGGCGGTCTTGTTGCCTGAACTTGACATAGGCGGACATATCGCGGCGCGGGCGGAAGGCGTCGTCCAGGCGCGCCTCGAAATTCGACAACACCGTCTGGCAACGCACGCAGTAAGGCACGATCTTGCCGCCCTCGTAGACATGCCCCTTGTCATGCAAGGTTTTAAAGCCCCACAGCACCGACTCCATGTAGTCGTTATCCATGGTCTTGTAGGCGCCATCGAAATCGACCCAACGGCCCATCCGGTTGACAAAGCCACGCCAGTCATCGGCGTATTTGAGCACCAGCTCTCTGCACTCGTCGTTGAACTGCTCCACGCCAAACTCGAGAATATCGCGCTTGGACTTGAAGCCCATGGCCTTCTCGACTTCGAACTCCACCGGCAAGCCGTGGCAATCCCAGCCCCAGCGGCGTGGGACCTGTTTGCCGAGCATCGTCTGGTAACGCGGTATAACGTCTTTGATATAGGAAGTCAGAATATGGCCGTAGTGCGGCAGGCCGGTAGCAAACGGCGGGCCGTCATAAAATACGTACACCGGCTTACCCTCACGGGCGCTGATGGATTGCTCGAACGTCTTTTCTTTTTCCCACCGCTCGAGTACCGCATCTTCCATTGCCGGAAATCTAACCGGCCCACTTCCTTCCGTACTCATCAGTCACACCTGTCAGTAAAAACAAAAAAAGCACCCCCTCGGGGCTTTACCTTACCTGGCGGTCTGCCGCCGCCATCGCCCGTCAATCCACGTCTGCCTCACCCTGTCGACTGGCGGCCGATACAACTGACGGCGCACAAAAAGGGGTGAGAAAAGCAGGTGGCACGGTACGACAGTCAAACGCTTCCAGCGTTTGCAGAAACCCCAGCATAACCTTGGATACACTCTCTTGTGTATCAGAGAAAAGCGTGTAGTGCCCCCAATCGTCCATGATGCGCACCTGCGCATTGGGCAGAATCTCTCCCAGGCTCAGTGAGTCCTGGAACGACACCATGGTGTCTTGCCGCCCCCCTATCACCAGGACTGGCACGCTGATCGGGGCACACCACTGGCGATCCACTTCAGGCTCAGCGGCGCTTTGGATCAGGTACATATAGCGCAGCAATGCCTGGGGGCCGCTTTTGAAGGGAGCCTCCACCAAGCCGCGGATGCGCGCATCGGCCAGCCCTGTGAGGCGGGTGGCTGTCTGTTCCGTGTTATTGGCGAAGATGGTGTGGTACATGAAATCGAGCTTGGACTCATCTTCGACCAATATGCGACTGACCTTGCCAATGGCATCGCCAGCCACTGCGCTGTAGCGGCTATTGAAGAAATTCGGGCTGTTGAACAACAGCAGCGCCTCCAAGCGTGCGGGCCATCTGCGCGCATAAGCCAACGCGGTATGAATGCCGGTGCACCAGGCGGCCAGTACCACCGGGCCAGGAGCGAGCATGGCCATCAGGTGTTCCAGGTCGCGCACCTGATCGTCCAGCGCATATTCGCGAAACCTATCGTCATACGCCCCCGGCAATCCGCGCCGTTCCCAGGTGACAAAGCCAATACCGGCCGCCTGCAGCGCCTGGGCCACGCCCTGCGTCACGGCGTTGCCGATGCCCAGGGCATTGACGAACACCACGGTGCCACCCGGCGCCTGCGTGTGTAGCACCTCCAGGCTCAAGCCATCGTGCGTGATCAGTTGCATGCTGTGTGTCCCTCTCTTCACTGTGCCTGCTTGCCCCAAGGTGCCTCATGTACCGGTTTGTCGCTGCCCCGCCACGCCTGCTGCCAGATTGTTGATCTCGTCCCAGATGTGCAGCGAACGGCTTTGCCATGCCAACGGATAGCGGCTGGCGGCGGCCTGATAGAAATCCGCCGCGGCCTCCCGATCCGTCGCAGCCCGCCGGCAATACTCGTTCAGGGCCCAGCCATAGGCCGAAATCGCCAGGCCCGAACCCAGGCCGGCGTTGGGCGAGCCGGTGCCGGCTGCATCTCCTACCAACAACAGGTTGCCATCAACTACCCGTTCGGCCCTGCTGTGATGCACCGCAATACGTTGCGTCAACCAGTTGATCCCCTGGTGCTCGACGCCCCAGCTTTTGGCGAAGAAGTCAGCCTTGTCCAAAAGCAGCTCGAGCGCCGGTGGCGTCGGTGTGCTGCTGTAGAACGCCACGCCAAACTCTTTGCGCACAGGGTAGGCCAGGCCAAAAGCGCAGTGATCGAGACGCCCGCGCGAATCGAAGGCGAACTCATAGCTCAAGCGTGACGTCGCAACCTCACTGGCGCAGTGAAACACATACCAGCTCTCACTGCCCTGAGGGGTCTGCAGCAGCGTGCACTCGATGCCCGCGGCCTGGGCCACGGCACTGCGCGCACCGTCAGCGACCACAACCAGATCGGCATCGAGGGGGAATGACGGCGCACCTGCCGTTGCACTCAGCAACACTTGCCAGGTAGCGGGCCTGCTGTCGTCGGCGACCACCGTCGCCTGATGGTCGGCGATAAACCGCACGCCCCGCGCGCAAGCCTGTTCCATCAACACCGCCTGCAAGTCGGCCAGGGAAATGGCCATCACCGACTCACCCACGAACAGCTCGGCGACTGTCTCGTCTCCATACGCCATGCTTGCATCGATACTGTCGAGAATGCCGGCCGGCAACTCGCGGGAGAAATACCGGGTGCGCTGCCCGGCGCTATTGAGGTAGAAATCGTGTCGCACGATCCGTGCGGCGCGCCGTGCCACGGCATCCAGCACCCCGATGCTTTTCAGGTAGGGCAAGGTGTGAGGGTAAAGCGTGACCATTTGCATACGGTTGATCGCGGTACGCTTTTCGACCACATACACCTGCTCGAAACCATTGGCCGCCAGGGTCAGGGCTGCCACCAGGCCAGCCGGCCCGGCCCCCAGCACCACACCGCGTTTGCCGGCCCATGCCCGCTCCGGCAGCGCGGCGGGTTGGTGGGCAAAATCGAAGGCGTAGCCGTTGCGGTGGTACACCTGCAATTGTTCCGGCGCAACGTAGTTACTCGCCGCAGGCACACTCGGCACGATCGGCGTAGCGGTCGACGGCATCGGCTCGCTGACCGGAGGCGGCATGGGAGCGAGCATTTGCTCAAGCTGTTCGATCAGCGCGCCGGCTGTCCTACACAGAACTAACTGCGGGCCGTCACGACTCTCATCCAGCCCCTCCAATGCCTGGCAAAGGCAAGCCGCCAGCACCAGCATGGTCACTGAATTCAAACCGTAATCAAGCAACGGCTTGCCCAATTGCAACGTGTGCGGATCGATTTGCGTCAGTGCGGCGATTTGCGCACGCACCACCTCATGCACATCCTCGGCGTTCGCCTCCAGCGCGATGGCTATCGCAGGCGCAGGCGTGGCGGATGTGTCAACGGTCGGCAGCCAACAGTGAACCTTGGCAAACGGATAAGTCGGCAGCTCGACGATGCGGCGGCCAGCACGCAGGCTGGCCTGGCGAGACACCTGTTGCAGGCTGATCTGTCCAACAACCCAGGCCCGGGCCTGCTCTTCCAGGCTCAACGTCTGGCGCTCAAGGGGCGCGGTATCCGGCACTTCGACCTCCTCAAGGTCACCATAGTGAATCACCACGCCGTCCACACTGCCCTGTTGCCGGTGAACACAGGCCAGCGCCGCATCCAGAGTGTCGAGCAAGGTGCCAGGTTGGCGCTGCACCCATGCCACCCGGCAGTTCATGGCTTCACGACCCTGGCTGAGGGTAAACGCCAAGTCATCCAGGGTGAGCGAAGGGGTGGCAGCCAATGCTTGCCGAGCACTGCCAAGCACAGCCTGCAGGCGCTCGTTAGTCGCTGCGGAAAAAACCAATAGCCACGGGCCTGGCGTTGAGACCGGCTCAACGGCGGCGGGTGCAGCGTCGTACGCCTGCAACAGCAGGTGGGCATTCGCACCGCCAGCGGCGAATGTATGCACAGCGGCACGGCGCGGTGTCGGCCAGGGCATGCCGCCAGGTGCATCGCTGGGATGGTGCCAATGCTCCAGGCTGCGCTGGGCCCGCAGCGGCGCCTCATCAGCGCGGGTTTGTGGATTAAGCGGTTCGGTCAGGATCGACGGCACCAGCACCCGGTCACGCAGTTGCAACGCCACCTTGATCACCTGCGCCAGGCCAATCGCGGCTTCTGCATGGCCAATGTTCGACTTCACCGAACCCAGACGGCAGTGTGGCAAGTGCGTATTGCGCGGCCCATAGACGCTTCGCAACGCCTGGAACTCAGCGACATCGCCCAGGGTTGCACCTGAGGCCGAGGTCTCGACGTAATCGACACTCCGGGGGTCGATGCCCGAGCGCTGGAAATGCCGCGACAGCAGGGTCTCGAACGCAGCAGCACTCGGCACGCTGTAGCCGGGTGTATAGCCTTTGTGGCTGATAGCGGTGGACTTGATCACCGCAGTGACCGTGTCACCTTCTTCAATCGCCTGTTTGAGCGGCTTGAGCAGCACCGCAGCCACGGTTTCACCGGGCAGGAACCCGTCTGCCTGCCCGTAGGCTCGAACCCCCGGATGACTGGCGAGCAGTTGCCCCTGGCACAACGCAATATATTTGAACGGGTGGATAGACAGATTCGTCGCCCCCACCACCGCCAACCGGCAACTGCCGCTGCGCAGGCTTTCGCAGGCCAGATGCAGCGCCGTTGCCGCCGAGGAACACATGGTGTCGAGCGCCAGGCTGGGACCCTTGAGGTTGAAAAAATGCGAAATCCGGTTGGCCATGCTTGCGGTCGATGACAAGGCTACCGTGGCCTTGCGCGGCACATCGGCGTCGAACGCGTGGTACTGCTGATACATCGAACCGGTAAACACCCCGACCTCGCCGTCACAGGACTCAGCCAGGTAATCGCGGGTGTAGCCGATGCGTTCGAACAAGGTCCAGACCTCCTGCAAAAGCAGGCGCTCCTGAGGGTCCATCAACTGGGCTTCGCGCGGAGAAATGCCGAAAAACAGTGAATCGAAACGGTCCACATCCTCGATGAACCCGCCCCATCGGCAATACGCCCTGCCCGGCTCACCCTTTTGTGCACTGAAATACGTGTCGGTATCCCAGCGGGTCGCCGGCACTTGCGTAATGCTGTCTACGCCAGCACGCAAATTGTCCCAGAACTGCTCCACCGACGCCGCACCAGGAAAGCGTCCCGCCATGCTGATGATGGCAATATCGCCAGCTTCCACCGCCACGGGATCAGGGGTTTGCGCCGTCGGCTGGGGTGCCGGCAGCATACGCAGGCGTGCCTTGGCCTGCTCGATGCTCAGCCGGCCCTCGCGCAGTTCGTCGAGGATGGTCTTCAGGGTCATAAGGGTCTCTCTCACCGGCCAAACAAGGTTGAGATTCGCTCGCCGACTTCCGGCTGATGCATTGTCAACGCGTGCATCGCCAGCTCACGCTCAATGACCGCGGGGAGGTCTTCGCGCAGCTTGCGATTTAGATGGTGCTTGAGCGTGACCAGCGACAACCGGGGCTTGTCGGCCAACTCCATCGCCAACTCCAGGGCGTGGGCCAGCACCTGGGCACGCGGTAACACTGCAAACGGCGCGCCGCGTGCTTCAAGTAGCGCACCACTGTAGCTCTGCGCCGCCAGGAGCATTTCCTGGCCGAGGCTACCGAGCCGGGAGGGTAGGATATAGGTCGCGCCCATGCCGGGGGTAAAGCCGTACTTCATGAAGTTGGCGGTATACAGGCTCTCGCGGGACAACACCACGATGTCGCAGAACAAGCCCATTACCAGGCCGCCGCCGATAGCATGCCCCTGCATCGCGGCGATCACCGGGATCTTGCATTCAAATGCAAGGCTGTAGACATTGGCATCGGTAAAATCGCCACGCGTCTGGTTCAAGGCAAGCAGCCCTTCGCGGGTGCCGCCACTGCAAAAAAAACTGTCGTAGCCCGTGATCACCACTGCCTTGTAGGCGTCGCTGGCGTTGATTCGCGCATAGGCCTGTATCAATCCGTCGATCAACGCCGGCGTGAAGGTATTCTTATGCTCACGGTCCTGGAGCGTGAGCACCACTACCCCGTCGTCACGCGCCTGAAAATCGATGACACTGTCCATCGGCACTCCTCTTTGCAACGATTCGCCAGCCATGGGCGCGCCCGTCAGGCACATCAATCAGGCTCCCATGGGAACAGGCCGTGGCTGACATAGCGGTGGATGTTTTCGCGGGTGCGCGGGTTGCTGAATACCTGGTGATTTTGCTCGATGGCCATCTGTCGGGCGTCGAACGGTAACGTGGACAGCCTGTTCATATAGCCCTTGTATTGCTCGACGCCATGCTTGGACAGGCGCCGCAAGCGCAACAGGTGGCGGCGCAGCAACGCATCGCTATCGCTTGCCACGTCGTCCGCCAGCCCCCACTGGCTGGCCTGTGCCGCACTGACCGGCTGGGTCGACAGCGTCAGGTAATGCGCGCGCTGGAAGCCCACGCGACGAATCAGAAACGGCAACACACACGCCGGCATTACGTCAAAGATGAGTTCCGAGAGGCTGAACTGGGCATCGGTATGGCTGAGAACGATGTCACTCGCAGCCACGAAGCCCATGCCCCCGGCGTTGGCCTTGCCCCGTACATGACTCACCGTGATGAACGAACCGGTAACCATACGCTGCCAGATTTCATAGAGCCGCTCTGGTTGATGGCGTTCGCTGGCGCCGCGCACGGCGTCGTCATGCATGCCTTGGAAATCTGCGCCGAAACAAAAAACCTCGGGCCCGCCTTCAAGCACCAGCACGGTCGAATGCGCCTGGCAGTGTTCCAATACCCATAGGCATTCGTCGACCATTTGGCGGTTGATCGTATTGTTCGACTCAGGACGCGCAAAACGCAGGAATGCCAGGCTGCCTTCAGTGCGAAACTCGGTGGCCTGGAAGTTCATGGCTGGAAACTGTATTCGCGGTGGTAACCGTTGATCGCGCTTAACAGTAACTTGCCCGACAACCCTCCCGCCGCGATTACGCTGTCGGTGACTGGACAGGCGACGGTGTGGTCGCGGGTACCAAACCGCACGGCGTCATTGCCCAGCAGGATTGACTCGTACTCAGCCAGGCTCAGGCTATAGCGACTATCGAGTTGTTGTGCGATGGCCTGGGCAGACAGATGATCACGACTCTGGGGCGTGACCGTACCGCTGAAAAACTCCGAGCAGCAACCCGAGCCATAGGAAAAGCATCCAATACGCCGAGGCTCATCGAACCGCGCGGTGCTGATGATGCCGGCCAGGGACAGAAACATCGTGGCCCCCATGATATTGCCCACGCGTTGGCAGTACGCCAGCCCGGGCGCCACACGCTGGGCGAAATCAGCTTCGATGGCTGGCGGGTCGGCTGGCGCGAACTTGCGCATCATCAAGCGGTGCGCGCCTTTGACCATGCCACCAAAAGGCGTGTGAAACGCCAGGTAGTCGAACGTGCGCGCATAGTCCACGTCGTCGACCCGAAGGCGATATTCATTGAAGGTTTGCTCACAGCAATCCAGGTACGACATCAACGATAGATCGGCGTCCCCGGCTTCGCTGTCGGGCTCCGGCCGACAGGTGTCCATCACCTCGAAGCTGTAATAACCACTGGCGCCGATGTCGAGGCTGAATACATGCGGCTTGTCACTGATCAACATGGCCACTGCGCCCGCACCGCCACTGGGTTCCGAAAAAGCCCAGTCCTGCGCCGCGGCGCCGCCTTCACCAATCATCAGGAAGCGACACAGGTCCACTGCGACCACCAGTGCCTTGGCATTGGGCGAGGTCTGGGACAACACGAACTGCACCGCGCTATGAAAACCGGCAGTGCCCGAGTAGCAGGCCTGCTTGAGTTCGAAAACCCGGCAGTTTTTTTTCAGCCCCAAGTAGTCATGCACATAAGTACTGACGGACTTGCCGAAATCGATTCCCGACTCGGTACAGGTAATCAATAACTCAATCTGATCGCGCTCTTGCGGGCTCAAGGCATCGATCAGTGGCTTGGCGGCATTCACGGCAAACGTCACCGGGTCCTCGCTGTGCAACGCCACGCTCTTTTCGTGCATCAGCAGGTTGCCGAAACGCTGGGAGTCCAGCTTGCGGTGTCGCGCAAGCATGGTCACATCCAGGCTCGCCGCGCCGCCAAATACGTTCATTGCCTCGATACCCACTTGCCTCGTCATTGCAGCCTTCCTGAGTTTTCCAGACACAACGCTGTATTGATGCCGCCGAAGCCATAGCTGAGGTTGAGTGCACAGCGCAGGGCGTGCTGTTCAGCGCGGTCGCAGACCCATGCGAACCCGGTATCCAGGGGGTGATCCAGGTTGCGGTTGGGGTGCAGTTGCCCGGCCTTCATTTGCAGTACCGTGGCTATGGTCTCCACCAGCCCGGCAGAAGCCAGGCCATGACCGATGAGGGACTTGGTCGCGTTGATCGACGCCTCGCGCAAGCCGCAATGAGCCAAGGCACGCAGTTCGGTTTCATCACCCAGTACCGAGCCACTGCCGTGCGGGTTGATATAGTCCACCTGGCGCGCCTGCCAGCCCGACTTGTCCAGGGCCTGGCGGATCACACAGGACTCCCCGTCAAACGAAGGGTTGGGGTTGCGATTGCCGTCCATCGCCACTGACCAGCCGGCAATCCGCGCATACGGCGAAACGCCACGGCGGCGCACGCTGGCCTCGCTTTCAATCACCACGACTGCACTGGATTCACCGTAGATGAACCCATCGCGATCACGGTCAAAAGGGCGGCACGCCAGGGCCGGACTCTCGGCAAAACGGTCCGAGCCCATCGCCCCCAGGGAGCGAAAGCCATGGCACTCCCAATACGACAGATCCATCACCGGCGCCAAGGCAATGCACACGTCCACATCCCCGGCTCGCACAGCCTGGGCCGCATTGATAATCGCCATCTGCCCACTGGCCGACGCAGCCCCCAGAGTGTAAGCGAACCCCCGAATGGGGAAGCGCTCGGTGCAAACTCCACACAGGTCGGTATCGAGAAACTGCGTCGCGTAGCTGGGCTTGATGAAGTACGGGGTCAGCGCGCAAGGCGCATGGGCCTGCTCGATGGCGCGCTGCTGGAAGTTAGAGCCACCGACCACTAGGCCGATACGCGTCGGGTCACACTGATCCAGCTGCGCATCCGCCCACGCTTCTGCCAAGGTCGCCAGGGCAATGCGCGCAGAGAACGACATACCCCGCGAACCGGATTCCAGGTTGGCGCCGGCTTGCTCGTCCACATCGATTTCAGCACCGATGAATGTGCTTTCCAACTGACGACCCGGGCGGCGCATCATCGAAAAAGCATGATTGCCAGCCAGCAAGGCCTGGATAAAGTCATGCTGACCGGTGCCGATGGACGAAGCCACACCCAGCCCGCTGATCAACAGCCCTTGCGTGTCAGAGCTTGCCATGAAGCAACTCGGCCAATTCGCCGATATTGCGAGCGGCCTGCGTCTGCACCATTGGCATGCGCAACCCAAGGGCGCTCAAAGTCATGGCGACGATGTCGGCGCGGTCCATCGAATTGGCGCCCAGGTCCACCAGGCGGTCGTTCCGGGCGATGGGTTGTTGAAGCTCAGGGAGGGTTTCGCGGGCATGCTTGACGATCAAATCGAAGACTTCGGCCTGGGTCATTTATCTATCCTTTAGCCGGCTCAACCGGTGGTTGCTCAGGGGGTGCAGCGACTAACTTAGCGGATCGAAATCGGCGGGAAACCTATAAGACCTTGTAGTAGTCAGTGATCGCGGTCTGGGCTATACCCAGCAACCGTGTGAACACCCAAGGATCGCTACCGATGCCCCGACACATCTGTATCACCGGCGCCTCAGGCTTTCTGGGCAGCCATATTGTGGAAAAGCTGCTGCACCACGGCTGCACCGTCGACGCCCTGTTGCGCCGCCCCACTGCGCATTTGCAAGGCCTGGCAGCCCGCCACGCGCAACTGCGCCTACACGTAGTCGACCTGGCGCAGCCAGGCGCGTGTAATGCCCTTTTCAGTGAGTGCGACACCGTTATTCACTGCGCCGCCAGCGTCACTAACAACGCCCGGCCCGGCTCGCGGCTTTGGCAGCAAACCCTGGAAATGAATGTCAACGGCACGCAAAACGTAATCGACGGCATACGCCAGGCCGCCAGCGTGCGCACCTTCGTGTACACCTCGTCGATGGCGGCCATTCTGTCGCCAGACATGCCAGCCGGGCACGCCTTCAGCGAGGCCGACTGGAACCATGCCTCCCTGGAAGCCAGCGACCCATACTGGTATTCCAAGACAGCCGCCGAGCGACTGGTGACGGACGCCTTCCAGCCCTGGCCCTGCGAGCCTCGCGTGGTGTGCATCAACCCATCGGTGATCATCGGGCCGGTGCTCGACCCCCGGCATGCTGCCACCAGCATTGCCATCCTCCATGACCTGCACACGGGCAAGACACCGGCCTGCCCGGACCTGAACTTTCATTTCGTGGATGTGCGCGACCTGGCCGAACTGCATGTGCGCGCGGCGCTGGATGACGTCATTGAGGGGCGCTTTATCGTGCCGGGCCATGAGGCTTCGATGCTGGAACTGGCCACAATGATCAAGCAGCGCTTTCCCGACAGCAAGGCACCCCAAAGACGAGCACCCGACTGGTTGATGTACCTCAGCGCGATGCTGAACCCACGCCTGTCGCGTCGCTATCTGCGACAGAACCTTGGCGTGCGCCGGGTATTCGATGACCAGCGCGCCAGGCGCGCCTTTCAATTGAGCTATCGGCCGCTGGAACACAGCGTCGCCGATACCCTTCAATCATTATCCCCGACAGCACCCTGAATCAAGGTAGCGCAGGGCACCTAGCCATGCGCTACCAGGAGATTGACCAGATCGCCTACGGTGTCAAACTTGTAGGCCTCGTTGTTCAGTTGTGCAAACTGGAAATTCGAGCGTTCCTGCAAGCGCGTGAGCAATATCAGCTTGTGCAGGGAATCGATGCCCAGTTCACCCTGCAAGTGCGTTTCAGTCTCGATCGACGCCGTCTCCCATCCCGGCAACTTCAACTCACGGATCGACTCACTGACCGTTTGCTGCGCCACGTTGATTTCCATCTTCACCTCCTCCTACAAGCGACAAAAACGCCGGCGCGTGCAGGCGCCGGCGCGGATTAGAATTGCAATACGATCTTGCCGAACACATCCCGCTCGCGCAGGCGCTGCAAGCCACTTTCGAAACCGGCCACCGGCATCACGCAGTCGATCACGGGCAACACGCCCTGCTGGATCAACGCCAATGCATCGCGCAGCCCACTCAGGGGCGCACCGAAAGAGCCATGAATGTGAATTTGCTGATTGAACAGGTGCATCAGGTTAGTGGGCGCCTCCACGCCTGTGGTCGAGCCGCAGATCACCAGGCGGCCGCCACGCGCCAGGCTCAGGAGACTCTGCTCCCAGGTATCGGCCCCCACATGCTCGAACACCACGTCGACCCCGCGGCGTGCCGTCTGCTCGCGAATCACCCGCAGGAATCGTTCCTCACGGTAATCAATCACATATTCGGCGCCCAATGCCCGGGCACGCTCAACCTTGTCGGCACGACCAACCGTTGCGAATACCGTGACGCCCAGGTGACGGGCCAGGCGAATGGCGATTGAGCCGATCCCGCTGCCTCCCGCGTGCACCAGCAGGGTTTCGCCGCTCATCAGGCGTGCGTTGTCGATCAACATATGGTGCACCGTGGCGAAGGTCACCGGCGCGCAGGCCGCCATTTCCATGGGCACGCCAGCAGGTATCGGCACCAGCATACGCAGCGGGACATCGACGTACTCGGCGGCAACCCCGTCGCAATGAAACCCCATTACGCCGGGCGAGTCGGCGCACAGGTTCTCCCGGCCGGCTAGACAGGCCGGGCAGCACCCACAAAATACACTGGGGTAGATCGCCATGGCCTGCCCGATCAGTTCGGGGTCACTACCTGGCCCCACGTCCTGCACAAAGCCTGCGCCTTCGGCACCCACCGTGACAGGCAATGTCCGTCGTGCGAAGGCCATCCCGCGGTAACCGAAAAGATCCAGGTGATTAAGCGTCATGAACGCCATGCGCACCCGTGCGTGACCCGGCGCGGGCCTGGCAGGCAACACCAGCTCGCGCAGCGCCAGGCGCTGTTTATCAACCAGTTGAAGCGCCCGCATCAAACCTCCTCATTACAGGTTGGCTAGCCGGCCATGCTGCGTGACAGGCCACCATCGACGGTGAGATGTTGCCCGTTGATGTAGCTGCCGGCCTCTGAAAACAAAAACGCCGCCAGCCCCGCCACTTCTTCCGGCGAACCATAGCGACCCGCTGGGATCCGCCGGTCGATGGCCGAACGCTGTTCGGCGTAGCGATCCAGCAGTGCCGTCTCGATAAAACCCGGCTCGATACAATTGATCGTAATAGCGCGTGAGGCGACTTCGGTCATGCTCGAACGTACAAAACCCCGCAGCGCTGCCTTGCTGCTGGCGTACAACGCATTTCCCTTCATACCGAAGTCGGCTGCGACCGAGCCGATGCACAGGATTCTGCCTGCGCGGCGCATGGACATGGGCCGCACCAGGGCCTGGTACAACTGCACAAATGCCCAGAAATTGACTTGCATCATGTGCCGCGCGGTATCCAGGTCCGCAACGGCGGCCAGGCTGTCCTGGCTGACGCCCGCGCAATGCACCAGACCATAAATGTCTTCTGCCTCCAGCGAGCGGCACAGGCCCTCCACGGCCAAGGCATCGCCCAGGTCGCAGCCAACCCAGCGTGCGCTGCCTGCGCCGTATCGGGCGTCCAGCTCTTCGCACAAGGCAACGCCCGCGCTGATGCCACGGTGCCCGACAATCAACACGACAAACCCGGCCTGCACCAACGCCGTGGAAATACTGGCGCCAATGCCTCGGCCGCCGCCGGTAACGACTACCTGCCTACGCATGCCTGAATCTTCCGGGGCCAACCGACGGCCCAGGTATCACTCATGCCGAGGCTGCCGCACGAGCAGCGATCTGGGCAACGAAGTGTTCCATCACGAAGTAATCAGTCATTGCCGCGTTGCCTTCGTTGACGGCACTCATCCATTGGCCCACCGGGATACGGATGTCATAGTGCTTCTCGATGCAGAACACCGCATCGAGAAAATCCACGCTATCGATCCCCAGATCGGCGAACAAGTTGGTGGTCGGTTCGATATCGCCGGGTTGAACCTTGCAACTGGAAGCCAGCGTACTGACTACGAACGTATAGATTTCTTCCATGTACATGTTCCGCCTATCAGGGTTCATGGGAGGGACTGTCGGGCGCAATGTACAAGAGTGCCCAAGGGCTGCCACCTATCAGCGCTTATAGGTTGAGCACTGCGTACTGCGCTTTTTCCTGGCGCAGGCGGCAAAATCCAGCAGGGTCTTGCCCAGGCTGAGCCACTCGCTCAGGCCGGGCTTAGGCAACTGGTGGCGGGCCATACGTTGCAATTGATGTTCGTACCACGACACATCGAGCGTCGCGATGCGGTCCAGGGCGGCAAAGCCTGTACTCAAGGGCCGCAGGTCGACACGGTAAGTGGCTTCGGACAACAGCTTGACCGGCATGTCCGGCTCCAGCGCCAGTGGACGTGCCAGCCCAATGAAGTCGGTGGCCGCGTCTCGCAGCGCCGCGGTCATCGCAGCGCCAGAGCGGAAACCACCGGTGACTACCAACGGCAGCGTACTGACCTCGCGCACCCTGGCCGCGTAATTGAGAAAGTAGGCTTCGCGCTCGCGGGTGCTGGCCGCCTGGTTGCCGACCATCACCGGGCTTTCGTAGGTGCCGCCGGATATTTCCAGTTGATCGAGCCCCAAATTGCCAAGGGCTACCACCACCTGCAACGACTCCTCTTCGGTAAAGCCACCCCGCATGAAGTCCGCCGAGTTGAGTTTGATCCCCACTGGAAACGCGTCACCCACCACGCTGCGGATCGCCTGGTAGACCCGGACCAAAAAGCGCATGCGGTTGGCCAGGCTCCCGCCCCACTGGTCGCTACGCTGATTGTGCAGCGGTGACAGGAACTGGTTGATCAGATAGCCATGGGCCGCGTGGATCTGCACGCCAGTGAACCCGACGACCTTGGCCAGTCGCGCACTGGTGGCGAACTGCGCAATGATCTTTTCGATGCCGTCCTCAGTCAGTGCGCGCGGGCAATTGAAGTGTTTTTCCAGCCCGCTGCCCAGGCTGATGGCCGATGGCGCCACCGGCTCGTCGCACAGCAGCTTGATGATCTGCTTGCCCGGATGGTTGAGTTGGGCCCATAGGTGCGTGCCATGGCTACTGCCTGCCAGTGCCCAGCGCCGGAATGCATTCAGGTCGCTGTGGGCATCCAGCACGACGTTTCTCAACTCGCCGATGGCATTGCGATCGACCATGATGTTGCCGGATATCGACAAACCTATGCCGCCCTGTGCCCACTGGCGGTAGAGGTTCTCCATGCCAGACCCTGGATCATGGTGTCGATCTCCGAGCTGTTCGCTCATGGCGGCCTTGACCAGGCGGTTTTTCAGGCGCACGCCATTGGGCAGCACGAAGGAGCTGCCCAGATCGGGCAGCGCTGGACTCTGGTCCATGGTCACATTCCTTGAGAGTGAAGAGTGATCGGTCATTGGGTGGCGGCCTCGTTCCGGCTTTGCAGGAATTCGGCCAGGGCACGAATGGTGGCGTGCTGTACCAGCCAGCGCGGCTCCACCAGCCAACCCAAGGCCCGACTCAATGCCGAAGACACCTGCATGGCGCCCACCGAGTCCATGCCATACCGGGAAAACGCGGTGTCCAGGTCAGGCTCATCAACCACCAGCACCCGCTCAATCACTTCGCGCACTTGCTCAAGCAGTGCACCCGCGCCGACCGTTGCCGGCCGGGGTGCGCTGGGGAAGAACAAGCGGTCGAGACGGTCAATGGTCGCCTCATCCAGAGCGTCGAGTTCAAAGCGGCTGAGCACTTTGCACCATTGCGCGGCATCCGGCGTCGCCCCGGCCTCGCACGCCTGTTCCCAGGCGTGCAGTTGGGCGTGCAAGCCGATGGCATCGCCAGCCGGCGGCACACTCGACGCGGGTAAAGGTTCGATGCCCAGACCGCGACAGGCCAGGGCCGGATCGAGCACTTTCATCGCGCCGACCACACCCGGTTCGGCGCCGGTATGCAGGTACTCGAACGCCGACTGCATGTCGATCAGCCCTAACCCAAGGGCCTGCAAATGCGCCGGGCGATTGGCCGGCATGTATCGATCCACGCACCAGGCACCCCAGGTGCAAGCACTCGATACGCCATGACGCTTGCCCTGGAGCTCAAGCGTCTGACGGTAGCGCACGAAAGCATTCTGGAACGCGGCGGCATACCCGTAATCGGCTGAACCACGGATGCCATAGGCTGCCATGGACGAAAACACGGTGAAAAACGCCAGGGGTTGATCGGCAGTGGCCAGATCCAGGTTTATCGTGCCCTTGACCTTGGCCCCAATCGAGCGTTCGAACGCCTCCCACTGCTTGGCCACAATCAAGCCGTCATCCACTAGCCGCGCCAAGTGAATCACACCCTGCAAAGGCCCGGCCGCCTGCACGCGACGCTCGACCACCTGTTGCAGCGCCGGCAGGTCAGTGATGTCGACGCTGCTGTAATCGACCGTGGCGCCCAATGCGCGCAGCACATCGCAGCGAGCCTGTTGCTCGGCGTTCGGCGCCGAGCGCGAGACGATGCTCAGGCGCGCCTGGAAGGTGCCCGCCAGTTCCTGGCACAACAACTCGCCCACCGGCCCCAGCCCGCCCACTACCAGGTAATGGCCATCGCGGCGAAAGCGCGGGGCTTGCGCCTCAGCCGCCTCACGCTGAACCAATAGCCGGCGCAAACGCTGGGTACCCTGGTACTTGACCACGGCTGGCGCACTGCCCTGACGGTCGGCGGCCAGCCATTCACGCACAATCAGCTGTAAATCGCTGGCGGGGCCGGCCACGGCGTCACATTCCAATAACGTCCAGCCGTGCCGAGCATTCTCCAGGCTCGCGGAAGCCGCAAAACCGCTGATTGCCTGGGCGTCACAGTCGCTGCCGGAACCGCTTGCGCGATACACGTGGAAGCACTCCACGGCATGCTCCCAATCGGTCGCCATCAGATGCCGGCTGACCTCCAACACTTGCTTGATCGCGTCCAACCCTCCGGGTGGCGACGCCCTCCCGTCGCTGGAGTTCTCACCGATGAAGAAGATCACCTCGGGTAACGCCCCCCGAGCCGGCAGTGCATCCGGCAGCAGGCGCTGGACGGACGGCGGCGGGCTCCCTGCCTGCGCCCACAGCGTGCAGAGCAGTTGGCTGAAGGCATCGAAACGCGCTTGTTCACGAGTGACCACCGCCACGCGCGCGCCAGACCTGGCCTTGATGCTTGCTGCCCAGTCAAAGTTGCTCGGCAGGTCGTGAGCCCGCCATTGCTCCGCGCAGAACAACCACTGGCCCGCCACCTCCTCTGCCGGTACCGCCGTCGGCTCCTCGACCTCGGGCGCCGATACCCAATAGGACTGACGCAAGAACGGATAGGTTGGCAACGGCACGCGACGCCGCTCATCGGCCATGAACAGGCTGGAATAATCCAGCTCATACCCTTGTACAAACGCTTGCGCCAGGGAGGTCAATGCCTCGCCACGTGTCGATTGATCGCGATTGCCCATCAGACGAATCAGGCACTCGCGGGCCGCCTGCAGCACCTCCTGTTGTTCAACGAAACGGCGTACGTCCCAATGCCCGCTATGCACCGTCGCCTCGTCGCGCCCCTGCAACCAGCCTTCAAGACTTTGCTGCAATTGCCCGGCGTCATGGGTGACCATGGCCAGGCGCCATTCGTGGTGCTTGCGCCCCGCCATCAGCGTATAGGCCATCGCTGCCATGTCCAACCGTTGCACGGCCACACAGTGGGCAGCCAGATTGCTCGCCTGCTCGCGCAATTGCTGCGCGGAGCGCGCCGACAGCACTACCAGCCAGGGCCCGGCCCCGGACGCGCCGCGCTGTTGTGGAAGCGGCGCCTGCTCCATCACCAGGTGAGCGTTGGTACCGCTGAACCCGAAGGAGCTGACCGAGGCACGCCGTGGCACACCGTCGAGTGTGGCCCAGGGACGCAGTTGATCCGGCACATAAAAGGGGCTGCCCTGAACGGCGATGGCCGCATTGGCCTGGGTGAAACCCGCTGCCGGAGGCAACTGGCCGTGGCGCAGCGCCAGCGCCACCTTCAGCACACCGGCGACTCCGGCCGCAGTCACACAATGCCCAAGGTTGGATTTGATCGACCCCAGGGCACAGTAGCCTGCCTGCTGCCCAGGTCGGGCGAACGCTCGCGTCAAGCCTTCGAATTCGATCGGGTCGCCAAGCGGTGTACCCGTCCCATGGGCCTCCACCATCGAAATCGTACCCGGCTCAATCGCGAAGTCACGGTGCACCTGGCGAATCAGCCGCTCCTGGGATTGCGCGCTCGGCGCAGTGATGCCATTGCTGGCGCCATCCTGGTTACTGCCAATACCGCTGATCACGCCATGAATATAATCGCCATCCGCCTGCGCCTGGCGAAGGCGCTTGAGGATCAGCACACCGACGCCTTCGGCGGGGACGAAACCGTCGGCACGCGCATCGAACGCGTGACAATGCCCGCTGGGCGAGAGCATGCCGGCGGTTTGCGCCGCCTGATAAAACCCGTCGGTTGACTGCACGAACACACCGCCGGCCAGGGCCATGCCGATCTCCTCGGTCCAGAGCGCCTGGCATGCCAGGTGGATCGCGACGAGCGAACTGGAACAGGCGGTATCCACGGCAATGGCCGGGCCCTGTAAATCCAGATGGTAGGCGATACGTGCAGGAATGATCGAGCTGGCGTTGCCCCAGAAGGCTTGCGCGGGCGCAGCTTCAGCGAACAGGCTGCGATAGTCGCTGGCACTGGCGCCTACATAAACCCCCACCGGTTGCCCCTCAGTCGCCTGCCCTACGTAGCCGGCATCTTCCAGTGCCGTCCAGGCCTGCTCGAGGAACAGCCGCTGCTGCGGATCCATGCAAGTGGCTTCAAGGCCAGAGATGTTAAAGAACGACGCGTCGAACTCATCGATCCGGGATAACAGGCCACCGCGCTGGCACAGGCCCTTTCCTGACACATCGGCTTGGGAGCTGCGTAGGTCCCAGCGCTCGACCGGGGTGGTCAGGTCGCGGCCTTGGGCCAGATGTTCCCATAATTGATCGAGGGATTCGGCGCCGGGAAAGCGGCCGCTCATACCAATGATTGCAATGGGTTCTCGCACGAAGGACTCGGGCGACTGAACCCTTGGCGCCGGGGCGGCGGCAGGCGAGGACGCCGTCGGCACTGCAACGGCCAAGGGCGCGACCGGTGCGGCTGCCGCACGTGTCACCGCGGGCTGCGGTAAGTGCGCGCCATGTTGCTCGACAATATGCCGGGCCAGACGCGTGGCGGTAGAAAAGTCGAAGAGTGCCGTAGTGCCCAGGTCGATACCCAGGCGCTCATTCAATACCCGTACCAGGTTGACGCCGGTGATCGAGTCAAGCCCGTAATCGGAGAATGACTCCTGTGGATCGATCACCTCCAGGGCGACCTTCAATGCCTTGGCCACACTGGCCATGACTTCCTGGCGCACCTGGGTAAATTGATCCGCGGCCGCGGCCGGTACCGGTGCCGCCACGCCGTGTTGCGGCGCAGCAGCAGGCTGGGCGGCCAAAGCCACCTTCGGCGCCGCTGGTTGGCTGACACGCCGAGGCACCTGCACGACCCCGTTGCTGCGCGCCATCACCACTTGCTGTCCCAGCCCATGAAACGCCTGGCACGGGAACATCACCCCGC
>NZ_SPKL01000013.1:253416-268349 GCF_023127755.1 Pseudomonas sp. W2Aug9 | reverse complement strand
CAACAGGAAACCGGCTTCGACGGCCAACGCACCGCCTACGTCTACGACCTCAACGGCAACCTGCAGGAAAAGACCGAATACGGCGATGACGGTAGTCAGCTAGTGACCCGCTACGAGCGCGACCACGCCGGTCGCCTCGTACGAAAAACCCTGCCCGATACCAGCGTGGTCGACTATGCCTACGACCGCCAAGGCAACCTCCTCAGCGTCGAAGACGGTCACTGGGCGTTGGCCTACGAATACGACCACCAAAACCGCCTCACCGCCGAGCATCAAGGCTGGGGCACCTTGCGCTACGGCTACGACGCCTGCGGCCAGCTGAAAAACCTGCGCCTGCCGGACAACAACCGCCTCGTCTTCAACCACAACAAAGGCGGCCACCTCGCTACCGTCGAACTGAACGGTGAAGGGCTCACCTCACACCTATTCAAGAGCGGTCGCGAACACCAACGCCAACAGGGCCAACTGCTCAGCCACTACCACTACGACGACCAGAACCGCCTGCACGCCCACGCGGTTACCCAACAGCAAAACCACCTCTATCAACGCCAGTACGACTACGACAAAAGCGGCAACCTCACGCGCCTGCACGACACCCGCAAAGGCCAGCACGACTATCACTACGACCCCCTTGCCCGCCTGACCCGCGCCGATCATTCGCAGGACGTGCAGGAACGCTTCGGCCATAACCCGGCGGGAAACCTGCTCATGCAAGACCGCCCGGGGCCGGACGTCGTCGCAGCGAACCGCCTGGTGATTCAGGGTGACCGTCACTACGACTACGACGCCTTCGGCAACCTCATCCGCGAACGACGCGGCAAAGGCCATCAACTCGTCACTGAATACCGCTACGACTGCCAGCATCGGTTGATTGGCGTCACCAAACCCAACGGGCAGACCGCAAGCTATCGGTATGACCCGTTTGGGCGTCGTGTCAGCAAAACCGTGGATGGCGAGACCACCGAGTTTTTCTGGCAAGGCGACAAGCTGGTTGCCGAGCACCATGCAGAGCGTCATCGCAGCTACCTCTACGAACCCGACAGCTTCCGGCCATTAGCGCTATTGGAAGGTTTCGGCCCAAAAGAGACCAAGCCCTACCACTACCAACTCGACCACCTCGGCACACCGCAAGAACTCACCACGCCTGAAGGCGAAATCGTCTGGTCCGCCCACTACCGCGCCTACGGCCAGATCGCCCGGCTCGACGTAGGCAAAATCGACAATCCGCTGCGTTTCCAGGGGCAGTATTTTGACCAGGAAAGCGGGCTGCACTACAACCGCCATCGCTACTACAATCCAGATATTGGTCGCTACCTGACGCCGGATCCGGTGAAGCTGGCGGGTGGGATCAACGCGTACCAGTACGTGCCCAATCCTACTGGGTGGATTGATCCATTAGGCTTGAGTACCTGCCCTGGTGACGAATGCAAGCCTAACGCTCCTTCTATCCTTCCTAAGCCTAGCGTAAATGAAGGCGCGCCCGCTTTACCTCAACTGGCGCGCACTCAACGACAGGCGAGAATAAATGAACTGACAGAGGCAAATGCAAAACAAAAAGTACTGAGTTGGGAGCAGAAATACGATATGCATTCGGTTGAAAAGCATGGCCCAGAGATACCAGACAACGCTTTAAGGCAACGATCTATTGATGGAACAAATCCGACTACTGGGGAGAGAGAGGCTATCAATTCCAGCTCTCAATTCAAAACATGGGGGATGCAGCTTCACGCTATAAACAAGGCCATTGGGAGGATGCAAGGCGATTCACCCTCTCCTACAGGTTTTGATAGAAGGGGTAACCCCGTGGTCATAGTTGAGCTACCCGGAGCTGGACGAGGCTACAAACCCAATCACAGGAACTTAAACGACCCCAGGTACATTGAAAACATGGACAGAGCAGAAATCAGATTTGATAGAAACAATCCAACTCGACCATTTACCGCATTCCCGAAGTGAGCAGACAATGCTGAAGTGCCCATTCATGAACACCCCTTACACCCCTAATATCTCTCATATATTGGGAGCCTTATCGATATACGACCTTGAGGATACTGTTGGCAAAGAACTATGGAAGTACGATCCTAACAATGAGAAAGACAGAGAAACAATCATCATTTCTTTTGTTTTGAAGGACCTTATGTATTTGTCATACAGACATCGCTTCGTATTGTTGGCTGCACTTAGAGATGTGCTAGACAAACCCGACTTCGACTTTTCGAAAGAATTTGAAAGCGACTATGACGAGTACATAACAATGGCCTGGGACGAAACAGAAATAGCCGACCCCAGAGGCTTCTTTGCGGACATCTATCGGCTGGCCAACGAGGTCTGGAAAGATGACCTCCAAAAAGCCAGCCTCGAAGACCCTGCCACATGGTGACCCGAATCTTGACCACACTGAATATCCAATGTGGGAGGGGGCTTGCTCCCGATAGCAGTGGGTCAGCCAAAGCATATGCAAGCTGATCCACCGCCATCGGGAGCAAGCCCCCTCCCACATTTGAATCTCTTCAGTGCTTCAAACCAACGCTTCGATCAGCGCTTGGCCAGCTCCATAATCATCCGGCTCAACAGATAAACCCGCGGCACCACGCTCTCCACCTCGGCATATTCCTCCGCCGTGTGGATATTGCCCCCCACAATCCCAAACCCATCCAACGTCGGCGTCCCTACCCCGGCCGACAAGCTGGCATCTGCCGCGCCGCCACTGCCTTCGATGGTCAATTTGCGCCCCAACTCGCCATAAATACCTTGGGCGATCGCCACCAACTTATCCGATTCGGCCGTTTGCGGCATTGGTGGCAGGCCACGTTGCAGGCTGGTTTTCACTTCAGTGTCGGGGATCAACTTGTTGGCTGATACCCGCGCCAGATCCTTCTCGATTCGATCGAACTCTTCCGGCACCGCCGCACGTACGTCGGCCTTGGCAGTGGCTTGGTCGGGGATAACGTTAGTGCGGTCACCGGATTTGAGCACAGTGAAGTTGATGGTGGTCTTCTTCTCCTCATCGCCGAGCTTGCCCAGTTGCAGGATCTGGTGCGCGGCCTCCATGGCGGCGTTGCGGCCCAGTTCCGGGGCGACGCCGGCGTGGGCGGACTTGCCTTTGACTTCGACCACCGCGGTCGCGCTGCCTTTGCGCCATACCACCAGGCCGTCCGCTGGGCGGCCGGGTTCCAGGTTGAGGGTCACGTCATGGCCCTTGGCGGTTTTACGGATCAGTTCCGAGGCAGCCTCAGAGCCGGTTTCTTCGCTGGCGTCGAGCAGGAAGGTGATCTGTGCGTAGTCCTTGAAGCCCTGGTTTTTCAGGACTTTCAGCGCGTAGATGCCGGCGACGATGCCGCCCTTGTCATCCATCACGCCGGGACCGTAAGCACGACCATCCTTGATGTGGAACGGGCGCTCGGCGGCCGAGCCTTCCTTGAAGACAGTGTCCATGTGCGCCATCAGCAGGATCCTGGCCTTGCCGGTGCCTTTGAGGGTGGCAACCACGTGGCTGTTATTGGCCGCCTTGTCCGGTACCAATTCAATGCTGAACCCCAATTGCTTCAACTCATCCACGGCGATGTCACGCACTTGGGTCAGGCCCGGCTCGTAACCTGACCCCGAGTCGATATTTACCAGGCGCTCCAACAGCTTCAGGGCCTGGGCCTTGTACTGCTCGGCATCCGCCTGGATCTGCTTGTGAGGTTCGGCGCTGTAGGCCGGCATGACGAAGGACAACGCCAGGGTGGCGGCCAGCAGGGTACGCGGGAAAGTGAAGAGCATGGAGCGATCCTTTTTTGTTGGAATGGGCTCCCCACACCCTATCTCACTAGACCGACCGCAACCAACCCTCCTGCACGGCGGTCACCCGGTTGCGCCCGCTGCTCTTGGCTTCGTACAACGCCTGGTCGGCATCGTTGAGCCAACCGATGGAGTCAGCGTGGGTCGGCTGGTACGGCGCCAGGCCGATACTCAAGCTGACGCGCAATGCCGGGTCCTGGGCATAGGCCAAGGCGTTGAAGCGATCGCGCAAGGCCTCCATCACTTCGGTGGCGCGATTGAGGGGCATGTCCGGCAGGATCACGCAGAACTCATCGCCGCCATAACGCCCGGCCAGATCGGTGGCGCGCAGGTTCTGGCGCAGCACTTTGCTCAATTGGCGCAGGACGATATCGCCGGTCACGTGGCCGTAGGTGTCGTTGATGGTCTTGAAGTGGTCGATATCAATCAGCGCGATGGCGGCGCCCGCCTGGTTTCGGCGGCAGCGTTGGAACTCGATGTCCAGGTGGTCTTTCCAGGCACCGTGGTTGAGCAGGCCGGACAAGCTGTCGGTGCGGCTCAAGGCCAACAGCTCACGCTTGTGCCGGGCCAGGGTCACGGCCTGGCGGTAGCAGATCCAGCCCAGCACCAGGGGATACAGCATCAGGATCGGCAGGCAGGCATACAACTGGGCCTGGGTGGTCACGGCGATAAAACCAGGCGCAAAAATCAGCAGCGCCGCGCCCAGCCCCAGCGCCTGCGCCGCCCACCCCGCCAGCATAAAGCGCGTGCCACCGATGGCCACGTTGTTCATGGTCATCATCGACAGGGTGGTGACGCTGGGCAGTGGGTTGAAGTGCATCGCGCCGACCCAAAACCCGCCGCAAAAAGAATCGAACAACAGGCTACGGCGCTCACTGCCCAGGGTATGGGCTGCACGCAAAGACAATTGAAACGCCACATGCGGCCACACAAAAGCGTTGATCAGCATCCAGGCCCACACCCAAAGGGAAGGACTCAGCGGATACATGGCAAACACCACGCAGATGAAGCCGAGGCTCAGCCCCAGAAGACGAGATTTGTACAAGCGCGAAGCGAGCGGAAGTCCCTTTCCTCCTACGGCTGGCATGGTGGGGTGCGATCCTGAGTGAGTGCCTGGAGTCTAACAGGGCAACGTCAAATCGCCACTACTGCTTACACGCTAATCCTTCAGTGTGAAAAGCCACGCGCCAGCATCCATGCAACGCCCAACAGCAGTACTGCGGTGCCCCGCTGCAACAACACCCGCCGCTTGGGGTTTTCCAGTACATGCTTGATGCGCTGGCCGAAATAGCAATACAGGCACCCGCTGGCAAATTGCAGCAACAGGAAGGTCGCCCCGAGGATGGCGATGTCCGCCGCCGAACTGTGCTCCCCCGCGCCTGCAAACTGCGGGAACACCGCACTGAACATGATGATGGTCTTGGGGTTGGAAAACCCGGTCAACAGCCCTTTGCCAAACAGGCTGTGCGAGCCCTCCACGGCGCCCGCGTTGTTGATCGACACGCCGCTGCTGGTCCACTGCTTGTAGGCCAGGTAGAGAATGTAGGCCACCCCGACAAACTGGATGGTCTGGGTAATGGCAAGGTTGCCCTTGATCAGTTCCGAGAAACCGACGGCAAAAATCAGGATGGAAATCAGGTACGACACACTGGCGCCGATCTGCGCCGGGATCGAACTGCGCAGGCCGTCCTTCAAGCCCAAGCTCAGCAACAACAGGGTCATGGGGCCGGGGCTGAAGGTCATGGTGGCGCAAAACAGCAGGAAGTAGAGAAACGAAGACAGGGTTAATGCACTTGTCATGGCCGCGGACCTTGAATGGAAAGAAACACGCCTCAAGCGCCCGCCCCAGGGCGGTCTTGGCGGTCTGGTTACGGCGCAGTCTAGGGCAGCGGCATTGCACAAGGCAGGTAAAGTGATGCCTAATTCGGCCTGACTTCACCGGTAAAATTACCGGCAAACACAAGGACCCGTCATGTTTGTATCCGCCATCGCTTTTGTGGAAGGCACCCCCAAGGTCCAGCAGATCGTCGAGGCGTTCAGCCAGGCCATCGAGAACGGCGAATGGGCGCCGGGCAGCAAGTTGCCGTCGGTACGGGAATTGACCCAGACCCTGGGCGTGAGCAAGTTCACCCTCAATGAGGCGCTGGACCGCCTGCGCGGGCGCCATTTGCTCACCTCCAGCCAAGGCCGTGGCTACTTCGTGGCGATGGACAGCGCCCGGCCAGCAACGGCGACCTGGGTCGACTTGCTGCCCCAGGACCTGCTCAGCATATTGCGTCGCCCACTGGTCACCGCCAGCGGCGAACTGCGCCCCGGCGGTGGGCACTTGCCGGAGGAATGGCTCAATGGCGAAGCGATCCGCCAGGCCATGCGCAGCGTGGTGCGTGCGCCAACGCTGCGCATCGCAGGCTTGGGCACGCCAGCCGGGCTGCTGCCGTTGCGCCAGGCGCTGCAACAGAAACTGCACGGTGAAGGTTTGTCGGTGCCCGTGGAACAGATCATCACCACGCCCAACACTGTGCAGGGCCTGGACATGCTCATGCGCCTGCTGGCCCGATCTGGCGACACGGTGTTGCTCGACGCGCCGTGCTACTTCAACTTCCACGCCAACCTGGCGCTGCATGGGGTCAAGGTCGTTACCATTGAGCGCCGCCCCGACGGTTTCGATTTCGCGGCCCTCGAACAGTTGTTGGCCGAACACCGCCCCAGCCTTTACCTGACCACCAGCGTTTTGCATAACCCCACCGGGCATTCATTCAGCCCCAGCCAAGCGTTTCGCCTGCTGCAGCTGACCCAGCAATACCACTGCCATATCGTCGAGGATGATCTTTATGGCGACCTGCACCCCAACCCTCCCCCGCGCCTGGCTGCCGTCGCCGGGCTCGACCAGGTCACCTACTTGTCAGGGTTCTCCAAGATCCTCAGCGCCAACACCCGGGTCAGCTACGTCGTGGCCGCGCCGCAACTGGCTGCCAACCTCACCAATATGAAGTTGATGAGCGGCGGCGTAACCTCCGAACTGTTCGAACAGATCGTCTACCGTATGCTCACCGAAGGCAGTTATGCCAAGCATCGCAAGCGCATGGTGCAACGCCTGATGGAGGCCGGTGGACGCGTCGAACATTGGCTCAAGCGCTGCGGCTGCGAACTGCCGATGGCCTATGAAGGCGGAATGTTTATCTGGGCGCGTCTGCCGAAGGGGGTGAACGGCGAATTGCTGGCCCAGGAAGCGTTGAAACGCAGCATGGTGCTGGCGCCCGGTGGGCTGTTTGGCTACGACCCGGCCCATCGCGACTCGATGCGCTTCAATGTGGCCCACAGTGATGAGCCACGGGTGCAGCGGGTGTTTGAGGCGTTGTTGCATGAAGTGGCGCAGAGCAATGCCCATGCCGGGCGCGAATCCCTGTAGGAGCGGGCTTGCCCGCGAAGGTCGTCAACGATGACGCGGGTTTACAGCCCAAGCGCGGCGCTCTCAGGTTTTTCGCGAGCAAGCTCGCTCCTACAGAAAAGCCAATTGAGGTGTTTTGAGCCGTTCACCCCGGCAACGGAATTACCCGCAACGGCCGCACCGACTTGTACGAAAAGCTCGAATAGATTTCCTTGACGCAGGGCAAGGTCTGCAAGACTTCGCGGGCAAACTCGCCGAACGATTCCAGGTCCTTGGCCACCACTTCCAGCAAAAAATCATAGCGGCCCGACACGTTATGGCACGCCACGATCTCCGGAATCTCCAACAGGCGCTGCTCGAACGCGCGGGCGATTTCCTGGGTGTGGCTGTCCATCATGATGCTGACAAACGCGGTCACCCCATAGCCCAGCGCCTTGGGCGAGAGGATCGCCTGGTAGCCGCTGATCACCCCGCTTTCCTCCAGGGTGAGCACCCGGCGCCAGCAGGGTGAGGTCGTCAAGGCGACCCGCTCGGCCAGTTCGGCCACAGTCAGGCGGGCGTTGCCCTGCAATGCGTTTAAAAGTGCTTTGTCGGTGCGGTCCAGCTTGATGGGCATAACGTGCCTCTAATCATTATTTTTATCGGTGTTTGATTCACAAACGCGGGTTTTTCCAGCAGTTTTTGCAAGGTTCGTCCGTGGTTATGAGCATAGCATTGTAGGAAATAAGGAGCGCCCGACATGACTAATAAACACAACACCTGCGGCTTTTCCACCCGTGCCATTCACCACGGCTATGACCCCAAGGACCACCACGGCGCGCTCGTACCGCCGATTTACCTGTCGGCCACCTTCGCCTTTCCCACGGTTGAATACGGCGCCGCGTGCTTTGCCGGCGAAGCCAGCGGCCACTTCTACACGCGCATTTCCAACCCGACCCTGGCGCTGCTGGAATCACGCATGGCCACCCTGGAAAACGGTGAAGCGGCGGTGGCCTTCAGCTCCGGCATGGGCGCGATTGCCGCGACGTTCTGGACGCTGCTACGCCCGGGCGACGAGGTGATCGTCAGCCAGACCCTGTATGGCTGCACCTTCGCCCTGTTGCACCACGGCATCGGCGAATTCGGCATCAAGGTGCGGCATGTTGACCTGACCGACCTGGCCGCCCTGCAAGCGGCCTTGTCCCCGGCGACCCGCATGATCTACTGCGAAACCCCGGCCAACCCCAACCTGCGCCTGATCGACATCGCCGCCGTGGCCAGGCTTGCCCATCAACAGCCGAATGTCACCCTGGTGGTCGACAACACCTACTGCACGCCCTACCTGCAACGGCCCCTGGAACTGGGCGCCGATGTGGTGGTGCACTCGGCCACCAAATACCTCAGCGGCCATGGCGACATCACCGCAGGCATTGCGGTGAGCAACCAGGCGCTGGCACAGCGCATTCGCCTGCAAGGGCTCAAGGACCTGACCGGCGCGGTGATGTCGCCCCAGGACGCGTCGTTGCTGATGCGCGGCCTCAAGACCCTGGCCCTGCGCATGGACCGCCATTGCAGCAATGCCCAGGCGCTGGCCGAAGCCTTACAGGCGCACCCGGCCGTGGAGAGTGTGATCTACCCCGGGCTGCGGTCCTTCCCACAGTACGAACTGGCGACCCGGCAAATGAAACTGCCCGGCGGCATGATTGCCTTTGAACTCAAGGGCGGGATCGAGACGGGGCGGCGCTTTATGAACGCACTGCAACTGTTCACCCGTGCGGTCAGCCTGGGGGATGCCGAATCGCTGGCGCAACATCCGGCGAGCATGACCCACTCCACCTATACCCCCGAGCAACTTGCGCAGCACGGTATCAGCGAGGGCCTGGTGCGTTTGTCGGTGGGGCTTGAAGACGTCGCCGACCTGTTGGCGGATGTGCATCAGGCCCTGGCCAAGTGCGGCCGCAACACGGTGCGTCAGGCCGCGACAGCGCCCTCTGCTGTGAGATAGCGCCTACACGTAAAGTGATTTTTATCCTGGCGGTGGTCGGACGGATCCGACTACCGTTATGCGTTTTTAATCTGAATTTTATCGATTGGATCCCCCTGCCTTCGCCAGCCTGTACTAGCATGGTGGCGGCGGGAAGGATTATCCGTGCAGGTTATTCATAGCGGTTACCTTGTTGACTCCCGCCGCTATAACACCCAATACCTGTACCCGAAACTCATGGACGAATTGATGAACTCACACCTGTTCCCACATATAGGCAAGGTCATCGCCAGCACCGGCAGCCGCCATTTCCCACGTATGCTGCATGACCTCATCCTCACCCAACTGGCTGTGGACGCCACCCATATCACCCAGCTGCAGGTCAACAGCGAAGGCCACAGCCGCCGCAAGATCAGCCCGGTCTACACCGACTCGGTGGCAACCCTGGGGGCCGAGCAACCCGCCGCACAATTGCACCTCACCCGACACAAGGACGATGTGCGCTACGTGCTGTCGGTGTACCGCTCGCACCCATCGCAGAGTTTTTCCGCCCAAGAGCGCAGCATGTTGCAGGACTTCTCCACGCTGTTGCTGCCCATGGTGGAAAAACACATCACCGCGATCCAGCCTGGCCGTCAGGACAGCCCGCCGGCAGTGCCACAGCACCAGGGCATCGAAACCCTGCGCCGACGCATCCAGGAGCGCCTGGTGCAATCGGGGCTGACCCTGTCCAACCGTGAACTGCAAGTGTGCGTGGGCCTGCTGGCCGGGCGCACCGCACCGGAGCTGGCCGAACAACTGGCATTGAAGGTCAACACCATCGAAAGCTATCTCAAGCGCGCGGCGATCAAGCTGGGGATCAGTGGGCGGCATTCGTTGTTGCGGTGGATGTACTCGACCCAAGACAGCACCCGTTTCTAGGCGGACGCAGATCAAACTGTGGGAGGGGGCTTGCTCCCGATAGCGGTGTATCAGCCATTACATCTTTGACTGAAAAATTGCTATCGGGAGCAAGCCCCCTCCCACATGGGGTCCTCATTGGCAGATAGGGATCAGTCCCTTGCCAATGCCTCTATCGGGTCCAACCGCGCCGCATTTCGCGCCGGCACAAAACCGAACACAATGCCGATCAGTGTCGAGCAGGCAAACGCGGTAATGATCGAGCCCACCGAAAACACCATTTCCCACTCCTTCACAAACAGCGAAAACAGATAACCGATGGCGTAGGACAACGAGATCCCGATGATCCCGCCGATCAAACACACCATCACCGCCTCCACCAGAAACTGCTGGCGAATATCCGACTGGCGCGCCCCCACCGCCATGCGGATACCAATCTCGCGGGTGCGCTCGGTGACCGACACCAGCATGATATTCATCACGCCAATGCCTCCCACCAGCAATGAAATCACCGCAATCAACGACAACAGCAGCGCCAGGGAACGGCTGGTTTTTTGCACCGTCTGCATGATGCTGTCGAGGTTGTTGGTGAAGAAGTCCTTGGTGCCGTGACGTTGCAGCATCAGCTTGTTGACGTTGTCTTCCACCACCTTGCTCGGCTGGCCGTCTTTGATGCGCACGGTGATGCTGTCCAGATGACGCTGGCCCAACAGGCGCCCCGCCGCCGTCTCATACGGCACCCACACGTTCAGCGCCTTGCTGGCGGCGAACATGTTCTTGTTGTCCGCCGTCACGCCGATCACCGTACACGGCAGGTTGCCCACCAGGATCACCTGGCCCAGCGGGTCGATGTTCGGCCCGAACAGCCGCTGGCGGGTGTTGTGGTCGATCACCACCACCTGGGCCTGGCGTCGCGCATCGCTTTCACTGAAGGCAATGCCGGCTTCCAGCTTGAGGCCCTTGACCTTGAAGTAGCGATCACTGACGCCGTTGACCTGGGCATCCACATCGATGTTGCCAAAGCGCAGCAACAGGTTGCGGCCCACCACCGGCGTGGCGCTGTCGACGTAATACAGCTGGTTCAGCGCGTCCACATCCGAGGGCATCAGCGTCTGGATCGCCGAGGCGCGACTGTCGCCAAAGCTGGTGCCGGAAAAGATATCGATGGTGTTGCTGCCGATCGCCTGGATGTCCTTGAGCACATAGCGCTTGGCGCCTTCGCCGATGGCCGAGATCGACACCACCGAGGTGATCCCGATCACAATGCCGAGCATGGTCAGCAAGGTGCGCATGCGGTGCGAAATCAGCGCCACCCAGGCCATGTTGAAGGCTTCCTTGAATAGCCCCAGGCTCGCCACCAGGCGCCGCGCACCGCTGCGCCTGGGCTCGATCGGCGCTTCGCTGGGCAGCTCCAGGCCAACGCTGTCATTGACCTTGTCGCTGACGATCTCACCGTCACACACCTCGACAATGCGCTGGGCATTCGCCGCGACTTTGGGGTCGTGGGTGACGATGATCACCGTGTGCCCGGCCGCGTGCAGCTCTGCGAGGATACGCATCACCTCCTTGCCGCTGTGGGTGTCGAGGGCGCCGGTGGGTTCGTCGGCGAGGATCACTTCGCCGCCGTTCATCAGGGCCCGCGCGATACTCACGCGCTGTTGTTGCCCGCCGGACAGCTGGCTGGGCCGGTGGGAGATATGACTCGCCAGGCCCAACCGCTGGAGCAACTCCCGCGCACGACTGTGACGCTGGCTTTCAGGAGTACCGGCATAAATCGCTGGCATTTCCACGTTGTGCAAGGCGCTCAGGTGAGCAAGCAAATGGTAGCGCTGGAAGATAAAGCCGAAGTAATCACGGCGCAGCTCAGCCAGTTGCTCATCGCCCAGGGAGCGGGTTTCGATGCCATTGATCTTGTAGCTGCCGGCGGTGGCGTAATCCAGGCCGCCAAGGATATTCATCAGGGTCGATTTGCCCGAGCCCGAGGCGCCGATGATCGCCAGCATTTCCCCGGCATGAATCGTCAGGTCGATGCCTTTGAGCGCGATGAATTCACGCTCGCCGGCCATGAAACTACGGGTGATGCCCTTGAGTTCCAACAGAGGCTGAGTCATGGATCAGCTCCCTGCCACGGCGGGTGTGGCGTCGCCGATCACCACCTTGTCGCCCTCGGCCAGGCCATCCAGAATCTGCACTTTGACGTTGTTATTGATGCCGGTCCTGACGTTGCGCTCTACCGCTTTGCCCTTGGCATCCAGCACCCGCACCGGGTAACTGCCGTCGGCATTGCGTGCTCCCAGCGCCGCCACCGGCACCATCAACGCGGCCTCGGCGGTGTCGAGCACAATGCGCACCTGTGCGGTCATGGCGATGCGCAGGCGGTGGTCAGGGTTGGGCACGTCGAACAGCGCGTTATAAAACACCGCGGTGTTCTGCTTGGGGGTGCCGGCGGTCTGGGTTTCGAGGAAGTTCTGCGGGGCTGGTTCAGTGCCGCGCAGTTTGGCGTAATAGCGTTTGTCCGCCTCGCCGAGGATGGTGAAGTACACCTGCTGGCCGGGGCTGATATGAATCACATCCGCTTCCGAGACTTGGGCCTTGACGGTCATGGTATCCAGGTCCGCCAGCTTGAGCAGTACCGGTGCGAGCTGGCTGGCGATCACGGTCTGGCCTTCCTGGGTGACGATGCCCACTACGTCGCCGTCGATGGGCGCGTTGATGCGGGTGTAGGCCAGGTTGACCTTGGCGGTGTCGATCTGGATGTGTGCGCTTTTGATCTGTGCGTCCAGGGACAGCAGGTTGGCCTGCTGCACCTGGAAGCTTGATTCGGCGTCTTCGAAATCCTGGCGTGACACCGATTCGTCGGCCTGCAGGCCCTTGTAGCGCTCATAGACAGACTTGGCCTGCTTGAGCTGCGCGGCGGTGGCGCGGCGTTGGGCCTGGAGGTTTTCTTCGTCGACCTGGGCTTTGCGCAGGGTGTTCTGCAGGATCAGCGGGTCGATTTCGGCTAGCCACTGGCCCTTTTTTACCTTGTCGCCGACTTTGACTTTCAGCGATTTGAGCTGGCCGGAGACTTGGGCGCCGACGTCGACCTGCTTGATGCCTTCGAGCAGGCCGGTGGCCAATACTGCGTTTTCGATATCGCCGCGTTCGGTGGTGGCGGTGAGGTATTGGGGGGCGTCGGCGGGGGCCTTTACGGTGTAGATGATCAGGCCGATGGCGACGGCCAATGCTGCCAGGAGGCCGATTTTGCGGAATTTAGACGTTTGCATGGTTGGCTTCTTGATTGAGTACAGATCCGTTGGCCGGGTAGACGCGGCATCGGGTTGCAAAAGCAGAGTGAGGTTTCATTGACTTGCACAGCTTAAAAATGTGGGAGGGGGCTTGCTCCCTCCCACATTTGGATCGATGTGCAGCCTTCAAGACACCACCTCCCCAACCCCAACCCCTTCCACCCACCACTTGGCCAAACCCGAAACATTCGGCACCTTGAGCAAGGTGAAGTGATTACCCCCGCCATACCAAACCTCCAACCCAGTCCCCTGCCCCTTCCACCCCTCAACCATCAACCCCTGCTCACGCTGGTTCCCCGCCGCATCCAAGGCCGGATCCTGCGCCAGCACCAGGCGCACCACCCCGTCATACCGCGCCTGCGGCCGATAAACCGTGCGCAACGCCGCCGCATAAGTACGCGCAGGCCCATCCATTGCATCCACGGCAGCACGCGCCGGCAGCAACCCGACACCGACCATCCCCGTATGCAGCCACTGTCGCTGCGACACCTCATCGCGCCCGGCGAAGTCCACCGGATCAATCCCCAGCGACTTCCCAGCCGCCAACTGCATCGCCTCGATCAACCGCAACAGCGCCGCCGTCGAGGTATAGGGCTTGCCATCACGCCCCGGCGCCTCACTGTCGATCACTGTCAAAGAGCCCACCTCGCGCCCCATCGCCTGCAAGCGCAGGGCCATTTCCAGCGCGACCCAGCCGCCAAACGAATGCCCGACCAGATGCACCGGCCCGTCCGGGCACTCCTGCTCCAACGCCGTGAGATAACACCGCGCCGCCGCTTCCACCTGGCTATGGGGCACCGCCTCGCCATCCAACCCACGGGGCTGCAGGCCATACAGCGGCCAATCACGTCCCAGGGCGTCGCTCAAGCCCACGAAACCGGTCACGCTGTCACCTGCTCCCGGCACGCAGAACACCGGGGCATAGCCGGCGCGCCCAGTCTGGATGCGCAACAACGGCTGATGGGCCGCGCAACTCACCGGCGTACTCGTCGCCAGCGCCTCGGTCATCGCTCGGCCCAGGCCCTGGATATGCGGCGCCTGCATCATGCTCTGGTGATCCCCAGGCACTTGCACCTGGCGCAGTTGCCCGGGCGCCAAAGCCGTGTCCCAGCCCAACGCCATACTGCGTTGCGACAGTTCGGTGGGGCGCTGCTCGGCGCTGAACAAGTGCACCGGAATCGGCAGCGGGAACAGGCTGTAGTGGGCCAGGGCGTGCCCGTGCCCGACTTCGCGCTGAAGAAAACTCAACAGGTCCGCGTCCGACGCCGCCGCCATTTGCGCGTATAGCAAACCTTGATCGCGACAGCGTTGCAGCAGATTCGCAAAGTCCAGCTGTCCAATCCGCGCCTCCAGCTGTTCAAGGCTTGCCAGCTCATTTACACCTCCCTGTGCTTTCCAATAAGCCGTGCATTGCAGCAACAGATGCCGCTTGAATGCATACGGCCCGCTCCAGCGTGCTTTGCCCTGGTCAGTCAGGCGCGGCACATAGCTGTCGATCAAACCGAGGAAGGCCACGCTTTCATCCAGCCCCAGCAGTTGCATGGCGATTTCATAGGCCAGCACCCCACCAAAAGACCAGCCCGCTACCCGATAGGGACCGTGGGGCTGAATC
>NZ_SPKL01000013.1:0-253406 GCF_023127755.1 Pseudomonas sp. W2Aug9 | reverse complement strand
CGCGGATCAGCCCGACCATGCGCGCCGCCAGGCCTTCCATGCTGTTCAGGTGGGCCTCGCCCAGCGCCAGCCCCGGCAGGCCGTAGATCGGATAATCACCCGGCAGGTGCTGGCCCAGCGCCGGGAAATACACGTCCATGCCGCTGAACTCATGCACCAGAAACAACGGTGCCTGCGCCCCGCTGCTGCGCACGGTAATCACGCGGGTGTCGGGCAGTACATCATCCCCGCGCTGACGCAGCATCGCCGCGACGCCGGCCACGCTGGCATGTTGGAACAGCTCGGCCAACGACACCGGCAAACCGGCCTCGTCCAGCAGGTTGACCAGGCGAATCGCCAACAACGAATGCCCGCCCAGTTCAAAGAAGCTGTCATGCCGCCCCACTTGTTCGAGTTTCAACACCTCGGCCCAGCGTTGCGCCAACGTCTGCTCCAGGGCGTCGGCCGGCGTTTCGAACGTGCGGCTGGTCGAGGCGTCCCAGGCAGGCACCGGCAAGGCGTTACGGTCGATCTTGCCGTTGGCGGTCAACGGCAATTGCTCCAGCGCGACGTAGGCGGACGGCACCATGTACTCGGGCAAGTGCGCGTGCAGGTAAGCCCGCACCGACTCGACAGCAACGGGTTCGCCCGCCCAGGTGAAATAGGCCACCAGGCGTTTGTCCCCCGGAACCTCTTCACGGGCCAGCACCACGGCATCTTGGATGCCTGCGAACGTCGCCAGTCGCGCCTGGATTTCACCCAGCTCAACACGAAAACCTCGGATCTTCACCTGGTCGTCATTACGCCCGATGCACTCCAGCAGGCCGTCGGCCGTCCAGCGCCCGAGATCGCCCGTGCGGTAAAGCAAGGCGCCTGGGTTGAACGGGTCCTGCACAAACTTTTCAGCCGTCAGCTCGGGGCGATTCAAATAGCCCAAGGCGACGCCATCGCCGCCAATGCAGATTTCACCGATGATACCCAGCGGTACCGGCTGCTGCTGCGCATCGAGCACATACACTTGGGTGTTGGAGATCGGCCGCCCCACCGGCACGCTGTCGGCATCATCGGCAATCGTGTGCACTTCGCAGGTGGTGGCGTAAGTGGTGGTTTCGGTCGGCCCATAGCAATGCACCAGGCGCAACGCGGGTGCCTGCGCCAACAGCGTGCGGAACGCCGCCGGATCGGCGCGCTCCCCGCCGCACAAAAGGATGCGCAAGCCAGCCAGGGCCTGGGGAATCAACTGCACGTATTGGTTGAACAGCGCGGTGGTGACAAACAGCACCGTCACGCCCTGCAACGCCTGGGCGAAAGCGCTCGGATCGAGCAAGGTGGCGTGGTCAATCACCTGCACCTGGCCGCCATTGAGCAGTGGCCCCCACACGTCCATGGTGCTTGCATCGAACGCTGGGTTCGACGCAAAGGCCACGCGGTCGGCGGCATTGAAATCGGCATAGCCGTTGTTGAGCACCAGGCGCGTGATGCCGCGATGGGGCACCAGCACACCCTTGGGCTGGCCGGTGGAGCCGGAGGTGTACATGATGTACGCCACGCTGTCCGAGGGTTGCGACAGGTCCGGGTTGTGGCTCGGTTGCGGGGCGAGGCCAAGCGTGTCCAGGTCCAGGCGACGCACCCTGCTCTCTATGACGCAATCGCTGCGGGTCAGCAACCAGGCCGCGCCACAGTCTTGCAGCATGAACCCCTGGCGTTCAGCCGGTGCATTCACGTCCAACGGCACATACGCGGCGGCGCATTTGAGGATGGCCAATTGGCTGACCAGTAACTCCAGCGAACGCGGCAGCAGGATCGCCAGGTGATCGCCAGGGCGCACACCCAGGCCGAGCAAGTGATGGGCCAAGCGGTTGGCGCGGGTATTGAGTTCGCCGTAGCTCACCCGCCGCTCGTTGTGCACCAGCGCCACCGCGTCGGGACGCGCCATGGCCTGGGCTTCGAACAGGCGCTGCACCGTGTGCTCACGCGCGAATGTACGGGCAGTGGCGTTGAAGTGCTCAAGCACCCGTTGGCGTTCGGCCTGCGGCAGAATCGGCAAGCGGTTGATGGCAATATCGCGATGACCTTCCAGGGCCTGCACCACCTGCGCCAGCGCGATTTCCAGGTAGTCGCACAAGCGCCGGGCGCCCTGCCCCATGACGGTCAGGCTGAACCCTTCACCGAGGTCATCCACGCTGACCGCCACGCCGTAGTGCGTGTGCTCCTCGGCCTTGAACAACTCGATCCCCTGCCACGCCTCGGCCACGCCACCGGCCTGGGGTGCGCTGTGACGATAGTTGAACAATACGCTGAACAACGGCGTCGCCACCGCCACACCACTGCAACGCTGGGCCAACGCCAGGGGCGCATGTTCATGACCGAGCAGCTGAGTCAGGCGCCCATGGGCGGTACGCAGTGCCGTCAGCACTGAGTGTTCCCCCAGGTCGACCCGCAGCGGCAAGGTATTGATAAATACGCCCATGGCCCGCTCGGCGCCTTCGCCGCCTTGCAGGCGGCCGAGCATCACCGTACCGAACACCACCTGCTCGCGGGCGCAAACCTTGCCCAGTACGTGGGCCCAGGCCAAATGCATCACGCTGGCCGCACTGACCCCCGCCTGGCGGGCCTGGCTGCGCAGGCGTCGGCTCAGCGACAGGTCGAGACCCACGCGTACGTTTTCCTCGGCCCCCAGATTGGGCACCTCGGTGGGTTCATCGACCTCACCGAGCATCTCGCGGAAAAACGTCTCGTGATCCTCAGCGCCCAAACGGGTCTGGGCCACGTAGTTGCGATACGGCACGGGCGCGGCCAGGGTGTCCTGAGTGCCCAGTAGAAACGCCTGCAGCTCGTGTTGCAGGATATCCAGGGCAACGTGGTCCATCACCAGGTGATGAAACAGCAACGTCGCGACCACCCGTTGCGATTGCTCGGCGTACACCAACCGCATCAGCGGCGCCTGGCCAAGGTCCAGGCGTGACGGCAGCGGACCGCTCTCAACACTTAGCCGGGCGTGGCGCCACACCACCTGCACCGGTTCTTCCAGGCCATCCCAATGCAAGGATGAACGCAGGATGTCATGACGCTGGATCACCGCCTGCAATGCGCTGGCGAAGGCATCCAGGCGTGCGCGACTGTTAAAGGCAAACTGCGCCTGTAACACATAGGCGTCATCACCTTGCGCAGCGCGATGCTGATACAGGATGCCGGCCTGCAACGGCGCCAGCGGGTAGATATCCTGCACATTCGCCGCACCGCCGGGGATGCTGGCGACGATGCGCTCGATGGCCGCTTGATCCAGGCTGACCAGCGCCAACATGTCTGGCGTGATGCGCGCGCAATCGGCCGCAATGCCATTGGCCGGCACCGCCACTTCACGCCCGCCGCCCAAAGCTGCCGCCAGGGCAGCCAAGGTCGGTTGACCAAACAGCACTTTCACGTCCGCCGACAAGCCCAGGCCGCGCATACGCCCGACCAGGCTGACCGCCAGCAACGAGTGGCCGCCCAGTTCGAAGAAGTTGTCGTGCCGGCCCACGCGTTCCACATTGAGCAACTCGGCCCACAGCGCGGCCAAGGTGATTTCCGTGTCGCCCAGCGGCGCCTCGTACTCGCGCACCACCAACGCCTCCAGGCCCGGTGCCGGCAATGCCTTGCGGTCGAGTTTGCCATTGGGGCTCAGCGGCAGCGCCTCCAGGTGCACGAAGCTGGCCGGCACCATGAACTCCGGCAGGTGCAGCAGCAAATGGGCGCGCAGGCTTTCAATTTCACTCGGCACGCCGGTGTAGTAAGCGATCAGGCGCTGCTCGCGGGCAATCACGGCGGCTTCCTGCACCGCCGGATGCTCGGTCAGGCGTGCCTGGATTTCGCCCAGCTCAATGCGCAGGCCACGGATCTTGACCTGGTCATCATTGCGGCCCAGGTACTCGATGTTGCCATCCGACAAGTAGCGCCCGACGTCACCGGTGCGGTACATGCGCCCAGGGGCAAACGGGTCATCGAGGAAACGCTCGGCGGTCAGTTCGGCACGGTTGAGGTAACCCCGTGCGACTTGCACCCCCGCGATAAACAATTCGCCCACCACGCCCAACGGCACAGGCTGCAACTGCCCGTCCAGCACGTACATGCGCGTGTTGGCGATTGGCTTGCCGATGGGGGTGTTGTCGGGCACGTCAAAGCCTGCGCAGTGCCAGGCAGTGACATCCACCGCCGCTTCGGTGGGCCCATAGAGATTATGCAGCTGGCTGCCCGGCAACTGTTGCTTGAAGCGGCGTACCAGGCTGCCCGGCAAGGCTTCGCCGCTGCACATCACCCGCACCAGCCCGCCCGCCTGGCTGACGTCACCGTGGGCGAGGAAGACATCAAGCATCGACGGCACGAAGTGCAAGGTCGTGACCCCTTCGGCTGCGATCACCTGGCACAGGTACTCAGGGTCTTTATGCCCATCCGGGCGCGCCATCACCAGGCGTGCTCCGGTGGACAGCGGCCAGAAGAATTCCCACACCGACACATCGAAACTGAACGGGGTTTTCTGCAACACCGTATCGCCTCCCGTGAGCCGGTATTCGTCCTGCATCCACAGCAGGCGGTTGACCACCCCGGGGTGTTCGTTGATCACACCTTTGGGCTGGCCGGTGGAGCCGGAGGTGTAGATCACATAGGCGGCCACCCCGGCCACCGCTGGGTTGGTGATGGGCTGGTGCTGCCAGGTGGGCTGGTCCAGATCGACCACCGGCACCTCGCCCAGCAGCCCAAGGGTGCTGCCCTGGGCCAGTACCACCGCTGGCGCGCTGTCGTGCAGCATGTAGGCGATACGCTCCGGCGGGTACGCCGGGTCCAGCGGCACATAGGCGGCGCCGGCCTTGAGGATCGCGTACAGGCCAATGACCATGTCCAGGCCACGCTCCACGCAGATCGCCACCCGCGCCTGCGGCTGCACGCCGAGGGCTTGCAGGTGGTGGGCCAGTTGGTTGGCGCGAGCGTTCAGTTCGGCGTAGGTCAGTTGCTGCTCGCCGGCCTTTACCGCCACGGCCTGCGGCGTGCGCAGTACCTGCGCTTCGAACATCCCGTGCAGGGTCTGGTCGAGCTGGTAGTCCACAGTGGTAGCGTTGAAATCCACCAGCAACTGCTTGCGCTCACGCTCATCCACCAGCGGCACATGCGCAAGCACCGCCTGGTCGTTAGCGACCATGGCCTGCAACAAGCGGGTGAAGTAGCCGAGGTAACGCCGTATCGTCGATTCATCGAACAGCGCCACGGCATATTCCAGCGCGCCGAGAATACTGCCCTGCACTTCCCCCAGGTTCAGCGACAGGTCGAACTTGGCGAAATGGCTGTTTTCGACAATGCCTTCCAGGGCCAGGTCGCCCAACGCCAGGGTCGGCGCGCTGCTGTCCTGCCAGCTCAGCAGGGTCTGAAACAGCGGGCTATGGGCCAGGCTGCGCGGCGGCCGGGTGATTTCCACCACCTGTTCGAACGGCAAATCCTGATGGGCCTGGGCCGCCAGTGTCAGCGCCTTGACCCGAGCCAGCAGGGCCTCGGTGCTCAACTCGCCCGAGGTGTCGATGCGCAGCGCCAGGGTGTTGACGAACAAACCGATCAGCCCTTCCACCTCGGTGCGCGTGCGGTTGGCCACCGGCGTGCCGATCACCAGCTCCGGCTGCCCGGACAAGCGCGCCAGCAACGAAGCCCAGGCGCTCATCAAGGTCATATAGAGGGTGGTGCCATGGCGCTGGCTCAAGGCCTTGAGCCCGGCAGTAAGGCGTTCATCCAGGCGCACTTCGACGCTGCTGCCGGCGTAGTCCTGCTGCGCCGGGCGCGGGCGGTCGGTGGGCAGGGTCAGCAACGCCGGCGCGCCGGCCAGGGTCCGCTGCCAATAGGTGCTTTGGCGGTGCAACACTTCACCGCTCAGCCACAGGCGTTGCCACACGGCAAAGTCGGCGTACTGGATCGGCAAGGGTGGCAGTGGGTCGGATTGGCCGTGGCTGAAGGCTTGGTACAGCGCCATCAGTTCACGGGTCAGCACGCCCATGGACCAGCCATCGGAGACGATATGGTGCAGGGTCAGCAGCAGCACATGGTGATCGTCGGCCATCACCACCAGGCGGCCGCGCAGCAACGGGCCACGCTCCAGGTCGAAGGGCGCCGAGGCTTCGCCGTGGATCAGCGCGTCCAGCGCCTGTTGCGGTTGCGCGTGGCGACGCAAGTCTTGCACCTGCAGCGGTAACACCTCCTCGGCCGGCACGATCAGCACCTGGGCCTGGTCGCCGTGTTGGGCAAAGCGGCTGCGCAGGGTTTCATGCCGCGCCACGATCCGCGCCAGCGCCCGTTGCAGTGCCTGCACATGCAACTGCCCGCGCAAACGCAGGCCGATAGGAATGTTGTAGGCGGTGTTGGCGCCCTCCATCAACGCCAGGAACCACAGGCGCTGCTGGGCAAACGACAGCGGCATCTCTTCATCACGATTGGCCGGCAGGATATCCGGCAAGGTGCTGCGCCCGGCCTGGGCCAGCAGTTCGGCGACCGCTGCCAGTTCGGCGTTGGCGAACAGGTCGCCCAGCGCCAACTCGACCCCCAGCCGCTGGCGGACCTGGGAGACCATGCGCATCGCCAGCAGCGAGTGCCCGCCCAACTCAAAGAAATGGTCACGCCGCCCGACCCGTTCCACTTGCAACACCTCGGCCCAGATCTGCGCCAGCACGGTTTCGATCTCGCCCTGGGGCGCTGCGTATTCGCGGGTAAACACTGCGGCCATGTCCGGCACTGGCAAAGCCTTGCGGTCGAGCTTGCCATTGGTGGTCAGCGGCAGCGCGTCGAGCTTCATGAAGGCGACCGGGACCATGTAGTCCGGCAACTGCGCCACCAGGTGAGCGCGGATTTCGCCTACCGTCAGCGCGTCAAGTTGCGGGTTTTCGGTGAAGTAGGCCACCAGCCGCTCTTCACGCACCAGCACCACCGCTTCCAGGATGCCAGGCAATTGGTTGAGCCGGGTTTCGATTTCGCCCAGTTCGATGCGCACGCCACGGATTTTGACCTGGTCATCGTTGCGCCCCAGGTAGTCGAGCGTGCCATCGGGCAACCAGCGCACCAGGTCGCCGGTGCGGTACATGCGCCCGGGGTTGAATGGGTCGCGAAGGAAGCGCTCGGCGGTCAGTTCCGGGCGGTTCAGGTAACCTCGCGCCACGCCCTTGCCGCCCACGTACAACTCCCCCGCCACCCCTAGCGGCACCGGGCGCTGGTGTTCGTCGAGCACGTAGACGGTGGCATTGGCGATGGGCTTGCCGATATGCAACGGCTGGCCCGCCTCGACCTTGCCCGACGTGGCGACCACCGTGGCTTCGGTGGGGCCATAGTTGTTGATCAATTCAAAGCGCTGCGCCCGGCCGAACTGGCGCAGGCGATCGCCACCGACCAGCAGGGTGCGCAAGGTCGGGTGCTCGATAGTCTGGCTGAACGCGTACTCGGCCACCGGCGTGGGCAGGAAGCTTACGTCCAAAGGCTGTGCGCACCACCAGGCCAGCAGCGCGTCGATATCTTCGGTACCGTCATGGGCGGGTGGCAGGTGCAGGGTGGCGCCCACACACAGCGCCGGCCAGACCTCCCAGGCCATCGCATCAAAGCCGAAACCGGCAACACTGGCGGTATGCCGCCCGGCGCGCAGGTCAAAAGCGCTGCAATGCCAGTCCACCAGGTTGGCGACGGTGTGGTGCTCCACCATCACACCTTTGGGCAAGCCGGTAGAACCCGAGGTGTAGATCACATACGCGAGGTTCGTCGGGCCGACAGCGACCTTGGGGTTGCTCGCCGAGTGATGCTGCCAGGTGAATCGATCGAGGTTGATCACCGGCACCTCGAGCTCGGGCAAACGAGCCAGCAACGCGTGTTGGGTGAGCACCGCCACCGGGGCGCTGTCGCTGAGCAAGTAGCTCAAACGCTCGGCCGGGTGGGACGGGTCTACCGGCACATAACCGGCACCTGCCTTGAGGATCGCCAGCAGCCCGGCCAAGGTGTCGAGCCCGCGCCGCGCCACAATGGCCACGCGATCATCGGGCCGAACCCCCAGCGCCAGCAGATGATGGGCCAGCAGGTTGGCTTGCTGGTTGAGTTCGGCGTAGGTCAGTTGCCGCCCTTCGTGCACGGCGGCGATGGCGTCCGGCGTGAGCGCAGCCTGGGCTTCGATACGCCCGTGCAAGGTGGTGCCTTGCGGGAACACGGCCTGGGTGGCGTTGAACTGTTGCAACAGCAGGCGCTGTTCGGCGGCGGGCACTACCGAAAGTTGGTCAAGCGCAGTGTGCGGCGCCTGCTCCAGCGCGGTAACCAGGTTTTCCAGCGCGGTGTGCAAGTAGGCGCAGACGCGGTGGGGGTCGACCTGGGTGCTGGCCAGCAAACGCAGGATAAAATCGTCGCCCAGATCGTCCACACTGAGTGTGAGCGGATAGTTAGTACGCTCCTCGGAACGCAGCGTTTCGATACCTTGCCAGGCCGCAATCGCCTCGCTGCGAGTACCGGTGCCACTGTGACGATAGTTGAGTAACGCACTGAATAGCGGCAACGGCGCAATGACGCCACTGCAATGCTGAGCCAGAGCCAATGGCGCATATTCATGCCGCAGCAGGCTAGTCAAGCGCATGTGAGTGGCCTTGACAGCGCTGCGCAGATCCTCACTGCCAATGTCGACGCGAAACGGTAGCGTATTGATGAAGATACCCAGGGCGCGATCCGTCGCATGCCCGCCGTGCATACGTCCCATCAATACCGTACCGAACACCACCTGGGACTTGCCTGCCACCCTGCCCAGCACTTGGGCCCACCCCAAGTGGAACAGACTGGCAACGCTCACGCCCAGCACACGAGCCTGTGCGCGCAAGCGTTGGCTGAGGGAGTTCGCTAAAGGCCAGTCGAGTTCAGCGATCCCCCTGCCGTCGCCCTGTACATCCTGTAAACCAAAGGGCAAGGTCGGTTCAACCACATCACCGAGCATCTGTTGGAAAAATGCTTTATGTTCTTGCTCGGTAACACCCAGGCGCGCCTGGGCGACATAGTCGCGAAACGGCACGGCAAGGCCCAACTGAGCGGCGTGACCGTGCAAAAACGCCTGCATCTCGTGGCGTACCACTTCCAGAGCGCTGTGGTCCATCGCCATATGGTGGAACAGCAAGGTAGCGACGATGCGCTGGTGGGTCCGGTCTTCAGCATGTACCAGGCGCAACAACGGTGCCTGGGTCACGTCGAGGCGATAATGACGGGCATTGAATAGGTCATGCAGCTGTGCGGCGATATCGCCGTCGGCCGGGTCGAGCATCAAAGCTTGCACCGGCAGGCGCGCCTGACGCCACACCACTTGCGAAGGTTGCGCCAGGCCATCCCAGACCACCCCGGTGCGTAAAATGTCGTGGCGGTCCATCACGCTTTGCAGCGCCTGGGCAAACGCCTCGAAGCGCTCCAGGCTGTCAAACGCGAACTGCGACTGCATCACGTAGGGGTCGCCCTGCTCGGCGCTGGCATGGTGAAACAGAATGCCTTCCTGCAATGGCGCCAACGGATAGATGTCCTGGATATTCGCCACACCGCCCTGCACGGTGGCGATGATGCGCTCGATCTCGTCCTGGCTCAGGGTCGAGAGGGTCAGCATGTCGGGGGTGATGCGCTCGGCGTTGGCGGGAATGCCATTGGCCGGTACGGCCACTTCACCAACCTTGGCAGCCGAGTACTCACCGGCCTTGATCAGCTCGATCAGCGCCGGTTTGTGCTCGCGCAAGGCGGCCAATATTGCCGGGTCGCTCAAGGCTTGCCGGTTGCCGTTCACCGACAACTGTTCGCCCTTGAGCGCCAGTTGCACGTCCTTGGTTTTCAGGGTTGCCAGCAGCTCGAGGATGTTCACAGGACGATCTCCATTCGTTCGGTCATTGCGGCGTAGCCGGCCAGGGTCGGTTGTTCGAACAACGCTCGCACATCGGCTTCCATGCCTTCCTGGCGCAGGCGTCCGATCAAGCTCACAGCGAGCAGCGAGTGCCCGCCCAGTTCAAAGAAATTGTCGTGCCGGCCTACCCGATCCACCTTGAGCAGCTCGGACCACAACTGGGCCAGCAGGATTTCGGTATCGCCTTCGGGTGCTTCGTACTCACGCACCGTCAGTGCGTCCATACCCGGTGCGGGTAACGCTTTGCGGTCGAGCTTGCCGTTGGGGCTCAGGGGCATGACGGGCAGGTGCACGAACAGCGCGGGCACCATAAAGTCCGGCAGGTGCTGCAACAGCTGGGCGCGCAGGCCGTCGATGTCGCTTGGCAGGCCAGTGTAATAGGCGACCAGGCGCTCATCACGAACCACCACCACCGCGTCGTTGACCGCCGGATGCTCGATCAGCCGCGCCTGGATTTCCCCCAGCTCGATGCGCAGGCCACGGATTTTCACCTGGTCATCGTTGCGCCCCAGGTATTCGATATTTCCGTCCGGCAAGTAGCGGCCCAGGTCACCGGTGCGGTACATCCGGCCAGGCGCAAACGGGTCATCGAGGAAGCGCTCGGCGGTCAGCTGCGCACGGTTCAGATAACCCCGCGCCACTTGCACGCCAGCGATGAACAGCTCACCGACCACCCCCAGAGGCACCGGCTGCAACTGCCCGTCCAGCACGTACATGCGCGTGTTGGCAATCGGCTTGCCGATGGGGGTGTTGTCCGGCACGTCCGGGCGGGCGCAGTTCCAGGCCGTCACGTCCACCGCCGCTTCCGTGGGGCCATACAGGTTGTACAAACCAATGCCTGGCAACTGCTGCTTGAACCGACGCACCAGGCTGCCCGGCAGCGCCTCGCCGCTGCACATCACGCGCACCAACCCGGCCGCCTGGCTCACATCACCATGGGCCAGGAACACGTCAAGCATCGACGGCACAAAGTGCAGGGTGGTGATGTTTTCTGCCTCGATTACTTCGCACAGGTACGCAGGGTCTTTGTGCCCACCCGGGCGCGCCATCACCAGGCGTGCGCCGGTAAACAGCGGCCAGAAGAACTCCCACACCGACACGTCGAAGCTGAACGGGGTTTTCTGCAAGACCGCGTCATGGGCCTTGAGGCCATAGGCGTCCTGCATCCACAACAGACGGTTGACCACCCCGGCGTGTTCATTGATCACGCCCTTGGGCTGGCCAGTGGAACCGGAGGTGTAGATCACGTAGGCCGTGTGCCGGGCAGTGAGGTCCGCGACCTGCGGGTTGACGCAAGGCTGCTGGTGCCAAGTGCTGTGGCCGACGTCGATCACGGCCACGTCGCCCAGCAAGGCACGAGTGGAGGCTTGCGCCAGCACCACCACCGGCGCGCTGTCTTGCAGCATGTAGGCGATGCGTTCTTGCGGGTAGGCCGGGTCCAGCGGCACATAACCGCCACCGGCCTTGAGGATGGCGAACAGGCCGATCACCATGTCCAGGCCACGCTCCAGGCAAATGCCTACCCGTGAGTCCGGCTGCACGCCCCTTTCACGCAGGTGATGGGCCAGGCGGTTGGCGTGCTCGTTGAGCTGTTGGTAGGTCAGTTGTTGCTCGCCCGATTTCACCGCCACGCAATCCGGTGTGCTCGCAACTTGGGCCTCGAACATTGAATGCAGTGTCTGGTCAAGGTTGTAATCGACTACTGTCGCATTGAAGCCATTCAACAGTTGCTCGCGCTCCTGCTTACCCACTACAGATACACGGTTGACCGCCAGATGGGGCGATTGCTCCAACGCTTCGACCAACCCATGCAACGCCGTTTGCATATAACCGCAGACACGCTCTGCGCCGATGTGCGCCGCGGTCATGACAGTCAAGCGGAAACCATCGCGCTGATCGTCCACGTTCAGGGTCAACGGGTAGTTGGTACGCTCCTCGCTGCTAAGGGTCTGGATGCCTTGCCACGCTTGTGATGCGGATGCCTGCTGACTGTCACTGTGGCGATAATTGAGCATCGCGCTGAACAATGGCAGCGGTGCGGCGACACCACTGCAACGCTGCGCCAAGGCCAGTGACGCGTGTTCGTGACCGAGCAGTGCCGTCAGGCGTTCATGGGTTTGCACAAGCGCCGCACGCACGCCGATATCATCAATCTCCACACGCAGAGGCAACGTATTGATGAACATACCTAACGCACGGTCACTACCTTTTCCGCCCTGCATACGCCCCATCAGGACCGTACCGAACACCACACTGGGCTGGTTGGCGGAGCAGGCCAACACCTGGGCCCACGCCAGGTGAAACAGACTGGCGGCACTCACACCTGATAGTCGTGCCTGAGCCCTCAGACGCAGGCTCAAGGACGGCTCCAGAAACTGCTGGTGCTCTTCAATAGCGCTGCCGTCTCCCTGCACATCCTGGAGACCGAACGGCAGGGTTGGCTCATTGACGTCACGCAGCATGTTGGCGAAGAACGCTTCGTGTTCCTGCTCGCTGAGCCCCAAACGAGCCTGCGCCACGTAGTTGCGGTAAGGAATAGGTTCATCAGCATCCTGTTCCTGCCCCAGCAAACTGGCTTGCATCTCTTGCCGCACTCGCTCAAGCGCAGTGTGATCAAGAGCGATGTGATGGAAAAGCAGAATCGCGACCACCCGCTGCCGACTTGGATCATGGCTGAATACCAGACGCACCAGCGGTGCCTTGGACATCGGGACGCGGTAGTGGCGCGGGTCTAAACGCTCATGCAGGCCGGCAAGCACGTCGCCGTGCAAATGCAGCTCCTGAACGCTCAACGCCGCCTTGCGCCACACCACTTGCAACGGTTGCGCCAGCCCCTCCCACACCACCCCGGTGCGCAGAATGTCATGGCGGTCGATCACCTGTTGCAGCGCCTGCGCGAAGGCTTGCAGACGCTCGACACTGTCAAACGCCAGGTGCGATTGCAGCAGGTACGGGTCGCCCTGCGCGGCCGTGAGGTAGTGGTAGAAAATGCCTTCCTGCAGCGGCGCCAGCGGGTAGATGTCCTGCACGTTGGCAGCGCCGCCTGGCACCTGGGCGACTACCTGATCAATCGCACACTGGTCGAGGGTCACCAGCGCCAGCATGTCGGGGGTGATACGTTGGCACTCGGCACTGATCCGGTTGGCCGGCACTTGCACCTCGCGACCACTGCCAACAGCAGCGGCCAGCGCGGCCAGGGTTGGCTGACTGAACAGCACGCGCACATCGGCGCTGAGGCCAACCTGACGCATACGCTCGATCAGGCTGACGGCCAGCAATGAATGGCCGCCCAGTTCGAAGAAATGGTCATGACGGCCCACCTGCTCCACTTGCAGCACCTCGGCCCAGATACGCGCCAGGGTGGTTTCGACCTCGCCCTGGGGGGCCTGGTACTCGCGGCTGAGCACGGCTGCCTGATCGGGATCGGGCAGTGCCTTGCGGTCCAGCTTGCCGTTGGCGGTCAGGGGCAACACATCGAGGCGCATGTAGGCGACCGGCACCAGCGCATCGGGAAGCTGCGCCTGCAATTGCGCGCGCAAGGTCTCGATGGGGAGTGCGCGTTGCTCGGTGAACCAGGCCAGCAGCCGACCTTCGCGCACCAGCACCACCGCTTCGCGAATGCCGTCCAGCGCGGCCAGGCGGCTTTCGATTTCGCCCAGCTCAACCCGCACACCACGCAGTTTGACCTGGTCATCGTTGCGGCCCAGGTACTCCAGATTGCCGTCGGGCAACCAGCGCACCAGGTCGCCGGTGCGGTACATGCGCCCCGGGCTGAACGGGTTTTGCAGGAAGCGTTCGGCAGTCAAGTCCGGGCGATTCAAGTAACCCCGTGCCACACCGCTGCCGCCTACATACAGCTCACCGGCCACACCGACCGGCACCGGGCGCAACTGCGCATCCAGCACATAGCTGCCGGCATTGGCGATGGATCGACCAATATGCAACGCCTGCCCGGCCCGCACGCGACCGGAGGTGGCAACCACCGTGGCCTCGGTGGGGCCATAGTTGTTGATCACGGCAAAGCGCCGTTCCTGGGTGAACTGGCGCAGGCGATCGCCGCCAATCAGCAGGATGCGCAAGGTGGGGTGTTGCAGGTGTTGGCTGAACGCGTACTCGGCTACCGGCGTGGGCAAAAAGCTCACGTCCAGCGGCTGCGCCCGCCACCAGGCCAGCAGTTCATCGATGTTTTCATTGCCCACTTCGGCGGGCGGCAGGTGCAGGGTCGCCCCGACGCACAGGGCCGGCCAGACTTCCCAGGCCATCGCGTCAAAACCAAACCCGGCCACGCTGCTGGTGTGACTCGCAGCAGCCAGGCCAAAGGCTTCAGAGTGCCAATGCACCAGGTTCTCCACGTTGTGGTGTTCCACCATCACGCCCTTGGGCTGGCCGGTGGAGCCTGAGGTGTAGATGACATAGGCCAGGTGCGCAGGCGTCAGTGCGGGCAACTGTGGATTGTTGACGGGCAGGTGCTGCCAGTCGGGGTCATGCAAGTCGACCAGCGTGATCGTGTCCAGCAGGTCACGGGTACTGGCCTCAGCGAGTACTGCCACCGGGGCGCTGTCCTGCAACAAATAAGCGATGCGTTCGGCGGGATACGCCGGGTCAATCGGCACATAGCCGGCGCCGGCCTTGAGAATGCCCAATAGCCCCACCAGCATCTGCGGGCCACGGCGGCAGCACAGCGCAACGCGGTCATCCGGTTGCACGCCGAGGGCCAACAGGTGATGGGCCAGTTGGTTGGCACGCTGATTGAGCTGCTGATAGGTCAGCGCCTCGCCGCCCTGCTGCACGGCAATGGCGTTGGGTTGGCGCTCAGCCTGTACCTCAAATGCGCCGTGCACGGTGTGGCCACGGGGGAAATCCTGGGCCGTGGCATTGAATTCGCGCAGCAGGGTTTCACACTCCGCCGCGGGCAGGATCGGCAGGCGATTGAGTGCGGTGTCCGGCGTGCACTCCAAGGCTGTGAGCAACTGCGCCACAGCGTTGTGCATGTAGTCGCACAGGCGTTGCGCACCGATCTGTGGCACCGCCAGCACGCTCAGCCCGAAGCCGTCGCCCAGGTCATCCACGCTCAGGGTCAATGGGTAATTACTGCGCTCCTCACCACCCAGCAGCCGCACGCCCTCCCAGATGCCGTGGCCGTCACGGGCCATCTCGGCGGGGTTGCTGTGACGGTAATTGAGCAAGGCACTGAACAATGGCGTGCTGGTGGGCACACCGCTGCAACGCTGAGCCAGGGCCAGCGAGGCATGTTCATGCCCGAGCAAGGCGCTCAGGCGTGCATGGGTGGCCTTGACCGCCGCTGACGCCCCGGCGGCAACATCGACCCGCAGCGGCAAGGTGTTGATAAACATCCCCAGCGCGCGGTCTGCACCTTCACCGGCTTGCATACGGCCCATCAGCACCGTGCCGAACACCACGTCATCGCGGCCCGACACCAGCCCCACGACCTGGGCCCAGGCCAGGTGCATCAGGCTCGCGGCGCTCACACCCAGCTGTCGCGCCTGCTGGCGAACCCGCTGCGCCAGCGCGGCGTCCAATGGCAGCCCGGCCTCCTCGATGGCACGGCCATCGCCCTGCACATCCTGCAAACCAAACGGCAAGGTTGGTTCATCCACATCGGCGAGCATGTCGCGAAAGAACTGCTCATGCTCGGCCACACTGACACCCAGGCGCGCCTGGGCCACATAGTTGCGAAATGGCGCGGCAGCGGGCAAGTCCTGGGCCTGGTTGAACATGAAGGCGCGCATTTCCTGGCCAACCACCTCCATGGCTGTGTGGTCCAGCGCCAGGTGGTGAAACAGCAGGATCGCCGCAACACGGTTGTGCGCCGGGTCCTGGGCATAGACCATGCGCAGCAACGGCGCCTGGGTGATGTCCAGCCGATAGTGCCGGGCATCGAAGCGGGCGTGCAGTTGTTCGATGATGCCGCCGTCGGCCGGGTCCAGATGAACCTCCTGCACCCCCAGTTGCGCCTTGCGCCACACCACTTGCACCGGGCTGTCCAGGCCCTCCCAGACTACGCCCGTGCGCAGGATATCGTGGCGGGCAACCACCTGTTGCAGCGCCGCCATGAACCCGTGCAAGCGGTCGAGATTGTCGAACGCCATGCGCGATTGCAGCAGGTACGGGTCGCCCTGTTCGGCGCTGAGGTGGTGGTAGAGAATGCCTTCCTGCAACGGCGCCAGCGGGTAGATGTCCTGCACATTCTCCGCGCCACCCGGCACGCTGGCGACGATACGCTCGATGGCATCCGGAGTGAGCTGCACCAGGCTCAGCATGGACGGTGTGATCTGTGTGCAACCGGCCGGGATGCCATTGGCCGGCACCACGATTTCGCGACCACTGCCCACCGCCGCCGCCAACGCTGCCAGGCTCGGCTGGTTGAACAGCACGCGCACATCGGCACTGAGGCCCACTTGGCGCATACGTTCGATCAAGCTCACCGCCAGCAGCGAATGCCCGCCCAACTCGAAGAAATGATCGTGACGCCCGACGCGTTCGAGCTTGAGCACGTCTTGCCAGATCTGCGCCAGTAGGGTTTCCACCTCGCCTTGCGGGGCTTCGTAGCCACGACTGAGCAAGGCCGACGGGTCCGGTGCCGGCAAGGCTTTGCGGTCGAGCTTCCCATTGTTGGTCAGGGGCAGACTGGCCAGCGGCATATAGGCCGACGGCAGCATATAGTCCGGCAACTGGCCTTGCAGGTAGGCGTGGACCAGCTCAATGCCCAGGTCTGCCCCGGCCCAGGTGAAGTAGGCGACCAGGCGCTTTTCACCTGGCATATCTTCCCTGGCCAACACGGCGACGTCCTGGATGCCCGGGCAACTGGCCAGGCGCGCCTCGATCTCACCCAGCTCGATACGAAAGCCACGGATTTTCACCTGGTCGTCGTTGCGCCCCAGGCATTCGAGCAAGCCGTCTTGCGTCCAGCGCCCGAGGTCGCCGGTGCGGTACAGCAAGGCGCCCGGGTTGAAGGGATCCTGCACAAACTTTTCAGCCGTCAGCTCGGGGCGATTCAAATAGCCCAGGGCGACGCCATCGCCGCCGATGCAGATTTCACCGGTGATGCCCAGCGGCACCGGTTGCATCTGTGCATCGAGCACATAGATCTGTGTATTGGAAATGGGCCGCCCCACCGGCACGCTGTCGGTATCCGTACCGACCTCGCGCACTTCGTGGGTGGTGGCGTAGGTGGTGGTTTCGGTCGGCCCGTAGCAATGCACCAGGCGCGGCGCCGGTGCACGCGCCAACAGGCTGCGAAATGCCGCCGGGTCAGCACGCTCACCGCCGCACAGCAGGATGCGCAAACCGGCCAACGCCTCGGGGATCAATTGCACGTACTGGTTGAACAGTGCGGTGGTCACGAACAACACCGTCGCGCCCTTAAGCTCGGCGCCGAACGCCAACGGGTCGAGCAAGGTGGCATGGTCGATCACCTGCACTTGCCCGCCGTTGAGCAATGCGCCCCACACATCCATGGTGCTCGCATCGAACGCCGGGTTGGAGGCGAAGGCCACGCGGTCGCTGGCATTGAAGTCGGCATAGCCATTATTGATGACCAGGCGCGTGATGCCGCGATGGGGCACCAGCACGCCCTTGGGCTGGCCGGTGGAGCCGGAGGTGTACATGATGTACGCCACGTCCTGCGCAGACCGGGCCAGCCCCGGGTTGTCCGCCGGCAGGTCGGCCAGGTCCAGTTCGGCAAGGTTGTCCAGCACCTGGCGGGCGCCGCTGTCCTGCACCATGAAGGTTCGACGTTCGAGCGGCGCGTTGACATCCAGCGGTACGTACACCGCCGCACACTTGAGCACCGCCAACTGGCTGACGACCAGGTCGATGGAGCGCGGCAGCGCCAGGGCCACCGCCTCACCTGGCCGCACGCCACGGCCAATCAAATGATGGGCCAGGCGATTGGCACGGCGATTGAGGTCACGGTAGCTCAGCGACAGCGGGCCATGCACCACCGCCACGGCTTCAGGCCGGGCCAGTGCCTGGGCTTCGAACAGTTGAGCTACGGTGAGCTGCGACGGGTATTCCCGGGCGCTGGCATTGAAGTCTTCAAGCAATAAGCGCCGCTCGGCGGGCGGCACAATCGACACCTTGTGCATGGCGGTGGTGGGCGCGTGTTGCAGCGCGCTCACCACATGGCGCAATGCGGTGAGCATGTACTCACCCACACGTTGCACATCCAGATGGGCGACACCTTGCACCGTCAGGGCCAACCCCGTGCCCAGGTCATCGACGTTGAGTACCAGCGGGTAGTTGCTGCGCTCTTCGGAGCTGAGGATCTGGATACCGAACGCGGCAAAGGGGTTGTCCCCCGGCGCTTCATCGGGTGCGCTGTGCCGGTAGTTGAGCAAGGTGCTGAACAACGGCAACGAACCCGGCACGCCGCTGCAGCGCTGGGCCAGGGACAGCGCGGCGTGTTCATGCGCGAGCAACTGCGCCAGGCGCGCATGGGTCGCGCGTACGCCGGCTTGCACGCCGACGCTGCCGAGGCTGACCCGCAGCGGCAAGGTATTGATGAACATCCCCAGCGCGCGGTCAGCGCCCTCGCCGCCCTGCATACGCCCCAGCAAGACCGTCCCGAACACCACGTCCTGCTGGCCCGACACCTGGCCCAGCACCTGGGCCCATGCCAGATGCACCAGGCTCGCCGTGCTGACGCCCAGTTGCCGCGCCTGTTCGCGCAGGGCCAGGCTGAGGGCCGGTTCCAGCGGCAGATGGGCCTCATGGATGCCGCTGCCGTCGCCGTTCACATCCTGCAAGCCGAAGGCCAGGGTGGGCTCGTCGATATCGCCGAGCATCTGGCTGAAGAAGGCCTCGTGCTGCGCCTCGCTCAGGCCCAGCCGCGCCTGGGCCACGTAGTTGCGGTACTGCACCGCATCAGGCAGTTGCACGCGGTTGCCGTGCAGGCTGGCGCTCATTTCTTCGACCAGCACTTGCAGCGCCGTGTGATCGAGCAGGATATGGTGCAGCAGCAGGATGCCGACCAAGCCGTCCGCCTCTTCAGCGTAGGCCAGGCGCATCAGCGAAGCGCGAGACAGATCCAGGCGGTAGTGGCGAGGGTCAAAACGCTGTTGCAACTGCGCCAAGGCATCGGTGCCCTGGGTGTCCAAGCGCTCAACGGCCAGCGGCGCCTGGCGCAACACCACTTGCACCGGTTCCTCCAGGCCCTCCCAGAGAATCGCAGTGCGCAGGATATCGTTGCGTTCGATGACACTGTGCAGCGCCTGAATAAAGCCATCCACCGCGCCCTGGTCGTTAAAGCGCAACTGCACCTGCAACACGTAGGGGTCGCCCTCGCTGGTTGCCAGGTGGTGGTAGAGAATACCGGCCTGCAACGGCGCGAGAGCGTAGATATCCTGCACGTTGGCCACGCCACCGGGCACGGCCTGGAGGATGTGATCGATGGCGGCCTGGTCCAGCTCGACCAAGGGCAGCATGTCCGGCGTGATGTGCTCACTGTGTTCCTGAATCAGATTGGCCGGGACCTGCACCTCATGGTGCCCGCCCACCCCCGCTGCGAGGGCTGCCAGGGTCGGCTGGCCGAACAGCACGCGTACATCGGCACTCAGCTCTACCTGGCGCATGCGTTCGATCAGCTTGACCGCCAGCAGCGAATGCCCGCCCAACTCGAAGAAGTTGTCGTCACGCCCCACCCGGTCGAGCTTGAGCAGGTCCTGCCAGATCATCGCAATGGCGTTTTCCACCGCACCTTGGGGCGCGGCATAACTGCGCCGGGCCAACGCCTCGGCATCGGGTGCGGGCAAAGCTTTGCGGTCAAGCTTGCCGTTGGTGGTCAGGGGGAATGCCTCCAGGCGCACGAAGGCGCTGGGCACCATATGTTCGGCAAGGCTCTGTAGCAAGTGATCGCGCAAGGCGGCAACGCTGGGCTCACCCTCGGTGATCACGTAGGCCACCAGGCGCTTGTCACCCGGCTCATCCTCACGGGCGATCACCACCGCATCGCGCACGCCGTGGGCGGTTGCCAGGTGTGCCTGGATTTCGCCCAGCTCGATACGGAAACCGCGGATCTTGACCTGGTCATCGTTACGCCCCAGGTACTCGACACTGCCGTCGGCCAGCAGGCGGCCGAGGTCACCGGTCTTGTACATGCGCAGGCCGGTGGCTGGGTCCGCGAGGAAGCGTTCGGCGTTGAGTGCCTCGCGGTTCAGGTAACCGCGCGCCACCCCGGCGCCGCCCACGTACAGCTCGCCCACCACACCGTATGGCAACGGCTCGTGTTGTTCATCCAACACATACAGCTGCAAGTCGGGGATGCGTACGCCAATCGGGCTGACGCCCACCAGTTGGGCATCCGCCGCCTCCAGCGCACGATAGGTCACGTGCACGGTGGTTTCGGTAATACCGTACATGTTTACCAGCTGCGTACCGGCATTCACCGCCCGCGCATACCATGGCTTGAGCATGGCCGGTTCAAGGGCCTCACCGCCAAAGATCACCTGACGCAACGAATGCGCCTGGGTGCTGTGGCCCTGGGCCGCGATCAACTGGCGGAACGCGCTCGGCGTCTGGTTGAGGATGCTCACTTCGGCTTCGCAGAGCAGCGTATAGCACTCATCCGGCGAGCGGCTGACCAGTTGCGGCACGATCAGCAACTGGCCGCCGTGCATCAGCGCGCCCCAGATTTCCCACACAGAAAAATCGAATGCGAAGGAGTGGAACAGTGCCCATACATCGTGCGGGTTGAACCCGAACCAGTGTTGAGTGGCACTGAACAGGCGCGCCACCTGACGATGCTCGATCATTACCCCCTTGGGTTGGCCGGTGGAACCAGAGGTGTAAATTACATAGGCCAGATTGGCCGGGCTCAGGTGCAGCCGTGGATCGGTGATGGGCAACTGGCCCAGGCTGTCGAGGTCAAGCTGCGCCAGTTCGCCTACCCGGTGACGAGTGCCGGCCTGCACCAGCACAACCACCGGTTGACTGTCGGCCAGGGTGTAGGCAATGCGTTCCTGCGGGTAAGCCGGGTCTATCGGCACGTAGCCGGCACCTGCCTTGAGAATACCGAGCAGGCCGATAATCATCTGCGGGCCGCGCTCCACGCAGATCGCCACGCGGCTGTCAGGCTCCACGCCCTGGGCCAGCAGTGCATGGGCGACCTGGTTGGCGCGTTCGTTGAGTTGACGATAGGTGAGGCGCTGCTGCTCAAAGCGCAAGGCAATGGCTTCAGGCTGGGCGGCGGCGTGGGTTTCGACTTGCTGGTGGATCAACGCGGTATCGGCGTAGTGCGTGGGGCTGTGGTTCAAGGTATGCAGCAGGGCGTGGCGTTCAGCGTCGGGCAGGATGTTCAGGCCGCAGAGCGGCTTGTCCGGTCGCTGCTCAAGGGCGTCGGCCAGGCTTTGCAGCGCGGTGTGCAGATAGCCGGCAACCCGCTGTGCACCGATGGCCGCATCCACCATCACCGTCAGCGCGAAGTCTTGCCCCAGGTCGTCGACGTTGACCGTCAGCGGGTAGTTGGTGCGCTCCTCGGCGCCCAGGACCTGGATGCCTTCGGCAACCTCGATCACGGCGGCCATGTCGGTGGCCGCACTATGGCGATAGTTGAGGATCGCGCTGAACAACGGTGTGGGTGCTGCCACCCCGCTGCAGCGCTGGGCCAGTGCCAGGGACGCATGTTCGTGATCGAGCAGGCGCGTAAGACGCTCGTGGGTGACTTGCACCGTAGCGCGCACGCTTTGCGCGCCAACGTCAACCCGCAACGGCAAGGTGTTGATGAACATGCCCAAGGCCCGCTCACCGCCCTCGCCTGCGCCCATGCGCCCGAGCATCACGGTGCCGAACACCACCGCCTCGCGACCGGAAACCACGCCCAACACCCGCGCCAACGCCAGGTGCATCAGGCTCGCCACACTCACCCCCAACGGCCGCGCGACACTGCGCAGGCGACGACCAAGGGCGCTATCGACGGGAATGCGCGCTTCATCAATGCCCTGACCATCGCCCTGCACATCTTGCAGGCCGAACGGCAGCGTCGGTTCATCGATATCGGCGAGCATGTCGCGAAAGAACGCCTCATGGGCCTGTTCGCTCACACCCTGGCGCACTTGGGCGATGTAGCTGCGAAACGCTACCGGCGTGCCCGCTTGCGCGTGCTCACCGGCCAGGTACAGCTGGATTTCATGGCGCACCACATCCAGGGCGGTGTGATCGAGAATGGTGTGGTGGAACAACAGCATCGCCACCACGCGCTGGTTGGCCGGGTCCTCGGCGAACACCAGACGCAGCAGCGGCGCCTGGCCAAGGTCCATGCGATAGGCACGGGCGTCATAGCGCGCGAGCAATTGAGCGAGACGGTCGCCGCCATCAAAATGCGCTTCTTCACACGCCAGCTGCGCCTTGCGCCACACCACTTGCAGCGGCTCGTCGAGGCGCTCCCACACCATGGAGGTGCGCAGGATATCGTGGCGGTCAATCACCCATTGCAGCGCCTCGGCAAAGGTTTGCAGGCGTGCGCGGCTGTCGAACACAAACTGCGCGTGCAGCACGTAGGGGTCGCCCTGCGCGGCAGAAAGATGGTGGTAAAGCATGCCTTCCTGGAGCGGCGCCAGGGGGTAAATATCTTGCACATTCGCCGCGCCGCCTGGGATGGACGCGACGATACGGTCGATGGCCGGCTGGTCGAGGTTGACCAGCGCCAGCATGTCCGGGGTGATGCGGTAAGCCGGGCTCAGCCAGTCACCGCCATGCTCGGCGACCAGGGCCAGCAACTGGGGTTTATGCGCGATCAATTGATCCCAGAGCGCGTCATCCAACGCCTCGTCATCGCCCAGGACGATCAGGTCGCCTTCTTCAGTTTGCAGACGGATCGCATGGGTGGAGATCGCTGCCAGTAAGTCGCTGAACTGCATGGGGTAACCTGCCTGATAAGTCACGGTTTAAGAGAATGTCCGTATTCAGTTTTGCCGCTAGGCGCGGCGCCCTTGAAAAACAACGGGCGCAGCCGGGGGCCTGGAGAGGCTTCCGGCAGGCTTGAAAAATTAAGGGATTTGCGCGGCGGGGGGTGACATGGGAAGCGGGGACACGTGTCGGGTGGGAGGGTTCCCGTGTTTGCTCGCGGCTCTTCAACTTTGCTGAGTTTTACCAGTACTGCGGCGATGATCGCCCATGTCACACCTGTGGGAGGGGGCTTGCCCCCTCCCACATTTTGGCCTGTGTCGCCTCAACGAATGATTGCTCATGGCCCGATCTGGCAGATGCACAGTCAGTCAATGGACAATGCCCCAAGTGTCCTTAAGCTCAGATCGAAAGGGTATTTATCAACCGGTTTTCAGAACCTTATGCTTCGGCTCATTCCGTTGAATATCGAGCCGCTCATGACCCTTCGCCGCCCGTTTGCTGCTGTATTAGGATCGCTGGTTTTCTCCATCGCCGTGAGCGCCGACGCCCAGGAGACCCTGCGTATCGGCTATCAGAAATCCTCAACCCTGATCACCCTGCTGAAAACCCAGGGCACCCTGGAATAAGCCCTCAACGCCGACCACATCGACGTCAGCTGGCCGATATTCGGGTAATCGTGGTGGACCGCGGCCCGCAAATCGCAGCATCCATGGGCGATGGCACACGCCCGTCAATCATCGAAGCCAGCCGGGAATTGGGACTGCAATGGATACTGAATACTTCGGTGGCCTCGGTGGATGCCGGCGGGGTGAAGCATTATGTTCCGCCGAGAGACCGCGCCGGACTCTAATCCCGGCTCGGCCCCTTTGCAGCCGTATAGTCGCCTGTGTATGAACAACCCTAATATAGCTAAACCATCTAAAAAACTGTCAACTATGACAGTACCCAACCACACTTACTCCCTCTACCTTTAAATCACTTCAATACTTCACTACATATTGAAGATTTATAACTGAATACCCGTTCACTTCAACCAAGCCTTATACAAGGAGTACTGACATGGCATTTGTAAAAAACTATAAAGGATATGACATACATAAAGATCTAACAGGAGGGCGTTATGAAGGCGACAAATTAGTCGACCAATCAGAAGCTTACCGCTTTGAAAAAGATGGGGAAGCTAGCATCCTAACTTACGATTCCCTAAGCCGCATCGAGCAAGTCATTGACGATTGGGAAGCTCAAGACGACGACGAACCAAGAGATAGAGACGAATATTGATACACCAAGCAAAGTGGTCCTTACCCCAAAAACAACCACAGGGGATTTTATCTATTGATAAATCCCCTGTGGTATTTGTATGCACCGCGCTTACTTCACTGCCCTCTAGGTGCCTCACTACATGAGGAATGCCTGGCTACACTTGAATCCCACTATTGCGTCACCACACCCGTCCCAAACCGCCGAATCGCCAGGCAATATCCCACCAACGCCAGCGCCGCCAGCAACCCGCCCGCCGCGCCGATCCAGGCGAAGCCGAAGTGGCTGCCGACCCAACTGCCCATCAACGCGCCACCGCCGATGCCAATGTTGTAGATACCGGAGAACATCGCCATGGCCACGTCGGTGGCGTCCGGTGCAAGCACCAGCACTTTGGACTGCATGGCCAGGCCAAAGCCCATGATCGCCATGCCCCAGAAAATGCTCAACACCACCAGGTAGGATTCAGCACCGCTCAACGGCAGCATCAGCGCCAGGCACGCGGCGAGGATGAACACTGCGCCGATCACGAACAGGTGCGGGTTGAAGCGGTGCACCAGGCTGAACAACAACGAGCCGATAATGCCGGCACCGCCAAACACCAAGAGAATCAACGTCACCGCACTGCCACCCAGCCCGGCGACGCCTTCGACGAAGGGTTCGATGTAGCTGTAAGCGGTAAATTGCGCGGTGACGGTCATCGCGGTCAGCACATAGAGCGCCACCAGTGCAGGGCGCTTGAACAGCAGCGGCAGGCTACGCAGGGAGCCGGAGTTCTGGCTCGGCAACGGCGGCAGGGTGCGCGCCAGCCAGAACACCAGGGCCGCGGCGAACGCGGCGATCACCAGAAACGTGGTACGCCAGCCCATGGCCTCGCCAAGCAGGCGGCCTAAGGGAATGCCCAGCACCATCGCCAGGGACGTGCCCGTGGCCAACAGGCCAAGGGCCTGCACCTGCTTGCCCTCCGGCGCCAGGCGCACGGCCAGCGAGGCGGTGATCGACCAGAACAGGGCATGGGCCAGGGCGATGCCGACGCGACTGACCATCAGCAGGCCGAAGCTGGTGGCGACGCTGGAGAGGATATGGCTGGCGATAAACAGGCCAAACAATACGATCAGCAGCTTGCGCCGTTCGACGTTGCGGGTCAGCAGCATCACCGGCAGCGAGGTCAGGGACACGATCCACGCATAGATGGTGAGCATCAGACCGACGCTGGCCACGGGCATGTCGAAGCTGGCCCCAATGGCGCTGAGCAGCCCCACAGGCACGAATTCGGTGGTATTGAACACAAACGCAGCCAGCGCGAGGGCGATGACCGGTTGCCAATTGGCTTGGGGGGTTGCGGCTGAAAGGCTCATTGACGGGCGGGGTACTCTGGCGATGATCAAGCGGCCACCCAGGACAAGCGCCGCCGCCGAGCATTCTATAGGTTTCTCGCACGGCTGTTGATGCGGATCGTCGCCCGATGGCTTATGGCGACGTCATGGTAATGATGTAGTTGCCGGACTCAATGGGCTTGCCGGCGGCGTCTACCAGCAGATAGCGCTGGTCGTAATAGCGCCCCTCGCCGCTGTCTGCCACCAGCCGCACATGGGCCGCATTGACGCTGGCCACCGGCGCCACATGGCGCACCTCGAAGCGGCTGCCGCGACTCACTCTGGCACAGCCGCGCAGTTCCATCACCGACCCGCTGCGCGCATTTGTCGCACACCCCGGCTCGACGATGGCGCCAGTGAACCTGATGGTGCCCTGCCCGACTGTCTGCGCCGCGCCGCAGGTGCTTGCCCATAGGCAAAGAAGGCCTGTCACTACCGCAAATCGACGAACGTTCATGCCGAGACTCCTTCTTGGGTTAGTAAGAAGTTAGTCGTCGGCGCAGCGGTTAACTTGAGCTTATTTGTCTGGGAATGAGAGGTGCATCACGGATCCACCTGCCCCATCAACTCGGGGATGGTTTCCGGGCGCTGGGCATAACGCTGAGCCAGCGCCGCGCACACCATCAGCTGGATCTGGTGAAACAGCATCAACGGTAAAATCAGCACGCCCATGCTCGCCCCGGCGAACAGCACCTGGGCCATAGGGACGCCGGTGGCCAGGCTTTTCTTCGAGCCGCAGAACAGGATGGTGATGCGGTCTTCCTGGCTGAAACCGAATGCCTTGCCCAACAACGTGGACGCTACCAGCACCAACGCGAGCAATACGCAGCAGGCAACTACCAGACCGCCCAGTTGCCACAGAGGGATCTGGTGCCAGATGCCCTCATTGACCGCTTCGCTGAATGCGCCATAGACCACCAGCAGGATCGAGCCCTGGTCGACAAATTTCAGCCAGGATTTGTTGCGCCCGACCCAGTCGCCGATCCAGCGGCGGGCGATTTGCCCGGCAATGAATGGCAGCAGCAACTGCACGCTGATCTTCAGGATCGCGTCGACGGTGGAGCCGCCATCGCCGTGTACGTTCAGCAGCAGCGCCACCAGCAGCGGGGTCAGGAAGATACCGAACAGGCTGGAAGCCGCCGCACTGCAAATCGCCGCCGGGATATTGCCGCGGGCCAGGGACGTGAAGGCAATCGCTGATTGCACAGTGGCCGGCAACGCGCACAGATAGAGCATGCCCATGTACAGCTCAGTGCCGATCAGCGGCGACAGCACTGGCTTGAGCGCCAGGCCCAACAACGGGAACAGCACAAAGGTCAGGCTGAACACCAACAAATGCAGGCGCCAGTGGCCGGCGCCGGCGACGATGGCCTGGCGCGACAGCTTGGCGCCGTGCAGGAAAAACAGCAGCGCGATGGCCAGGTTGGTCACCCAGCCGAAGGCCACGGCGGTCTGGCCGCTGGCCGGCAGCAGCGAGGCAAGGATCACTGTGGCGATCAGGGTCAGGGTGAAGTTGTCGGGCAGAAAGCGCGGGCGGGTCATAAGCAAATCTTCCAGGGGTTGCCAAGAGCGTCCCGGCGACTCTAACGTAACGATCCTTTACCGACTAACGCCAATGAGCCAGTAAATGCCGCCAAAAGGACATGAAAAAACCGTGCGGCGCAGTGTGCCCGGGCTTTCCAGCCTGCCACGGCCGGTGTATGGGCGTACCGAGTCCTTGCCCAATCGGGCGCTGACAAGACGGCACAGCCACCCGTGGGTGCAGTTGTCCTACGCGATTTCCGGGGTGCTGGAGATCCACACCAGCGTCGGCCGTTTCGTCGCGCCCCCGCAGCGCGCCGTCTGGATTCCGGCAGGCATGCCCCATCGGGTGTTCAGTTCGCCCCATACCGAAATGCGCAGCTTGTACCTCGATTGCAGCGTCACCGCCTGGGCGGCCGAACGGTGTCAGGTGCTGGAAGTGAGCAGTTTTTTGCGCGAGTTGATCCGTAATTTCAGCCAGGTGCCGGTGGAATATGCTGAAGATGGGCCGGATGGGCGCCTGGCCCAGGTGCTGCTCGACCAACTTGCAGCCGCCCCCCAGGTGGATTTGATGCTGCCGCTACCCCACGACCCGCGGCTGCGGCAGATTTACCACAGCTTGAACCTGCACCCCGAGCAGCAGACCACCCTGGGGGATTGGAGCCCCAGGCTGGGCGTCAGCGAAAAGACCCTCAGCCGCTTGTTCCTCAAGGACACCGGGCTGACGTTCCGCGCGTGGCGCCAGCGCCTGCGACTGCTGAGCGCCCTGCCCGCCCTGGAGCGAGGCGAGCGGGTGACGGATGTGGCGTTGGGGTGTGGCTATGAATCGACCTCAGCGTTTATCAATGCATTTCGTCAGCAGTTCGATTCCACCCCCGGTGAGTTCTTCCGCTGACCCTCCCACGACGCAAATAATCCCCAAACCCACGCTCGGCTGGTATTGTGCCGCGCTTTGAAACACAGCAACCGACTGCGAGGAAATGGACGTTGAACACTGACGAAAAAATGACCGGGGACCTGTTCGAGGTCGATAAGCGCCTGTCACTCAAGCCCGTGGTGGACTTCAACGCCTACCTGCGCAGCGCCTTCGGCGATGGCCCCTGCACGTGCGTGCGTTGCGCTGCCAGTGACGGTGACGAAAGCGGCTATGAGTTCCAGCACACCTTCGCCTTCGACGCCAAGCCGGTGCATCGCCGTTTCGCTTCGACGGCGGGCAGCGATGTGTTGATGGCGTTGAAAAAGGCATGGCTGTCGTACACCAAGGCCGAGTTGCCGCTCAGTGGCGTGCTGGTGCTGGACACGGTCAAGGAGTTTGTCGAGCCGCAGTTGCACAAGCGCCTGGCGCCGTTGTTCGTGGCCAGTGGCTTGGTCAAGGATGTGGACGGCGAGTTGCGTATTCAGCCGCAAGCCATGGCCTGACACATCAAAAGGCGCCTGTGCGCAGCCCATCAATGGTCGCCGCGACTCTGAGCGAGCAAATGGTCGACCACGCTGCCCAGGCTGCCCACCTCATCGGCACCGTCGGCGCGGGCCTGGGCGTACCAACGTAACTGTTCGGTGGCACTGTTGCCGCGCCGCAGCAGCGCTTGCAGCGTATCGAACAGCCGCGGCTCGCTCAGGGCCTCTGCGGTGGCACCGAACGTCTGGCGCGCGCAGTGCAACCACTGTTCGGCGCTGCCCATGGCGCCTGTGTCGTCCAACGCAAAGTGACCGCCCGCGCCGTAGCGTTTGGCCTGCCAGCGATTTTCCTTGAGCAGCCAGCGCGTTTGCGCACAGAACCCGGCGCCGGGTCGCTCCAGGCCGCAGGCATGGGTGACCATGACGCGAAACAGCGTGGCCAGGGCCAGGGCATCCGCCAACCGCGGGCAGGCGTCGGTCATGCGCAGTTCGAGGGTTGGGTAACGCGCCGCCGGGCGAATGCCCCACCAGCCGTTGCCATCGGCCTTGATTGCACCCATGCGATGCAGCAACGCAAGATAGCGCAGGTATTCGTTCCAATCGGCGAAATGTTCCGGCACGCCCATGCGCGGCCATTCATCACAAGCGGCCTGGCGGTAGCTCATAAAGCCGCTGGGCGCGCCATCCCACAATGGCGAGGAGCAACTGAGCAGCAACAGCAGCGGCAGCCACGGTGACACCTGGTTCATCACGGCGATGCGGTCATGGGTGTGCGGCACCTGCACGTGCACATGCAGCCCGCACAATACGCTGCGCCGCGCTACGTATTGAATATCGTCGAACAACTGCTGGAAATGGGCTTGGTCAGTAGGCCGCTGTTCGCGCCAGTCGGCCAACGGATGGCTGCCGGCACACACCACGCCGAGGCCAAATTCACCCAGGCGCTGCGCCAGATTGCGGCGCACTGTCGCCAGGTAATCCGCGGCTTCAGCGCTGGCACTGAATACCGGTGACGCGACCTCGATCTGGCCCTGGAACATTTCATACGCAAAGCCTGCGCCGATCGCCTCACGACACGCCGCCAGCACCGCTGTCGAAGGCTCGCCGAGCATCCGGCGAGTGTGCAGATCGGTGATGAAGTATTCTTCTTCGATGCCGAAAGTGAGCATCAAGGGTCAACGCAGTCGGGTAACGGTGAGCGCAACCACCGCGATGCGCTCCACACGTTCATAGCCAGGTTTTTCCAGCTCCTCGCCGAAGACATCAGGATCCAGTTCGCGGTAGGTCCAGCCGTAGGCATCACTGCCCAGCAACGGCTTGACCGCGCCAAGGAAAGGATCGCCACCCGCCACCATCGCCACTCCGGTATACAGCAACAGGCTGCCGCCCAGAGCCAGGCGTGCGAGGGACTCGCTGACGATGCGCACCGACAACTGCTCCCCCAACGCCCCGCCACCATGGCGATAGGCACGCTGGCGGTCATCGTTCATGTACGGCGGGTTGGCGACGATCAGGTCGAACTGCCCTTCGACGCTGGCCAGCACGTCACTGTGGTACACGCTGACATTATTCAACCCGGCCAGCTCGGCGTTCACGGCGGTCAGGCGCAGGGCACGCGGGTTGATGTCCACCGCCAGCACCTGGGCGTCATGCCTGGCCCGGGCAACCACCAAGGCACCCACACCGGCGCCACAGCCAATGTCCACCGCACGCTTGAGCGGTTCGAAACGCTGCTGCAAATGGGCTTCGATCACCTGGGCAAAACGGTAGCTGTCGGGGCCGAAGAACACCGCATCCGCTTGTACCGTGGGATACGGCGAATGGGCGAACAGCAGATCGTCGAGGCTCGACCAACGCACCGTGCTGCGCCATAAGGCATCGTGCTTTTCGATCACATCGGCTTGCTGCAACTCTTCGCGAAACGCCTCGGGCAACAGGTCGTGGTCGAACGGCATCGACCAGCCGAATACGTCGCGCAGCGTCATCGCCAGCGGCGTCGCCAAACGCCGGTAGACGCGCTCATGGGTCAAGGGCGTCGGCGTAATGAAGCGGTAACCGCTTTCCTTCAACCCCCGGCCCAGGTTCAGCAAGGCACGATCAGCGAGTTGTTGGGCAGACATAGGCACATTCCTTAGCGCAAACGCGCACGCAGTTGGATAAAGCGGCGGGTGGCGTACAAGCCTGCGGGACTGCTGTGGCGCCGCGCTGACATCCATGGGATCAGCGCATTGAGCTGTTGCTCGTCGGGCAGGTTCCACAGTGAATCGGCCAGGGCCTGGGTGTCGGGGTCCGCCGGGCATTGCTGTTCGCGGGCAAGCCGACTGCCGCGCCCCGGCCGTACCGGCGGCACGCGCTGGCCGCTGGCCCAGTCACCGGCGATCCAGTCATGCAGCAGCTGTTTTTCCGCCGCGCTGAATACCCCGAACATCGCCGCGCCGGCCCCCTCGATCAACTGCCAGAAACGGCTGTCGGCAGGGTCCTGGTTGCGCTTGATCCAGCCCTTGTCCTGCAAGGCGGTGAGGAAATCGCCGATCTGCCCCGGCTTGGCCAGCCATTGGTTGACGGTCTGGCCTTCGAAGCGGCAGTAGTCCGAATGCATGTGCTGGCCGAAAGTGCGTTTGCGCTCAAGCATCGCGACCACTTCGTCGTGCAGGTTGAACTGCTGGATGACAGCCGTGGTACCCGGGCCAAGATCGTTGAGGCGATACCCAGCGGCGACGCGGCGGTAGAACGCGGCCCTGCCCTCGCCCAGCGGCAGCAGGCCCAACACCGATTGCGCGGCCTTGCTGGCGTGGCCGCTGCTGGCGTTATCGATGGTCACGTGGAGGGTGAAGTAATAGGGGTCGATGCCCAGTTCGCTGAGTTCGTAAGCGGTGATCAGCAGGTGCAGCGGCAACTGTTCGTAGCCCAGGTTGTAGCCGATGACTTCCGGCAGGAATTGGTCGGCGCACAGGCCCAGGGCCAGTTGCAGCGCACCTTGCAGGTAGTGCTCATCCTCAAGGCCGGCTTCGCTGTCGGCATCGTGGTCGCTGAGCAACTTGCGATAGATCACCACGTGGTTCTGCGCGGCCTCACCGTCGCCCAATTCCTCCAGATAGGTAGTGAGCAAGCCGTCGAAGCGCTGGTCTTGCCAATAGTGCAGCAGGCCGTAGAGCCAGGCGCCGTCCACCAGTTTGGTCGGTGCCACACGCTGCAGGACATACAACGCGTGGGCTTTGTTGTGAAAATAACGCCGTGGCCGGCCTTGCTGGCGCTGCTCAAGGTAGTCGGCATAGGCCTGGGCCACGACGGCGCAGCGCTGTTCGACCCAGGCCGCCAGGTGTTCGGGCGCTTCAGGCAAGTCGCAGTCGGTTTCCTCTACCTGGGCCAATTGATCCTGCAGGTAGTCACGCGCCAGTTCGGCGGCGTCTGGCGTTTCGCCGTACAGCTGTCGATACACCCGTTGATGGCGGCCCTGGGCCGAGTCGGTGAGAGAGGCCGGCTGGCCCGACAGCGCTGTAAGGAGTGTCATGATGGCAGTTTCCGCAAAGTCCGTTACAACGGGCCTTCCACAAGGTGGCCCCGCAAGAGCGCTCAACTTCACGCGCTTCTAGAATGCAGAGCGTCGGGGCGTGCGGAAAATTCAAATGAGGTTATGAAGGGGGGGATAAGCGGTCGCAGTAAAGGCGCTCGCTGATGAAATACGAAGGCGGGAGGCTCAGGGATATTCTTGCCGGGCGTGCAATACGTTGACTATTTCGATCCGCTCAGCAGTCACTCTATACACCAGCACATAATTGGGATGTACAACCACCTCACGAGTACCTGGCACCCGGCCGCACGGATACAGATAGGGGTGCTCAGCCAGTGGTAGAGGCGCGCCTTCCAGGCGGGTCTTGATGCGTCGTGCAGCGCCGGGGTTTTCTGCTGCGATAAAAGTCACGATATCAATCAGGTCGCCGATGGCTTCGTCAAGCCAAACAACGGCCAACATCAAGCCTTGGCCCGCTGCTCAAGCTCTGCTTGCAGAATAATCGCCTCAACTCGTGCCATGACCTCGTCATGAGGTACACCGGGGCCGGGGTTGGCCAAGCTTTTTTCGACTTTTTTACGAAACCAGAGATCATGACTACTCGCCTGCTCTTCGGTTTCAAACTCGGAAACAATTGGGGAAAGTTGAACACCCATCAGATAACCTCCTGTATGAATGCTCAGCAGTTTAGTCGCAACCTGGCGGGCTGTCTCGAACCACCGGATGAAATGCAGGGCGTCGCACTTCAAGCTTCAAACAAAACGGCACGTAAACGTGCCGTTGCGTCGTACTCACTCAGCGCTGTTACTTGCGCGCCGCCTCCCACTGCTTGAGCAGATCGTTGTAGTTCACGGTTTCACCCTTGGGCTTCTCGTTGGCCAGTTTCGGCTTCGGCGCGCCCGGCTGGTCGAACCAGTATTGCGCGTCACGCTCGGGGTTCATTTTCGGGCCGCACACCGGTTGCACCTTGGAGCGTTCCAGGCGCGTCATGATCGCGTCCTGCTCCTTGGCCAGATTGTCCAGCGCCTGTTGCGGGGTTTTCTCGCCGCTGGCGGCGGCGGCGATGTTGCTCCACCACAGTTGCGCCAGGCGTGGGTAGTCCGGCACGTTGGTGCCGGTAGGCGACCACTCGGTGCGCGCCGGGCTGCGGTAGAACTCCACCAGGCCCCCGAGCTTGGGCGCCATGTCGGTCATGGCCTGGGAGTTGATATCCGACTCACGAATCGGCGTCAGGCCCACGATGGTTTTCTTCAGTGACACGGTTTTGGAGGTGACGAACTGCGCGTACAGCCAGGCCGCGAGTTTCTGCTTCTCAGGCGTGGACTTGAGGAAGGTCCAGGAGCCTACGTCCTGATAGCCCTTCTTCATGCCCTTTTCCCAGTACGGCCCGACCGGCGACGGCGCCATGCGCCATTTCGGCGTACCGTCGGCATTCACCACCGGCAAGCCCGGCTTGACCATGTCGGCGGTAAACGCGGTGTACCAGAAAATCTGCTGGGCAATGTTGCCCTGGGACGGCACCGGGCCGGATTCGGAGAAGGTCATGCCCGCCGCTTCCGGCGGCGCGTAGGCTTTCATCCAATCCACATATTTTTGTGTGGCGAACACCGCCGCCGGGCCGTTGGTGTCGCCGCCGCGGGTCACGCTGGAACCCACCGGGTGGCAGTCCTCCACACGAATGCCCCACTCGTCCACCGGCAAGCCGTTGGGCAAACCCTTGTCACCGCCGCCGGCCATGGAAAACCACGCATCGGTAAAGCGCCAGCCCAGGGACGGGTCTTTCTTGCCGTAGTCCATGTGCCCGTAGATGCGCTTTCCGTCGATTTCCTTGACGTCTTCGCTGAAGAACTTGGCGATGTCTTCATAGGCCGACCAGTTCACCGGGACGCCGAGGTCGTAGCCGTATTTTTCCTTGAACTTGGCTTTCAGCTCCGGGCGTTCGAACCAGTCGGCGCGGAACCAGTAGAGGTTGGCGAACTGCTGGTCGGGCAGCTGATAGATCTTGCCGTCCGGCGCGGTGGTGAAGGACAGGCCGATAAAGTCCTTGAGGTCCAGGGTCGGCGAGGTGAAGTCCTTGCCTTCGTTGGCCATCAGGTCGGTGATGGACTCGGTCTTGCCGTAGCGAAAGTGCGTACCGATCAGGTCCGAGTCATTGACCCAGCCGTCATAGATATTCTTGTCGGACTGCATCTGGGTTTGCAGCTTCTCCACCACGTCGCCTTCCTGTAGCAGGTCGTGGGTCAGCTTGATGCCGGTGATTTCACTGAACGCCTTGGCCAGTACCTTGGATTCGTACTCATGGGTGGTGAGGGTTTCCGACACCACGTTGATCTTCATCCCACGGAAGGGCTCCGACGCCTTGATAAACCACTTCAATTCCTCAAGCTGTTGGGCTTCGGTGAGAGTCGAGGGCTTGAACTCGCTGCCGATCCATTTTTTCGCGGCATCTTCATACGCATCGGCCCAGGCCGAAGCGCTCAAACCGCTGAGGGCCAGTACGGCGGCCAATGAAATGCTATGTCGCAGCTTATTGTTTTTATTCAACATAGAGACCTCCTGGTTGTTTATTCATAAGGGCATTAGCCCCAACGCATCACACTCAACAGCCATAACAGGGAGAGCGCGGACGCCACCCAGATGCTCCAGTCGGTAACGCCGATGACCAGCAAATGCAGGTAGGCGCTGCCGAGAAGACCGATAAACAAGCGATCACCACGGGTGGTGCTGATCGGCAGCAACCCGCGCCGCGGAATGCTCGGCGAACGCAGTTCCCAGGTGGTCATGCCCGCCAGAATCAGGGCGATGCCACCAAAGAACAGCGCAGTGGGGGTGGTCCAGGCCATCCATTCCATCATCGACTCCTCTAGACCCGGCCCAGGGCAAAGCCCTTGGCCACGTGGTTGCGAACAAACCAGATCACCAACATGCCCGGGAGGATAGTCAATACCCCCGCTGCCGCCAGTACCCCCCAATCAATACCCGACGCAGAGACCGTGCGGGTCATTACCGCCGCGATGGGCTTGGCGTTGACCGAAGTCAGCGTGCGCGCCAGCAGCAGTTCGACCCAGGAAAACATAAAGCAGAAAAACGCAGTCACCCCGATGCCGGAGCCGATCAACGGAATAAAGATCTTCACGAAGAACTTGGGAAAACTATAGCCATCGATGTAGGCGGTTTCGTCGATTTCCTTGGGCACGCCGGACATGAAGCCTTCAAGGATCCACACCGCCAACGGCACGTTGAACAGGCAATGGGCCAGGGCCACGGCGATGTGCGTATCGAACAGGCCGATGGAGGAATACAGCTGGAAAAACGGCAGCAAAAACACCGCAGGCGGCGCCATGCGGTTGGTCAGCAGCCAGAAGAACAAGTGCTTGTCCCCCAGGAAGCGGTAGCGCGAGAACGCATAGGCTGCCGGCAACGCCACGCTCAGAGAGATCACCGTGTTCAGGCTCACGTAGTACAACGAGTTGAGATAGCCGGTGTACCAGCTCGGGTCGGTGAAGATCACTTTGTAGTTGGCCAGGGTGAAATCCTGGGGAAACAGGGTCAGGCCGCCGAGGATTTCGGTGTTGCTCTTGAACGACATGTTCAGCAGCCAGTAGATCGGCACCAGCAGGAACAGGATATAAATCAGTAACGGAATAAGCTTGCGCTTGCTCATGTCGGTGGCCTCAGCGGTTGGCGTCGGAATGGGTCATGGCGGTGTAGAACAGCCAGGACACCAACAGGATGATCAGGAAATACACCAGCGAAAACGCCGCCGCCGGGCCCAGGTCGAATTGGCCTACGGCCATCTGGGTGAGCGTCTGGCTCAAGAAGGTGGTGGCGTTCCCCGGCCCGCCCCCCGTGAGTACGAAAGGCTCGGTGTAGATCATGAAACTGTCCATGAAGCGCAGCATCACCGCGATCAACAGCACGCTTTTCATCTTCGGCAACTGGATATGTCGGAACACTGCCCAGGCCGATGCACGATCAATCCGCGCGGCCTGGTAGTAGACGTCCGGAATGGCCCTTAAACCCGAGTAGCACAACAGCGCCACCAACGAGGTCCAGTGCCACACATCCATCACCAGCACGGTGACCCAGGCGTCCATGGTGTTGGCCGCATAGTTGTAGCTGATGCCCATGGCGTTGAGGGTCGAACCCAGCAGGCCGATGTCGGCACGGCCAAAGATCTGCCAGATGGTGCCGACCACGTTCCATGGAATCAGCAGCGGAATGGCGAGGATAATCAGCACCAGCGATGACCAGCGCCCCTTGGTCGGCATGGTCAAGGCGATGGCGATGCCCAGCGGGATTTCAATCAGCAGCACACAGGCCGAGTAGATGAACTGGCGCAGCAACGAGTCATGCAAACGTGGATCGAGCAGCACCTGCTTGTACCAGTCGGCCCCGACGAAGTAGCGGCTGGACTGGTCGAAAATATCCTGCACCGAGTAATTGACCACGGTCATCATCGGGATCACCGCACTGAACGCCACCAGCAGGAACACCGGCAACACCAGCCACCAGGCCTTGTTGTTCTGCACCTTGTTCATGGCGCCACCTCCAGCAGGTAATCGTCGGCGTAAAGCATCAGCCATTGCGCGGGGAAGCTGATGGACGCCCTGCCCTCCGGCACCGGTTTGTCTTCGGCCAGGCGCACTTTGAGCGTGGCGCCGTCGAGGTTGAGGGTCATGATCTTGTAGGTGCCCAAGTCCTCCACATGCGTGACGTCGGCTTGCAGGGCGTCAGGGTTGTGGTCATCCCATACATGGATAAATTCCGGGCGGATGCCAACCTGGAGTTTTTTGCAGTCGGTCGCATGGATACGTTGCTGCAACGCGTCGGACAACGGCAGCAGTGTGTTGGCAAAGCCTACGCCGCCAGGCTTGGCCTGCACTTCGATCAGATTCATCCCAGGGCTGCCGATGAAATAGCCGACAAAGGTGTGGCTCGGCCGCTCGAACAACTCACGCGGTGTGCCGAACTGCACGATCTGCCCGCCGTACATCACCGCGATCTTGTCGGCGAAGGTGGAGGCTTCCAGTTGGTCATGGGTGACGTAGACCATAGTGATATTGAACTGCTCATGAATCTGCTTGAGCTTGCGCCGCAGTTTCCATTTCAGGTGCGGGTCGATCACCGTCAGCGGCTCGTCGAACAGGATCGCCGACACGTCATCGCGCACCAGGCCACGGCCCATGGAGACTTTCTGTTTTTCGTCGGCGGTGAGGTTGCGGGCTTTTTTGCTCAGCAGGGTTTGCAGGTCCAGAACTTCGGCGATTTCCTGCACCTTGCTGTGGATTTTCGCTTCGGCCATGCCCTGGTTTCGCAGCGGGAAGGCCAGGTTGTCGAACACCGTCATGGTGTCGTACACCACCGGGAACTGGAACACCTGGGCGATATTGCGTTTCTCCGGCGTGAGGTCGTTGACCACCTGGGTATCGAACAGCACCTGGCCCTCAGAGGGGCTGAGCAGGCCGGAGATGATATTGAGCAACGTGGACTTGCCGCAGCCCGACGGCCCGAGCAACGCGTAGGCACCGCCCTGCTCCCACACATGGTTCATTTCCCGAATGGCGTAGTCGTCAGGCCCTTTTGGCGTGGGGCTATAGCTATGGGCCAGGTTACGCAAATGGATCTCGGCCATCAGGCAACCCTCGCAACACGGCGCCCGGGGGCCTGGACCAAACGGCCCTGTCCATCGAACACAAACAGTTTATGGGTGGGGATATACACGCGGATCGGCGCGTCCACATCGTACTCATGCACCCCCGGCAAGTGCAGCACCAGCAGGAAGTGCTCGCTGCGCACATGCAGGAAGGTTTCCGAGCCGCTGATCTCGGCGACTTCCACGGTCACCGCCAGCTCCAGGTCATCGTCATTGCTCGGTACCAGGCTGATATGGCTGGGACGCACGCCGAAACGGAACTCGCCCTCGCCGATGGGGCGCAGGTCGACGTTGAGTGGGAAATGCACGAAATTGGCGAAGCTCACTTCGTTGCCGCTGATGCGCCCTGGCATCAGGTTGATCGGCGGTTCGGAGAACAGCTCAGCGGCCAGAACGGTTTGCGGCTGGTGATAGACCTCGGCGGCCTTGCCGCTCTGGATCACCCGGCCTTCGTGAAGAATGGTGGTGGTGCCACCCAGGGCCAGGGCCTCGTTGGGTTCGGTGGTAGCGTAAATGGCGATGGTGTGGCGCGCTTTGAACAGTTCGCGCATTTCCTGACGCAGCTCTTCGCGCAGTTTGTAGTCCAGGTTGACCAGGGGCTCATCGAACAGAATCAGTTCGGCGTCTTTGACCAGGGCGCGGGCCATGGCGGTGCGCTGCTGCTGGCCACCGGACAGTTCCAGCGGGTGGCGTTGCAGGAACTTCTCGATGCGCAGCATCCTGGCGGTTTCCAGCACCTTGCTCTGGATCAGCTCGTTGGACACACCGGCCTGGCGCAACGGCGAGGCGATGTTCTCGAATACGGTCATGGTGGGATAGTTGATGAACTGCTGGTAGACCATCGACACATTGCGCAGGCGTACCGGCTTTTGCGTAACGTCTACGCCGTTCATCAGGATGCGGCCGCTGTCGGGCTTGTCCAGACCAGCCATCAGGCGCATCAGACTGGTTTTGCCGGACAGGGTGCGACCGAGCAAGACGTTGAAAGAGCCGGCTTCAAAACGCAGGTTGGCGTCGTCGATCCAGGTTTGGCCGTCGACAACGCGGGAGACATGTTCCAGGGTCAATGACATGACACGACCTTTTTATTATTGGAATGAATCTGGCCAGGTGTCAGAGCGAGTTTCGTGCCAAAACTGCAAGCGCTTGATGCGTAAGGGAATGGGTTAATGGTGATGTTCAGGAGTGAACAAAGTGGCTGAACAACTGAACACTTTCGGGGTTGACAATGAACAGTTCTGAACAACACTCTCATGACCAACACAAGATAAAAATGTGGGAGGGGGCTTGCTCCCGATAGCGGTGTATCAGTCAGCATCTTTTCACTGACATACCGCTATCGGGAGCAAGTCGAATCGTCGCACCGCCCCTCCCACACTTGAACCCATTTCAATGGTTGAATGTGCACATCCAATAACAATAACAATAAAAATGAAGGTCGCACCATGGCCGAACCACTGGCACACGACACCCTTATCCAGGAATCCTGGCGACGTTGCCGCGCCTTCGGCCTGGACCACCAGAGCACGCCAAGCTTTGATCAACTGCCCGCCGAAGGCATCAGTCAACTCCTGGAAAGCCAGCATTCACTGGTGCAGACCACGCACCAGGAAGTACTGCCCTACTATGAAAACATCCTCAGCAACTCCAACTGCCTGATCATGCTGGCTGACAATCAGGGCCAGGTCCTGACGTCGTGGGGCACCCAGCGGTTTATCGAACCCAAGCTGGCCCGTGGCTTCAGCCCCGGCGCCAGCTGGATGGAACGTGCCAGCGGCACCAATGCCATCGGCACCGCGCTGGCCTGCGCCCAGGCCGTGCATATCGAGCACGATGAACACTTCCTAAAGGCCAACCGTTTCATGACCGGTTCCGCGGCGCCTATTTTCGACGCCCAGCGCGAAATCATCGCGGTGCTGGATGTGTCCAGCGACAGCTACCTGCCGCCCTCCCACACCCTGGGCATGGTCAAGATGATGAGTCAGACCGTGGAAAACCGGCTGATCCTCAACCTGTTCCGTGGCGAACATTTCCAACTGACCTTCAACACCGGCTTGAGCAACCTCGACAGCCAGTGGGCCGGCCTGCTGATCTTTGATGAAAGCGGCCAGGTACTATCAGCCAATCGGCGTGCGGATAACCTGCTGGGCATCAGCCTGTCGCGGGTGATGATCGACAGTCTGTTCAAGGTGTCGCTGCTGGAGTTGCTCAACCAGCCCGAAGGGTTGCCGTTTGCGTTGCAGGCGGCTGGGCGCAACCGCTTCCAGTGCCTGTTGAAGCGACCCAGGCAGATGCCAGTGCAGGCCCGGGTGTTCAGCCAACCGCCGCCAGCGCCGACCTCGATCAACCTCAAGACCCTGCATTTTGGCGATGTACGCATGGAGAAAGCGGTGCGCCAGGCCGAACGCCTGCTGGAAAAGGACATTCCATTGCTGATTCACGGCGAGACTGGGGTGGGCAAAGAGGTGTTCGTCAAAGCCCTGCATCAGGCCAGCTCGCGCAGCCGACAGGCATTGATCGCTGTGAACTGTGCGGCGATTCCGGCTGAGCTGGTGGAATCGGAACTGTTCGGCTACGAAAAAGGCGCCTTCACCGGCGCCAATCAGAAAGGCAGCATTGGCCTGATTCGCAAGGCGGACAAGGGCACGCTGTTTCTCGACGAGATCGGTGATATGCCCTTGCCGACCCAGGCCCGCCTGTTGCGGGTGTTGCAGGAGCGCTGTGTGCAACCGGTGGGCAGCAGTGAGGTGTTCCCGGTGGATTTGCGCATCATCTCGGCGACCAACCGCGCACTGCGCGAGCTGGTGCAGGCCGGGCGCTTCCGCGAGGATTTGTACTACCGCATCGGTGGCCTGACCCTGGAGTTGCCGCCATTGCGCGAGCGCACCGACAAGCAAGCGTTATTCCAGCAACTGTGGCAGCAACATCGCGAGCCGAACCAGTGGGCCGGGCTGAGTGCCGAGGTGCTGGGGTTATTCGAGCAACATCCGTGGCCGGGCAATTTGCGTCAGGTGAGCAGCGTGTTACAGGTGGCGCTGGCGATGGCCGAGGAGCAGCCGATCCGCGCAGAACATCTGCCCGATGATTTTTTTACCGATTTGAAGCAAACGGCGCCGCTGCCCACCTGCGAGCGCCTGGATGAAAATCTTGACCTCAACCAACGCCTGCGAGCCGTGGGCGGCAATATTTCCCACCTGGCGCGGGAGTTGGGAGTGAGCCGCAACACCCTGTACAAGCGCCTGCGCCAGCACGAAGGTTGATTTAACGCCAGCTCCACGACACGCCGGTGTAGATACCACGCCCATCGGCAGGGGTAGAACGTGCTGCGTCCATGCCTTTGTCGTCGTACCCCGGCGTAACGGTATTGGCATAGCGACGGTTGGTCAGGTTGCGCAGATCGACCCAGGCTTGCCAGTCTTGCTTGGGCGCGTCATAGCCGAACGTGGCGCCGAGGGTGGTGTAGGCCGCGGCGTAGTAAGAGTTGGCGTAGTCCACCGCTACCCGCGAGGCATGTTCGGTGTTGAGGCTGGTGTAGAAACCCGTCGGGTGGCTGTAGCGCACATGCGCCTGATAGTAATGCTTGGGGATGCCGGGCAAGGTGTTGTCGCCGAAACGGTCATCGTCACGGTAGTGGAAGTCGCTGAAGGTATAGGCCTGGCGCAGGTCGAGCTTGCCGTTGCGGCCGCCGTCCCATAACGGGCTGAGCAGGCTCAGTTCCACGCCCTGGTGCACGGTGGGGCTGGCGTTGGATTCGGCGATGATCGCGCTGCTGTTGGCAGTCTGGGCCTGGGTTTCCACGGAAAGCAGTTCGTGGCGTACTTCAGAGCGGTAGAGGGCCAGGTCCCACTGGCCGAGCCACGCTTCGCCGCGCCCGCCGATTTCCAGGGTGGTGGCGGTCTGATTGCGTAACTTCACACCTTCGCGCTGTAGCCCCGTAGCCGCGCCGCTGCCCGGACCGAAGTATTTGTTGGAACCCCAGATCATCGACCAGGCGTGCGGCGGCTCTACCGAGCGGCTCAGGTTGGCGTATACCTGCAATTGCGGGGTGAAGTCATAACGCAGGCCGATACGCGGTGCGTAGTCCCAGTCATGTTGACTGAGCGGCGCCTGGCCATCGGGGTAAGTCACCTGGGTTTCGCGGCGGGTGTAGATCGCGGCAAGGCCGGTGGTGAGCCACAGATCCTCCACCAGTTCCAGCTCGTTGCCGACATGCAGCACGGTGTCGGAGCCCAGGTAGCTGTAATCGCGGGTCTTGGTGCCGGGCGCGTAGATTGCGGTGTTGCCTGCGGGGGTGCGTACATATTCCGACGCGCCATTATTGGGCATCGCCTGGGTGGTACGCAGGCCGACGGTGGTTTTGCTGGCATGGCCGAACAGGCTGTCCTGACGGATGTAGTTCAGGGTGCCGCTGATATCGGTGTAGGCGACCTTGAGGCGGTTGGTGCCCTCGCGCAGATCCATCGGGTAGTCGTGATAGGCCAGCCCGACTTCCACTCGGGCGTTGTCGTCCAGTTGCAAGGTGGTCTTGTTGGCGATCCAGGTAGAGCCCGGTTGCAGGCGTTTTGAATCGCGGGCGGCGTTGAGGCTGTTGGCGGCACGCGGGTCATGGCTGATCTGGTAGCGCGTGAGCTTGCCGGGGGAATCGTTGGTGGTTTCGCGGTAGCGCAGGTAGAAGCGCGTTTCCAGGTCCGGGTTGAAGCGGTAGCCAAAGTTGGCGGCGATGCCCTTGCCGGTCCCGGCGCTCTGGTGCTGGTAGCCGTCGGACTCGGAATCGGTGAGGCTGATGTAGTAATCGGCATCCCCCAGCACCTGGCCGGAACTGACCTCCCGCTGGGCATAGCCGCGGCTACCGACTTCATAACGCACTTGCAGCTTGGGCGCGTCGTAGCCGGTGTGGGTCACGTAATTGACCGAACCACCCAGGGCCAACGCGCCCTGATCGAAGCCATTGGCGCCCCGCAGCACTTCCACGCGGCTTTGCCACAACGGGTCCTTGAGTTCATAAGGTGTACCGCCCGGGCCCGTGAGCGTCAGACCGTCGAACATTTCATACAGGCCGGAGGCATGGGCGCCCGGGCTGCGATTCAGGCCAGAACCGCGAATGGACAGCTTCACGCCTTCGTTATTCGCCGCCTTGGCGTACACCCCGGCCTGGTACTTGAACACATCCTCGTTACTGCTCACCCGCCCCTGTTGCACGCTGCTCATATCGATGTAATTGCTGCCGCCGGGCACGCGCTGTAGCTGTGCCTGGGCAATTTCGCCGGCACTGGCTTCAGTGGTGGTGACTTCGACTGGCGCCAGTTGCAGGCCTTCGGCCTGTACCAGCGAGCTGAGAGTCAGGGCGGCAAAAAGAAAGGGCGGGTGGCGCAGCAGCATTGGGGCGGGTCCTTGGGATTACGGAACGTGGCAGGCCAGGCCCACCACGCGAACAGTGATGGGAAGGCAGGCACGCCCGTCAGGTCACGCCTTATTGACGAACCATGACCCTGGCAAAACAGTACCAGACAGGTTTCAGCCGTCCGGCTTCGCCAATTCCCGCATCAGATCATCCGCATCGGAACCCGGCGCAAAGCGGAAACCGTACATTTCATCGGTAGCCAGAATCTCGTCCAGGGCATCCAGCAACTGGGCTTGCGAGGGTGAGTTGCGCAGCAGCGTGTGCGCCGGCAACAGCAACTCGGCAGAGACGCCCTGAGCAGTCGCGGCGTCGATGACCGCGAACAGGATAAACCGCAAACGTATTTCGCGATCCGTGGGCCAAACCGTTTTTCGTTTACCCAAGGGAGGGCCTCGTGTTTAAGAAAAATCCGAGGCTATTGCTCGCAGGCAAGCGTTTCAAGCAGCGAGAGGCAAGATAGGCACCTTCCTACAGCAGAAAGGGAAACACCCCACTGATTGTTCGATGGATGCGCCTCACTGCACCGGCAGGAAGTTCATCAGCAATAAACTTTGCGCGTAATTGAGGCCAATGCGTCGGTAACGCTCATCAAGGATTTGGGTAAGTAAGTCCAGGCGCGCAACGATCTTGCCAAACTCAACGGCAAAACTGAGGTTACTGCCCTCCTCCGATATTTCATTGGAGAACAACAGCAATACACCGTTGGCATCCTGGCGCTGGCTGAGCAGCCAGGTGGCCTTTTCGATATTGCGCGCCGCATTGCTGACAAACTGCGGGTTGATCGAGTCGGTCACATAAAACTGCGTACGCCCGCCGTGGGCGGTCACGAGCATACTGCCAATCGCGTAGATAAACGCGCCGACACGGTCACCACGAAAGTCGGGACTCAGGGAGTAACTCAGGGCGGCCAGATCACGCCGGTCTCCCAGTGCGGGCAAGGGTTGACGGTTTTCGATGGCCTGGCGAATGACCCGGGCGGCGCTCACCGCATCCGGATAGCCCGACTGACGCCACTGGCTGGGATTGCGCAGGTAAAGCTTGCTCATCAGCAGGTAGAGGCTTTGCAGGTTGTCGCGCATCCCCAGGGTGGCCATGCGATCGACACTGGTCTGGAAGAACTCATCGGGCTTGCCATCGCTGAATTGCCTGGCGATATCGCGGCCTTGTTGCTGGCTGCAACCCACTGCGCAGAGCGCGAGCAGCGCAGCCAGCAACAGCGGCCATAGAGAGGTAAAAACAGTTGACGTTCGATCCATCGGCACCGGGTCTGATTCTGTGGGCCACGTGCGGGAGTCGAGTGGCCGGGACAGGGGTAGATCAGCAAAATGGAAAAAAGTGCAGCGGTGCGGGTCAGATAAGCATGGGACTACAGGCGCTGATCTGACCCGGCACTTGATGGCCGGATGCGCTAAAGCACTATCGTGGCAAGCATCCCCAAGGCGCCCAGGCAAAACCCGACCAACGCGCCGCGCCCAGGCGCTTCATGAAACAGCGACCAAACCACCACAGGCTCAAGCAGCAACAAGGACGTGACCGAGACCACGGTGACAATCCAGATATCACCCACCGCCTTGTACCCCAGCCAATAAGCGCCCAGCAGGCAAAGCCCGGCAAAACACATCACCACGACAGGCAGCACAAACGTCGCCCAGGAGCCGCTGCCGGTGTGGGCCAGCCTGGCGGTTACCACCTCGCTGTAGATTGCACAAAACTCCCCGATCACCATCAACCCTAGAGCAAAAACTCCGAGTAGTTCTTTGGACATATCAAAAACTCCTTCGTATTCAGCGCAGTGTTTTTCAGCTCCCAGCCAGCGACGCTGACATCTAGGGAGGCGTTGGCTTGATACGAAATGCTTTTGAAAAGACCTGAATTATCGAAGTACTTGTCCACGCTCATATCCTTCAAAGGGGGTCGAGGCTCAGCGCCTCTTTGGTGAGTGCGAGCTGATCATAGAGGTACCGTGCCGCCATTCACAATGATCGAATGCCGATATTGAACGGTAAAAGCCGAGCCCCTCCCGGTTAGTGAGAGAAAAATTAAATAAGGATTTTCGCTGGAAAAATAAGAAAGGTCTTACATCTTTAGCGCTGATTTCATGCAATTAATCCCATATATTCAAGGAGCTAACCAGAAAGGATACCCATTGCTAGTTGTCACCAGAACACCCAATAAACGCCTATACATCGGCGACGAAATCCAAATCAAAGTGATCAAGGCTGAAGGCGACACTGTGTGTCTAGGAATCATTGCACCGAAACACATCTTGATTATTCGATCAGAACAAGACGAAAGAGCCTTGGATGACGCGCCTATACCTTCCGATGCACTGGAATAGGCAAGGTGCCCATGAGCATGATCGTAGTCATGGGCTGGTAATTGATGGCGAGTGCTGCCATGAGATTTTCTCTGGAAAAAAAGCCCGCCGAAACGAGCCTTGAGTAAATGGCGGATCGTTTAAAGACAGCTTTGCAGTGCCGCCAGTCTTTTGTTGGCGATCCAGTTGCCAACCACCACATAATATTTGGCCTCCGAGCCGGCCCCTTGAGGCTGAATATCGACGAAATATTGGGAGCCTTCTGTAAAGACCGTATATCCATTATCGCGTCCAGGCTGAAGCGTTGCGCCAGGAGTACCCCCGAAGATGGGCTGGTTTTGCCATTCGTAATGAACACATTTAGCCAGCGCTGCGTCGGACTTCTTCGAGGTCAAGACTTTGTATGGTCCCTCTTGGCGAGCCTCGTTCATCGTTGGCGCCATACACCCCGCTAGCATCGCCACCGCGGCGGCCACTATCAAAATCCGCATGTCATTCCCTTTTTAGTTTGGCGGGACTGTAGCACTGAGAGGGCTGGATGCAAAAAACCCAGCTCGGGACTGGACTGGCAAAGGTTTATGCCTGCGCACTCCAGACCGCCAACTCATAACCATCCGGGTCAATGAAGTGAAACCTTTTGCCTCCAGGAAAAGAGAGAATCTCCCGGCTTAATAGGCATCAAGCATGGATGGAGTACCAGTAAAGTGGGAGCGGCTCGGCGTGATCTGTGCGCCCTGGCTGCATGACTGATTGAGCAATTGCGTTGTCGAACTGTTTGAAGCAGCGACGATCTACCGACGTAGCGGTTTACCGTCGTTCCGAGGAGAGTATGAAGCCTACGCGCTGACCGCGGTAAGCAATAGGTTGCGGAAACCGCCAGAAATGATGCGGAAACGATCAGGCTTTAGAGCTTCTGCCTATCCAAAACCCGAAAACGCAAAAGCCCCGCAATCGCGAGGCTTTTGTGTAAATCTTGGCGGGAAACCAGGGATTCGAACCCTGGGAACGCTATTAACGTGCACGACATTGGTGACGCCCGACATCACTGTGAGCGCGCCTGGTAGGCTGCGTCGCTTCAAGGCCATGTGCTTCCTCAAGCCCGGCGAGCCTGAAAGAATCTTTAGATCGAGCTCCCAGACCGCCGCTTCTTTGAGTCGGGCAGCTCTCTTCGCTTGCAACTCAATGAGACCTACATCGTTAAGTACCATTGGAGATATCGCCCCATTGAACTTAGGTCGCCAAATCGCCCTTATTTCGAGCTGTTTTGCAAACCGGGGTTCTTTAATGATAGCAGGGTGACCCCCCCAGTTTCGACCGTTCCAGTCCTCTTCACGCATCATGTACCGAACTGTAGAAACCCCCAAAAGCTGTACCGGAATTTGTCTGTTTAAGGTTTTAGTCAGCCGCTGATAAAACTTACCTAGATCGGTAATTTCAATACAGGAATCAGCTTCCTCAAACTGATCCAGAACATCCCTTGAGTACTCGGCTGACACGCAATGAACGAAACAGTCCGGATGATTAAAGCCTCGAATAAATTGAATATCCTGCAGTACAACATCGGTCGAGTCGCCTAAATTAAAAATTTTGAATTGTTTAATAGCTTCAAGATGGATACTGCCAACATCCTTTTCAGTGACATAAGGGATGTGATGAGAAACGCGCTTAATGCCCTCATTTGCATCGGCTATGCCCCCTTTGTGCTCAGTTCGCCTGAAGTCATGGAGCGTTCCAATCCGAACACCTCCAAGCGCCAACAAAGAATCATTATGCCTCTGACCTGAATATCTAAACGCTGAAAGCACTCTTTGCTCCTTGATCCGGCTCCATGCCGGTCACATGGTACGTTAACCCAATTTCGCCCCTATCGAACTAAAGCCCAAACAGCGATAGATATCCGGTGTCAGGCACTTTCTTTCGTGGACTTCTTAGCTAAAAGAGCAAGTCGCTTGAATATTTCGCTTTTTCCTTCCTGCCTCGTTTTAGCAGACAAGTCGACTTGCACATCAAGCCAAGCATCTTCCAACTCAACGCGAAATAGATCTCTTAACTTATAAAGATCTATTATAAAATCATCCCAAGATTCTTTATAAGACAGCGCATATAGCTTGTCACACAAAGCTCTATCAAGCGAGAAAATTGCTTTAGTTGATGGGTCATCCCGGCTCAAGAGAAGCTCAATTCTAAATGTCAATAATGCTATTTTTTCTTGCGCAGCAAAGTACTCTCCTGACTCCGCATAGCCTTCCTTTTCCGTTAAGCTCCACGCTACTGAAAAAAGATATTGCATGTACTCTGCAGCGCACCCCCTTAACTCCACCATCCATTGATGTCGAAAGCCGGTGATATTCGCCCGTATCTGACGCCGTTGAAAAAGTATCGTAACGACGCCTATTAACAATGTAACGACAACTCCCGCGATGCTAGGCATGACAACTGAAAGATCTGTATCAGATGACACGTGCAAATAATATGGCGTGTCTTTTTCGCTGCCCAGAGAAGTAGCCACTGTATTTGGTTTTTCATATTTAACCTGATCAGCCGCAAGTTCGAATTTCTCAATAATTTCCATATAAGTGCCTCCAAGAATTTCATTAAGGATACTCAAATGGCCATCACTTATGGAAGCGTTTGTAGTGGCATCGAGTCCGCGACACAAGCGTGGCACCCGCTGGGCATGAAGGCCGCCTGGTTCGCCGAGATCGAGCCGTTCCCCTCGGCGGTCCTGGCGCACCACTACCCCGACGTCCCGAACCACGGCGACATGACGAAGCTTGCCGCCCTGGTGCTGGCCGGTAAGATCCCGGCGCCGGACGTGCTGGTCGGCGGAACCCCGTGCCAGGCCTTCTCGGTCGCCGGTATGCGCGAAGGTCTCGCCGACCCGCGCGGCGCCTTAACCATCAAATACGTGGAGCTTGCAGATGCAGTTGACTATGTTCGAACCACTAGAGGAGAAGCTGAGTGCGTTCTTACCTGGGAGAACGTCCCCGGCGTACTCAGCGATAAAGGGAACGCCTTCGGATGCTTTCTTGGCGCGCTTGCTGGGGAAGACTGCGAGCTGCAGTCTCCAGGGAAAAAATGGCAGGACGCTGGTTGTGTGTATGGACCCAAAAGAACAATCGCGTGGCGGGTCCTGGACGCCCAATATTTCGGCCTGGCCCAACGACGCCGTCGTGTGTTCGTTGTCGCAAGTGCTCGAGACGGGTTCGATCCCAGCGAGGTACTTTTTGAGCGCGAAGGCGTGCGCCGGGATACTGCGCCGCGCCGAGGCGAGGGGCAAGACGTTACCGGAACAGCTCCTTTCGGCCCTGCACTTCAGTGCGGATGTGGATTCGTCTTCGCTGAGCCACTAGGTCAGTACGGCTGCCCGAACTGCGAAGGTGACGAAGGCCCGGCGGTCGATATGTTTGGCGGTATTCCAGCGTTCGGCGGCCACAGCCTTGGCGGCTCGATCGAGCGGGCGGCAACGCTCACCGCCAAGGACAGCCGGTTAGACATCGAAAGCGAGACATTCTTCATTCACCCGGAGGTCGCCGGGACGCTCACAAGCCACGCGTTCAGTGGAGGCTCAGGCGGCAGGCCTGAGGGCGCAGCGGCAGGTCATTTCCTTGTTGCGCCAACACTCGTCGGTGGGGGCAGGAAAAACGGCGGCTACAGCTACGACGATGTGCCCTGCGTTGCCGCGACTCTCGACGCGAGCTATGGGCGGCTGCAGGTTTGTTCTGGCCAGGATGCGAATCACGGCCACAGCCACCTTGTGGTGCACGGAACGCAAGACCCCTGCGTCAGCATTGACCAAGCGCACAGCCTGGGAAGAAACAATGGTCAGGAAAACGCAGTTCTCTCTGTCACGCTGCGCGGTCGCGAGGGTGGCGGGACAGCTGATCTCGGCGGTGAAGTGCAAAACTGCTTACGGGCATCCGGAGGCGGTGGCGACAAAGCACATGTGCTGATTGATGCTGCCGTTCGCCGCCTCACTCCTATCGAATGCGAGCGCCTACAGGGTATGGCCGACGACTACACCCTGATCCCCTGGCGCGGCAAGCCTGCCAGCGAATGCCCGGACGGCCCCCGCTACAAGGCGATCGGCAACAGCAAGGCCGTCACCGTGGTTCGCTGGATCGGCCTACGACTTCTGCGCCAAATCACACCAAGCCCGTACGGGTGAGCATAGCTATCACTTGCGCGACAGACGTGATTAGGCCGAACAGCGCCACAGCTAATCGAAGCACGAGAATCGAGCATTTCATTGGGGCAAATCTCCAGATTTTGGGAGAGACGTTGTCCCTCTACCATTACATCCGACTTCAAGCCCCCCACTCCACCGCCCGAGCATGGCCCGGCAAGGACTCCCCATGTCTCCCTACAAAATATCCGGGACTACGGTAGTCAGCTTTTCCGGAGGCCGGACCAGCGCCTACATGCTGCGCAAGGTGCTGGACAACAACACCGATCTAGACGACCTTGTCATCACCTTTGCCAACACCGGCAAGGAACACCCCGCCACCCTGGAGTTTGTCCGGGAGTGCGCCGAGCGCTGGGCAGTGCCGATTGTCTGGCTGGAGTTTCGCGACGATGAAGCGGGTTTTGCGGTGGTGGATTACCCCACCGCCAGCCGCCAGGGCGAGCCGTTCGAAGCCCTGATCCGAAAACGGAAGTACCTGCCCAATCCGGTGACCAGGTTCTGCACCATCGACCTGAAGATCCGCATCATCCACAAGTACCTGCGCAGCTTAGGTCTTTCGACCGAGGAAGCCCCGGTGGCCATGATGACCGGCATTCGTGCCGACGAGCCGCGCCGGGTGGTGAAGATCAGGCACCGAAAAAGCACCAGCGAAAGCAAATGGGCAACAATGGTAATGCCGCTTGCCGATGCCGGTGTCGGCGTGCAAGACGTGACCGACTTCTGGGCAGGCCAACCGTTCGACCTGATGCTGCCGACGATCAACGGCAGGACGCTGGAAGGCAACTGCGACCTTTGCTTCCTAAAAGGTGCCAAGCAGGTCTATTCAATCATCGCAAGCGACCGCGATGAACCGATCCGCAAGGGTGATTGGTGGGCACGTATGGAGAGCTCAGTTGTTTCCGGCGGGAAGTTCACCGGCGACGGCGCCCGCTTCCGCAGCGACCGGCCCAGCTACCAGCAGATGCTCGACTACTCCGACACACAGTTCGATATGTTCGCCTACCACGACGAGTCCATTGATTGCTTTTGTGGTGACTGAGGCGCCCCTACTGACTTGGAACCTTGGCGCAGATAGCGTCATAGGCCAAATTGAAGTCGTAGCGAGGCAGTCCAGGTGTTTGACGGTAATCAGCAACTCTGCCCTCACGCTCAACTTTGAACGTATCTAGAAACTCATCATTTTCAGCAATAAGAATCTCAGGTTGACTGTAGTTTTCAAACTGACTTCCCGTTATGTCGATGATTTTTCCATCAAGCTTTAGCCAGACGTGCGTGCGCAATTCGTTATTTCGTCCGCCTAGCTCTCCATGAACCCTAACGGCGCCGGGAAAGCCCTGATCAGTAAGGTATCTAGCCAGCAGAAGCGATGAGTCATCACATGCTGCGTGCGGAAAGCTTCTGTCAATACTTACATTGAAGTAGAAGCCACTGAGAGCCAGTTCCTGTAACGCCGCTCGAAACTCAGTGACTACCTGCTCAAGGTCTCTTCGGTGCACACCCATCTCCTTAGTAGTTTCCCCAGAATGTAGCCTAGAGGTTTCATTATGCCCAATGTCTTTTGGCGAATGCTCGCCAAGCTGCTTGCGCGCCCGGCAGTAGCCGCCTGGCTCATCACCTGTGCCCAGCGCACACCGTACCTGCACATCATGACCGCCGACGGCGCCGAGGTGTACATGGGCCGTTGGTGGCTGTTCAACCCCTACTCCCGCGACACGCACAAGCCTGCGCTGTGGTGGTGCCCGTGGTCGTTCCGCATCCACCACATCATGCGGACCGATGAAGACCGGGATCTGCATGACCATCCCTGGAACGCCCGGACCGTCATCCTGCAGGGTTGGTACACCGAACAGCGGCTGCTCGATCATAAAGACCCTGTGCTGGCCGGTCTGAACGTGCCTACCGGCGCCCAGGCCACCGAATACATCGACCTCCACGCCGGAGACACCGCTCGGCTCAACCACGGCGAGTACCACTGTATCGACCAGATATCGCCAGGCGGCGTCTACACCCTCTTCATCACCAGCAAGTGGCGTGGCGACTGGGGCTTTCTGGTCAACGGAGTGAAGGTGCCTTGGCAGACCTATACAGGAATAAGCAAGCAACCCGAAAAAACTACCGATCTTCCCGATTGCGAGCTATTTTTAAGAAAATTATCTGCCAGGTATGACGAGCGATGATGGGTATAAACACTAGTAAAAATCCAATGAACTTCCCCGATGCGGAAAAGAAAGGGGGCTATAAATTAGCTTCCCTACTTAAAGAAAACACAGTTAATCCCGGGGACACTATTATAATCGAGCAATACATCACTGGATATGGAGCGTATAGCGGCTTCAAGCTGGTATCTTACATTTCAAATAAAGTTTTCGACGAAAACAAGTCTTTCCTTTATGCTGGATTCATTCCACCTTCTGAAAAAAACAATAACAAGTTACAATGGGGGAACGAAAAACTACGTTTTACAAACGATGGCGTGACAGTTTTACCTGCATCAATGAGAATAGATGGATGGCCAAGACCAGAGTCAACTTTCGATATGGAGTCTGGAACGAACAAGATAGTCACAGAAATGGCTCTTCTTAATGCCCCTTTTGTCTACAAACTCAAGACTCTCAAAAACGCCAGGCCCGGAGTGAAATACATGGTATTTTACTTAACATTTTTTAATGGTTCCGAATGGATATGCGAAGAGAGCAAAGTCGAATTCAAAATCAATAACACATTCGAAAGATATAACACTACATTGTCAATCCTAGCAGCACTGGCGTTGTTTGTAACAATTTTACATGATGGAGTCGCACCATTATTCGATGCATTCCATGAAGTAGCAAAACTTATTGCATCACTAAAAAAATGATCAAAAGCACACACCTTCTTCTATCTTAAAAAACCTGTAGAAATCACTCCAGATTAATTTTTTGCCGTCATAGCGGCAAGGACGAAGTCATGCCTGAAATAAAGGAACGCCCCATACTGTTCTCGGCGCCGATGGTGCGCGCCATCCTGGAAGGCCGGAAGACGGTCACGCGCCGGGCAATGAAGTGCCAGCCCGACGCGGATGCCAGCATCACGGTTGAGTCGTACAACGTGGCGGTCACCAATCGTCGCGGCTACCAAGAGGCAGGGCCAGCGATATTTGGCGCCTGGTGGCGTGATGGCGAGTCTGGGTGCAAGTCCCCTTACGGCAAGCCCGGCGACCGACTGTGGGTGCGCGAGACCTTCGCCTTGCTCGGCAACGAGGACGGCTGCTGTATCGACTGGCAAGACAACTTGGTCAAAGGCGACGAGCGGGGTGCGGCACGGATCTACCGGGCAAGCTGTCCACCGGGCGACTACGGGCTTAATCAGATCCCAGCGAAAGCGGAATGGAAGCCAGATACTGAAGCCATGGAGTATGACGGCGCATGGCGCCCCAGCATCCACATGCCGCGCTGGGCCAGCCGCATCCTGCTGGAAATCACCGACGTGCGCGTCGAGCGGTTGCAGGGCATCAGCGAGGAACAGGCCAACGCAGAAGGCGTGCGTCTCTATACCGACCATGCCGAACTGGGTGATTGGTGGCACGTTGACGGGATAGAGACGTATAGCGCTGACCCGCGCAAATCGTTCGAATTGCTCTGGTCATCAGTAGGTGGTAACTGGAGCGCCAACCCGTGGGTTTGGGTGGTCGAGTTCAAGCGGATGAAGCCAGTATCTCAGTAGCCCTCTTATTCACAAACCAATCGCAAACTTTTGCCCTGCCCTAATGCTGCCGCTTGAACCCTTCTGCAGGCGTCTCTATCACGTGTATGCATGTTGTCGATGCTTGGATTGCCAGTTTTTTCCATATCGCGCATCGCGGGCCTGCCAGGGTGATTGAGCGCCTCTTGGCCTTCGATGTGCAATTCGCGCGGAGTAGTTTTTGCCTCAGGGGACGATGCTGGTTTGGGCAACTCGTTAATGGCATCACCAAAGCGCTGAAGCAACGGTCCTTGCGGTAGTTCCTCAGCTGCCACCAACGTTGATATGGCGACGGCCAACATTGCAACGATGTATCCCTTAAGCACTGCAAACACCTCCTCATTGAGTAGCCTGACCATATAGCCGAGCAATCAATAACCGCCTGCTCAGATGCTTAGGCTGCCTCAGCACGACCTAATATCAAATTTTCAGCGAAACACTTCAGCGCTGTCACTTGCTGAACTGTTATCGAAATGTAACCCCCCCTTATATGCCTGCCGGTGAGTGGCGGGCGAGGTATTCACGCATGTTTATTTGCGCAGAAACGAAGATCGGGCAGTGCCAATCGCTCGGCGACCAAGTGCGAGTGTGTGCGCTTCGTCGCGGCGGCGGCTGGAGTCAGGCCCGCGAGGATCTGGCGAAGGAGGCAGAGCACTGGTTTGGCCGCGAGCCGATAACTACCAAACAAGACTGGCGCGCCGTTCGCGCTGAAGTCTTCCGAACCGATTAACTCACCTTTTGCCGCCCAGCGCGGCAAGGACACCCCATGTTCGCTATGAAACTCACCCTGATACTGCTGGGCGCTTTTCTGTGCCTGGTAGGAACCATCGGCTGGTTCGGCTGGCTCGGGCTCGACCTGCTGGACACCGGCACCACCGAGGCACTGCTCTACACCTTCGCCGGCACGTGCGCCTGGCTGCTGATCACCTTCGGCCTGGCCATCCACATCATTAAGACAGCGCGGCCCACTGTGGGCGGCGGGAGGTAGATATGCAGGCTGAAATACTGTCGGACGATGAGCTCGCCGACCTTACCGGTTACAAGCGTCGATGTGATCAGCGCAAATGGCTCAAGGATCGCAACTGGGTGTACGTCGAGAGCCGCGGCGGCCGGCCACTGGTTGGTCGGATGTTCGCCCGCATGAAGCTGGGCATGGTCAACGCCAAAATTGCTGATCCAAATCCGCCACCGGCGCGTCCGGCTTGGACGCCTGATTTCTCCAGAGTGAACTGATATGCGCCCCCGGAACACGGAAAACAGGGACTTGCCGCCAGGAATGGTGCGCCGCAAGCGCCCAAGGAAGAATGGAAAGATCTGGATCGGCTACTACTACCGTGACTCAGCGGGAAAAGAGATTCCGCTTGGAATGGACCTGAGCAAAGCCCGGCTGAAGTGGGCCGAACTGGAGGCCAAAGAAAAGCCTGCCGACCTGACAACGATGAAGGGCGTCTTCGACCGGTACGTGCGCGACGTCATCCCAAAAAAGGGCGAGCGGACCCAGAAGGACAACATGGCCGAACTGAAACAGCTTCGTCCTACGTTTGATGAGGCGCCCATCGATTCAATTACACCGTTCAACATCGCCGGCTACCGTGATGCCCGCTCAGCGAAGGTTCGTGCCAACCGCGAGATCGCGCTCCTGTCCCACGTTTTCAACATGGCCAGGGAGTGGGGGCTGACGGAGCGGGAGAACCCTTGCCAGGGCATCAGGAAGAACAAGGAGGCGCCGCGTGATTACTACGCCAACGCGGCTGTTTGGGATGCCGTCTACGCGGTTGCCGAACAAGAACTGAAGGAAGCCATGGACCTGGGCTATTTGACCGGACAGCGGCCTGCTGACGTGCTGATCATGCGCAGCGACGATACAGAGGGTGACTACTTCCTGGTAACGCAGGGCAAGACCGGCCAGAAGCTTCGAATCCTGATGCGTACGGAAGCCGGGGAAAACAGCTTGGGGAGATTGGTCAGGGAGATTGGCGAAAGGAATGTCGGTCATTCATCCAAGTACCTGTTGATCAACAGGAATGGAAAGCGAATGACGAAGGGGATGTTGCGCTTGCGCTGGGACAAGGCTCGGGAAAAAGCCCAGCAGAACGCCATCGAACAAGGCGACCCGCTGCTCGCGGCCAAGATTGGAGGGTTTCAGTTCCGCGACATCCGGCCGAAGGCCGCGTCGGAAATCATCGATATCGGGGATGCAAGCCTGCTGCTGGGACACAGCAAACAGGAGATCACAAAGCGGGTTTACAGGAGGATCGGCGCCACCGCGAAACCGTCCAAATAGGCAAAGTATCGGAACTCCTACCTAAAAGTTTCGGAACTCCCGCCAAAAGCAGAAGAAACATTCTCAAACCCCAGAAACACAAAAGCCCCGCAATCGCGGGGCTTTTGTGTAAATCTTGGCGGGAAACCAGGGATTCGAACCCTGGGAACGCTATTAACGTTCGCCGGTTTTCAAGACCGGTGCATTCAACCACTCTGCCAATTTCCCTTGTGCATCACAGGATTATAGTAGCTCATCCCGTGTCAGCGGGCGCCATAATACCCGAATGAAACACACTGTCAAACTCTCTGCATCGCTTGTTACAGAGCGTCTGTTATGATCTTTGCGACTGAACGTTTCAAAACTGAAGGAGTGTCGCCATGCGCGAACAGAATTACGCAGTGAATGGCAACGCGCAGGCTGAGCAGCTTGAAGTCAGCCGCGTGTTGCGCAATACGTACGGCTTGCTCGCCTTGACGCTCGCATTCAGCGGCGTGATGGCGTATGTGGCCCAACAGATGCGCGTTGGTTATCCGAATATCTTTGTCGTGCTGATCGGCTTCTATGGTCTGTTCTTCCTGACCAACAAGCTGCGCGATTCGGCCTGGGGCCTGGTGTCGGCGTTTGCCTTGACCGGTTTCATGGGCTTTATCCTCGGCCCGATCCTCAACCGTTACCTCGGCATGGCCGGCGGTGCGGAAGTGGTCAGTTCGGCGTTTGCCATGACGGCGCTGGTATTTGGTGGCCTGTCGGCCTACGTGCTGATCAGCCGTAAGGACATGAGCTTCCTGGGTGGCTTCATCACCGCAGGCTTCTTCGTGTTGCTGGCGGCGGTGGTGGCCAGCATGTTCTTCCAGATCAGCGGCCTGCAACTGGCGATCAGCGCAGGTTTTGTGCTGTTTTCCTCGGTGTGCATCCTGTTCCAGACCAGCGCCATCATCCACGGTGGTGAGCGTAACTACATCATGGCCACCATCAGCCTGTATGTATCGATCTACAACCTGTTTATCAGCCTGTTGCAGATCTTCGGCATCATGAGCCGCGACGACTGATCAACCAGCGCAATAAAAAATGCCCCGTATCGCAAGATACGGGGCATTTTCATTTCCAGGCCTGAAAGATCAGTACTGGTTGGGTTCCATCTCCAGCTCAACCTTGAAACGCTTGAAGATATCCTGCTGGATACGTAGCGCCAGGTTGGCAATCTCGCGCCCTGTGGCTGCGCCGTAGTTGACCAGCACCAGCGCCTGCATCTTGTGTACCCCCGCATCGCCGTCTCGAAAGCCCTTCCACCCTGCCTTGTCGATCAGCCAGCCGGCGGCGAGTTTCATTTGCCCGTCGGCCTGAGGGTATGCGACCAAGTCCGGGTATTGGCTTTGCAGTTCGGCAGCGAGGGCCTGGGACACCAGTGGGTTCTTGAAGAAGCTGCCGGCATTGCCCAACTCTGCCGGGTCCGGCAGTTTCTCGCGGCGAATGCTGCAAATCGCCCGGCTCACATCGCTTGGTGTAGCGTGGGTGATGCCCTGCGCGGTCAGGCGCTGTTGCACCGGGCCGTAGTCGAGTTTCAGGTGAGTGGTGCGGCTGAGGGCAAAGCGTACCCGCAGGATCAACCACCGCCCGACTTCATGCTTGAACAGGCTGTCACGGTAAGCAAAGTTGCATTCGTCCAGGCTGAAATCCCGCAGTTCGCCTGTCTGGCGATCCAGGGCGGTGAGGCCGGCGAAGACATCCTTGATCTCCACGCCATAGGCCCCGATGTTCTGCATGGGTGCGGCCCCGACGGTGCCGGGGATCAGGCTAAGGTTTTCCAGACCGCAGAAGCCGTGCTCAAGGGTCCACAAAACGAACGGGTGCCAGGCTTCGCCCGCTTCGGCTTCGACCACCACGTGCACGCCATCGTCCTGCAGCACGCGAATGCCTTGGGTTGCCATGCGCAACACCAACGCCGGGACATCCTGGGTCAACAGCAAATTGCTGCCGCCACCGATCACCAGCAACGGCACCGCGTGTGCAGCGGCATAGGCGATGGCCTCGCGAACCTCGGCATCGCTGTGGGCCTCGGCGAATAATTGAGCGCGCACATCAATGCCGAAGCTGTTGAATGGCTTGAGCGATACCTGCGCAAGCACTTGCAAGGTCATAACCGCCCCTTCAATTCGATCACCAATAAATCACAGGCGCGCTCGATCAGGTCCAGGACCCGCTCGAAACCTTGTTCACCTTCGTAGTAAGGGTCTGGCACTTCGTCCACTTCGCCGTCAAAGCGGCGCAGGAACAAGTCCAGTTCCGCCTTGCCCTGACCCGGCTGCATGGCCTTGAGGTTGCGCAGGTTGCTGTGGTCCATGGCCAGGATCAGGTCATAGCGCGCAAAGTCGGCGCGGCTAACCTGCTGGGCACGCTGGGATGACAGGTCGTAACCACGCCCCAGTGCCGCACGCTGGCTGCGCTGGTCCGGCGGGTTGCCGATATGCCATTCACCGGTGCCGGCAGACGCCACCTCGATCTGGCCGGCCAAGCCCGCCTCGCGCAATTTATGGCGCAGGACGCCTTCAGCGGTTGGCGAGCGGCAGATATTGCCCAGGCATACAAACAGAACTTCCATCAGGCGCCCAGCAGGCGACGGACGCGTTCGAGATCTTCCTGAGTGTCGACACCCGCCGGCGGCGCTTCCAACGCATCGCCCACATGGATGCGCACGCCGTGCCACAGGGCACGCAGTTGTTCGAGGGATTCGGTGTTTTCCAGCCAGCACGGGCCCCAGCTGACAAAATCATGCAGGAAACCCGCGCGGTAGGCGTAGATGCCGATATGGCGGCGATACGGCACGCCTTCCGGCAACACGTCGCGACTCCTGGCAAAGGCATCCCGCGCCCACGGCAAGGTAGAGCGACTGAAGGTCAGTGCCAGGCCGTTGATGTCGCTGACCACTTTCACCACGTTCGGGTTGAACAGCGTCTCGATGTCTTCGATCGGTTCGGCCAGGGTCGCCATACGCGCCTCGCCATGGGCCGCGAGGTTGGCGGCGACCTGGTCGATGACACCCGGCGGTATCAATGGCTCGTCACCTTGCACGTTGACCACGATGGCGTCGGGCGCCAGGCCAAGCTTGGTCGCCACCTCGGCCAGACGATCAGTGCCGGAGTTATGGTCTTCGCGGGTCAGGACGGCTTCGGCACCGAACCCTTTGCACGCCTCGATGATACGCGGGTCATCGGTGGCCACCACTACCCGCTCGGCGCTGCTCTTGCACGCTTGTTCCCACACCAGCTGGATCATCGGCTTGGTGCCGATCATTTGCAGCGGTTTGCCCGGCAGGCGCGTCGAGGCATAGCGCGAGGGAATGACGACGGTAAAGGCGGTGGTCATTTATCCAGGCGCTCATCGGTGGTCAGGGTACGGGCTTCGCTTTCAAGCATCACCGGGATGCCATCACGGATCGGGTAAGCCAGGCCGGCACCTTTGCTGATCAGCTCGGTTTTGTCGGCGCTGAGCTTGAGCGGGCCTTTGCAGATCGGGCAAGCGAGGATGTCGAGCAGTTTGGTGTCCATGAGTGATTCCTGGAAAGAAGCGTTAAGGCAATAGACGGTTGGGCAGCAGACGCATCAGCTGCGTGTCGAACCAGGCGACAAACGCCGGCGACGGCACCGCATCCACCGCAAGGTACCACCAGTCGGGCTGGGCAAAGGCGCGGCACTTCACCGCGTCCTTTTCGGTCATGACCAGCGGCAATGACGGGGTAAAATTCAAGACCTCGGCGCTGTAGGGCGCGTGGTCGGCAAAAGCATGGGGCAGCGGCTGCCAGTGTAGCGTTTCAAGGGTATTGAAGAAACGTTGCGGATTGCCGATACCGGCGACCGCATGCACCTGTTGGCCCGGCGCAAAGTGCGTGACGGGCTGGCGCTCGCCGCTGTGCAGGTTGACCAGCGCGGTGGGCTGCAGTCGGAAGGCAAAACCATCCTTACGGTCCGAACCGGCACCGTTATAGAGCAACGCATCCACACTTTGCAGGCGCTCCACCGGCTCGCGCAACGGCCCGGCCGGCAGGCAGCGACGATTGCCAAGGCCACGGGCAGCGTCGATCAGTACCAGTTCGAGATCGCGGGCCAGGCGGTAATGCTGCAGGCCGTCGTCGGAGAGGATCAGGTCCAGCGGTTCACTGGCCAAGAGGGCCTTTACCGCGCGGCTGCGGTCGGGGTCGATCATCAGCGCTACGCCGCTGCGCTGCACGATCAGCAAGGGCTCGTCGCCGGCCACCTCGGCACTGTGGCTGGCCTCGACCCGCCACGGCAACTGCGGCGGCTTGGCACCGTAGCCACGGCTGACCACGCCCACGCGCAAACCGCTACGACGGCAATGCTCGATCAACCACAGGATCAGCGGCGTCTTGCCGGTGCCTCCCACGGTGATATTGCCGACCACCACCACCGGCACCGGCGATTGATAAATCTCGCCCTCACCTGCCACGAAGCGCGCACGCTTGCGTTGCACCACCCGGCGATACAGTGACTCCAGCGGCCGCAACAGCACCAGTGCCGGATGGCCCTCATACCAGGCCTTGAGCAAACGATCGGACATGGCCATCAGGGCGGGCTCGCCGCCTCGACGGTGGTCATGCGCAAATGGCTGAAGCCGAGCTTGCCGGCCGCGTCCATGGCGGTGATCACCGCTTGGTGCTGGGTCTTGCCATCAGCACTGATCGACAGCGGTAGCTGGGTATCGCCACCGGACTCCTTCTGCAAGGCCTCCATCAGGCTGGCGAGGTCGTTTTTCTGCAGCAATTGGTTATTCACTGAAAATACGCCGTCTGCGCTGATGGCAATATCCAGTTGCTTGACCTGCTGGTCTTCGGCAGGTGAACCGCTCACCGCCTCGGGCAAGTCGACACGCAGCTGGGTTTCCCGAGTGAAGGTGGTGGTCACGACAAAGAACAGCAGCAGGATGAACACCACGTCGATCAATGACGCGAGGTTGATATCGACATTTTCCCGTTGCTTGCGGCGAAATTTCACGCTTTGCCCTCGACCAGGTCTACGTCACGATCGCCCTGCACCACTTCCACCAGCTTGATGGCCTCCTGTTCCATGCCAACCACCAGTTCGTCGATACGACGCTGCAGGAAGCGGTGGAAGAACACCGAAGGAATCCCCACCATCAGGCCGGCGGCGGTGGTGATCAATGCCTTGGAAATCCCCCCGGCCAATACTGCCGCGTTGGTGGTCATGCCCGAGCCCATGAACGAGCTGAAGATATCGATCATGCCCAGCACCGTGCCGAGCAAACCGAGCAGCGGTGCCATGGCGGCAATGGTGCCGAGGGCATTGATGTAGCGCTCCAGTTCATGGATAACCCGGGCAGCCGCTTCTTCGATGCACTCTTTCATGATCTCGCGACCATGCTTGGAGTTGGCCAGGCCGGCGGCGAGGATTTCACCCAGCGGCGAATTGGCGCGCAGTTCCTTGAGTTTTTGCTTGTCGAGCTGTTTGTTCTTGATCCAGCCCCAGACCTGCCCCAGCAGGTGTTCAGGGGTCACGCGACTGGCGCGCAGGGTCCACAGGCGTTCGGCGACGATGCCGAGTGCGGCGATGGAGCTCAGAATGATCGGCAACATCATCCAGCCGCCGGATTTGACCAATTCCCACACAGTGAATGTCCCCTCGAAAAAGTGCGCCACTTTACCATATAGGTTCGGCAGCGGGGTTCGTCGGCAACAGGCCCGCCTGTCGCACCCCTGAGTCTTTGGTAACGCTGGGTTACGGTAACGGTTCGCGCCAGAAACGACGTTGACTGCGCGCAACCGTTGGTGGCGTGAATGCCCCCAGGCGCAGCCGTACAGCGCCTTGCTCGGCACTGTCATATACCCGGCTACCCAGCGCCTGATAGCGCTCCAGCACCTGCGGATGCGGATGACCGAACGCGTTGCCGCGCCCCCGGGAAATCAGCACCGCGGTTGGCGCCAGCCGCTGCAGGAAAGCCCAGGACGAAGAACTGCGGCTGCCATGGTGCGGGGCTTGCAGCCAGTCGGTCGGAACCGCCAGCGGCGAGGCCAGAAATGCTTGCTCGGCGGCGCGATCGATATCACCGGTGAGCAGCAAGCGTTCACCGTTGGCCTGGACCTGCAATACACAGGATTTCGGATTGCCCTCGATAGCACCAGGCCATTGCCACAGTTCGAATGCCACGCCGTCCCACTCCCAATGTTCACCGCTCCTGCAGGGTTGCGTAGCGAGAAACGCTGGCAGCCCTTCGGTTTCACCGCCTACTACACGCTTTATGGGCAGGCCACGGCCCACCGCCGTCGCACCTCCGGCATGATCGGCATCGGCATGACTGAGCAGCATCATGTCCAACCGCCCTACCCCGAGCTTCTGCAACGACGGCAAGACCACGCGCGCGCCCAGATCGACAGGCCCCGAGCGCGGGCCGGCATCGTAGAGCAAGGTGTGATGGCGGGTACGCAGGATCAGTGCCTGGCCCTGGCCGACATCCAGTTGCAACACCTCCACCTGGCCATGGGGCACCCCATCCCTGGGTGGAAACACTGCCACCAACAGCATGGGCCAACCCAGCACTCGGAATGGCAGCCCCTTGGGCAACAACACAATCACTGCGCCCGCCAGGCTCACCAGCCAATACCTCAAAGGTACCTCAGCCGGTACCCAGGCCGGCAGTTGTGCAGCGAGCAGCGCCAGGCCCTTGAACAATCCGTCCAGTGCGCCACCGGCCAGCCACAACACGCCCTCGCCGACCAACGGCACCCACAGCAGCGCCGTACCCAGCAGCGCCAAGGGCAGTACCACCAGGCTGATCCAGGGCACGGCGAACAGATTGGCCACTGGGGCGCTGAGGCTGATAGGCAACCCCAACACCAGCAGGACCGGAAACAAGCCAATTGCGATCAACCACTGTGGACGGGTCCAGATTTGCCAGACGCTCCACGGTCCCAGGCGCCCGCTGAATGCCAACACCAACACCGCGACCGCCGCAAAAGACAACCAGAACCCCGGCTGTAGACTGGCCAAGGGCTCGATGAGCAACACGCCATTCAACGCCAGCAACAACGGCCACCACACCCCCAAATGGCGAAAACGCAAACGCCACAACAGCACCAGGCCCACCATCACACAAGCCCGCTGCACCGGCACGCCGGACCCTGCCAGCAGGCCATAGCCCAACGCCCCGGCAAACGCCAAGCCGCACGCCCATGGCAGCCATGGCCAGCCTCGCGGCCAGCAACCATAGCGCGCCAACATAGAGATCAAGCCGTAGATCAACCCCGCCAACAAACCAATGTGCTGTCCGGAAATCACCAGCAGATGCACCGTGCCGGTGTTCTGCAACACCTGCCAATCCTCAGGTGCAAGCCCGGAACCGTCGCCCAGCACCAACGCCGCCAGGCCCGCCTCGCGGCCGTGCGCTTCCACGGCCATCAGGCGCTGGCGAACGGCATCGCGCCAGGCATTGCGCGCCGGCGCCAGGCGCTCACCATCCTTCACCGTCGCGCTGGCGCCGATACGCTGGGCCAGCAGCCAGGCTTCGTGGTCAAAGCCATGAAAATTGAGCAGGCCGGCGGGCCGCTTGAGCGTCAGTGCCAGACGCCAGTACTCGCCGCTGTTTACGGTCGGCCCGCCGTGCCAGGACACCCGGATACGTTTGGGCAGCCGTGCATTGCGCGACCGACTGTCGGCCAACTCGAATCGCACGCCCGTGCCGGTCTGCTGCGGCAAGCCGATGACACGCCCTTGCACCCAGCGCGTCTGCCCGTCCAGCGCCGGTTGCAATCGATCATCCAGCGCCCACTGTGCGCTGATGCAGGCCCAACTCAGGCCGACCAGAAAAAACGCCACGGGATAGGTGCGAAAAGGCAGCAGCATCAAGGCCAGTATCAGCATGGCCAGCAACCCGGCGCCAGACGGCAATGCGGGTAACCAGCGCAACATCAGCAACCCCAGCGCCAGCGCGAACATCCCTGTTTTCATGAATCATCCTTTTCCAGTGATCCATTCAGTCTTAGCCGGCTGACCGATAGCGCCTATGATGTTTTGTCACAAAGTCTGAATTTTCTGTTTATAGAATCCGGGCATACTTGCCCTTCAAATTGACCTGGACCCCTTATGCCCCGGCGCTTATTCAAACGGTACATGCCCGATCCCAGCAGCATCAGGGAACACAAGTCATTACAGTTTCTTGGCACCCTGCTGCATGATCCGAACCTCTGGCACCTGAACCGGCATTCGGTGGCTCGCGCCATGGCGGTGGGTTTATTTGCGGCGTTTATACCGATTCCGTTGCAGATGCTGCTTGCGGCGATCCTGGCGATCACCGTGCGCGGCAATATGCCGATAGCGGTCAGCCTGGTGTGGCTGACCAATCCGGTCACCATGCCGGTGGTATTCGTCTGTACCTACCTGACCGGCGCCTGGCTGATGAATGTGCCGCCACGCAGCCTGCCCGACGACCTGACATGGGAATGGATCAGCGGCCAGTTGAGCACACTCTGGCAACCGTTTCTGCTGGGTTCGGTGGTACTGGGGCTGGTGCTGGGGGCGCTGGCTTATTGCTTGACCATGGCCTACTGGCGCTGGTGGGTCGCGCACCAGTGGAAGAAACGCAAGCTGCGTCGCCGTTGACGGTTAACGGGCCGGCAAGCGTATATGCACGCGCAAACCCGGACCGCAGTTCTGCGCCCATAAGCGCCCGCCCTGACGCTGCACGGCGTTGCGGGCAATGCTCAAGCCCAGGCCGAACCCGCCATCGCCGGGCCGCGAGCCGTCCAACCGGGTAAAGGGCGCGAAGATAGTTTCCAAATCCTGCTCATCAATACCGCCGCCCTGGTCCTGCAGCCAGATATGCCAATAGTCTCCTTCGCGGCAGCCGTCGAGTAGCACGGTACCCTCGGCTGGCGAGTGGCGTATGGCGTTGCGCAGGATATTCTCCAGGGCCTGGGCCAGTGCATTCAGGTTGCCGCGCACCCAACTGTCCGGCGGTAATAAGCACGGCAAGCGCGACGCCGGCCAGTGGCTTTCGAAACAGGCGTTTTCCCGCAACATGTCCCACAGCGCCTGGAGCTGAATGTCTTCCTGGGGCAGCGGCGCTGTTTCACTGTCGAGCCAGGCCAGTTGCAGGCTGTCTTCCACCAGGCGCTGCATGGCGTCGATTTCCCGACCCAGGCGCTCACGCAGCCTGGCCGGGTCTTGCTCGCTGTCGCAAGCCACCCGCAGGCGACTCAAAGGCGTGCGCAATTCATGGGACATGTCGCGCAGCAACTGCTGTTGCAAGCGCACCGTGCCCTGCAAGCGTTCAGACATATGGTCAAAGGCGCGCCCCAATTCCCCCAGTTCGTCCTGGCGACTGGTCGCATCCCGGGACATCCGCGTATTCAATTGATCCGCACGCCAGGCATTGGCCTGCTCGCGCAATTGATTGAGGGGCATGATCAGCAGCCGATAGAGGCCGATGCACAGCAACAAGGTAAACAGCCCCGGGATGACGCCATTGGTCACCACCCGCCAGAACAGTTGATAACGCCCCGGCATAAAGCGCTGCGGCAACTCGATCACCAGCGACCCCATCCCAGGATCAACCGGAAACGGTACCTTCATCCACGGCAAACCGATGACATGTCGGCTGACCGGCCAATCCAACCCGCGTAAGAAGGTCAGGCGCTGGCTTTCCTTGTCGCTGAGCGGCGTGCTGCCCAGGGATTGCAAATCGTTGCCGATCACACCCACCCAGGTGGTTTCACGCTTGGCCATCAGTTGCAACCAGGCATCCACGCCGGCGCGGCCTTGTGTACTCCACGCCAGTTCGGCACCTGCGGCGTAACCGCTGAGGATCTCCCGCGACTTGTCGGACAGGTAAGCACTCTGCTGCTCCATGTAGCGGCCCCACGACCAACTAAGCCAGATCATCAGCAAACAGAAGGCGATCAACAGGCAGGCCAGCTTCCAGAACAACGAGTGTTTGCCAGGCAGCCGCTCAAAGCCCTTCATCATGACCGCTCAGCACATAGCCTTTGCCCCACACTGTACGCACTTCACGCTCGGCGTAGCCGATGGCCTTGAGTTTGCGGCGAATCTGACTGACGTGCATGTCGAGGCTGCGGTCATGGGGTGCATAACCGCGCTGCAGCACGTGTTGATACAGGAAGGCTTTGCTGAGCACTTCTTCAACATTGCGCTGCAGGGTTTCCAGCAGCCGGTATTCGCTGCGCGTCAACCCGGCCCAGTGTTGCTGGCAGGCCACATCACAGCGCTCATCGTCAAACTGCAACACCCGGGCATCCTCACGCATCACCGGGCGCGGCGGCTCGGGTCGGCGATCCAGGGCCACGCGGCGCAGGATGGCTTCAATGCGCACACGCAGCTCTACCATGCTGAACGGTTTGGGCAGGTAGTCGTCCGCCCCCAGGCGAAAACCGCTGATGCGATCGGCTTCAGCGCCCAGGGCCGACATCAGGATCACCGGCATGGCATGGCTCTTGCGCAAATGGGTGAGGATCGACAAGCCGTCGAGCCCCGGCAGCAGGATGTCCATCAACACCAGGTCGAACGCCTGCTCGCAAGCCATTTGCAGGCCCTGTTGGCCGTTGCGGCACCACGTCACCTGAAAACCACTGCGGCCAAGTTGCTCATGCACGTAGGCACCCAGCACAGGGTCATCTTCGATGGTCAGGATTGTGGGTAGGCCAACTGCTGCGGGAGTCATTAGCGTCTGCAAGTCATTCTCAATCACTGATTATTCAAGATTAAACGTTCACAGGCAATCGCCACCCGGCGCCGAATGGCCCGAAGATTGCCGCATGTCATTAATTTGCAAGATTCCAGGCCGTGCAAATGGCTACACTGCGCAGGTGGCGCGGGCCGGATGCCTGTGTGGATAATGGATAACAACGTGGTAGCAGGAGAGTGGCGTGCTTAGAAGAATGGGGATAAAAGGCCGCGTACTGTTGCTGACCTTATTACCGACCAGCCTGATGGCTCTGTTGTTGGGAGGCTATTTCACCTGGATGCAACTTTCGGAGTTGCAGAGCCAGTTGCTGCAGCGCGGCGAAATGATTGCCGAGCAATTGGCGCCATTGGTAGCGCCGGCCCTGGGCCACAAGAACGCCGAGCTGCTGGAGCGCATCGCCACCCAGTCCCTGGAGCAACCGGACGTGCGCGCAGTGTCGTTCCTGGCGCCAGACCGTTCGTCCCTGGCCCACGCCGGCCCGACCATGCTCAACCCACCACCCACCGGCAACAGTTCGCGCCTGTTGCAGCGCACCGGCAACGATGCCACCCGCTATCTGCTGCCGGTATTCGGCCGTCATCGCAACCTCGCCGGCGACTTGATCCCGGATGAGGCAGACCGCCTGCTGGGCTGGGTCGAAGTGGAGCTGTCCCACAATGGCATGTTGCTGCGCGGCTACCGCAGCCTGTTCGCCAGCCTGTTGTTGATCGCCATCGGCCTGATGTTCACCGCAGCGCTCGCCCTGCGGATCAGCCGCACCATCAATTCGCCGATTGGCCAGATCAAGCAAGCCGTGGCCCAGCTCAAGGACGGCAACCTGGAAACACGCCTGCCGCCCCTGGGCAGCCAGGAACTGGACCAGCTCGCATCGGGCATCAACCGCATGGCCGAAACCCTGCAAAACGCCCAGGAAGAACTGCAACACAGCATCGACCAGGCCACCGAGGACGTACGCCAGAACCTGGAGACCATCGAGATCCAGAACATCGAGCTGGACCTGGCGCGCAAGGAGGCCCTGGAGGCCAGTCGCATCAAGTCCGAGTTCCTGGCCAATATGAGCCATGAGATCCGCACGCCGCTCAACGGCATCCTCGGTTTTACTCATCTGCTGCAAAAAAGCGAGCTGTCGCCGCGCCAGCTGGATTACCTGGGCACTATTGAAAAATCCGCCGATAACCTGCTGGGCATCATCAACGAAATCCTCGATTTCTCGAAGATCGAGGCCGGCAAGCTGGTGCTCGACAGCGTGCCCTTCAACCTGCGGGACTTGCTGCAAGACACCCTGACCATCCTCGCCCCCGCCGCCCATGCCAAGCAGCTTGAACTGGTGAGCCTGGTGTACCGCGATACGCCGCTGGCGTTGGTGGGCGACCCGCTGCGGCTCAAGCAGATCCTGACCAACCTGATCAGCAACGCGATCAAGTTCACCCGCGAAGGCACCATCGTCGCCCGGGCGATGGTCGAGGACGAACAGGAGGACAGCGTGCAATTGCGCATCAGCGTGCAAGACACCGGCATAGGCCTGTCCAACCAGGATGTGCGCGCGCTGTTCCAGGCGTTCAGCCAGGCCGACAACTCGCTGTCGCGCCAACCTGGCGGCACCGGCCTGGGCCTGGTGATTTCCAAGCGTTTGATCGAGCAGATGGGCGGTGAAATCGGCGTCGACAGCACGCCGGGTGAAGGCTCGGAATTCTGGATCAGCCTGAACCTGCCCAAGACCCGCGACGACGTCGAAGACCTGCCCGCCCCGCCGCTGCTGGGTCGCCGCGTGGCCGTACTGGAAAACCACGAGCTGGCGCGCCAGGCCCTGCAACACCAACTGGAAGACTGCGGCCTGGAAGTCACACCCTTCAATACCCTGGAAAGCCTGACCAACGGCATCACCAGTGCGCACCAGACCGAGCAGGCCATCAGCCTGGCGGTGCTCGGCGTGACGGCCAATGACATTCCGCCCGAGCGTCTCAACCAGCACTTGTGGGACCTTGAACACCTGGGTTGCAAAGTGCTGGTGCTGTGCCCGACCACCGAACAGATGCTGTTCAACCAATCGGTACCCAACCCCAACAGCCAATTGCAGGCCAAGCCGGCCTGTACACGCAAGCTGCGCCGCTCCCTGGCCGACCTGATCAGCCCCCGCCCTTCACGCAGCGAGCCGGGTGAGCCGCTGTCCAGCCGTGCGCCGCGTGTGCTGTGCGTGGACGACAACCCGGCGAACCTGTTGCTGGTACAAACCCTGCTGGAAGACATGGGCGCCAAGGTGCAGGCGGTGGAGAGCGGTTACGCGGCCATTGATGCGGTGAAGCAGGAAACCTTCGATCTGGTATTGATGGATGTACAAATGCCCGGCATGGACGGCCGCCAAAGCACTGAGGCGATCCGCCAGTGGGAAAGCGAGCGCCACGGTACGCCGCTGCCGGTGGTGGCCCTCACGGCACACGCCATGGCCAATGAAAAACGCGCCCTGCTGCAAAGCGGCATGGACGACTACCTGACCAAGCCCATCAGCGAGCGGCAACTGGCCCAGGTGGTGTTGAAGTGGACCGGCCTGGCCCTGCGTAACCAGGGCCCGGAACGCGTCAACGACGGCCCGGCTCAAGGTGTGCAACTGCTGGTGCTCGACCACGAGGAGGGCCTGCGCCTGGCCGCCAACAAGGCCGACCTCGCCGCCGACATGCTCGCCATGCTGCTGGCCTCCCTGGAAGCCGACCGCCTGGCGATTACCGTCGCCCGCGAAGCCAATGACAATCACGCCCTGATCGAACGCGTGCACCGTTTGCACGGCGCCACGCGCTACTGTGGCGTGCCGCAACTGCGCGCGGCGTGCCAACGCGCTGAAACCCTGCTCAAGCAGGACGATGCCAAGGCCATGGCCGCGCTGGATGAACTGGACATGGCGATTGCGCGGCTGGCCAGTGAAGCCAGAGTCAGCGCCTGACGCAACTTTATGGACAACACCAATCAAAATGTGGGAGCAAGCCCCCTCCCGCATTTAGTCAGCATTTCCATCGTGTAAATTGCAGGGAGCCTTCTTGATGCGCGTCATTCTTTTCAGCAGCCAGACCTACGACCGTGACAGTTTTCTCGGTGAACCGCTCCCCTCGGCCCTGGAGCTGCAATTCCAACCCGCCCGCCTCAACCTCGCCACCGTAGCCCTGGCCGAACACCATGAGGTGGTCTGCGCCTTTATCAATGACGACCTCAGCGCCCCGGTGCTGGAGCAACTGGCCAAGGGCGGTACACGCCTGATTGCCCTGCGTTCGGCCGGCTACAACCATGTCGATTTGGTCGCCGCCAAACGCCTGGGCCTGAGCATCGTGCGCGTGCCCGCCTATTCGCCCCACGCCGTGGCCGAACACGCCGTGGCGCTGATCCTGGCTCTCAACCGCCGCCTGCACCGTGCCTACAACCGTACCCGTGATGGCGACTTCAGCCTGCATGGGCTCACCGGTTTCGATCTGGTCGGCAAAACCGTCGGCGTGGTCGGCACCGGGCAGATCGGCGCGACCTTCGCCAAGATCATGGCCGGCTTCGGCTGCCAATTACTGGCTTATGACCCCTTCCCCAACCCACACGTCCAGGCCCTGGGCGCTCGCTACGTCAGCCTGCCCGACTTGCTGGCCGAGGCGCAGATCATCAGCCTGCACTGCCCGTTGACTGCCGACAGCAAACACCTGATCAACGCCCGTTCCCTGGCGCACATGCAGCCCGGTGCAATGCTGATCAACACCGGCCGCGGTGGCTTGGTCGATACGCCCGCGCTGATCGAAGCCCTCAAGGAGGGCCAATTGGGCTACCTGGGGCTGGACGTTTATGAAGAAGAAGCCCAGCTGTTTTTCGAGGACCGCTCGGACCTGCCCCTGCAAGACGACGTACTCGCGCGTCTGCTGACCTTCCCCAACGTGATCATCACTGCGCACCAGGCATTTCTCACTCGTGAAGCCCTGGCGGCGATCGCCGGTACGACGCTGGCCAACATTGTGGCGTGGGCCGATGGTCGGCCACAGAACCTGGTCGAGGGTTGATCAGCGGTCACATACCAGGCTCATGATGGGCCGGCACCCGTGATAGGATGCCGCGCCTATTTGGAGGATCCATGGCCGAACACGATTTCCGCTTCAGCTTGCTGAGCCCGCAACACACCCTGATCGAATGCCGCGCCCTTGTGCCGGGCCGTTACCAGGTCACCGGCAACGGTGGTTCGATCAAGCACGGTGACGTGCTGATCGTCACCCTGCGCGGCAGTAAAACCCTGTCGATGCGCCTGACCGTCGAAGGTGACGCACGCTACTCCATACGCCCGGCGGGCCAATGGGTCGCCATGGCCCAGGGGCCGAAGTTCGGCGAACTGGAAATTCACACCTGGAAGGTCAACTGCGACAGCTGCGACGTCGTGCTGGAGTTTGAATTTTCGGTGGAAACCAAGCTGACCAAAGAGCCGCTGCAACCGGCCGCCAACGCACGCATCAAAGAACTCGGCTGGGCCAGTGAAGGCGACAAGCACCGCTGCCCGAAATGCCAGCAGGCCGCACAATGAAGGGCCCGCTGCTGCTCGCCGCAATCGGCGCGGCTCTGACGGGTTGTGCTGCCGACGGCCCGAAGCTCGAACGCGACCACAGCTACGTGGTGGAGTGGATCGGTGAGCGCCCGCTGATGGACTACGCGCACCTGACCGTCACCCTTGGCGCTGATGGCCGCGCCTACGGCAACGGCGGCTGCAATCACTGGTTTGCACCGTATACCGTCGAGGGTGACAAGCTCAGCTTCGGACCTATCGGCAGCACCCGCAAAATGTGCGCCGAGGCGTTGATGGAGCAGGAGCACCGCTTCTTCCAGGCCTTGCAAGGCGTGCAGCGCTGGGACATCTCGCCGATCGAACAGACGCGGTTCTGGCCGGCCGAGGGCAAGCCGATTCGTTTGTGGCTTGAAGAAGGCTGATATTCCCAGTCTTTGGATTGATGGGATCCCAATGTGGGAGGGGGCTTGCTCCCGATAGCAGTGTGTCAGTCAATACATCAATTGACTGTTACACCGCTATCGGGAGCAAGCCCCCTCCCACACTTTCTCTGAGGTGTTGCTTTAACCGCGCAGAGCCTTGAGCTTGGCCAGCACCCCTTCTGCAGTCTGCTCACCCATCAACTGCTCACGCACCTTGCCCTTGTCGTCGATGATGTAGGTCACCGGCAACGCCTCGCTGCGTGGAATCTCGAAGATCCCGTCCGGGTTCTGGGCCAGGACCGTGAACTTGATCCCCAGCTTGTCGCTGGCGGCCTTCAGTTCCTCACCCTGCACATTGTCGAAGTTAACCCCGAACACCTCCACACCCTGCCCTTTCAGTTGCTCGGCCAAGGCATTGAGCTCGGGGATTTCCGTGCGGCACGGGCCACACCATTCGGCCCAGTAATTGACCACCAGCCACTGTTTGTCCAGGCGTTCGGCCGCCACTTTCTGGCCATATTGGTCAACGCCGTAATCGTTACCGCAGCCGCTGAGCAGCAGGGTTGTGATGATCGCCAATGCACCGATCAGTCGCCTTGTCATGGGGTATTCCTTCGCAAAAATGAACGTTGGCTGCGACCTATCGCCTCTTACGGTTTAAGGACAGGCGCCAGCGCAGGTAGAATACCCGCCACCTTACGCAAGATGCGACCCGCACATGACCGATCTGACGCTTTATCACAACCCGCGCTGCTCGAAATCCCGCGGTGCGCTCGAACTGCTTGAAGCTCGCGGCCTCAACCCGACCGTGGTGCGCTACCTGGAAACCCCGCTGGACGCCGCGCAAATCCAGGCCTTGCTCAAAAAGCTGGGGATCAGCGCGCGCCAACTGCTGCGCACCGGCGAAGAGGAATACAAAACCCTCAACCTGGCCGATGCCAACTTGAGCGAAGCGCAATTGATCGCCGCTATCGCCGGGCACCCCAAGCTGATGGAACGCCCGATCCTGGCAACTGCCGACAAAGCCATCATTGGCCGCCCACCCGAGAACGTATTGGAGATTCTGCCGTGACCACGCCCTATGTGCTGGTGCTGTATTACAGCCGCAACGGCTCGGTAAGCGAAATGGCCCGGCAGATTGCCCGGGGGATCGAGCAAGGCGGCATGGAAGCACGTCTGCGCACCGTGCCGGCGATTTCCACCGAGTGCGAAGCGGTGGCGCCGAGCATTCCCGAGGAAGGCGCGCTGTATGCCAGCCTGGATGATCTGAAGCACTGTTCAGGCCTGGCCCTGGGCAGCCCGACACGCTTTGGCAACATGGCTGCACCGCTCAAGTACTTCCTCGACGGCACCAGCAACCTGTGGCTCACCGGTGCCCTGGTCGGCAAGCCCGCCGGCGTGTTCACCTCTACCGCCAGCCTGCATGGCGGCCAGGAAACCACGCTGATGTCGATGTTGCTGCCGCTGCTGCACCACGGCATGTTGATCACCGGCCTGCCTTACAGCGAACAGGCACTGCTTGATACCCAGGGCGGCGGCACGCCATACGGCGCCAGCCACCATTCCGGGCCTGACGGCAAGCGGATGCTCGATCAACATGAAATCACCCTGTGCCGGGCCCTGGGCCTGCGCCTGGCCAAGACCGCCACGCTGCTGGAGCACGGCCGTGGCCCGCAAACCTAAAATCCTGCCGCCCCAGGCGTGGCTGGAACCGCGGGTAAACATTGCACGCGCACTGAGCCTGCTGGCGTTTTTTGCCCTGGTGGGCTTGTTGTGCGTGTACTACCTGTTCATCGCCGACCTGCATGGGGCGCGCCCATGGGTGATCCTGCTGATCGAACTGGTGCCGCTGCTGGTACTGGCGCCAGGGATGATGATCGGCAGTGCGCGCGGGCATTCGTGGATGTGCTTTGTGGTGAATCTGTATTTCATCAAGGGCGCGCTGGCGGTGTACGACCCGAACCGCCAGTGGTTCGGGGTGTTGGAGATGCTGGCGAGCCTGGCGGTGTTTTGCACGGCGCTGTTGTATGTGCGTTGGCGGCATCAGTTGAATCGGCGGTTGGCTGCAGAACCTGTATCGGCCTGAAGTCCGCTATCGCAGGCAAGCCAGCTCCCACATGTTGATAGGCGGCGCGGTCAAAATGTGCGGGCTGGCTTGCTCGCGAAGGCGTCACCTGGGTCTCAATGGTTGACGGTGTACGCCAACATCATCGACAACTGGCACATCGGCCGCCCACTCTCGGCATGCCACTGGTTGAAGGCGCCCTGTACTGTGGCCAAATCCCGCAGGCTGGTCGGCGCCTTGTCGACGATCTTCTGCGCATTCAACGCCGCCACCACGTCATAGCTCGGCACAAACGTATCCTTGCCCACCATGCGCAGGAAACGCGGTGCCGACAGCCCGCCCAGTTGGTGGCCATGCTTGCTCAGGTATTTCCATAACCCGACGATATCGGTGACCGGCCAATCGGCGACAAACGCACCGAAGCTGCCCTTTTCCTGCTCGATATCCAGGATCATCTGCGCATTGCGCGGCACACTCTTGAGTTTGCCCAGGTGGCGGATGATGCGGGCGTCCTGCATCAGGCGTTCCAAGTGCTCGGCGCCCATCAGCACGACTTTTTCCGGATCGAAGCCGAAAAAAACCTGCTCAAACGCCGGCCACTTGGCATCGACCACACTGTGCTTCAAGCCCGCACGAAACACCCGTAGCGCCAAAGTCGACAGGTAACGGTCATCGGTGATCTTGCGCAATTGCGCCGGGGTCTTGGGCACAGGCAGGTGGGCTTCCAGCTCGGCCGCCGAACCGAAGCGGTTCAGACAATATTCGTGCAGCCACTTGTAATCGCGCATGCCCTCTCCTGGCAGTTGAATTGAAAACGGCGCCCGCAAGCGCCGTTTACTAGAGCCTCGACGAGGCTTAGAGGTTCACTACATTGACGAAACGCGATGCGGCCGTCTCATCGATTTTCAAGCTGGTGAAATCGAACAGGTTGCGATCAGCCAGTTGAGACGGGATCACATTTTGCAGGCTGCGGAAGATGCTCTCGGTACGCCCGGGGGTCTTGCGCTCCCAGTCCAGCAGCATTTCCTTGACCACCTGGCGCTGCAGGTTTTCCTGGGAGCCGCACAGGTTGCAGGGGATGATCGGGAATTGCTTGAAGTCGGAGTACGCTTGGATGTCCTTCTCGTTGCAATACGCCAGCGGGCGGATTACCACATTGCGCCCGTCATCGGCGCGCAGCTTGGGCGGCATGGCCTTGAGCGAGCCATTGAAGAACATATTCAGGAAGAACGTCTCGACGATGTCATCGCGGTGATGACCCAGGGCCATCTTGGTCGCGCCGATCTCGTCGGCAAAGGTGTAGAGCGTGCCACGGCGCAGGCGCGAGCACAGCGAGCAGGTGGTCTTGCCTTCCGGGATCAGCTCCTTGACCACCGAGTAGGTGTCTTTCTCGACGATGTGGTATTCAACGCCCAATTCCTTGAGGTAGGCCGGCAATACGTGCTCGGGGAAGCCGGGTTGCTTCTGGTCCATGTTCACCGCCACGATCTCGAACTTGATCGGCGCGACCTTTTGCAGGTGCAGCAATACGTCGAGCATGGTGTAGCTGTCTTTGCCACCAGAGAGGCAGACCATGACCTTGTCGCCGTCCTCGATCATGTTGAAATCGGCGACCGCTTCACCGGCCAGGCGACGCAGGCGTTTTTGCAGTTTGTTCTGGTTGACCGTAAGAGTGCCCATGGCGCTTGGATCCGCTGAAGGTGTGTGACGAAAAGCCGGGTATTTTAGCGATGTCGAGTACCTACATTCAATGTGAGAGGGGGCTTGCTCCCGATAGCGGTGCATCAGCCACCACTTGTAGTGCCTGGCACACCGCTATCGGGAGCAAGCCCCCTCCCACATTTGACAGACCCCACCGCGATTAAGCGCCCTGTTTACAGCGCAATTTGCTCTAAAGGCCCTACAGTTATTCCGGTCATCACTTCCTATACTGCGACTTGAGGTCGCACACATATCCAGACCTTTCAGGCCATCTGGCCGGTGGGCGCTCCGATGGGGGGCGATGGTAATAACGACAGGAGTGACTGGCATGATCCATCACGTCGTGGGGCTTTTTACCCATCCCGACCAGGAATGGCGGGAAATCCGTGGCGATAAAGAAGAAAGTATCGGCCACATGTACCTTACTCACACCCTGATTCTCGCGGCGATCCCCGCCGTGTCCGCCTTTATCGGCACCACCCAGGTTGGCTGGGTCATCGGCAACCGGGCGCCGGTGATGTTGACCCAGGAAAGCGCACTGTGGATGACGCTCATGTCGTACGCGGCCATGCTTGGCGGCGTGGCGGTGATGGGCGCGTTCATTCACTGGATGGCCCGCACCTACGACGCCAGCCCCAGCATGGCACGCTGCGTGGCCTTCGCCACCTATACCGCAACGCCACTGTTTGTCGGCGGGCTTGCGGCACTCTACCCGCATATGTGGCTGGGCATGGTGGTCGGCACGGCGGCCATTTGCTACACGGTGTACCTGCTCTACGTGGGGCTGCCGACCTTCATGAGTATCGACCCGGACGAAGGCTTCCTGTTTTCCAGTTCGGTATTGGCCGTGGGCCTGGTGGTACTGGTGGCGATCATGGCGTTTACCGTGATTGTGTGGGGCCTGGGCGTAGGGCCCATCTACACCAACTAAGCAACTCAACCCGCAGGCAAGGCCACCGCAAGGTGGCTTTGTGCGTTATGCATGACCATTCGGCGCCTGACAGATTCGGAAACACCCTGCTTTGCGGCATACTGGGCGTCTCTGGAGATTTGTACAGCATGCCCGAGCAACTCAATACCCGCGTCGAAGATTGTTTCCTGCAAGCCGAATCCTTTTTCAAACGAAGCTTCAAACGCCCCCAGGTCAGCCTCAAGCTGCGGGGCCAGAAAGCCGGTGTCGCGCATTTGCACGAGAACCTGCTGCGCTTCAACCCGCAGTTGTACCGTGAAAACAGCCAGCATTTTCTCAAGCAAACCGTGGCCCACGAAGTGGCGCACCTGATTGCCCACCAGTTGTTTGGCGAGCGTATCCAGCCCCACGGCGAGGAATGGCAGTTGATCATGCGCGGGGTCTACGAACTGCCGCCGGACCGCTGCCATACCTATGAGGTCAAGCGCCGCCAGGTGACCCGTTATATCTACCGCTGCCCGTGTGCGGACAGTGACTTCCCGTTCTCGCCGCAGCGCCATGGCCTGGTGAACCAGGGGCGGCGGTATTTGTGTCGGCGGTGTAGGCAGACTCTGGTGTTCACCGGGGAAACTCGGGTGGAATGAGGGCCTCTTCGCAGGCAAGCCAGCTCCCACATCTGGATCTGTGAACGCAATCAAAATGTGGGAGCTGGCTTGCCTGCGAAAGCGTCGGCTCAGTCAACCTACAACCTTGGCCTGACGCAATTCATCTATCCGCTGAGCACTGATCCCCAACTCCACCAACACCTCGTCACTATGCGCCCCCACCGCCACCCCAATATGCCTGGGCGCCGGCAACCCTTCTGAGAACTTCAGCGGGCAGGCCAATTGCGCTTGTGTCGAGCCATCCCCCCGGGGCACATGGCTGACCAGCTCCCGCGCCTTCAACTGCGGATGCTCAACAGCCTCCGCCAGGCTCAACACCGGCTCCACACACGCATCCACCCCGGCAAACAACTCACACAATTCTTCAAAACTGCGCTTCTCGAATTCCACCTGCAGGGCCTGCTTGAGCACTGCCTGCTGCTCTGGCTTCACGCTGTGGGCCGCCAGCTCCGGCCTGCCCAGTGCCTCACACAACTGCTGCATAAAGGCCGGTTCCAAACTCCCCACCGACATCCAGCGCCCATCGCGAGTGCGATAGTAATCGTAAAAACTGCCACCATTGAGTACATGGTTCTCCCACTCCGGCTCCACTCCGCAGGCTAGATAGCCAGCCCCGACCATGGCGTTCAGGCTGAACGAACAATCGGTCATGCTCACATCCAGGTATTGCCCCACTCCGCTCTGCTGCCTGGCAATCACCGCCGCCAGCAAGCCCACCACCGCATGCAGCGAACCACCTGCCACGTCCGCCAGTTGCACGCCCAGCGGCAACGGCCCGCTGTCCCTCCGCCCGGTGTGACTGGCCACACCGGCCAACGCCAGGTAATTGATATCGTGCCCGGCGCGGTCCTTGTAAGGGCCGGTCTGGCCGTAGCCGGTAATCGACACATAAATCAACCCGGGATTGATCGCCTTCAGCGCCTCATAACCCAGCCCCAGGCGCTCCATAACCCCAGGGCGAAACTGTTCGAGCAGGATGTCATGACTCTTGACCAGCTCACGCACGATCTCCACCGCCTCGGCCTGCTTGAGGTCCAGGGCCAGGCTGCGTTTGTTGCGGTTCAGATACGCGTGGCTGGCCGAGGTACCGCGGTCATGGGGCGGCAACACCCGCAACAGGTCCATGCGCGTGGGCGATTCGATACGCAGCACCTCGGCGCCCATGTCCGCCAGCATCAACGAGGCAAACGGGCCGGGCAGCAAGGTGGAAAAATCCAGCACTTTAAGGGACGCCAAGGGACCAGACATAGAGACTCCATTCGGGTTGCGATCACCCACAGACTAGGCAGCCTGGCGGCTGCCGGCAATCGTCAGAACGATCAGCGACAGTGACCGTTTTGATCACGGCGGGCTTTTTCGCGGCGGCGGCTTTATCATTGGCCGACGTTTGTTGGCAGAGTCTCCCATGAAGTTCGCGATTGCACTGTATAGCGCCGCCCACGCGCCCTCCTCGCGCCGCGCCCTGCTGTTCGCACAAGCAGCGCTGGCGGGCGGGCATGAGATTGTGCGGCTGTTTTTTTATCAGGATGGCGTGTACAGCGCGTCCAATAACATCGTAGCGCCCCAGGACGAGCCAGACATTGCGCGCCAATGGCGCGAGTTTGTCAGCCAGCACCAGCTCGACGGCGTGGTGTGCATCGCCGCCGCCTTGCGCCGTGGTGTGCTGAACGCCGAGGAGGCCGCACGCTATCAACGCAGCGCGGTCAATCTGCAGGCGCCATGGGCGTTATCGGGCCTTGGGCAATTGCATGACGCGATCCAGGATGCCGACCGCCTGATCTGTTTTGGAGGGCCGTGAGATGTCCAAATCCTTATTGGTGATCAGCCGACAGGCGCCGTGGTCCGGGCCAAGTGCGCGGGAAGCACTGGATATCGTGCTGGCTGGTGGCGCGTTTGATCTGCCCATCGGTCTGCTGTTTCTGGATGACGGTGTGTTCCAGCTGGCGCCGCATCAGGCCGCCAAGGCCGTGCAACAAAAAGACCTGAGCGCCAACTTGCAGGCATTGGGCCTGTTCGGCATTGATGACGTGTTCGCCTGCGGCCACAGCCTGTCCGCACGCGGGTTGCTGCCGCCCGCCAATGCGCAGACGCTGCACAGCCAAGCCATTTGCGAGCTGATTGATCGTTACGACCAGGTGATTACCCTCTGATGTCGACTCTACATGTGGTGTCTCACTCTCCCTTTACCGACAGCCGCCTCGACAGCTGCCTGCGCATCTGCGGCGCTCAGGACGCAATCCTGCTGTGTGGCGACGGTGCCTACGCGCTGCACACGCCCGCCCTGCAAAGCAAAGGCGTGAAGGTCTTTGTACTGGCCGAAGACATGCAGGCGCGCAACCTGCCGCTTCCCGACTGGGCTGACAGCGTGGATTATCCAGGTTTCGTGCAACTGTCGATCGACTACGACAAGGTCAACACCTGGCTATGAACACCCTGACCGTCGGCACACGCAGCCTCGAACTGGACAAGGACGGTTACCTCGTCGACCTCAATGACTGGTCCGATGAGGTGGCGCACGCCCTGGCCGCTGCCGAAGCCCTGGAGCTGACTGCGGATCACTGGGAAATCCTCAAGCTGCTGCGCCAGTTCTATACCGAATTCCAGCTGTCCCCTGCCACACGCCCGCTGATCAAGTACACCGCCTTGAAACTGGGCCCGGAAAAGGGCAACAGCCTGCGTCTAAACAAACTGTTCAACGGCACTCCCGCCAAACTCGCCGCCAAGTTGGCGGGCCTGCCCAGGCCGACGAATTGCTTATGACCGACTTCGCCCCCTTGACCCTCAACACGCCCGAAGAGCACCCTTTTGCCCAGTTCGTACGCATCCTCGGCAAAGGCAAGCGCGGCGCGCGCAACCTCACCCGCGAAGAAGCGCGGCAAGCCATGGGCATGTTGCTCGACGAAAAGGTTGAAGACACCCAGCTCGGTGCCTTTTTGATGCTACTGCGTCACAAAGAAGAGAGCCCGGAAGAACTCGCCGGTTTCACCGAAGCGGTACGTGAACGCCTGGATGCACCGGCGTTGAACGTGGATATCGACTGGCCGACTTACGCCGGCAAAAAGCGCCATCTGCCGTGGTTTCTGCTGGCGGCCAAGTGCCTGGCGCAAAACGGCGTGCGCATTCTGATGCACGGCGGCGGTGCCCACACGGCGGGCCGGCTGTACACCGAGCAACTGCTGGAGACGCTGCAGATCCCGCTGTGCCGCAATTGGCAGCAGGTGGGAAGCGCCTTCGAGCAGGGCAACCTGGCCTTTATCCCGCTGGGCGACTGGGCGCCGCAATTGCAACGCATGATCGACCTGCGCAACACCCTCGGCCTGCGCTCGCCCATTCATTCCCTGGCGCGGCTGCTTAACCCGCTGAATGCGCGCTGCGGCCTGCAAAGCATCTTCCACCCGGGCTACCAGGGCGTGCACCGCGATGCCAGCGGCCTGCTCGGGGACAATGTGATCGTGGTCAAGGGCGACGGCGGCGAGATCGAAATCAACCCCGACACCCTCAGTCACCTGTATGGCACCACCGGCGGCCAGAGTTGGGACGAAGAGTGGCCCGCGCTCTCCGCCCAGCGTCACGTCAAACCGGCGACGCTTGAGCCTGAACAGTTGAAAGCGTTGTGGCGCGGCGAAGTCGAGGACAGCTACCCGCAACTGGCGCTGATCGCCACCATGGCCCTGGCGTTGCGCGGTCTCGGCCACCCGCGGCAACAGGCCTTCGATTTGGCCCAGCAATACTGGGACGCACGGGATAAATCGATTTAGTCGATCATTCACCCCCGGTCTTTGCGCTTTTAGTTCGAACTCATCCCTTTAGACTGGACTCCAACGTTTAACAGCCAAGGAGCCAGTCATGGGTTTGCTGATTGAAGGACAGTGGAAAGACCAGTGGTATGAGAGTAGCGCAGATGGCGCTTTCCAACGGGAACAGGCACAACGCCGCAACTGGGTGACCGCCGATGGCGCGCCCGGCCCGAGTGGCGAAGGTGGCTTCAAGGCTGAGGCTGGCCGCTATCACCTCTATGTATCCCTGGCCTGCCCCTGGGCGCACCGCACCTTGATCCTGCGCAAGCTCAAAGGCCTGGAAAGCCTGATCGACGTGTCAGTGGTCAGCTGGTTGATGCTGGAAAACGGCTGGACCTTCGACAAGGCCCACGGCTCCAGCGGTGACAAACTGGACGATCTGGCCTTCATGCACCAGCGCTACACCGCCGATACGACCGACTACACCGGGCGCGTCACCGTGCCGGTGCTGTGGGACAAAAAACTCAAGCGCATCGTCAGCAATGAATCGGCGGAAATCATCCGCATGTTCAATAACGCGTTCAACGGGCTGACCGGCAATACCCTGGATTTTTATCCCGACACGCTGCGTCCGACCATCGACGCCCTGAACGAGCGTATCTACCCGGCCGTGAACAACGGCGTATACCGCGCAGGTTTTGCCACGTCACAACAGGCGTATGAACGTGCGTTTGATGATGTGTTTGCCGAGCTGGATCATTTGGAACAACACCTGGGCCAGCATCGTTATCTGGCCGGTGAGTACCTGACAGAGGCGGATGTGCGGCTGTTTACCACGTTGATTCGCTTTGACGCGGTGTATTACAGCCACTTCAAGTGCAACCTGCGGCGGATTGCCGATTATGCGAATTTGTCGAATTGGCTAAGGGAGATGTATCAGTGGCCGGACGTGGCCGAGACGGTGGACTTTGCCCATATCAAGGGGCATTACTATGCCAGCCATCGCACGATCAACCCGACGGGGATTGTGCCGAAGGGGCCGTTGCAAGAGTTTGACAACAGCCATGATCGGGCGCGACTTTCAGGTAAAGGTGTCTTTAGCTGATCTGGATTATCGGTTGTATTTGATGGCCTCATCGGGAGCAAGCCCCCTCCCACATTTTGACTGTGTTCACAAACCAAAATGTGGGAGGGGGCTTGCTCCCGATGCTTTTAAGGCTCAGACCTGAGACTGAGCCCCTTCGAACCATTTGAGCTTCTCGCGCAACACCACCACCTCACCCACGATCACCAGCGTCGGCGCATGTACTTCATGCTCCGCCACCATGCGCGGCAAGTCCGCCAGGGTGCCGGTAAACACACGCTGGTTGGAAGTGGTGCCCTGCTGGATCAAAGCCGCCGGTGTGTCCGCCGAGCGCCCGTGCTTGATCAACTGCTCGCAAATGATCGGCAAGCCAATCAAGCCCATGTAGAACACCAGGGTCTGCGACGGCCCGACCAGGTCCTGCCAGGGCAGATCCGACGTATTGTTCTTCAGGTGCCCGGTGATGAAGCGCACCGATTGCGCATAGTCACGGTGCGTCAGCGGAATCCCGGCATACGCGGCACAACCACTGGCCGCCGTGATCCCTGGCACCACCTGGAACGGGATGCCATGGGCCGCCAATTCCTCGATTTCTTCGCCACCGCGCCCAAAAATGAACGGATCGCCGCCCTTGAGGCGCAGCACGCGCTTGCCTTGCTTGGCCAGGTCGACCAGTTGCTGGTTGATCTTATCCTGAGGCACAGCGTGGTCGGCACGCCGCTTGCCGACGTAAACTCGCTCGGCATCACGACGGCACAGTTCCAGGATCGCCGGCGCCACCAGACGGTCGTACAGCACCACGTCGGCCTGCTGCATCAGGCGCAAGGCACGAAAGGTGAGCAAGTCCGGGTCACCCGGGCCTGCACCCACCAGGTACACCTCGCCGGGTGCATAAGGTGGCGCGCCATTGACCTTTTCGATCAACAGGCGCTCAGCTTCATCGCCCTGCCCGGCCAGTTGACGGTCGGCAATCGGCCCTTGGAACACCTCTTCCCAGAACGCACGGCGCTGCTGCACATCCGGGTACAAACCTTTGACCTGGGCGCGAAAACGCGCGGCCAAACCGGCCAATTGGCCGTAGGTGGACGGAATCCAGGTTTCCAGCTTGGCGCGGATCAAGCGCGCCAGCACCGGCGCGTCGCCGCCGCTGGACACCGCAATTACCAACGGCGAACGGTCGACAATCGCCGGGAAGATCACGCTGCACAAGGCCGGCGCATCTACAACATTGACCGGCACGCAACGGCGCTTGGCCTCACTGGACACTTGCGCGTTCAGCGGCTCGTCGTCCGTTGCCGCGATGATCAGGGTGCAACCCTCCAGGTCAGCCTCCTGATAACCGCGCAAAATCAGTTCCCCGCCACTGCCCAGTACCAGCTCACGCAACTGGTCTTCGATCTGGGGAGCAACCACCCGCAGCAACGCACCGGCGTCGGCCAGCAGCCGGGATTTGCGCAAGGCAATCTCCCCACCACCGACGACCAACACTCGACTGCCGCGCAGGTTATGAAACAGCGGCAGAAATTCCATTTAGGCGATGACCTCAACGCCGCCCATGTACGGCTTGAGCACCTCAGGTACACGGATCGAACCGTCAGCCTGCTGGTAGTTTTCCAGCACGGCCACCAAGGTACGGCCTACGGCCAGGCCCGAACCGTTAAGGGTGTGCACCAACTCCGGCTTGCCGGTTTCCGGGTTGCGGAAACGCGCCTGCATACGACGGGCCTGGAAATCACCGCAGTTGGAGCACGACGAAATTTCGCGGTACTTGTCTTGGCTCGGTACCCACACTTCCAAATCGTAGGTCTTCACAGCGCTGAAGCCCATGTCGCCGGTGCACAGCGCCAGTACGCGGTACGGCAGCTCCAACAGTTGCAGAACGCGTTCGGCATTGGCGGTCAGGCCTTCCAGGGCTTCCATGGAAGTCGACGGCTCGACCACCTGCACCATCTCGACCTTGTCGAACTGGTGTTGGCGGATCATGCCGCGCGTATCGCGACCCGATGCGCCGGCTTCACTGCGAAAGCACGGGCTGTGGGCAACCAGCTTCAACGGCAGTTGCTTGGCATCGAGGATTTCGCCGGCGACGATATTGGTCAGCGACACCTCGGCGGTCGGGATCAGGTACAGATCGGCTTCGCCGTCGCGAGTGATCTTGAACAGGTCTTCTTCGAATTTCGGCAACTGGCTGGTACCCATCAGCGCCGGCGCTTGGACCAGGTACGGGGTGTAGGCTTCTTCGTAGCCATGCTCACCGGTGTGCAGGTTGATCATGAACTGCGCCAGCGCACGGTGCATACGGGCGATCGGGCCACGCAGCAAAGCGAAACGGGCACCGGACATTTTTGCCGCGGTCTCGAAATCCAGGCCACCGGTCAATTCGCCCAGGGCCACATGGTCCTTGATCTCGAAATCGAAGGCTTTGGGCGTACCCCAGCGGCGTACTTCAACGTTGCCGTCTTCGTCTTCGCCTACCGGCACGGATTCGTGGGGCAGGTTCGGAATGCCCAGCAGGATCGAGTCCAGCTCGGTCTGGATGCCTTCCAGCTCGGTTTTGCCGTTGGACAGCTCAGTGCCCATACGCTCGACATCCGCCATCAGCGGTGCGATGTCTTCGCCGCGCTGTTTGGCCTGGCCAATGGACTTGGAACGCGCATTACGCTCAGCCTGCAGTGCTTCGGTGCGGGTCTGGACGGTCTTGCGCTGTTCTTCCAGCGCTTCGATGCGCGCAACATCCAAGGCAAAGCCACGGGATGCCAGGCGGTCCGCTACGTCCTGAAGGTTGCTACGTAACAGTTTGGAATCGAGCATGTCGGTCTCTCGTTATCAAAGTTTGGTCAAGGACAGGCCGGCCCAGGTGGCGAGCAGCCCGCCGAACACGCTGATGCCCAGGTACCCGAAGGCGACCAGGGCCTGCCCGCTTTCCAGCAGCCGCAGCGTATCCAGTGAAAAGGATGAAAAGGTCGTCAGACCGCCTACAAAACCGACAATCAAGCCGGCGCGAATTTCAATCGGCACTTCCGGGCGCAACAGGAACCAGCCGTACAACAGCCCGATAATCAAACAGCCCACCAGGTTGACTGCCAGGGTCGCCGCATAAAAATGCTTCGGCCACTGGGCGCTGACCCAGGTGCTGGTGGCGAAACGCAATAATGTACCAGCGATGCCGGCTGCGGACACGGCAAGAATCGTCTTGAGCACTACTTTCTCCGCTGACGGGGGCTGAGACGGTCGAGTTGGGCCAGATGGTTGAGCTTTTCGCCGATCTTCAGCTCCAGCCCACGGGGCACTGGCTGGTAGAGCGGCAACGGTTCCAGAGCATCGGGGAAGTAGTCTTCGCCGGCTGCATAGGCATCCGGTTCGTCATGAGCGTAGCGATATTCGTCACCGTAACCCAGCTGCTTCATCAGTTTGGTCGGCGCGTTGCGCAAGTGCATCGGCACTTCCAGCGAACCATGTTCAGCCGCCGCTCGCAGCGCCGACTTGAAGCCCATGTACACCGCGTTGCTTTTCGGTGCGCAGGCCAGGTAGGTGATGGCCTGGGCCACCGCCAACTCGCCTTCCGGGCTGCCGAGGCGCTCCTGCACCTCCCAGGCCGCCAGGCACAGGCTCAGGGCTCGCGGGTCGGCATTGCCGATGTCTTCGCTGGCCATGCGCACCACGCGACGGGCCAGGTACAACGGATCGCAACCGCCGTCGATCATGCGTGCGAACCAGTACAGCGCACCGTCCGGGTTGGAGCCGCGCACGGACTTGTGCAGGGCGGAAATCTGGTCGTAGAAAGCTTCACCGCCCTTGTCGAAGCGCCGGCGCGTATCACCCAGCAGGCTTTGCAGCAGATCGACGCCAATTTCACCGCCGTCTTCAGCCAGGTCCGAAGCGTTTTCCAGCAGGTTGAGAAAACGCCTGCCATCGCCATCTGCGGCGGTGAGCAGGATCTTGAAGCCTTCTTCACTGACGCTCAGATGGCGCTTGCCCAGGCCCTTGTCTTCATTCAAGGCCCGCTGCAGCAGCTTTTGCATCGCCGCCTCGTCCAGGCTTTTGAGCACGTAGACACGCGCTCGCGACAACAAGGCGTTGTTGAGTTCAAACGAAGGGTTTTCAGTGGTGGCGCCGATAAAGATCAAGGTGCCGTCTTCAACATACGGCAGGAACGCATCCTGCTGCGACTTGTTGAAGCGATGCACTTCGTCGACAAACAGGATGGTGCGCTTGCCGTACTGGCCGGCCTGCTGCTTGGCGACTTCCACCGCCTGGCGGATTTCCTTGACCCCGGCAAGCACCGCCGAGACCGTTTCAAAGTGGGCATCCGAGACTTTCGCCAGCAGCCGCGCCAGGGTGGTCTTGCCCACGCCCGGCGGGCCCCAGAAAATCATCGAGTGCAGCGCGCCCTGCTCCAGCGCTTCGCGCAAGGGCTTGCCGCGAGCGAGCAGGTGTTCCTGACCGACGTACTCATCCAGGTTGGTCGAACGCAAGCGTGCGGCCAGGGGCTGGGCAATCGGGTCACTTCGAAACAGATCCATGGGCAGCGCTTGAAACCTCTCGGCAGGTTATTCCTGGATCACGTCGGCACCCTTGGGGATGTCGAACTTGAACTTGGATGCATCCACAACGCCGTTGGCCTTGACGCCGGTGAACAGAATATTGGTGCGCTGACCCACGCTGTCGACCAGTTGCATGTCATTGATCAAACCGCCACGGAACGAAAGGCGAAGACTATCGAAAAGGGTGTCTTTGGCTTTCGGCTTGAGGGTGAAATCCATTACGTCACCGGTTTGCTTGGAAGTGATGTCAAAGCTATCGCTGATTTTCGACACATCGCCCGACAACAGCAACGCCGGCGTCTGATTCAAGCGCGGGTCGAGCTTCTTGATCGTGGCCTGCTCTAGATCCGGGTCCCATAAGGTGACCTTCTGGCCATCAGAAACGATGGTCTGCTCAGCCTTACCCTCGGTATGCCAATAAAAAAGCCCTGGACGCTGCACGGCCATTTCACCGGCAGTTTCCTGTAATTGAGTACCACCGGCATCCAGGGTCAACTGGGAGAAGCGCGAGGTCAGGGTTTTGGAGTCATTCAGCAGTCCGGTCAGGCGCGTTACGGCCTGTTCATCAGCGTGAGCCGAAACAGCGGTCAAGGCCAGTGCCGGCAACAACAGCATGCGGATAAAGCGCATGGGAGTCCTCATTGAGTAGTCAGGGCGGTGCCGCGTGTTACCACGCGGCACCGGGGTCAGTCGCGCATCTGCCCGGGGGCGATGATTTCACGCGAGCCGTTGGTGTTCATTGCAGTGACGACGCCGGCGTGTTCCATGGCTTCGATCATGCGGGCAGCGCGGTTGTAGCCGATTTTCAACTTGCGTTGCACTGCGGAGATAGAGGCGCGACGGCTTTCCAGCACGAAGGCCACGGCCTCATCGTACAGCGCGTCGGTTTCGGCATCATCGTCGCCACCGCCGCTGCCACCGTCAAAACCGCTGCCGGCCTCTTCGACGCCTGCGAGGATGTCGTCGTTGTATTCCGGGGCGCCGCGCAGTTTCCAGGCTTCGACCACGCGGTGTACTTCGTCATCGGACACAAAGGCACCGTGAACGCGAATCGGCAGGCTGGTGCCCGGCGGCATGTAGAGCATGTCACCGTGGCCCAGCAGCTGCTCGGCGCCACCCTGGTCGATGATGGTCCGTGAGTCGATCTTGCTCGATACCTGGAACGCCATGCGTGTCGGGATGTTGGCCTTGATCAGACCGGTGATCACATCCACCGACGGGCGCTGAGTCGCGAGGATCAAGTGAATCCCGGCGGCACGTGCCTTCTGGGCAATACGCGCGATCAGTTCTTCGACCTTCTTGCCGACGATCATCATCATGTCGGCGAATTCGTCGACCACCACCACGATGGTCGGCAGCTTGGTCAGCAGCGGTGCCTCATCGTGAATGTTTTCGCGTTTGTACAGCGGGTCGGTCAGCGGTTCGCCGGCGTCCTGGGCTTCCTTGACCTTGGCGTTGAAGCCCGACAGGTTACGTACGCCCATCTTGGCCATCAGCTTGTAGCGGCGCTCCATCTCGGCAACGCTCCAACGCAGGGCGTTGGCGGCGTCCTTCATGTCGGTAACCACCGGGCACAACAGGTGCGGAATGCCTTCGTAGATCGACAGCTCCAACATCTTCGGGTCGATCATGATCAGCTTGGCGTCATCCGGCCCGGACTTGAACAGGATCGACAGGATCATTGCGTTCACACCCACCGACTTACCGGAACCGGTGGTACCGGCTACCAGCAGGTGAGGCATTTTCGCCAGGTCGGTGATCACCGGCTTGCCGCCGATGTCATGGCCGAGGGCCAGGGTGACCGGCGATTTGAAATTGTCGTACTCGGGGGTCGACAGCACTTCGGAGAAACGCACGATCTGGCGGTCTTCGTTAGGAATCTCTATACCCACGGTGGTCTTGCCCGGGATCACTTCCACCACGCGCACGCTGGTCACGGCCAGGGAACGGGCCAAGTCTTTGGCCAGGTTGGAAATACGGCTGACTTTGACACCGGCGGCCGGCTGGATTTCGTAACGGGTAATCACCGGGCCGGGATGGATCGAATCCACCGACACTTCGACGCCGAACTCCTTGAGCTTGATTTCCAGCAGATGGCCGACAGCCGCCAGGGATTCGGGGGAATAATTGAGCTGTTTCTTTTCTGCCGGGTCAAGAATCGAGATCGGCGGCAAGGTGCCTTCGACGGCGCTGTCGATAAACAGCGGGGCCTGTTTCTCTTTCTGTACGCGATGGCTGGGTTCTGGCGCCTTGGGCGGTGCCGGAGCGATCACTGGCGGTACCTGCTTCTCGCGATCCGACATGTGCTTGCTCAGGGCCTGCTCGCGCTCGATCAAGCGTTCCTTGACCTTGGCCTGCTCGCGCCGATCCGGCGTGCTCGGGGCCACCACCTCGTTGACGCGGGTGTCGACCTCACGCAGTTGGGCAACCATTTGCTTGCGCTCGACACGGGCGGCCCACCAGCGGTTGGCAGCGCCCTGGAACAATTCGAACAGGTCGAGGGTGATCTTGCCGGTCACGTCCATCACCTTGAACCATGACAGGTCGGTGAACACCGTGAGGCCGAACAGGAACAGCGCGATGAACATCAAGGTGCTGCCCTGGATATTCAGCGTGCGGCGCGCCAGGTCACCGAGGCTTTCGCCCAGCGCCCCGCCCGCACCCGCCGGCAGGCCGGTGGGTGCATGGAAGTGAATATGCGCCAGCGCCGCGCCGGACAGCACCAGGAACACCAGGCCGATCAGGCGCCAGGAAAACAGCCAGCCGCTCCACTGCCACGGCTCGTGACGCTGGCGGAAGATCTGCCAGGTCTTGATCGCCAGCAGCAGCGGGAAAATGTACGCGAAATAACCCAGGATCATGAACAGGATATCGGCGCTGTAGGACCCTACCGGCCCACCGAAATTCTGCACATCGTCGATCTTGCTGTTATGGCTCCAGCCCGGATCGTCCTTGCCATAGGTGAGCAAGGCCATCATCAGGAACAGGCACAGGGCACCGATGGCAATCAGTGCGCCTTCCTTGAGTCGGTAATGCAGGTGCTGGCGCCAGGCCGGTACGACTGCTGCTTTGGGTGCTGCGGCGGATTTCTTCAAAACGGGTCTTTTCCTGCGCCTTTAGCGCGTCCATCTGTTGAATGACTACACATGACTGCCCTATCCCGAGCAGCTGAAAAATGAACGTATGTTGCTGAATCTACTTTTAACACCAGGTCACGGATAGGTGAAATGGCGATAACGCCACAATGGGCGCATTGTACGGGTTTGCGTGCGCGATGCCACACACTTGCCCTCCACCTGGCAGCCTTGGCAATCGAAGTGTCAAAGCCTGTTCAATTTGAGCATGCATTGCCTTTGCTGACAAAGGCTTATGAGCTGTATCTGGCAATCCAGGCAAACTTGGCAGAGGGCTGGCATGGGCCAGCCCCGATTACGACCACGCCTTATGCACAGAGTTGCAGAAACACCCGCTCATGCTAATCCGGCCTCACCGCTTAATCGGGCTGGCCCCTTGGCGCCGGGTCGACAATAATCAACGCTTGTGCGGCAGACGCCTTGTCTGCCACTCCCCTCCCCTTCCGTAAGCCTGGATGCCATGCTGACCTGGTTACAACGCGACAACCTGACTTTCCCGCCCCTGGCCAAGGCCATGCGCGAACCCAATGGCCTGCTCGCCGCCGGTGGCGACCTGTCGGCCGAACGCCTGATCCAGGCCTATCGCCATGGCTGCTTTCCGTGGTTCTCCGAAGGCCAGCCTATCCTCTGGTGGTCACCCGACCCACGCACGGTGATCTTCCCCGACGAACTGCATGTGTCCCGCAGCCTCGGCAAACTGCTGCGCCAACAGCGTTATACCGTAACGTTCGACCAGGATTTCGCCGCTGTCATCCAGGCCTGTGCTGCACCGCGCGCCTACGCGGACGGCACCTGGATCACCGAGGGCATCCAGAACGCCTACCTGGCGCTGCACAAGCGCGGCTACGCCCACTCCGTGGAAGTGTGGGACCAGGGCGAACTGGTAGGTGGCCTGTATGGCCTGGCGATGGGCCAGCTGTTTTTTGGCGAATCCATGTTCAGCCGCGCCGACAACGCCTCGAAATTCGGTTTCGCCACATTGACCCGTCAATTGCAGGCGTGGGGCTTCGTGCTGATCGACTGCCAGATGCCCAATGACCACCTGCACAGCCTGGGCGCCCGCGCCATACCGCGCAGCGACTTCGCTGACTTGCTGCGCAAGCATTTGGACCAACCCAGCTCTGGACCGTGGGTTTCGTAGGCGACTTTGGCCTACCTGGCTTACACTTATTCCAAAGCTTATCCCGAGGGTTGATCATGACCGAGCTGGCGCGCTTGAAGTTCTATGCCACTCAAGCCCACTCTTGCAGCTATCTGCCCGATGAGCAGGCCACCACGCTGTTCCTCGATCCCAGCCAGCCGATGGACGTGCATGTGTACGCCGACCTCTCGGAGATGGGGTTTCGGCGCAGCGGCGATCATCTGTACCGACCTCACTGCCAGAATTGCAACGCGTGTGTGCCGGCGCGCATCCCTGCCGCGCAATTTTTGCCCGATCGCAATCAGAAACGCATCCTCAAACGCAACGCCGACCTGACGGTAAACGCGGTCAAGCCGCAGTACAGCGAAGAGTATTTCGATCTTTATCAGCGCTACATCGAGCAACGCCATGCCGATGGCGACATGTTCCCGCCCAGCCGTGATCAGTTTTCCACCTTCCTGGTACGTGACCTGCCGTTCTCGCGCTTCTACGAGTTCCGCCTCGATGGACGGCTGCTGGCCGTGGCGGTGACCGACCTGCTGCCCAATGGCCTATCGGCGGTATATACCTTCTATGAACCCGACGAAGAACGCCGCAGCCTGGGGCGCTTTGCGATCCTCTGGCAAATAGGTGAAGCGCTGCGCCTGGAACTGGAAGCGGTGTACCTTGGATACTGGATCAAGAACTGCAAAAAGATGAACTACAAGACCCAATATCGGCCCATTGAGCTGCTGATTAATCAAAGATGGGTCACACTTAACTAGAACCCCTTGGCTTGAACCCTCTTTTTCGGGCACAATGCACGCCGCTTTTGCCTGGCGCAGTTGCACCGGGCCATTCACTGGATACCGAGGGCTTTACTGCATGTCGAAAGAAGACAGCTTCGAAATGGAAGGCACTGTCGTCGACACCCTGCCCAACACCATGTTTCGTGTGGAGTTGGAAAATGGGCACGTCGTAACCGCGCATATCTCCGGCAAGATGCGCAAGAACTACATTCGTATTCTTACCGGTGACAAAGTGCGCGTCGAGCTGACGCCCTATGACTTGAGCAAAGGGCGCATCACTTACCGCGCTCGCTAAGCAAGTCAATACAAAACGCCCGGTTATGCCGGGCGTTTTTGTGTGGGTGGCATACACATAAATTGTGGGAGGGGGCTTGCCCCCGATAGCAGTGTGTCAGGCAACTAATTTGTTGCTGAACCACCGCTATCGGGAGCAAGCCCCCTCCCACATTGGATCTCCATTGTTCTGAGAATTGCATTTCAAGTCAGCAAAAAGGCGCCTTTCGGCGCCTTTTGTGTTGCTGCAGAACGATCAGGCCATTTCTGCCGTGGTCTCGAACTCGAAGGTCAGCTCGCCGTCCTTCAGGTCGATATGCACCACGCCGCCATGATCGGAGAGTTCGCCGAACAGGATCTCTTCGGCCAGCGGCCGCTTGATCTTGTCCTGGATCAGACGCGCCATTGGGCGTGCGCCCATTGCCGCATCGTAGCCGCCCTCTGCGATCCAACTGCGAGCCGCTTCCGTCACATCCAGCTGCACGCGCTTGTCTTCCAACTGCGCCTGAAGCTCGGTGAGGAACTTGTCCACCACGCTCTTGATAACCTCATGGCTGAGGCGACCAAATTGGATAATGGTGTCCAGACGGTTGCGGAACTCCGGCGTGAAGCTCTTCTTGATCACTTCCATTGCATCGGAAGAGTGATCCTGATGCGTGAAGCCGATAGACGCTCGCGCAGCAGTTTCGGCACCGGCGTTGGTGGTCATGATCACGATCACATTACGGAAGTCCGCCTTGCGCCCGTTGTTATCGGTCAGCGTCCCGTGATCCATGACCTGCAACAGCAGGTTGAAGACTTCCGGGTGAGCCTTTTCGATTTCATCGAGCAGCAGTACGCAATGCGGCTGCTTGGTGATCGCCTCGGTCAACAAGCCGCCCTGATCGAAACCGACATAGCCCGGCGGCGCACCGATCAGGCGCGACACTGTGTGACGCTCCATGTACTCGGACATGTCGAAACGGACCAGCTCGATACCCATGGCCTTGGCCAACTGCCGCGCCGCCTCGGTCTTGCCGACGCCGGTAGGCCCTGCGAACAGGAACGAACCGACCGGCTTGTCCGGCGACTTGAGGCCCGCGCGGGACAATTTGATAGCCGTGGACAGCGAGTCGATCGCCGCATCCTGACCGAACACAGTGAGCTTGAGATCGCGCTCCAGGTTACGCAGCAGCTCCTTGTCGGAACTGGTGACGTGTTTTGGCGGAATCCGCGCGATTTTCGCCACGATGTCCTCGACCTGAGGCACATCGATACGCTTCACACGCTTCTCGACCGGCTGCAGCCGCTGGTAGGCGCCCGCCTCGTCGATCACGTCGATGGCCTTGTCCGGCATGTGCCGGTCATTGATGTAGCGCGACGCCAGCTCAGCCGCCGCACGCAGGGCCTCATCGGTGTACTCGATGCCGTGGTGCGCTTCAAAACGCCCCTTGAGCCCACGCAGGATGCCAATAGTGTCTTCAACCGAAGGCTCGGACACGTCGACTTTCTGGAAGCGTCGCGCCAAGGCACGGTCTTTTTCGAAAATGCCGCGAAACTCCTGGAAGGTGGTGGAGCCGATGCAGCGGATATCACCCGAAGACAGCAATGGCTTGAGCAGGTTGGAGGCGTCCATCACCCCACCGGAGGCCGCACCGGCACCAATGATGGTGTGGATCTCGTCGATGAACAGGATCGCCTGCGGGCGTTTTTTCAGCTCGCCGAGCAGCGCCTTGAAGCGCTTCTCGAAATCGCCACGGTACTTGGTCCCGGCGAGCAATGCGCCCAGGTCAAGAGAGTAGACGACGCTGTTGGCCAGCAGGTCCGGCACCTGGTTGTCGACAATGCGCTTGGCCAGGCCTTCGGCAATCGCGGTTTTACCCACGCCCGCCTCACCCACCAACAACGGGTTGTTCTTGCGACGCCGCGCGAGAATCTGCGCTACACGCTCGACCTCGCTCTCACGCCCGACCAGCGGATCGATCCGCCCCTGTCGCGCCATCTCATTGAGATTGCTGGCATAGGCATCCAGCGGGTTGCTTGAAGAAGAAGACTCACCGCCCTCGTCGTCCTGCATATCCTGCTCACCCTCGGAATGATCGCCGTGCCCGGGGACCTTGGAGATACCGTGGGCGATGTAATTGACGACATCAATACGGGCAACGCTCTGCTGCTTGAGCAGAAACACGGCCTGGCTTTCCTGTTCGCTGAAAATTGCCACCAGCACGTTTGCGCCTGTGACCTCACGCTTACCGGAGCTCTGTACGTGGAAGACAGCACGCTGCAATACCCGCTGGAAGCCCAGGGTTGGCTGGGTCTCGCGGTCCTCGTCATGCACGGGGATCAGTGGCGTGGTGGAGTCGATAAACTCCTGCAGATCATGCTTGAGTTTGTCGAGGTTGGCGCCGCACGCACGCAGAACGGTGGCGGCAGCTTCATTATCCAAAAGTGCCAGCAAAAGGTGCTCGACGGTCATGAACTCATGACGCTTCGAACGAGCCTCCTTGAAGGCAAGATTGAGGGTGACTTCGAGCTCGCGGTTTAACATAGCTTCACCTCATACCCAAGTGGTCGGCGTTAACCGTCCTTCTCGATTTCACAGAGTAGCGGATGCTGGCTTTCCCTGGCGTACTGGTTGACCTGCATGGCCTTTGTCTCGGCGATGTCGCGGGTAAACACTCCACATACTGCCCGTCCTTCTGTGTGAACGGCCAGCATTACCTTGGTCGCCAACTCGCGGTTCAGGTTAAAAAACACCTCGAGCACTTCGACGACGAAATCCATCGGTGTGTAGTCATCATTGAACAAAACCACCTTGTACATCGGCGGTGCCTGTAAAGCAGGCTTGGCCTCCTGAACAGCAATGCCTGCAGAACCGTCGTCGTCATGTTCCTGATCCGGGCGATCCTGATTGAATGTTAGTCGAATCTGGCTATTTGCATGCATGGAAAGAAAGGTTCGTCAGTGGTTCAATTACAGTGGTGGGGGCGAGCTGTCAGAATTTCAACTCTGACCGATTGGTCGCCTTGACTATCGGCAAATCGGTGTTACAACCAATAGAGCCCACAGTGGGTAAAAAAGGTCCGCGCAGTCAACCTTATTTATTCGGGTTAGGACGGATAAACTGGATGATACTCCAGTGATGGAGTCTGGTGCAGAGGGATATGGCGATGCTAAGTGGTAAGGTCAAGTGGTTCAACAATGCCAAGGGTTACGGTTTCATTGTCGAGGACGGCAAGGATGAGGACCTTTTTGCGCATTTCTCCGTGATCGATATGGATGGGTACAAAACGCTGAAGGCGGGTCAACCGGTGTCCTTTGATCTTAAACAGGGCCCAAAGGGCTTGAATGCGGTGAATATCAAGTTAGTCACCGCCCCGTCTGCCGCAGAAAAAGTTGCAGCGCCCGATCAAAAGTCAAAAAAAGAAACAGGCCTGATCAGCCACTGAACAAAGCACTGAAAGCAAACCGGCCGCCCAATTCATCAAGGCGGCCGGTTTTTTTCTGCCTGTTTACATGTGCTTGATCAGCGCATCACCAAAGCCCGACGACGACACCAACGTAGCGCCATCCATCAGGCGCTCAAAGTCATAGGTCACGGTCTTGGCAGAAATCGCACCATTGGTGCCCTTGATGATCAAGTCAGCCGCCTCGACCCAGCCCATATGACGCAGCATCATTTCCGCCGACAGAATCAATGAACCCGGGTTGACCTGGTCCTTGCCCGCATACTTGGGCGCAGTACCGTGAGTAGCTTCGAACATCGCCACGGTGTCCGACAGGTTGGCTCCCGGCGCGATACCAATACCACCAACCTCCGCCGCCAAGGCATCGGACAAGTAGTCGCCATTGAGGTTGAGCGTGGCAATCACATCATACTCAGCCGGACGCAGCAGGATCTGCTGGAGCATGGCATCGGCAATCGCATCCTTGACCACCACATTCTTGCCGGTCTTGGGGTTCTTGAACTGCATCCACGGGCCGCCGTCGAGCAGCGTCGCGCCGAATTCTTCAGCCGCCACTTCGTAGGCCCACTCCTTGAAGGCGCCTTCGGTGAACTTCATGATGTTGCCTTTGTGCACGATGGTCAGCGAGTCGCGGTCGTTATCGACTACATACTGCAGGGCCTTGCGCGCTAGGCGCTTGGTACCCTCTTTCGACACCGGCTTGACGCCAATCCCGCAATCCTGGTCGAAACGGATCTTGGTAACACCCATTTCCTCCTTGAGGAACTTGATCACCTTGATAGCCTCAGGCGAACCGGCTTTCCACTCGATACCCGCGTAAATATCCTCGGAGTTCTCACGGAAGATGGTCATGTCCACATCGCCTGGCTTCTTGACCGGGCTGGGCACGCCTTCAAACCAGCGCACCGGGCGCAGACACACATACAGGTCGAGCTGCTGACGCAGAGCCACGTTCAGCGAGCGAATACCACCCCCGACCGGCGTGGTCAGCGGGCCCTTGATGGACACTACGTAATCCTTGACCGCGTCCAGGGTTTCCTGGGGCAACCAGGTGTCCTGGTCGTAGACCTGGGTCGCCTTTTCGCCGGCATACACCTCCATCCACGAGATTTTGCGCTTGCCGCCGTAAGCCTTTTCAACAGCTGCGTCGACTACCTTGATCATCACCGGGCTGATGTCGACGCCAATACCGTCACCTTCGATATAGGGGATGATCGGTTGGTCAGGAACATTGAGAGAATGGTCTGCATTGACGGTGATTTTGTCGCCGACTGCCGGAACCTGAATCTTCTTGTATCCCATGCTGAACTCCATCTATGGATTGAACATCTGGCTGCGTTCGAGCCTACTCCAGATAAATGGCGACCGAAACCTCGCGCCATGCTCATTTGCATCGAAAACAGCATAAATTGTCGCCTACAAGCCTGAAAGCAAAGGGAAAAGTGCCAATCTTGAGCACATCATTCAACTTTCGGCGTAACCCCACCCCTGCGACCTTTAGACCAATGGACGACACACCTTTTGTATGAAGGCTCTGCGTAAGCATAGCGACCTATGTATAATGCCGCCGCTGACCAAAGAGTCACGACGGTTGACCGCTCTAGACAGTAGCCTTCAGCCAGAAAGCAGGACTATTACAATAGTCCAAACGCTTGACGCTCGACTGATGCAACCCAACATCACCGCGAAGAAACCTCGACATTTCGCTCATGGATGACTTTGAACGAACGCGCTCCACCCGGCGCATCTCGAGTTTCTGCGCACGCTTTCAGCAAAGAAGAGAGTTAATCCGAATATGCCCACCCGCTCGAAGATCATCTACACCTTCACCGACGAAGCTCCAGCCCTCGCCACCTATTCACTGTTGCCTATCGTAGAGGCCTTCACGGCTTCCGCTGATATTGCCGTTGAAACCCGCGACATCTCCCTCGCAGGGCGCATCCTCGCAAGCTTCCCCGAGCAACTGGGCACCAAGGCTATCCCGGACCACCTCGCCGAACTGGGCGACCTGGCCGTAACCCCTGAAGCCAACATCATCAAGCTGCCTAACATCAGTGCCTCGACCCCGCAGCTGCAAGCCGCGATCAAGGAACTGCAGGCCCAGGGCTACGCCCTGCCGGACTACCCGGAAACCGTAACCACCGACGCGGAAAAAGAAACCCGTGCACGTTACGACAAGGTCAAGGGCAGCGCCGTGAACCCGGTACTGCGCGAAGGCAACTCCGACCGCCGCGCGCCGCTGTCGGTCAAGAACTACGCACGCAAGCACCCGCACAAGATGGGCGCCTGGGCTGCCGACTCCAAGTCGCACATTGCCCACATGAGCAATGGTGACTTCTACGGCAGCGAAAAAGCCGTACAGATCGAAGCCGCCGATGCTGTCAAAATTGCGCTGGTTGCTCAGGACGGCACCACCACCGTCCTGAAAGAAAAGACCAGCGTCCAGGCCGGCGAGATCATCGACACCGCCGTGCTGAGCAAGAAAGCGCTGCGCAGCTTCATCGCCGCTGAAATCGAAGACGCCAAGAAGCAAGGCGTGCTGCTGTCGGTTCACCTCAAAGCCACCATGATGAAGGTCTCCGACCCGATCATGTTCGGCCAGATCGTTGCCGAGTTCTATAAAGATGCCCTGGCCAAGCACGCTACCGTGCTTGAGCAGATCGGCTTCAACCTGAACAACGGCATCGGCGACCTGTATGCCCGCATCAAGGCCCTGCCGGCCGACCAGCAAGCGCAGATCGAAGCCGACATCCAGGCCGTCTACGCCGCTCGTCCTGCCCTGGCGATGGTCAACTCCGACAAAGGCATCACCAACCTGCACGTGCCGAGCGACGTGATCGTCGACGCCTCGATGCCGGCCATGATCCGTGACTCCGGCAAGATGTGGGGCACCGACGGCCAGTTGCACGACACCAAGGCTGTGATCCCGGATCGCTGCTACGCCACCATCTACCAGGCGGTCATCGAAGACTGCAAGGCCAATGGCGCCTTCGACCCGACCACCATGGGCAGCGTGCCAAACGTTGGCCTGATGGCCAAGAAAGCCGAAGAGTACGGCTCCCACGACAAGACCTTCCAGATCAAGGCTGACGGCGTTGTTCGCGTCACCGACAGCCAGGGCAACCTGCTGATGGAACAGAAAGTCGAGGCCGGCGACATCTTCCGCATGTGCCAGACCAAAGACGCGCCGATCCAGGACTGGGTCAAGCTCGCCGTCAACCGTGCCCGCGCCAGCAACACCCCGGCCATTTTCTGGCTGGACCCCAAGCGCGCTCACGATGGCGTAGTGGTCGAGAAAGTTCAGGCGTACCTGAAAGACCACAACACCGAAGGCCTGGACATCCGCATCATGGCCCCGGTCGATGCGATGAAGTTCACCCTGGAGCGCACCCGCAAGGGCCTGGACACCATTTCGGTGACCGGCAACGTGCTGCGCGACTACCTGACCGACCTGTTCCCGATCATGGAACTGGGCACCAGCGCCAAGATGCTGTCGATCGTGCCGCTGATGAACGGCGGCGGCCTGTTCGAAACCGGCGCTGGCGGTTCGGCTCCCAAGCACGTTCAGCAGCTGCTGGAAGAAAACTTCCTGCGTTGGGACTCCCTGGGCGAGTTCCTGGCCCTGGCCGCTTCCCTTGAGCACCTGGGTGTGACCTACAACAACCCCAAAGCCTTGGTACTGTCCAAGACCCTGGACCAGGCTACCGGCCAGTTCCTGGACAACAACAAGTCGCCATCGCGCAAAGTCGGCAACATCGACAACCGCGGCAGCCACTTCTACCTGGCGCTGTACTGGGCCCAAGCCCTGGCCGCCCAGACCGAAGACGCTGCACTGCAAGCGCAGTTCGGCGAACTGGCAAAAACCCTGGCCGAGAACGAAGCAACCATCGTTGCCGAACTCAACGCCGTACAAGGCAAGCCAGTGGACATCGGCGGCTACTACGCGCCGAACCCCGAGCTGACCAGCAAGGCCATGCGCCCAAGCAACACCCTCAATGCGGCGATTGCCAAGTTGAAGTAAGGTTGTAAGGATGCAAAGAAGCCCCGGCCCAGTGCCGGGGTTTCTGTTTGTAGGGACTTCATTGAAGAAACCCAATCAAATCTGGGAGCTGGCTTGCCTGCGATTACAGTCTGTCAGTTCATACAGGTGCAGCTGACCCACCGCCATCACAGGCAAGCCAGCTCCCACATTGACCGAGTCACCTTCCCGATACCGAGGTTTGCAATGACCTGGCTCCCCCACATCACCGTCGCCACCATCGTCGAAGACAACGGCCGCTTCCTGATGGTTGAAGAACTCAAGGGCGGCCGCGCCGTACTCAATCAGCCCGCCGGCCACCTGGACCCGAACGAAACCCTCACCGAGGCCGCGGTGCGTGAAACCCTCGAAGAAACCGGCTGGGATGTCGAGCCCACTGGCATCGTCGGCATTTACCTGTACACCGCACCGAGCAATGGCGTGACCTATCAGCGCGTATGCTTTATCGCCAAGGCGCTGAAACATCACCCGGACTATCAACTCGACGAAGGCATCCTGCGCGCCCGCTGGCTGACCCGTGACGAGCTGATGACCGTGCGCGATGACTGGCGCAGCGAGCTGATCATCCGCTGTATCGATGATTATCTGGGCGGCCACCGGCACAGTCTCGAATTGATCCGCCCTTCTCTTTAGCCTTAGCGGCTCGGGCCTGATAGAATCGCGTCCTTTTTCAAGACACCCGTTGAAACCCTATGCGTGATCCAGCCCCTTCTGACACACAAAAGAAGCGCGTCATCGTCGGTATGTCCGGCGGCGTGGATTCTTCCGTTTCCGCCGTTCTGCTCATGGAGCAGGGTTATGAGGTGGAAGGCCTGTTCATGAAGAACTGGGAAGAAGACGATGGAACCGAATACTGCACCGCCATGGACGACCTGGCGGACGCCCAGGCCGTGTGCGACAAGATCGGTATCAAGCTGCACACCGCCAACTTTGCCGCCGAGTACTGGGACAACGTGTTCGAGCACTTCCTGGCCGAATACAAGGCCGGCCGCACGCCGAACCCGGACATCCTGTGCAACCGCGAAATCAAGTTCAAGGCGTTCCTCGATTACGCCATGATGCTTGGCGCCGACCTGATTGCCACGGGCCACTACGTGCGCCGTCGCGATATCGATGGCCGCACCGAATTGCTCAAGGGCCTGGACCCGAACAAGGACCAGAGCTACTTCCTGCACGCCGTCGGCGGTGAACAGATTGCCAAGACCCTGTTCCCGGTCGGCGAACTGGAAAAGCCCGAAGTGCGCAAGATCGCCGAGCAACACGGCCTGGCCACCGCCAAGAAGAAAGACTCCACCGGGATCTGCTTTATCGGCGAGCGCCGCTTCAGCGATTTCCTCAAGCAGTACCTGCCGGCGCAGCCGGGCGAGATCAAGACCACTGACGGCGAAGTGATCGGCCGTCACCATGGCCTGATGTACCACACCATTGGCCAGCGCCAGGGCCTGGGCATCGGCGGCTTGAAAGACGCAGGTGAAGAGCCTTGGTACGTGCTGGTCAAGGATCTGGAAAACAACGTGCTGGTGGTCGGCCAGGGCAACGAACATCCGTTGCTGTTCTCCGGCGCCCTGCTCGCTTCCGAGATCTACTGGGTCAACCCGATCGACCTGAGCACGCCACGCCGCCTGACCGCCAAAGTGCGCTATCGCCAGAGCGACCAGCCGTGCACCCTGGAAAAAACCGCCACCGGTTACCGCGCGACCTTCGATGACCCGCAACGCGCGGTCACCCCAGGCCAATCCGTGGTGTTCTACGACGGCGAAATCTGCCTGGGCGGCGGCGTGATTGAAGTTGCGCAAGCCTGGAGCCATCCGGCATGAGTCCGACCCAGGAGCAATTGACGGCACTGGGCGGGGTCTTCCTCGCAGCAGTCCTGGTGGACAAGATCGCCAAGACCGGCCAGGTGACCGAGGCCGGCCTGACGTGCATGCTCGGCAGCCTGCTGGTGGTTGATCCGAAGGATACCCTGGACGTGTACGGCGGCGACGACCTGAGCCTGCGCGAAGGTTATCGCGCCCTGATCGGCGCCCTCGAACGCGACCCAAGCACCCTGCAGCGCGAGCCGTTGCGCTACGCCCTGTCGATGCTCGGCCTGGAACGACAGCTAGCCAAGCGCGACGACCTGCTGGAAACCATCGGCAAGCGCCTGCCGCAAATCCAGTCCCAGGTTGAGCACTTCGGCCCGGCCCACGAAAACGTAATCGCGGCCTGCGGGGCGCTTTACCAGGACACCTTGAGCACCTTGCGCCAAAGGATCCAGGTCCACGGCGACATGCGCAACCTGCAACAACCCAATAACGCCTCGAAAATCCGTGCCCTGCTTCTGGCCGGTATTCGTTCGGCGCGGTTGTGGCGGCAGTTGGGCGGACATCGCTGGCAACTGGTGATCAGCCGACGCAAATTGCTCAAAGAGCTTTACCCGTTGATGCGCAACGAATAAGTCGCATCAGCAGGCCATTTTCAAGCCGTTACGCGTAATACGCCGGTCAGTTGGCAACGGACCGGCGGATTTTTTCATGTATGATACGCGCCCCATTTCGTTGCCCGACTGTCCGAGAACACCCCATGCAGCTCTCTTCGCTCACTGCGGTTTCCCCTGTTGACGGCCGCTACGCCGGCAAAACCCAGGCCCTGCGCCCTATTTTCAGCGAATACGGTTTGATCCGTGCGCGTGTACTGGTTGAAGTGCGCTGGCTCCAGCGCCTGGCCGCTCACCCTGCCATCGGCGAAGTGCCGGCGTTTTCCGCCGAGGCCAACGCTGTATTGAACACCCTGGCGGAAAACTTCTCCCTGGAGCACGCCGAGCGTGTGAAAGAGATCGAGCGCACCACCAACCACGACGTCAAAGCCATCGAGTACCTGCTCAAAGAGCAAGCGGCCAAGCTGCCGGAACTGGCCCAGGTCAGCGAATTCATCCACTTTGCCTGCACCAGCGAGGACATCAACAACCTGTCCCACGCCCTGATGCTGCGCGAAGGTCGTGATGACGTGATGCTGCCGTTGATGCGCCAGACCGCCAACGCTATCCGTGAACTGGCGATCCGTTTCGCTGATGTGCCGATGCTCTCGCGCACCCATGGCCAGCCAGCGTCGCCGACCACCCTGGGCAAAGAGCTGGCCAACGTGGTGTACCGCCTGGAGCGCCAGATCGCTCAAGTGGCCGCCGTGCCATTGCTGGGCAAGATCAACGGCGCCGTGGGCAACTACAACGCCCACCTGTCGGCCTACCCCGAGATCGACTGGGAAGCCAACGCCCGCGCCTTCATCGAAGACGAACTGGGCCTGGGTTTCAACCCTTACACCACGCAGATCGAACCCCACGACTACATTGCCGAGCTGTTCGACGCGATTGCGCGCTTCAACACCATCCTGATCGACTTCGATCGCGATATCTGGGGCTACATCTCCCTGGGCTACTTCAAGCAGCGCACCATTGCCGGTGAAATCGGCTCGTCGACCATGCCGCACAAGGTCAACCCGATCGACTTCGAGAACTCCGAAGGCAACCTCGGCATCGCCAACGCGCTGTTCCAGCACCTGGCCAGCAAGTTGCCGATCTCTCGCTGGCAGCGCGACCTGACCGACTCCACCGTACTGCGCAACCTCGGTGTAGGCTTTGCCCACAGCGTGATCGCGTACGAAGCCAGCCTCAAAGGCATCAGCAAGCTGGAGCTCAACGAGCAGAAAATCGCCGCTGACCTGGATGCATGCTGGGAAGTCCTGGCCGAGCCGATCCAGACCGTGATGCGTCGCTACAACATCGAAAACCCGTACGAAAAACTCAAAGAACTGACACGCGGCAAGGGGATCACCTCTGAAGCGCTGCAGACTTTCATCGACGGCCTGGACATGCCAGCTGCCGCCAAGGCCGAGCTGAAACTGCTGACCCCGGCCAACTACATCGGTAACGCTGTAGAGCAAGCCAAGCGCATCTGATTACCGCAAGACCCTTGAGACGCCCGGCCGCGCCGGGCGTTTTTATTCCAGTCTTAAAAGTGCTTTTTTTCAATAGGTTACACATGAATCCTGATATCCCTCTTCAACTTCTGGGCGGCATCACGGCACGGGAATTCCTGCGCGACTACTGGCAGAAGAAACCCCTGCTGATCCGTCAGGCCATCCCTGACTTCGAAAGCCCGATCGACGCCGACGAACTGGCAGGCCTGGCCCTGGAAGAAGAAGTCGAATCGCGCCTGGTGATCGAACACGGCGAGCGCCCGTGGGAACTGCGTCGCGGCCCATTCGCCGAAGATGCCTTCAGCGCCCTGCCAGAGCGTGAGTGGACCCTGCTGGTGCAGGCGGTCGACCAGTTCGTGCCGGAAGTCGCCGAACTGCTGGAGCACTTCCGTTTCCTGCCAAGCTGGCGTATCGACGATGTGATGATCAGCTTCGCCGCGCCCGGCGGCAGCGTCGGTCCGCACTTCGATAACTACGATGTGTTCCTGCTGCAAGCCCAGGGCAAGCGCAACTGGAAGATCGGCCAGATGTGCAGCTCCGAAAGCCCGCTGCTGCAACACGCTGACCTGCGCATCCTCGCCGAATTCGAAGAAAGCGCCGAATGGGTGCTGGAGCCAGGCGACATGCTCTACCTGCCACCGCGCCTGGCGCACTTCGGCATTGCCGAAGACGATTGCATGACCTACTCGGTGGGTTTCCGCGCCCCGAGCGCCGCCGAAGTGCTGACCCACTTCACCGACTTCCTCAGCCAGTACCTGACTGACGAAGAGCGCTACACCGACGCCGACGCCCAGCCGGTCAGCGACCCACACCAGATTCAGGTCGACGCTCTGGATCGCCTCAAGGGTCTGCTGGCTGAGCACATGAGCGACGAGCGCATGTTGCTGACCTGGTTCGGCCAGTTCATGACCGAGCCGCGCTACCCGGAACTGGTCGCTGGTGAAGAGCTGGGCGAAGAAGACTTCATCAACAGCCTGCAAGATGGCGCGATTCTGGTACGCAACCCAAGCGCGCGCCTGGCCTGGTCTGAAGTCGACGACGATGTATTGCTGTTTGCCAGTGGCCAGAGCCGTTACCTGCCCGGCAAGCTGCGTGAACTGCTGAAGCTGGTGTGCTCGGCCGACGCACTGCACAGCGAAAACCTCAGCGTATGGCTGGCCGACGAAGACGGCCGCGACCTGCTGTGCGAACTGGTCAAGCAAGGCAGCCTGGGGTTCGCGGATGAATAAGATTCACGTAAGTGTCGCGGACTGGCGAAAGGATATCGACGAGATTCGGCGCATTCGTGAAGCGGTATTTATCGCCGAGCAATCGGTTCCAGCCGAGCTCGAGTGGGATGCGGACGACGCTGGCGCCATGCATTTCCTCGCATTCGAAGGCGACTTTCCGATTGGTACCGCACGCCTGCTGCCCAGCGGCGAGATTGGTCGCGTGTCGGTGCTCAAGGACTGGCGCGGGCTGAAGGTGGGCGACAAGCTGATGGAAGCGGTGATTGGAGTGGCTGAAAAGCGCGGCCAGACCCGGCAGTTCCTCAGTGCGCAGGTGTATGCGGCGCCGTTTTATGAGCGGTTGGGTTTCAAGATCGTCAGCGATGAGTTTCTTGAAGTCGGGATTCCGCATGTGGATATGGTGCGCGGGGGCTGACTCAAGACCGAGTCGCCTATATCGGGAGCAAGCCCCCTCCCACATTTGACTGAGTCCATCCGTTGAAATGCGGTCAAAATGTGGGAGGGGGCTTGCTCCCGATAGCCATATCAGCAACACCTCAAAATGCCCTGCCTGCCAGGGCATTTTGCCGTCTACGATTCAACTTGCGCCCCGCCAGGCCGACAAACTGGCACTATCAAGCCAAATGACTCGCAGAGATAACGGACATGTCCCTACGCACCTTGCTCACCGCCCTGCTCCTGACCGCCAGTGTTTCGGCCCTGGCTGCCACCGAGGTCGTCAACCTGAGCAACCGCACCAGCGCCGACCTACTGCCCGTGGCGCAGAACTTCATCGGCAAGGACGGCACCGTCAGCGCCTACGGCAACCAGCTTATTGTTAACGCCGACCCTGCGAAGATCGAGGGCTTGCGTACCCTGCTCTCCCAACTGGACACGCCGGCCAAGCGCCTGCTGATCACCGTCGACACCAACGAAACCAACCAGCAGAACAGCGGCGACAGCCAGACCCGCATCATCAGCTATGGCACCTTCAGCCGCGATGGCGGCATCCAGCAGATCCAGGCCAGCGAAGGCGTGCCGGCGCTTATTCAGATCGGCCAGAGCGTACCGCTGACCACCACGCACCAGGATGGCTATGGCCGCCTGCAGAACCAGACCCAGTATCGCAACGTCACCCAGGGCTTTTACGTCACCGCCAGCGTCACCGGCGAGACCGTACACCTGGCTATCAGTACCAACCGTGACCGTATGAGCCAGGAGCGTCCTGATGTAGTGAACGTGCAGAGCACCGACACAACCGTCAGCGGACGCTTGGGCGAATGGATTACCCTGGTAGGCATCAATGGCGAAACCCAAGCCGACAAATCTTCTACAACCCGCAGCTACTCTACTCAGGGCCGCGATGACCTGACGGTACGGGTCAAGGTCGACACCCTGAACTGAAGCACCAAAAACTGACTGGCGAGTCGTATTAGACCAAAGATGTAGTGCCTTGAAAAAAGCACTACAAAACATTTGACGATCCAAAAAAGCATGGGCATGATGGCCTCGCTCCCGCTAATCAGGGGCCCTGGCAAGGGCCTTCGGATCGCCGCTCCAAGTTACCCACCTGAGCCGATTCGTGTCTGTACCGCCCACAAGGCACGTTGGACGAGGTTGCGACTGGAACGAAGTTGTCCCGAGGGACGGAAGCTAACCAGGTAACCCGGCTACGCACTGATGAATCGTACAAAGGCCCACGACGCCCGAAGACCGTTTGCAGTTTGCCCTTACCTGCTCAACTCCGCCTTGAGCCAATCGTTCATCCCGTCGCCTACCCCGCCGAACTTGACTTGAACACCCAAGCTTCTGGTCAGCGAGCAGCCATCACCACGCACTTTCTACGTGGCTGGCAAATGGAATTTTCCACCTAGACCTATGCGACGAGGTTTTTCCCCATGGCACTGACACGCGAACAGCAAATTGCAGCCCTTGAAAAAGATTGGGCTGAAAACCCACGCTGGAAAGGCGTGACCCGCGCTTATTCCGCTGCTGACGTCGTCCGCCTGCGTGGCTCGGTCCAACCTGAGCACACCTTTGCAAAACTCGGCGCCGAGAAGCTGTGGAACCTGGTCACCCAAGGTGCCAAGCCGTCCTTCCGTCCCGACAAAGATTTCGTCAACTGCATGGGCGCCCTCACTGGCGGCCAGGCAGTCCAACAGGTAAAAGCCGGCATCCAGGCGATCTACCTGTCCGGCTGGCAAGTGGCAGCGGACAACAACTCCGCTGAATCCATGTACCCCGACCAGTCGCTGTACCCGGTGGACTCGGTTCCAACCGTGGTCAAGCGCATCAACAACTCGTTCCGTCGTGCCGACCAGATCCAGTGGAAAGCCGGCAAGAACCCGGGTGACGAAGGCTACATCGACTACTTCGCGCCAATCGTGGCTGATGCCGAAGCCGGTTTCGGCGGCGTACTCAACGCCTACGAGCTGATGAAGAGCATGATCGAGGCAGGCGCTGCCGGCGTGCACTTCGAAGACCAGCTTGCTTCCGTGAAAAAATGCGGCCACATGGGCGGCAAGGTACTGGTACCAACCCAGGAAGCCGTACAGAAGCTGACCGCTGCTCGTTTGGCGGCCGACGTCGCCGGTACTCCGACCATCATCCTGGCCCGTACCGATGCCAACGCCGCTGACCTGCTGACCTCGGACTGCGACCCGTACGACCAGCCGTTCGTGACTGGCGAACGCACCCAGGAAGGCTTCTATAAAGTCCGCGCCGGCCTGGACCAAGCCATTGCCCGCGGCCTGGCCTACGCGCCGTACGCCGACCTGATCTGGTGCGAGACCGCCAAGCCGGACCTGGACGAAGCTCGTCGCTTCGCCGAAGCGATCAAGAAGGAATACCCGGACCAACTGCTGTCCTACAACTGCTCGCCTTCCTTCAACTGGAAGAAGAACCTGGACGACGCGACCATCGCCAAGTTCCAGCGTGAACTGTCGGCAATGGGCTACAAGCACCAGTTCATCACCCTGGCCGGCATTCACAACATGTGGCACAGCATGTTCAACCTGGCGCATGACTACGCCCGCAACGACATGACTGCCTATGTGAAGCTGCAGGAGCAGGAATTCGCTGACGCCGCCAAAGGCTACACCTTCGTGGCGCACCAGCAGGAAGTGGGTACCGGCTACTTCGACGACATGACCACCGTGATCCAGGGCGGCACCTCGTCCGTGACCGCGCTGACCGGTTCGACCGAAGAAGAGCAGTTCCACTGATCCACTGAGTACACGGCCACTGCGGCCCCAGGGAAGACCTAACCGCAGTGCCGCACAACAATCACGCCCCGACTGGTTCGGGGCGTTTTTTTGCCTGCACAAAACCTACCGATGCACTGCGGACCAAATGTGGGAGGGGGCTTGCTCCCGATAGCGGTGGATCAGCAACAGTTGGGTTGGCTGATACTCAGCTATCGGGAGCAAGCCCCCTCCCACAAGGAATTTTGCGCAAAACATTGATCCAGAGCGGTATTCGCACACATCCAATCGGTTAAAAGAACCGTTGCGACAACTAAGCGACACTCAAGCAAGTAACGGCAACTTCCCCCGCCACATGAGAAACAATCGCTTAAACCCCACGCAAACAATATTCATTATCATTTGGCGCCTGAAAACTTCGTTACAGCTTAAACAAAACATAATTGATGAAAAGCCCGCTAATGCCCACGGTACAAGGGCTACAGCCCCAAGAAGGTGCACTATGTGCTTATTCCACCGAATAATTTCGCCCTGGGAATTTTACTTGCCCGGTGTTTAGCCATAAAATCACCGCGATTGATTGCAGTGCGACATATCGTCACTGCATCGTTACTTTTTCGAGCTCAGAGACCTTTGCTCTCTGTTAAGGATTTCCAGCATGACCGACGCGACAGGACTCATGGCCCACAACTGGGGCTTTGCCATTTTCCTCCTCGGTGTAGTGGGCCTCTGCGCCTTCATGCTTGGCGTCTCCAGCCTACTCGGGTCAAAAGCCTGGGGCCGCAGCAAAAACGAACCGTTCGAGTCCGGCATGCTACCTACAGGTGGCGCCCGCTTGCGGCTCTCAGCCAAATTCTATCTGGTCGCGATGCTCTTCGTGATCTTCGATATCGAAGCCCTCTTTCTCTTTGCATGGTCTGTGTCCGTCCGCGAAAGCGGCTGGACCGGATTCGTCGAAGCTCTCGTTTTCATAGCAATTCTGTTGGCAGGTCTTGTCTACCTGTTCCGAGTGGGCGCCCTTGACTGGGCTCCGGAAGCTCGTCGCAAGCGGCAGGCGAAGCTGAAACAATGAGGCTTTGGCAATGCAATACAATCTCACCAGGATCGACCCGGATGCTCCTAACGAGCAGTACCCCATCGGCGAACGGGAAACCGTTTCCGACCCGTTAGAAGACCAAGTCCACAAAAACATCTACATGGGCAAGCTGGAAGACGTGCTGAGTGGCGCGGTCAACTGGGGGCGTAAAAACTCCCTGTGGCCGTACAACTTCGGCCTTTCGTGCTGCTACGTGGAAATGACCACCGCCTTCACGGCACCCCATGACATCGCCCGCTTTGGCGCCGAAGTTATCCGGGCATCACCGCGCCAGGCGGATTTCATGGTTATCGCCGGTACCTGCTTCATCAAGATGGCGCCGATCATCCAGCGTCTCTATGAGCAAATGCTCGAACCGAAGTGGGTCATCTCCATGGGTTCGTGCGCCAACTCCGGTGGCATGTACGACATCTACTCGGTCGTTCAAGGGGTGGACAAGTTCCTGCCCGTGGACGTCTACGTGCCTGGCTGCCCGCCCCGCCCCGAAGCATTCCTGCAAGGCTTGATGCTGTTGCAGGAATCGATTGGCAAGGAGCGTCGCCCACTGTCCTGGGTCGTCGGTGATCAAGGCGTGTACCGCGCCGAGATGCCGTCCCAAAAGGAACAGCGCCGCGAACAGCGAATCGCAGTCACCAACCTGCGCAGCCCCGACGAAGTCTGATCCAGCACCGCTTCTTTTATAGAACGAAAACCTGGCTTCATTCTTTACGTTGACCGAAAGCGATAAAAAACCATGACTACAGGCAGTGCTCTGTACATCCCGCCTTATAAGGCAGACGACCAGGATGTGGTTGTCGAACTCAATAACCGTTTTGGCCCTGACGCCTTCACCGCCCAGGCCACACGCACCGGTATGCCGGTGCTGTGGGTGGCGCGCGCCAGGCTCGTCGAAGTCCTGACCTTCCTGCGCAACCTGCCCAAGCCGTACGTCATGCTCTATGACCTGCATGGCGTGGACGAGCGACTGCGCACCAAGCGCCAGGGGCTGCCGAGCGGCGCCGATTTCACCGTCTTCTACCACTTGATGTCGCTGGAACGTAACAGTGACGTGATGATCAAGGTCGCCCTGAGCGAGAGCGACCTGAGCATCCCGACCGTCACCGGTATCTGGCCGAACGCCAGCTGGTACGAGCGTGAAGTCTGGGACATGTTCGGCATCGACTTCCCTGGCCACCCACACCTGACGCGCATCATGATGCCGCCGACCTGGGAAGGTCACCCACTGCGCAAGGACTTCCCTGCCCGCGCCACCGAATTCGACCCGTACAGCCTCAACCTCGCCAAGCAGCAGCTTGAAGAAGAAGCGGCGCGCTTCCGTCCGGAAGACTGGGGCATGAAACGCTCCGGCACCAACGAGGACTACATGTTCCTCAACCTGGGCCCGAACCACCCTTCGGCTCACGGTGCCTTCCGTATCATCCTGCAACTGGACGGCGAAGAAATCGTCGACTGCGTCCCGGACATCGGCTACCACCACCGTGGCGCCGAGAAGATGGCCGAGCGTCAGTCCTGGCACAGCTTCATCCCGTACACCGACCGTATCGACTACCTCGGCGGCGTGATGAACAACCTGCCGTACGTGCTCTCGGTCGAGAAGCTGGCCGGCATTAAAGTGCCAGACCGCGTCGACACCATCCGCATCATGATGGCCGAGTTCTTCCGCATCACCAGCCACCTGCTGTTCCTGGGTACCTATATCCAGGACGTCGGCGCCATGACTCCGGTGTTCTTCACTTTCACCGACCGTCAGCGCGCCTACAAGGTCATCGAAGCCATCACCGGTTTCCGCCTGCACCCGGCCTGGTACCGCATCGGCGGCGTGGCCCACGACCTGCCGAACGGCTGGGAGCGCCTGGTCAAGGAGTTCATCGACTGGATGCCCAAGCGTCTGGACGAGTACCAGAAAGCCGCGCTGGACAACAGCATCCTCAAGGGTCGTACCATCGGCGTCGCCCAGTACAACACCAAAGAGGCCCTGGAATGGGGCGTCACCGGTGCCGGCCTGCGTTCCACCGGTTGCGACTTCGACCTGCGCAAGGCGCGCCCGTACTCCGGCTACGAGAACTTCGAGTTCGAAGTACCGCTGGCGGCCAATGGCGATGCCTACGACCGTTGCATCGTGCGCGTCGAAGAAATGCGCCAGAGCCTGAAGATCATCGAGCAGTGCATGCGCAACATGCCGGCCGGCCCGTACAAGGCGGATCACCCGCTGACCACGCCGCCGCCCAAAGAGCGCACGCTGCAGCACATCGAAACCCTGATCACGCACTTCCTGCAAGTTTCGTGGGGCCCGGTCATGCCGGCCAACGAATCCTTCCAGATGATCGAAGCGACCAAGGGTATCAACAGTTATTACCTGACGAGCGATGGCGGCACCATGAGCTACCGCACCCGGATTCGTACCCCAAGTTTTGCCCACTTGCAGCAGATCCCTTCGGTGATCAAAGGCGAGATGGTCGCGGACTTGATTGCGTACCTGGGTAGTATCGATTTCGTTATGGCCGACGTGGACCGCTAAGCATGAACAGCACGCTTATCCAGACAGACCGTTTCACCCTCAGTGAAACCGAGCGCTCGGCCATCGAGCACGAGCTGCATCACTACGAAGACCCGCGCGCAGCGTCGATCGAAGCCTTGAAGATCGTCCAGAAGGAACGTGGCTGGGTGCCCGACGGCGCCCTTTACGCCATCGGCGAGATCCTCGGCATCCCCGCCAGCGACGTTGAAGGCGTGGCGACGTTCTACAGCCAGATTTTCCGTCAGCCGGTCGGCCGTCACATCATTCGCGTGTGCGACAGCATGGTCTGCTACATCGGCGGCCATGAGTCCGTGGTCAGCGAAATCCAGGCCAAGCTCGGTATCGGCCTCGGCCAGACCACCGCCGACGGCCGCTTCACGCTGCTGCCGGTGTGCTGCCTGGGCAACTGCGACAAGGCGCCGGCGTTGATGATCGACGACGACACATTCGGTGACGTACAGCCTGCTGGCGTGACCCAATTGCTCGAGGGCTACCCATGACCCTGACTTCCTTCGGCCCGGCCAACCTGATCAAGCGTTCGGCCGAGACCCACCCGCTGACCTGGCGCCTGCGTGACGACGGCGAGCCGGTATGGCTTGACGAATACCAGGCCAAGAACGGTTACGCCGCAGCGCGCAAAGCCTTCGCCGATATGGCCCAGGACGATATCGTCCAGACCGTGAAGGACGCCGGCCTCAAGGGCCGCGGCGGCGCAGGCTTCCCCACGGGTGTGAAGTGGGGCCTGATGCCCAAAGACGAATCCATCAACATCCGCTACCTGCTGTGCAACGCGGATGAAATGGAGCCCAACACCTGGAAAGACCGCATGCTGATGGAGCAACTGCCCCATCTGCTGATCGAAGGCATGTTGATCAGCGCCCGTGCGCTCAAGACCTACCGTGGCTACATCTTCCTGCGTGGCGAGTACACCACCGCCGCCAAGCACCTCAACCGTGCAGTGGCAGAAGCCAAGGCCGCGGGCCTGCTGGGCAAGAACATCCTCGGTTCCGGCTTCGACTTCGAACTGTTCGTGCACACCGGCGCCGGGCGTTATATCTGTGGTGAAGAAACCGCACTGATCAACTCCCTCGAAGGTCGCCGCGCCAACCCGCGCTCCAAGCCGCCCTTCCCCGCCGCCGTAGGCGTGTGGGGCAAGCCGACCTGCGTGAACAACGTCGAGACCCTGTGCAACGTGCCGGCGATCATCGCCGACGGCGTGGACTGGTACAAATCGTTGGCTCGCGAGGGCAGCGAAGACATGGGCACCAAGCTCATGGGCTTCTCCGGCAAGGTCAAGAACCCGGGTCTGTGGGAGCTGCCGTTCGGCGTGACCGCACGCGAGCTGTTCGAGGACTACGCCGGCGGTATGCGCGACGGCTACACCTTGAAAGCCTGGCAGCCAGGCGGCGCCGGCACCGGTTTCCTGCTTCCTGAGCACCTGGACGCACAAATGTATGCCGGCGGCATCGGCAAGGTGGGCACCCGGATGGGTACCGGCCTGGCAATGGCGGTCGACAACACCGTGAACATGGTCTCGCTGCTGCGCAACATGGAGCAGTTCTTTGCCCGTGAATCCTGCGGATTCTGCACCCCATGCCGCGACGGCCTGCCGTGGAGCGTCAAGCTGCTGATGGCCCTGGAAAACGGCGAAGGCCGCGAGGGTGATATCGAAACCCTGCTGGGCCTGGTCGGCTTCCTCGGCCCAGGCAAGACCTTCTGTGCTCACGCACCGGGCGCCGTAGAGCCATTGGGCAGCGCAATCAAATACTTCCGCTCGGAGTTCGAAGCCGGCATCGCGCCCACCAGCGCCGCCGTCCCGCCTCTGGCGAAGCCGATCGTAGTCGGCGCGTAACGCTTAAACAGGCGAAGGGTCCGTGCCCTTCGCCCGCTCATGTGCTGACGCCGTAAAGGCTGTGTAGATGCACATGAATAACAAGATTCCATTAGCCACGCCCGCTGACAACGGGCCAACGAAGAACTTTGAACCATGGCCACTATCCACGTAGACGGCAAAGCGCTCGAAGTCGATGGGGCGGACAACCTGTTACAGGCGTGTCTGTCACTCGGCCTCGATATTCCATATTTCTGCTGGCACCCCGCGCTCGGTAGCGTCGGTGCCTGTCGCCAGTGTGCGGTCAAGCAATACACCGACGAGAACGACACCCGTGGTCGTATCGTCATGTCTTGCATGACCCCAGCCACCGACAACACCTGGATCTCCATCGACGATGAAGAGTCCAAGGCGTTCCGCGCCAGCGTTGTCGAATGGCTGATGACCAACCACCCCCACGACTGCCCGGTCTGTGAGGAAGGCGGCCACTGCCACCTGCAAGACATGACGGTGATGACCGGCCACAACGAGCGCCGTTATCGCTTCACCAAGCGTACCCACCAGAACCAGGACCTCGGCCCGTTCATTTCCCACGAAATGAACCGCTGCATCGCCTGCTACCGCTGCGTGCGCTTCTATAAAGACTACGCCGGCGGCACCGACCTGGGCGTCTTCGGCGCCCACGACAACGTGTACTTCGGTCGCGTTGAAGACGGCGTGCTTGAGAGCGAGTTTTCCGGCAACCTCACCGAGGTCTGCCCGACCGGTGTGTTTACCGACAAGACTCACTCCGAGCGCTACAACCGTAAGTGGGACATGCAATTTGCGCCGAGCATCTGCCATGGCTGCTCCAGCGGTTGCAACATCTCCCCGGGCGAGCGCTACGGCGAACTGCGTCGCATCGAAAACCGCTTCAACGGTTCGGTCAACCAGTACTTCCTGTGCGACCGTGGCCGTTTCGGCTATGGCTACGTCAACCGCGAAGACCGCCCACGCCAGCCGCTGCTGGCCGATGGCGCCAAGCTGAGCCTGGACGCCGCGCTGGATAAAGCCGCCGACCTGCTGCGCGGGCGCAATATCGTCGGTATCGGTTCGCCGCGTGCCAGCCTCGAAAGCAACTTCGCGTTGCGCGAGCTGGTCGGTGCCGAGCACTTCTACTGCGGTATCGAAGCCGGCGAGCTGGAGCGCATCCGCCTGGTCCTGCAAGTGCTGAACGACAGCCCGCTGCCGGTTCCGAACATGCGCGACATCGAAGACCACGATGCCATCTTTGTGCTCGGTGAAGACCTGACCCAGACCGCGGCGCGCATTGCCCTGTCGCTGCGCCAGTCGGTCAAAGGCAAGGCCGAAGAAATGGCCGACGCCATGCGCGTACAGCCGTGGCTTGACGCGGCGGTGAAAAACATCGGTCAGCACTCGCTGAACCCGCTGTTTATCGCCTCGCTGGCTGAAACCAAGCTCGACGACATCGCCGAAGAATGCGTGCACGCCGCACCGGACGACCTGGCACGCCTCGGTTTCGCCGTGGCCCACGCCCTCGACGCCAGCGCGCCTGCCGTCGACGGCCTGGACACCGAAGCCGTCGAACTGGCCCAGCGCATCGCCGACGCCCTGCTGGCGGCCAAGCGCCCGTTGATCATTGCCGGTACCTCGTTGGGTTCCAAGGCGCTGATCGAAGCCGCTGCCAACATCGCCAAAGCCCTGAAGCTGCGCGACAAGAACGGCTCCATCAGCCTGGTGGTGCCGGAAGCCAACAGCCTGGGCCTGGCCATGCTCGGTGGCGAGTCCCTGGACGCCGCCCTGCAAGCAGTGACCGACGGCAGCGCCGACGCCATTGTGGTATTGGAAAACGACCTGTACACCCGCACCGCTGCCGCTAAGGTTGACGCTGCGCTGGACGCTGCCAAAGTCCTGATCGTGGCCGACCACCAGAAGACCGCCACCAGCGAGCGCGCCGACCTGGTGCTGCCAGCCGCCACCTTCGCCGAAGGCGACGGTACCCTGGTCAGCCAGGAAGGCCGCGCCCAGCGCTTCTTCCAGGTGTTCGATCCGAAGTACATGGACGCCAGCATCCTGGTACACGAAGGCTGGCGCTGGCTGCACGCCCTGCGTGCGACCCTGCTGAACCAGCCGATCGACTGGACCCAGCTCGATCACGTGACCGCTGCCACCGCCGCCAGCGCGCCGCAGCTGGCTCGTATTGTCGATGCCGCGCCGTCTGCCGCGTTCCGTATCAAGGGCCTGAAACTGGCCCGTGAACCGCTGCGCTACTCCGGTCGTACCGCCATGCGCGCCGACATCAGCGTGCACGAACCGCGTACCCCGCAAGATATCGACACTGCGTTCGCCTTCTCCATGGAAGGTTACTCGGGCTCGGCCGAGCCGCGTCAGCAGGTGCCGTTTGCCTGGTCGCCGGGCTGGAACTCGCCGCAGGCCTGGAACAAGTTCCAGGATGAAGTCGGTGGTCACATCCGTGCTGGCGACCCGGGCACCCGACTGATCGAAAGCACCGGTGACTCGCTGAACTGGTTCACTGCGGTACCGCGTCCGTTCAACCCGGCTCCGGGCACCTGGCAGGTCGTGCCGTTCTTCCACCTGTTCGGCAGCGAAGAAACCTCTTCCAAGGCCGCGCCGGTTCAAGAGCGCATTCCTGCCGCTTACGTGTCCGTGGCCAAGTCCGAAGCCGACCGCCTGGGCGTCAACGACGGCGCGCTGCTCAGCCTCAACGTCGCCGGCCAGACCTTGCGTCTGCCGCTGCGTATCAATGACGAGCTGGGTGCCGGCCTGGTTGCACTGCCTAAAGGCATCGCCGGTATTCCGCCTGCCATTTTCGGCAAAACCGTTGACGGTCTGCAGGAGGCAGCGCAATGACTTGGTTCACGCCGGAAGTAATTGACGTGATCATCTCGGTGGTCAAGGCCATCGTGATCCTGTTGGCCGTGGTCGTCGCGGGCGCGCTGCTCAGCTTCGTCGAACGTCGCCTGCTGGGCTGGTGGCAGGACCGTTACGGTCCGAACCGCGTTGGCCCATTCGGCATGTTCCAGATCGCGGCCGACATGCTGAAAATGTTCTTCAAGGAAGACTGGACCCCGCCGTTCGCCGACAAGGTGATCTTCACCCTGGCACCGGTGGTAGCCATGAGCGCCTTGCTGATCGCCTTCGCGATCATCCCGATCACCCCGACCTGGGGCGTGGCGGACCTGAACATCGGCTTGCTGTTCTTCTTCGCCATGGCCGGTCTGTCGGTGTATGCGGTGCTGTTCGCCGGTTGGGCCAGTAACAACAAGTTCGCCCTGCTGGGCAGCTTGCGGGCCTCGGCCCAGACCGTGTCCTACGAAGTGTTCATGGGCCTGGCCCTGATGGGCATCGTGGTGCAGGTCGGCTCGTTCAACATGCGCGATATCGTCGAGTACCAGGCACAGAACCTGTGGTTCATCATTCCGCAGTTCTTTGGCTTCTGCACCTTCTTCATCGCTGGCGTGGCCGTGACTCACCGTCACCCGTTCGACCAGCCGGAAGCGGAGCAGGAACTGGCCGACGGTTACCACATTGAATATGCCGGCATGAAGTGGGGCATGTTCTTCGTCGGTGAGTACATCGGCATCATCTTGATCTCGGCCCTGCTGGTCACGCTGTTCTTCGGCGGCTGGCACGGTCCGTTCGGCATCCTGCCGCAGTTGGCCTTCTTCTGGTTCTTCTTGAAGACCGCGTTCTTCATCATGCTGTTCATCCTGCTGCGCGCCTCGATTCCGCGCCCACGCTATGACCAGGTGATGGATTTCAGCTGGAGATTCTGCCTGCCGCTGACCCTGATCAATTTGCTGGTGACGGCTGCCGTCGTGTTGTTGAACACGCCAGCTGCCGCGGTTCAGTGAGGATTTGACCCATGTTCAAATATATTGGCGACATCGTTAAGGGTACCGGTACCCAGTTGCGAAGCCTGGTGATGGTGTTCGGTCACGGCTTTCGCAAACGCGACACCCTGCAATACCCCGAAGAAGCGGTGTACCTGCCGCCGCGCTATCGCGGCCGCATCGTACTGACCCGCGACCCCGATGGCGAAGAGCGTTGCGTAGCCTGCAACCTATGCGCCGTGGCGTGCCCGGTGGGTTGCATCTCCCTGCAGAAAGCTGAAACCGAAGACGGTCGCTGGTACCCGGACTTCTTCCGTATCAACTTCTCGCGCTGCATTTTCTGCGGCCTCTGCGAGGAAGCTTGCCCGACCACCGCGATCCAGCTCACACCGGATTTCGAGATGGCCGAGTTCAAACGTCAGGACCTGGTGTACGAGAAAGAAGATCTGCTGATCTCTGGTCCCGGTAAAAACCCTGATTACAACTTCTATCGTGTTGCAGGTATGGCCGTTGCCGGTAAGCCGAAGGGCGCCGCACAAAACGAAGCCGAGCCGATCAACGTGAAGAGCTTGCTGCCTTAAGGAAGAAAGATGGAATTCGCTTTCTATTTCGCATCGGGTATTGCAGTGGTGTCCACGCTTCGCGTGATCACCAACACCAACCCCGTGCACGCCCTGCTCTACCTGATCATTTCGTTGATCGCCGTGGCCATGACCTTTTTCAGCCTCGGCGCACCGTTCGCCGGTGTACTGGAAGTGATCGCCTACGCCGGCGCCATCATGGTGCTGTTCGTGTTTGTGGTGATGATGCTCAACCTGGGGCCGGCTTCGGTCGCCCAGGAGCGCGTCTGGCTCAAGCCCGGCATCTGGCTCGGCCCGGTTGTCCTCGCAGCATTGCTGCTGGGTGAACTGCTGTATGTACTGTTCGCTCACCAGAGCGGCCAGGCCATCGGCCACACCACCGTAGACGCCAAAGCCGTGGGCATCAGCCTGTTCGGCCCGTACCTGCTGGTGGTCGAACTGGCTTCGATGCTGCTGCTCGCCGCAGCCATCACCGCCTTCCACTTGGGCCGCAACGAAGCCAAGGAGCAATGACGATGCCTGCTATCCCTTTGGAGCATGGTCTGGCGGTCGCCGGCATCCTGTTCTGCCTTGGCCTGGTCGGCCTGATGGTGCGCCGTAACATTCTGTTCGTGTTGATGAGCCTGGAAATCATGATGAACGCCGCGGCACTGGCGTTCATCGTGGCGGGCGCACGTTGGGGCCAGCCGGATGGACAAGTCATGTTCATCCTGGTGATCAGCCTGGCAGCCGCCGAAGCCAGTATTGGCCTGGCGATCCTGCTGCAGCTGTATCGTCGCTTCCACACGCTTGATATCGACGCTGCCAGTGAGATGCGCGGATGAACATGATCTTTCTGACTTTCGTATTCCCCCTGATCGGTTTCCTGCTGCTGTCGTTCTCTCGCGGGCGCTGGTCGGAAAACCTCTCGGCCTTGATCGGCGTGGGTTCCATCGGCCTGTCGGCCATCGTGGCCGCCTACGTCATCTGGCAATTCAACGTGGCGCCGCCAGAAGGCGGTCACTACACCCTGGTGCTGTGGCAGTGGATGTCGGTGGAAGGCTTCAAGCCCAACTTCGCCCTCTACGTCGACGGCCTTTCGATCACCATGCTCGGCGTGGTGGTCGGTGTAGGCTTTTTGATCCACCTGTTCGCGTCCTGGTACATGCGCGGTGAAGCGGGCTACTCGCGCTTCTTCTCGTACACCAACCTGTTTATCGCCAGCATGTTGTTCCTGGTGCTCGGCGATAACCTGTTGTTCCTGTACTTCGGCTGGGAAGGCGTGGGCCTGTGCTCGTACCTGTTGATCGGTTTCTACTACAGCAACCGCAACAACGGCAATGCGGCACTCAAGGCATTTATCGTCACCCGTATCGGCGACGTGTTCATGGCCATTGGCCTGTTCATCCTGTTCCAACAGGTGGGCACGCTGAACATCCAGGAACTGCTGGTGCTGGCACCGCAGAAATTCCAGGTCGGCGACTTCTGGATCACCTTGGCGACCCTGATGCTGCTGGGCGGCGCCGTGGGTAAATCCGCGCAACTGCCGCTGCAAACCTGGCTGGCGGATGCGATGGCTGGCCCTACACCGGTTTCGGCACTGATCCACGCCGCAACCATGGTGACCGCCGGTGTCTACCTGATCGCCCGTACCCACGGCCTGTTCACCCTGGCGCCGGACATCCTGCATCTTGTAGGTATCGTCGGTGGCGTGACCCTGGTACTGGCCGGTTTTGCTGCCCTGGTACAGACCGACATCAAGCGTATCCTCGCCTACTCGACCATGAGCCAGATCGGCTACATGTTCCTGGCCCTGGGCGTTGGCGCCTGGGACGCGGCGATCTTCCACCTGATGACCCACGCGTTCTTCAAGGCGTTGCTGTTCCTCGCCTCCGGTGCGGTGATCGTCGCCTGCCACCACGAGCAGAACATCTTCAAGATGGGCGGCCTGTGGAAGAAACTGCCACTGGCCTACGCCAGCTTCATCGTCGGTGGTGCCGCACTCGCAGCCCTGCCGTTGGTGACCGCCGGTTTCTACTCCAAGGACGAAATCCTCTGGGAAGCCTTTGCCAGCGGTAACCAGAACCTGCTCTACGCAGGCTTGGTGGGTGCGTTCATGACCTCGCTGTACACCTTCCGTCTGATCTTCATCACCTTCCACGGTGAAGCCAAGACCGAAGCACACGCAGGCCATGGCATCTCCCACTGGCTGCCACTGTCGGTGCTGATCATCCTGTCGACCTTCATCGGCGCCATGATCACTCCACCACTGGCCGGCGTATTGCCAGAAAGCGTTGGCCATGCCGGCGGCGCAGACAAGCACAGCCTGGAAATCGCCTCGGGCGCCATTGCCATCGCCGGTATCCTGCTGGCCGCCCTGCTGTTCCTCGGCAAGCGTCGCTTCGTGACCGCCGTGGCCAACAGTGGCATCGGGCGCTTCCTGTCGGCCTGGTGGTTCGCTGCCTGGGGCTTCGATTGGCTCTACGACAAACTGTTCGTCAAGCCATACCTCGCCATCAGCCATGTACTGCGCAAAGACCCACTCGACCAGACCATCGGTTTGATCCCGCGCGCCGCCAAGGCCGGTCACACCGCCCTGAGCCGCAGCGAGACTGGCCAACTGCGTTGGTATGCAGCGTCCATGGCGGCCGGTGCCGTGCTGGTGATCGGCGCCATCGTCGTGGTAGCGGTCTGACTATGTTTAAGTGCACTGCGTACTTTGCAAACTTGCGAAAGGAAACGAGCCCGTCATGATTCTGCCCTGGCTAATCCTGATCCCCTTTATCGGCGGCCTGCTCTGCTGGATGGGTGAACGCTTCGGCGCCACCCTCCCCCGCTGGATTGCGTTGCTGACCATGTCCCTGGAACTCGCACTCGGCCTCTGGCTGTGGGCCCATGGTGACTATTCATTCGCTCCGGCACCGGGTGTCGATCCGACCTTCGCGCTTGAATTCAAGCACGTGTGGATCCAGCGCTTCGGCATCAACGTGCACCTGGCCCTCGACGGCCTGTCGCTGTTGATGATCCTGCTGACCGGCCTGCTGGGTATCCTCTCGGTACTCTGCTCCTGGAAAGAGATCCAGCGTCACGTGGGCTTCTTCCACCTGAACCTGATGTGGATCCTGGGCGGCGTGGTCGGCGTGTTCCTGGCGCTGGACCTGTTCATGTTCTTCTTCTTCTGGGAAATGATGCTGGTGCCGATGTACTTCCTCATCGCGCTCTGGGGTCACAGTTCTTCGGACGGCAAGAAAACCCGGATCTACGCGGCGACCAAGTTCTTCATCTTCACCCAGGCTTCCGGCCTGATCATGTTGGTGGCGATCCTGGGCTTGGTCCTGGTCAACTTCAACAGCACCGGCGTGATTACGTTCAACTACGCCGACCTGTTGAAAACCAAGATGTCGCTGACCACCGAGTACATCCTGATGCTCGGCTTCTTCATCGCCTTCGCGGTGAAGCTGCCAGTGGTGCCGTTTCACTCCTGGTTGCCTGACGCTCACGCCCAGGCGCCGACTGCCGGTTCCGTGGACCTGGCCGGTATCCTGTTGAAGACGGCGGCCTACGGCCTGCTGCGTTTCGCCCTGCCGCTGTTCCCGAATGCCTCGGCCGAGTTCGCGCCGATCGCCATGACCCTGGGTCTGATCGGGATCTTCTACGGTGCGTTCCTGGCCTTCGCGCAAACCGACATCAAGCGCCTGATTGCCTTCTCGTCCGTTTCCCACATGGGTTTCGTACTGATCGGCATCTACTCCGGCAGCCAACTGGCGCTGCAAGGCGCAGTGATCCAGATGTTGGCCCACGGTGTTTCGGCCGCTGCCCTGTTTATCCTCAGTGGTCAGTTGTACGAGCGCCTGCACACCCGTGACATGCGTGAAATGGGTGGCGTGTGGTCGCGCATTGCTTATCTGCCGGCGATCAGCCTGTTCTTCGCCGCTGCATCCCTGGGCTTGCCGGGGACCGGTAACTTCATCGGCGAATTCCTGATCCTGATGGGGGCCTTCGTGCAGACGCCATGGATCAGCGCCATTGCTACCTCCGGCCTGGTGTTCGGTTCGGTGTACTCGCTGATCATGATCCACCGCGCCTACTTCGGCCCGGCCAAGTCCGACACCGTCCTGCAAGGGATGGATGCGCGCGAACTGATCATGGTGCTCGGCCTTGCGGTGTTGCTGATCTTCATCGGCGTGTACCCGCAACCGTTCCTGGACACTTCTGCCGCAACGATGCATGGCGTGCAGCAGTGGTTCGGCACCGCCTTCTCTCAACTCGCTTCGGCCCGGTAAGAGCGCTATGGAATTCACGATCCAACACTTTATCGCGCTTGCGCCGCTGCTGATTACCAGCCTCACCATCGTGGTGGTGATGCTGGCAATCGCCTGGCGCCGCAATCACTCGCAAACGTTCCTGCTGTCCTGCGCCGGGTTGAACCTGGCCCTGCTGTCGATCATCCCGGCCCTCAAGGTCGCGCCACTGGCGGTCACGCCATTGATGATGGTCGATGACTTCGCGTTGCTGTACATCGCCCTGATCCTGGTGGCGACCCTGGCCTGCGTCACCCTCGCCCACGCCTACCTCGGCGAAGGCGGCACCGGCTACCCGGGTAACAAGGAAGAGCTGTACCTGCTGATCCTGCTGGCTGCGGCCGGCGGTATCGTGCTGGTCAGCGCGCAGCACCTGGCCGGCTTGTTCATCGGCCTGGAACTGCTGTCGATCCCGACCTACGGCCTGGTGGCCTACGCCTTCTTCAACAAGCGCTCCCTGGAAGCCGGCATCAAGTACATGGTGCTGTCGGCGGCCGGTTCCGCGTTCCTGTTGTTCGGTATGGCCCTGCTCTACGCAGAAGCCGGCAGCCTGAGCTTCACTGGTATCGGCCACGCTCTGGCCGCCACCAACAGCCCGGCGCCGATTGCCCAGTTGGGCCTGGCGATGATGCTGATCGGCCTGGCGTTCAAGCTGTCGCTGGTGCCGTTCCACTTGTGGACCCCAGACGTGTACGAAGGCGCCCCGGCGCCGGTGGCCGCGTTCCTGGCGACTGCGTCGAAGGTGGCGGTGTTTGCGGTGATGGTGCGTCTGTTCCAGATCTCGCCTGCCGCCAACACCGGCGTGCTGAGCAACGTGCTGACCGTAATCGCCATTGCGTCGATCCTGTTCGGTAACCTGCTGGCGCTGACCCAGAACAACCTCAAGCGTCTGCTGGGTTACTCGTCCATCGCCCACTTCGGCTACCTGCTGATCGCCCTGGTGGCGAGCAAGGGCCTGGCCGTGGAAGCCATTGGCGTGTACTTGGTCACCTACGTGATCACCAGCCTCGGCGCCTTCGGTGTGATCACACTGATGTCTTCGCCTTACAAAGGCCGTGACGCCGACGCCCTGTACGAATACCGCGGCCTGTTCTGGCGCCGTCCGTACCTGACTGCCGTGCTGACCGTAATGATGCTGTCCCTGGCCGGCATTCCGCTGACCGCGGGCTTTATCGGCAAGTTCTACATTGTCGCAACCGGTGTTGAAGCCCACGAGTGGTGGTTGGTAGCGTCCCTGGTACTGGGCAGCGCCATCGGCGTGTTCTACTACCTGCGCGTGATGGTCACCCTGTACCTGATCGAGCCAAACCTGCGCCGTGTGGATGCCGAGCTGCATTGGGAACAGAAAGCCGGTGGCGTGATGCTGCTGGCCATCGCCCTGCTCGCGTTCTTCCTGGGCGTGTACCCACAACCGTTGCTCACCCTGGTGCAGCATGCGGTGCTGGGCGTTTGATCGCTTAGGTTGATGCAGCAAGCAGAACGGCGCCTTTGGGCGCCGTTTTGCGTTTCCCAGGATCTGCTTTTCCCCTCCCCTGCTCGCTGAATTTTCCTCCTCGATCTGCCTCTTCATCCGGCATCTACCCGATGAAGCCGGCCGTATGGTGTTTGCGTTTTAAGAAAGTTCCCACAGCGCGGTCACTTGACCTAACGCGAGTGGGCCACCAAACTCTACGCAGTCTACGTACAGAACATGGATGCTCTATTTATCGAACTGCCGGCATTCGAGCGGCATCGCAAGGACTATCTGAGTGAGGAGCTTTTCCAGGGTTTTCAACAGGAGTTAATGAAAAACCCCGAAGCAGGAGATGTGATCGAAGGAACGGGCGGGTTGAGAAAGGTTCGCTTCGTTGATGAAAGGCGAAACAAAGGCAAGCGTGGTGGCCTGCGAGTCATTTACTACTGGTGGTCAGGCGGCACGCAATTCTGGTTATTCACCTTGTACGGCAAGCACGAACAGAGCGACCTGACACCCCACCACAAGAAAGCTCTTAAACACATGCTGGACAGGGAAATCAAAGCGAGAACACATCATGAAACGTGACATCTTTTCCGAACTGGTCGAAGGCTTCGACGCCCTGGCCGATGAGCGCCAGGGTAAAATCACCCTGCGCAACCACAAGGTCCACCTTAACAAGCTGGCGCCGCTCACCGCTGATGAGGTGATCGCCGTGCGCCAGCAACTCAACCTTTCCCGGTCGGTATTCGCCATGTACCTGCGTACCAACACCCGCACCCTGGAGAACTGGGAACAAGGCCGGGCCAAGCCCAACGCCCAGGCCGTCACCCTGATCCGTCTGGTAGCGCGTTTTCCTGAAACCGTGGCGCAACTTGCCGCATTGGGCTGACCTGCGAAAGCAAAAAAAAACGCCCCGATTATCGAGGCGTTTTTTGCAGTACAACAGCGTCAGAATGCAATACCGACCTTGAAGCCGTATTCGTCACGCTTGAGCTTGGTGTTGTCGGCCACATAGGAGTCGTCGTCGAGCTTGTACTCGGTGCGGGTGTAGTACAGGCCCGCCATCACTGGCAGGTCGCCCTTCTGGTTCATCAGCAGGCTGACTTCAGCATAGGGGTTGGTGCGGTCCTTGAGGTCCACGCTGTCGCTGCCAACGCCGTCTACCTTGAGTTTGGCACGGCCATCGATGGTGTGACGGGCGCCGGCTTCAACGCGCAGCGTCATGTCATCGAACTGGTGGTTGTAGCCCAGCGCAGCCTTGGCGAACGGCGACTTGTTGGTCAGCTTCATATCGTAGCCATTGGTGTCCGGCTCATAGCGGGTCCAGGTGTAGCCACCGCCTACGATCACGTCGACGAAGTTGCGCGCATCCAGCGCGGCACGCCAGCCGAGGTCAAGGTCGGCCTGGCCTTCCTTGAGCTTGTTGTCGCTTTTTTCGCCGTACTTGGCTTCGATACCGGCCTGGTAGATGAAGCCGGACTCGGCGGTGAGCTTGTTGCCGAAGTTATAGAACAGGCCCGCTTCAGGCATGTGGTCCTTGTCGCTTTCGCTACCGCCTTCCAGCTTGAAGTCGTTGTAGCTGCCCAGGATCCCGAACGTGGAGATCGGGTCGGTGGAAGGTGCAGCGAACACCACGCCAGGCGCAGCGACCAGGGCCAGCAACGAGGTGTTCTTGAGAAATTTTCCGAATAGTTTGGACATCGTTTTACATCTCCATTTTAAGGTGGGCAAAGTATTCAGGAATCGGTTCGAACCTTGGCGTTTGCAAAAAGTTCGAACGGATTTGCACCAAAATGGAGAAAAAACGGTTCAGCGAAGGCTCTATCTCAATATTCTTCAGGATTCGTGCGGATAAGGCTTTCAACGGCTTCGCGAAGTCGAGGCTGATCCGGCAGCTGAATCCCGAACGTGTCGTGCAATAGCGCCAGCAACTCGTCGGCGCTTTGAAGCGTGCGCTTTTCACTGGGCCGATCCAGGTAATGAAGCGCATAGTTGGCGTTGGCCAAGGTATGACGTTTACCGGGGGCAAGCAGCGCAGCCTTCAACTGCCCAACGAACGGCGACCCCGGGTGCGTGGAGACGTACCAGTTGCCGATTTCGTAGTCGATATCTGCCTGCACTTGCAGATCGAACACGTACAAGCCGCGCCACTCTTCACCGACCTGGGCCCACAATGTGTAGCTGCCCTGATTGCAAGTCAGCCGAAAAGGCTCATGGGCCGTGGCCTGGGGCGCTTCGTTGTCCAGTTGCAACGGGCTACTGGGGACCATGCCACCGAAGCCGACATCGGTGATATAGCGCACGCCGTCGAGGATTACCAGGCTCAGACGATGAGTACGGCCGGTGTGGGCGTCCGGTGGTCCGCCAATCACCACACGACCGGTAATGCCGCGAGCCTCATAGCCCAGCTCCTGCAACAAGGCCAGGAACAGCTGGTTCAACTCATAACAATAGCCGCCGCGTCCTTGGTGCAACACCTTCTGTGTGACGCTTTGCAGGTCAATCGGCACCGGCGCGTGCATCAGGGTCGACAGGCTTTCAAAGGCAAAGGTGCAGACATGGCGCAGCTGCAAGTCCCGCAGGGTCTGCAAGGTGGGTGCCGGTGGCGAGGCATAGCCCAGGCGTTGCAGGTACAGGCGGCTATCCGTGGGTGTGAGCATGGCGCGATCCTCGGGCGCAGGGCAAGAGCGTCACTATGCCGCGCCACTGCGTACGTTGTCATTTTGAATGAACCTTTTAGAACGCTGGCCTATCCATCTATAACAAGACAGGGAGGCAACATGAGTACCGCAAAAATCTACACCATCCACTATCAGCTACACGGTAAACCCAAGTCTTTCGTGGTGCGCGCCGAGGTGATGAATAACGCCGAAGCCTGGCACTGGGCGGCCGTTGATGCCGACATTGCCCATGTCAGCCGCATCGGCCGCGTCGGTCACGAGCAAGTGAAAAAAACCACCCGGCCCTGGGCGGAAAAATACGGCATCACCGACGTCAGTTGGACCCCACCCAAATAAACAAAGCCCCGCACGACGGCGGGGCTCGATTCACTTCTTCAAGTCGCCCAACGGATCGTAGGGCGGCTTTTTCTCAGATGACTTTTTCTCATCCAGCGGCGCAATAGCCGGACCTACCGGGTCGACCTGAGGGTCGGCCACATCTGGCGAGTCCGGGTCGAAACCCAGCTCATCCTTGCCACTGGCGTGCTCGTTGGAGTGGGGACCATCGGTACGTTTGTTCATCACATGCTCCTGCTAAAGCGGGCGCGCTTTGTCGTGGAGGTTTTCCAGGTCTTGTTCGACGTGCTCGACATCGTTGTCGGGGCCACGCTCTTTGGGATCGTTGGGGCGCAAAGCATCGTTGTCGCGCTCCTCCTCCCCCGGGGTGCGGTTCGGATCTGGTGTACCTGGCGGTGGCTGCTTGTGTTCAGACATGATGGCTTACCTCATGAGGGGCTTCACAGGTTTAGAGAAACCGTGCGCAGTCATCGTTCAACTTCATTGCTGCAAGCATGAGAAGATGACCGCCCTTTCTGGAGACCTGACCCGGATGTTCGAGCTCAAACCCTGCGACCCTGTCACCTACCGTCAACAGACCCGCCGCAGCACGCTGATAGTGGCCGTGCTGTTCCTGGCCCTGGCCATGCTGCTGTCGAGCCTCGCGGTGATGCTGTTCGGTGAGCCTGGGGGGGACAACTTTCGCTTCAATGTCGGCGGTGTATTTGCCGGGGTGTTGATCACCGTCGCACTGGTGCGTGGCCCGTTCTGGTCCCAGCCCTGGCTGGCGCCGGCGGTGTATGGCTGGCAACTCAAGCGCAGCCTGATGAGCGTGACCAACGTAATGCACAAGGTCACCGAGCGGGTACAAGCCAACGACCCGGCCGCCATCAAACTGTTGCGGTTCTATCACATGGGGCTGACGCAAATGCATGAGCTGGATGCCAACTCCAGCGCCCAGGCGCAACTGGTCGGCGAGATCGACGCACACAAGACCAAGATGCACGCACTGGGGATCGATACCGAACAAACCCGGCTTGACCCCGCGTGGCTGGAAACGCTCAAAAGCGCTTGAGGCGTACGTCAGGGAGCAGGCAAAGGTCGTTAAAAAACCAAACTCAGGTCCAGACGCCCTTCCCTGACCGGGGGACACCAGTAATAGCCACCAGTCAATGGCTTACTGATGCGATACAAACCATCGACAATCCCATCCTCCAACCCGCTCATACGCCGAAGCTGCGCCTCAAACGCATCGAAGGAATGGCCAAACGCGAGGAACATCAATCCTGCCTGGCCATTCTCGGCCCAAGGCATCGAGCGTCGCACCACGAAGGCTTCCGGGGTGAAGCTTTCCTGGGCTGTGCGCTTGGTGTGGGCCGATTCCGGAGCGTCGTCGAGCTCTTCGTTGTCGCCATGGCGTCGGCCGATGATGTGATCACGCTCCTGGGCAGGCAACGCGGCGAACCCGTCGAGGTCGTGCTGCCATTGCTGGATAGCGGCAAAGCTGGCACCGCTGTCGGTCAAGGCGGCCTCCACGGCGGCATCGTCGTGAGGGTTTTCGGTGCCGTCTTCGTAGTCGGTCAGGTCAAAACCGGTCTTGTAGCGGAAGCCTTCAGTCGATTGCACCAGGCGAAACGCCGGGGCCAGGGCTTTCTCGATGGCACGACTACGCAGCAGCAACTCGCCACGATCCACCCCATGCAGCCATACCCACAGCGCCTGTTGAGTCGAAGGGTTGTCAGCGCCAGGGCCGCTGACGGCGGGGAATGCACGCAGCCCTTCAATTTCGGCGCCCAGCGCCTTTACCAGCGGTTCACCGAAACCGACCACGGCCGCCGCATCCGTCAACTGCACCAGCGCGTCCAGCGCCGCGGGCACGGCTTGCAGGGAATCGAGGGCGAAAAACAGATGGCGGGCCTGCAAAGGCACCGGTGCGGCAAGAATGCCCGGCTGGTACTGACTCATGTGAACTCCTTCTGAAAAGCCGCGCAGTTTACCCGGCGCGCACCGCGCTGCGAACAACAATGCGCGTAAGCCTTGCCTTAGAGCCGCTAGTTGGGTGACTCTCTAGTCATGTTTTGCAACTATTCCAGGGGTAGCGACATGACCACCAGCAACCTGCTCGCCCAGCTGTTTCCCACTTCCGTCACCCAGATTCCCGAGCAATTTCGCCTGGCGGCGCCCATTGAGCAGCGTGATTACCTGGTCGATGGCCAGCTGCGGGTGTGGAACGGCCCGCTCGCTCGCGTGCAAAGCCCGGTGCAACTGGGCGATGAGCGCGTGCATATCGGCAGCACGCCATTGCTGGATGCCGACACCGCCCTCACCGCCCTGGATGCCGCCGTGCGTGCCTATGACCGTGGCCAGGGTGAGTGGCCGACAATGCGCGTTGTCGAACGTATCCAGCACGTCGAGGCATTTTTACGGCGTATGCGCGAACAGCGCGATGCGGTGGTGAAGCTGCTGATGTGGGAAATCGGCAAGAACCTCAAGGATTCGCAGAAAGAATTCGACCGCACCTGCGACTACATCACCGACACCATCAACGCCCTCAAGGAACTCGACCGCCGCAGCAGCCGCTTCGAGCTGGAGCAGGACACCCTCGGGCAAATCCGCCGCGTACCGCTGGGCGTGGCGCTGTGCATGGGGCCTTATAACTACCCGTTGAACGAGACCTTCACCACACTGATCCCGGCGTTGATCATGGGCAATACCGTGGTGTTCAAACCGGCCAAGCTCGGTGTGCTGTTGATCCGCCCCTTGCTGGAGGCGTTCCGCGACAGCTTCCCGGCCGGGGTGATCAACGTCATCTACGGCAGCGGCCGCGAAACCGTGAGCGCGCTGATGGCCAGCGGCAAGATCGATATCTTCGCGTTTATCGGCACCAACAAGGCTGCCAGCGACTTGAAAAAACTGCACCCCAAGCCACACCGCTTGCGTGCTGCGCTGGGGCTGGATGCGAAGAACCCCGGGATCGTGCTGCCCGAGGTGGATCTGGATAACGCGGTGAGTGAAGCGGTCACCGGTTCGCTGTCATTTAACGGCCAGCGTTGCACTGCGTTGAAGATCCTGTTCGTGCATGAAGATGTCGTCGATAGCTTTATCGAGAAATTCAACACCAAACTCGCGACGCTCAAGCCCGGTATGCCCTGGGAAGACGGCGTGGCGCTGACGCCACTGCCGGAAGTGGGCAAGGTGGATTACCTCAACGAACTGGTGGCCGATGCCGCCCGACACGGCGCCCAGGTGGTCAATAGCGAGGGCGGCAGCAGCCGTGGTTCGTTCTTCTACCCGGCGGTGCTGTACCCGGTGAACCCGCAGATGCGCGTCTACCATGAAGAGCAATTCGGCCCGGTGGTGCCGATCGTGCCCTACCGTGACCTGGAGACCGTGATCGACTACGTGCTGGATTCGGATTTTGGCCAGCAGTTGAGTATCTTCGGCACCGACCCCGTCGCCGTCGGGCGCCTGGTGGACACCTTTGCCAACCAGGTCGGCCGTATCAATATCAATGCCCAATGCCAACGCGGGCCGGATACCTTCCCCTTCAACGGGCGCAAGAACTCGGCCGAAGGCACGCTGTCGGTACATGACGCCTTGCGGGTGTTCTCGATCCGCACCCTGGTGGCGACCAAGTTCCAAGAGAGTAACAAGGCGTTGGTCAGCGATATCCTGCGCAACCGTGACTCGAGCTTCCTGACTACCGACTACATCTTCTGAAGCCAACCCCGTTCCAATATGCAGACAGGTCAGTGTAGTAGCTGGCTTGCCTGCGATGCGGGCACCTCGGTCTTTCAGTCAGGTCGCGGTGATGTAATCGCAGGCAAGCCAGCTCCCACATTTGATCGAGCACATTCATACATTTGAGGCCACTTTAAGACTGATGAACCTGCCTTTCTTTGCCCGGCGCCTGCTGCGCCCCTTGCTCGACCCCTACCGCCGCTTTCGTCATGCCAAGCTGATCCACGCCGCGCGCGTGTCGGTGGGGTTGCTGGCAACCATCCTGCTGACCACCGGCCTCAACCTGCCCCACGGTGAATGGGCGTCGGTGACCATGCTGATCGTGATCGGCGGGTTGCAGCACCACGGCAATATCGGCAAGAAAGCCGTCGAGCGCGCCTACGGCACCTTGATCGGCGCCAGCGTCGGCTTGCTGCTGGTGGTGCAGCAGGCTTACTTCGGCCTGCCGTTGCTCACCTACCTGTTCATGTCGGTGGTGTGCGGGTTCTTTTCCTATCACGCCATCGGCAAAGGCGGCTATATCGCACTGCTCTCGGCGATCACGGTGTTTATCGTCGCCGGCCACGGCGATAACCCTATCTCCGATGGATTGTGGCGCACCGTCGATATCCTGATCGGCATTGTGCTGGCCCTGGCGTTTTCCTTTGCCTTGCCGTTGTACGCCGTGTATTCGTGGCGCTACAACCTGGCCAGCGCCCTGCGTGACTGCGCGCAGATTTATAGCCGGATCATCAATAGCCAATCGATAACTGACGATGAACACCTCAAGCTACTCAACCGCTTGAACGGGGCGATGGTGCAACTGCGCTCGTTGATGCCGTCGGTGTCCAAGGAAGTGCGGATTTCCATGACTGAACTGGATGCGATCCAGCGGCACCTGCGCCTGTGCATCAGCACCCTGGAGATTCTGGGCAATACCCGGCCGGACCCGCGCGACGAGCAGGCCACGGCGCGGATGCGGGTGATGTTGAAGGCCGAACATCGGCAGATTCGGGTGCAGTTGGTGGGGATGGCGCGGGCGTTGAAGTCGGGGGTGACGGAGCGGTTGGAGCGCAGCGGTCATATGGATGGCAGTAAACCAACACTGGATACGCCAGTGTACAGCGCGCTGGATGGGTATCGGTTGTTGACCGTGCAACTGGCAGCCAACATTGACGGCATGCGTCAACGTTTGGCGAAGACTTCCGGCGCCTGGAAAATTTGAAGGCACAGGAGTAAATTGAAAACGGGGCAGCCAACGACTAAAAAACTGACTGCCCCATTACGGCCAGCAAATGATCTTATTGGAGACCTACTCCGAGCAGACCGTTATTACCTACCCACTGTTTGTAAATACCTTCTGCTCCCGTGTAGATATTCCTCCCGTACCAATAATCAAAAAACAGCAAGTTGTGACTCCACGTACTGGACCAATAGTTCCCATTCCCCATGGGCCAACGACTGCCATACGCGTTGCTCAATTGACGCATTTCATCAAGAGACGCCAGGCGAACGCCTCGACTGCTGGCCCTGGCGTTAATATCCGTTTTGGTGCCTCCTCCTAAGCCATAAACCCACACGACACCGTTGACATAGACGGTATAGCTCCTTGTTTGCACCGGTACTGAGGAGTCGCGCACTGTGATCGTCGACCATCCGTTCCCCCTTACCGTGACATAGCCATTGCCGTCCACAACTGCCACGCCAGTGTTGCTTGATGAGTAGTAGTAATTGGCTGTACCACCGGATGCGCGCCGTGAGAACGAGTTTCCGGAATTAAATGTCGGCAGGACATTTCGGTGTTCGGCAAGCAGGTAAGTCCGGCCGTTCAAGGTGACCGCAGACTGATCGAAATTCAGCGGCGACGTCAGTCGAATGTAGTACTGCGTGGACGGGAACGCGATTGCATCACTGCGCTCGCCATCGACTTTGTAGCTGACCGCCAACGTGATCGTGACCACACTGTTATTCGGCAGGCCCAATAGCCAGGCACGTGAGATCAACTTGTCGCGCAGGCCATTGGCGGCCTCTGCGTCGCTGATCGGATAGCCCGTCAAAATGTCCTGCGTAACAGCCCCAGGGCTGGAAACCGACGCCCACACTTTCTGTCCTGGAGCGCTCAAACGCCATTTGGCAACGGCCATCCTTCCGTCACTGGTGAATGTGGGCGGGTTAAGGCTTCCACCATGGGCCACTCCATTAATGAGAGCACGCGGCAAGTTGGCAGACGCAATAGTCCCAAACGTGACTTTCTGCTCATCGGATGTACCCTTGCCCCCTCTGGCCAACTCGGCGATGTATTGTAAATGAACGGTACTGTTCACACTCCTGGCCACCAGGTCATTGGGAATGTTGAAGGTAACCGTCCCACCATCCAATCCATCCAGTGGCCCTAAATCAATCGTCAATCCATCTTCCAAGACCCAGTGGAGCGTGACCTGGTCAGTCCCGCCCACGTTCATGTTGGGATAGCTCACCAGCACTTGGCATTTGTTTTCGACTGTCAGTGGGTAGACCGACACTTCCGGCCCGCTGGCAGGCGTCGAGTCCTTGATCTCAGGATGAGGGAATACGTTCGGTTGGTCCTGGACCACGTGATGACGAACGCCGAACAGCACCGCATTGTCCCGCAGCGTACTGTGGTCGAACGTCACCCAAAAGCTGATCGTCAGCACGGACCAGTCTTGCAGGCGACGCAAACGACCTACTGGTGCGAATGCCGAAGGGCCATAGTCGACATCCGCCTCGACGACCTCACGACCAACAAAAGTCGACTCCTCATAGGCATCTCCCGTGTCGAGCGTGCCCGAATAGTGCAACCACATGCGTTGACCCACTGCGGCATACATATAGGGCGGCACCCGAGTCATGTCCAGATCGTCCAGCAACGTCTTTTGCAACACGCTGTTGTCACCGATGCTGTCGATCAACGGGCCAGGCAAGTGGTACAGAGAGAGTAAATGCACTACCAGTGTCGGTGACGACGTAGCAAACCCATTACGGATCACCTTGAAGAACACTTCGATGTCACGGCCATCAGGGTGGATGTTGTAGCCGATGGCTTCGACCGGGATGGTGAAGTCGATAGAGTCGCCGGTCTGTCCCTCCTTGATTTCCGAATAGCTGCCTATTCCTTGCAGCCCCGTCCAGTGAACCTCGACTTTGTCGGCCGGCTTGATGAACTCATAACGCACCCGCACCGTGGCACCCTCCGGCCATGTCTGCATCGGGTCGAGTTCATGGGTGTCGGGGTTGGCTTGCAGCACTTCGGGCATGAACAGTTCGCCCAGTGCGGTACCAATGGTCACTATCGCGTCCTCGGAGTACTGGAAGACGCCAAAACGGTCAATCAGAAAACTGGCAGTGAGCGTGCCATCCAAGTTGTCATTAAAGAGCTGTTTTGGAATATCGATTAAAAGTGGGTTGCCCGCCAAAAACAGTGGATATTCATACTGCACTTCTCCGCTGGCAGAACCCGTATATTTGATGACGATCAGGTCGCCCTGTTTGAAGTCCGCACGCAACTCCAGCGTCCCCACACTGCCAACCAGGGCCGGATCAATGTTGCCATTGATGGCATCCTGGAACACGGGGGCCTGCAGCGTGCGCGGCGGGCGTCCTATTTGTACCCAGCGGCGCTCCGACTCTCGGATTCCCAGCGCACCGGTGACGATGTAATGCACGTTGGTGTCGCGTAAACCTTCAAAACGCATGTATTCGCCATTGAGAAAGTCTCGTGTGCGGACATGCGAGCCGGCCAGGCGCGAGGACGACACCAGTTCCGAGGAGTTGTCCAAGTGATAACCCTGGATGCGAACCGTCAGATCGTCCCCCGGGCTGCCCGGCGGTTGGTAGTCCGGCATTTCCACCGTAATGAGCGGCAAGCCCGGCTCGATGAATGGCCCATGGGCCTGCCGAACCAGGGGCCTGGGCAACTCAAAACGCCGGCCGGCCACGGTAACTGTGGTCTTCCTGGAGGGCAGATCGTCTTCACCGTCTCTTTCCCGCACATACGAGACCGTGAGGGTGCTTTGGATAAGGGAACGGACCAACTCGTTGCGGATGGGGAATTCGTAATACTGGGGAATCCTGACGACTTCTTGCCGTAAGGATTCGGTCACATACTCACCCGTCGGAGTCGTGCCGTGTACGGTGAGCAAGATAAAGTCACCCACACGAAAATGAGGGCTGTTACGCGGCACATCCACTTCAGCATGTGCTGGCGCCTGACCCAACGCATCGGCGTCCAGGACCATCGTAAGTTCATCCGCTTCGACTATAAACGGCTCCGGCAGCAGCGACGTCGCCAGGTCGACCTCTACGGGTACCGGTTTGCACCACGGCTGCAACTCACCCGAGCGATTGCGCACCTCGTCATACAGATAAAACTGCACGACAAAATGTCCCGATTTGGCCGCAGCGATGAATTCAGGAGTAATCAAGAACGTCAGGTCAGAGCCCACTTGGTCAGCTGTAACAGGGGGTAGATCAAAACGATGCTCTCCCCAGTAGAACATCACCAGGTCGTTGACTCGCATGCACTCCCATGCCCGAATCGTTGCAGTAACGCCCCTGGCCGCGACGACAGCGTCAATTAACGTATGCGAAAGGGTCAGCACCAGTTTGGAGTGCCAGTTTTCATGAGGACGATCGTCGGCCCCTCCGGGACGGGTGTCCTTGATAAACACAATTTGGCGCGGTGAGGTACTGAGTTGAGTGCTCCCCACACGCTCGACCTCGCCGTAGACATCGTCCACAAAGCCCAGTGGCACTTTGCTGCGAGGAATGTTCAGGAAGAACCGCGCGTTAGTAGTCTCGTCAGGCTTGACGGTATCCTCTCCCAGCACCAAGTCCCCCTTCTTGAACCGAAAGATGTCGCCCGCTGAAAGAGGCGTCCAGCGCTCAAAGACGATGTCCAGCCCCTCTTCGACATGACGAATGCCCAAACCATAGGAGGCCCCCTCTACCGGTATGACCTGTGGAGGAGAGGAATAGGGGGAATCCAAATCCTCAACAACGGTAAATCCGGGGCGGGTGTTCGATGGTTTCACCACGGCAGGTGGCTTTTTTACCGGAGTAGGTCTGGTGGGGGCTGACTGGGCTTCGGGGTTCGCGGTTGCTGATTCAGACGCTGGAGGTTTGGCAGGCATTATCTTTCTCCGGGTTAAAGCCCGTGCAGGCCTGCACGAGTCATGGAGAAATCACACGCCCGATCTCCCATCACGTCTAGCTGTCAGAATTGACAGTGGCGACGAGTGGCGGCGCATCGCTCAAAAGTGCCGTTAATACAATGTCCGCACATTCACACTTCTTCTTACATATTTTTCACGTTTTATTCACAAGCCGAAACGTAGTGTGAAGCCTCATCCGTTACAAACGTTGCATATCAAGCCCGCCGCCCCAGCGGGCTTTTTTTTGCCTGTCTTTTGGTGCTGGAAAACGCCCCGCTTTTGTAGGGGTTTGGGGATTGGCTTCAGCGTGTGGCTTGTTCGCGAATGGCGCGCTGGGTATCCAGCACCTTCGCCAACGCCGTTTCAGCCTCTGCACTCTGCTGCGGCACCCGAATCGCCGCCGACACCAGCGTGATCAGCTTGGCCATCACCTCGGCATCCGTGGCCGGGCGGCCCAGGCTCATGGAGTTCATCAGCAGGCGCAGTTCGGTGCCGGCCATGACCCCGGAAATGGCCTTGAGGGCAAATTGCAGGCGTACGCCCAGCTCATTGCGCGGCAGGTCTGGCAGTGCCAGGGCGAAGGCTTCGAAGAAGCGCTGGAACACCGGCTGGTAATGCACCTTGAGGTATTCCTGGATAAACGGCGAGGTGTCGCTGTAAACCCGGCCAAGGAAGCGAATGAACGAGCGCCCTTCCCCGCTGGCCGGGTCGCTGCGTTCCAGGCCCATGGCCGGGGCGAACAGCACGCCGAGCAGCGTGTCGCAATCCAGCGGGCCGTCGGATTCGGCTTCACAGCGCGCCAGCAGTTCCAGGCGCTGCTCGTTGAGCGGCTCCAGGCGTTGCATCAGCAAGGTTTTCATCAGGGAGTCCTTGTCCCCGAAGTGGTAGTTCACCGCCGCCAGGTTGACCTGGGCGCGTTCGGTTATCTGGCGTAGCAACACGGCGTCGTAGCCGTACTTGATGAAGAGGGCCTCTGTCGCATCCAGCAATCGAGTCTTGGTAACGTTTGGAGCGCTGAGTTTCTTCGCGACCATAAGGGTTCCACGGCGGAAATATTGTTTTAAAAAATAATTTGATTTTTTTATACCGGGGCGGCCCGGCGAAAGCAAGTAGTGACACTCCGCCATATCACTAAAAGCCTGTATAACCGGGCTATCGAGACCTATTGAAAGGATTTCTACCGGTCCGAAACCTGCATTCGGCAGAACGTTTCAAAGGGTAAAACCGCTCTACATCCATGGCTGGCGAAGCAGATTGAACGCAGGTACTATTCAAACAATATTTTAAAAACAAGAAATAAAACCAGTCCGTGACGCGTACAGGCAGCTCCCGAACTTGTTACAAGGATTTTCCGGGGGCATGGCAGTACCGTCGTGACTGCAGGCGTAGTCATGATGACAGACACCCCCACGCAACCCGGCTTGATCTCCCTGCAAGGCATCGGCAAGCGTTATCAGCTCGCCGGGCAGGAGCTGAGCATTCTCAATGACGTGTGCCTGTCCATCGCTCGCGGTGACAGCTGCGGCATCCTCGGTGCCTCCGGTTCCGGCAAAAGCACCCTGCTCAACATTCTCGGCCTGCTGGACCTGCCCAACTGCGGCCAGTACCACTTTGCCGGTCACGATATTTTCAATGCCACGCCCGACGAACTGGCCGCGATCCGCAACCAGCAGATCGGTTTTGTGTTCCAGAGCTTCAACCTGCTGCCCCGCCTGAGCGCCCTGGACAACGTCGCGCTGCCCTTAAGTTATCGCGGCGTATCGCGGCATGAATCGGTGGAACAGGCCCAGCGTATGCTCGATCAAGTCGGCCTGGCCGAGCGCGCCCACCATCGCCCGGCCGACCTCTCCGGCGGCCAGCGTCAGCGCGTCGCCATTGCCCGCGCACTGGTCGGCAAACCCTCGGTGATCCTCGCCGACGAACCCACCGGCAACCTCGACAGCACCACCGCACAGGAAATCATGGACCTGCTGCTGAGCCTCAACCGTGAGCAGCAGGTGACGCTGATCATCGTCACCCACGACGCCCACATTGCCGAGCGCCTGGAGCGCAAGATCCTGGTGCGCAACGGTGTGGTGCACGAGGCCGAGCGCCCATGAGCCTGCGGGTCGAGCAGAGCCTCAGCCAACTGCTGCATGAAGCCTTGATCAGCCTGCGCACCCTGGGCAAACGTTCGATCCTGGCGCTGCTGGGCATTGTGATCGGCAGCTCCTCGGTAGTGGCGCTGATCAATATCGGCCACAACGCGGCAGTGGATGCCGCGATGATCTTCAAGGACATGGGCACCGATACCCTCATCGCCCAGTTCCCGCCCAAGGGCAGCAGCAATGTGCCGATGCGTACCCAACTCGACCTCGACGCCGTACGCCTGGCCGTACCGGGCATTGCCCATATCGGCGCGCTCAGCCTGTTCAGCGGGCCCATCGTGTTTCATGGGCGCACCACCAATGCCAACCTGGTCGGCAGCACGCCGGGTATACAGGCCGCCATGCGCCTGGCCGTGCGCGAGGGGCGCTTCCTGTCGGCCTTCGACGCCAGCGAAACTTTCGCTGTGATTGGTGACCCACTTGCCCAGGCCCTCAGTGCGCCGGGCGACCCACTGCAACTGGGCGACCGCGTGCGCATCAACGACTACCTGTTTCTGATCGTGGGCATCCTGCACGACCAGCCCCGGGCCATGCTGATGCCAGTGCAGGCCAACGAGTCGTTGTTTATTCCGGCCGAAGGTATGCGCCGCATCTATGCCACCCCGCAGATCAGCAATGTGATCATCCGTGCGGCGCCAGGGCAGGACATGGAGCGTATCGCGAGGGACGCCACCGCTGCGCTGCAACCCCAACTCAGCGACCACGACGTCAATATCACGGTGCCCCAGCAGATGATCGACGGCATGACGCGCCAAAGTCGCACCTTCGCCTACCTGCTGTTGGCCCTTGGCGCGATTTCCCTGGTGGGCGGCGGTGTCGGGGTGATGAACGTGATGCTGATGAATGTCTCGGAGCGCCGCCGCGAGATCGGCATACGCATGGCCCTGGGCGCACGCCAGCGCGATATCCGCAACCTGTTCCTGCTCGAAGCCGTCACGCTCACCGCCGTGGGTGCGCTGTGCGGTGCGGTGCTGGGCATGACCGCCGCCTGGCTGTATGCGTGGCTGTCGGGCTGGGCATTTGCCCTGGCGGTGGCCGCCCTGCCCCTGGGGGTGGGCAGTACGTTACTGGTAGGTTTGTTCTTTGGCATCTACCCGGCGGTCTCGGCCTCGCGGTTACAGCCGGTGGAGGCCCTGCGCGATGAATAAGTGCGGGCTGCTCCTTCTGCTGATCAGCCTGCCGGGCATGACTGCCGAGATGGTTATCAACCCTTCGGCGCCCAGCAGTACCCGCAGCGGCTACGAGCGTAGCGTCTCGCTGAACGCCCAGGCTACAACCATGACCCTTGGCGACGCGGTGTACCTGGGCCTGCGTAATAACCCGGCGATTCGCAGCGCCTACCTGCAACGAGTGGCGCAGAAGTTCGATCTGCGCGTGGCCGAAGATGTGTTCAACCCCAAGCTCACCCTCAACAGCTATTACCGCAGCACCCGCGGCTCCCAAGACAATGCGCGCAACGCCAACGTCGCGCCCACCAGCAGCCTGCTCGGCGAATACGGCACGCGCTTGAGCATGGCCTGGACCCAGCAGTTGAACAACGCCAACCGCGCCGGCCGTTACCGCAGCGACGGGCTCGACCTGGCGATCATCCAACCGCTGATGCGCGGCGCCGGCTGGGACGCCACCACCGCGCCGCTGCGCCTGTCGCGCCTGGCCGAGCAGGCCAACCGCCTGAACCTCAAGGCCACCGTGGCGCAAACCATCAGCCAGATCATCGCCACCTACCGCGAACTGCTGCGTGCCCAGGAACAACTGGTGATCGTGCAGGACGCGCTCAAGCGCTCCAACACCTTGCTGGACGTGAACAAGGCACTGATCAGCGCCGGGCGCATGGCCGAGTTCGAGATCGTGCAAACCGAAGCCGACATCGCCACCCAGCAGTTGGGCGTGGAAGAAGCTCGCAATCAACTGGACACCAGCCGCCTGGCCTTGCTGCGCCTGCTGGCGCTGGACCTGTCGACACCAGTGCGCGCCACCGAAGCCCTGGAGGCCAACCCCATGGAAATTGACCAACGCCAAGCCTTCAACCTGGCGCAAAACCAGCAACCGGAATACCTCGCCGCCCTGCTCGGTAGCCAACAGGCCGACCTCAACCTGGTGATCGCCAAGGACTCCGGGCGCTGGCAAGTGGACCTGGTCGCCGGCGCCAACCAGGTGCGCGCCGCCACCGACAACAACAACGGCCATGACAATAACCGTACCTGGGACAGCTACGCCGGGGTGCAGGTGCAGATCCCCATTGGCGACATCAGCACGCGCCAGGCCGAAGTACGTGCGCGAGTGAACGTCGAGGACCAGGAAATCCGCATTACCGATGCGCGCCAGGAGCTGGAGCGCAACGTCAACAACGTGGTGCGTGACCTCGGCACCCGCTGGCGCCAATATGAAATTTCCAAGCGTGCCGTGGAGTTGTCACGGCGCAAGATCGAAATCGAACGGGAAAAACTCAGTGCCGGACGCTCCACTAACTTCCAGGTATTGAGCTTCGAAACCGACCTGCGCAACGCCGAAAATGCCCAGCTCAACGCGCTGATCGCTTATTTGAACGCCCAGACTCAACTCGACCTGACCCTGGGCATGACGCTGGAAAGTTGGGAAATCGCCCTCAATGACTACTAATCAAAAACGCTTGCTCGCCGTTGCCCTAATCGTGTTGTTAGCCGGCGCGGCCATCGGTCTGTTCAGCCAGCGCAGCGGTGCCGAGCAGGCCAGCACCGCCGAGCAGTGGCTGGCGGTAAAACCCGACCCGCTGGTGCACCAGATCGGCCTGGTGGGCAAGATCGAGCCCGACACTACCGTCACCCTCACGGCGCCGTTCGACGGCAACGTGTTGGCCAACCTGGTCGAACAAGGCCAGCGCGTCGAGGCCGGCCAGGTGCTGTTGCGCATGGACCCGGCGACTCTTGAAGTGCAGTTGCGCGACGCCCTTTCCGCCCAGCTCAAGGCCCGGCGTGCCGTACAGGAAATGCAGGACTGGGACAGCAGCCCCGCCGTCAGCCGCGCTCGTCGTAGTTTACGCACCGCCGAAATGACCGCCGGCAATACCCAGCGCAAACTTACCGAGAGTGAAAACCTGTTCAAACGCGGCATCATTCCGCGCAACGAACTGGACGATCTCAAGCAGCAAACCCAACAGCAGCAACTCGACCTGGCAGCGGCGCGCGGCGAACTGCAACAGGCCCAGGACCAAGGCAGAGGCGAATACCGACAGATTGCCGAAATGGAGCTGACCAATGCCACGGTGAAATACGAAGCCTTGCAAAAACTCCTTGAAGGCAAGGAGGTCAAGGCACCGTTCTCCGGCATCGTAGTGCCCGCGCCCGGCAGCAGCAACACCGCCCAAGGGGGTGGCAACAACAACGCGCCGGTGCAGGCCGGCAGCAAGGTCAGCCAGGGCCAAGTGCTGTTTGGCCTGGCCAATATCGAGCGGCTGAAAATCGTCGCCAAGGTCTCCGAGCTGGACATCAACCAGTTGCACCAGGGCCAGGCGGTGGAAGTAATGGGCGATGGCTTCGACGGCGAACGGCTGACCGGCTCGGTCAGCGTGGTCAGTGGCTTGGCCATCGCCAGCGACAACCAGGGCAGCGCGCAATTTCCGGTGACCCTGTCGATCCCCAAGCTGACGCCGCAGCAGTTGCAACGGGTGCGTCTGGGCATGAGTGCGCGGCTGACCATCGTGACCTACAACAATGACCAGGCGCTCGTGATTCCCAGTCAGGCGATCCAGGCCGACATGACAGTGGAGTATCGGCCAGCGATGGATAAACCGGTCGAGCGGGTGAAAGTCACCACCGGGCAATCGACGCCCCAGGGCGTTGAGGTATTCGGACTCAAGCCAGGCTTTGTGAAAACCTCAAGATAAGCGCAGATCAACCTGTGGGAGGGGGCTTGCTCCCGATAGCAGTGCATCAGCCACAAATGTATTTACTGACACGCCCTCATCGGGAGCAAGCCCCCTCCCACATTTGATTTTCGTTGCTTTGAGCATTGACGTTCACTTCGCGGATCAGGGCTTGCTCACCTCCCCCATTTAGATCTGTGTGAGCTTGGTTGCCAGTGCCTTGGCCTGGAGCGCCACATCCGTCACCGCCGTACTCTCCCACCACATGCCCCGCAACGGCGGCCCCATGGCAAACAGTCGCTGGCTGGCATGGCCCTGGGCATCCAGCACCGCGCCGGCTGCATCCGCCGCAATCCCCAACGCCAAAGGCCCAGGCCGGATCAACCCACGCTTGAGCAGTTGTTGCGGCAATGGCCGGGCGACACGACGCCAGTCGTACTCGATGCCGCTGGAGTTGATCAGCGCCGCTCCCGAAACCTGTGTGACCTCCTGCCCGCCACGATAGCGCACCGCAATGGCAACGCCCTCATCCGACGGCACCAAACCCTTGAACGACGCTGCGCGAATCCGCAGCCGCTCTTCTGCCTGCAAGCGCGTCACCAACTGCGCACTCAACGGTGGCGAGCGGTGGTGATGGCTTTCCCACCATGGCCGCACATGTCGCACGAACTGGCGCTTCTGAGGCTCACTGGCCTGACTCCACAAGCGTGCGATGTGCCCGCGCACGGTGTCCAACGGCGCCTGCCAGTCGATGCCTTGCGCCAGCGCGAACTGACATTGGCGTCGCACCTCACGCAGCAATTGCCGAGGGCTGCGCAGGTTGTAATCGGCGGCCAGGAAGTCATCCCAACTTGGCGGCTGTCTGCGCACATGGGGCAACAGGCCGTGGCGCGAAAAGATCTCGATGGGACCGCGATGCCCGGCCTGTTCCAGCGACACCACGGCATCGACCATGGTCAACCCGGAGCCGATGATCAGTACCGTTGATTGCGGGTCGAGTTGGGTCATCGCTTGCACGTCCCATGGGTCCATGGCTGCGGCGTTCAAACCGCTGGACTCGGTTAGGGGCGTGCGCGCTGCCGGGAACATGCCGGTGGCCAATACCGCAAAAGTGCCACGCAGTTGCTCCCCATTATCGAGGGTCAACAGCGTGGAGGCTGCGTCGACTTGCAGGTCCACCCCTTCGGCGCGGATATGCTCGACGGTCGACGTAGACAACGCCTTGGCCTCGGCCAAGCGCTGTTGCGCGTACAGCCCGAAAATCCCGCGTGGCGGGAACAGTTCGCTGATGGGCACATGCTGCTGATCCGACTCCGGCCACCCTCCACTGCCGATGTATTCGGTGAGCCATTGGGTCAAATCGTCGGCATTGTCCGGGTCGACGCTCATGCGCGCCGCATTGCCGTTCAAGGTATGACCCAGCTCGACCGCGCTATAGGCCTCGCCCCGCCCCAGCTCAGCACGCGGCTCAATCACCAGGATGCGCCGCGTGCCCGGCAGGCGCAGCAGTTGCACGGCCAGCATCGTACCGCTCAGGCCGCCGCCGATGATCAGCACATCTGCGCTGCGGGTGTATTCACTCATGCAGGTTCGCCCTTACTGTCTGCCCAAATAAAAATGTCATGCCAATCGCCTCGCGCCAACAGTTACGCGGCACTGCCGCTCCAGACTACTTGCCCAGGATTTGCATCACACTTTGTTGCGCTGAGTCCTTAGTCACTCCCGCTATCAGAACCCAGTGAGTTATACCTGTTGCTTTTGACAGTATACGCAGCCCGGTTCAACTAATAGCCTATTCATCGCGCCCCTCCTTTCCAAAGGAAACATCAAATGAATAACCCCAATCACTCCAACGCCAAACTTATTTCGGGAACCTGTACCGCCGTGGTGGAGGGCGATGAGGACTTGAAACGTTTTGAAGGCCCCCCCGTTCACTTCTACCTGGATGAAGATCTCAACCGATGGTTCATATCAGCCCTCACTGAACCCGTGCCGTTTGGGCATCACCAACAAATCGAGCTGATTTTACCCAACGAGGGCCATGTCATAGATAAAACTTATGAGATCGTCAACGAATGGGGCGCTCAAGGAAAAGCCAATGCTTCATGGATAAAAAGGACTTCTCATACATTCCGTCCCTATACCGCCTCTAGCGGAAGTGTGAAGGTGTCCTTGGACCCCGCCAAGGAGACAGTACACCTTACTTTCCACTTTAAAGCGCAAAGTGGTACACGAATCGTCACCCTTACAAAGGGTGATATGGAAGTTGAAGGCACGACGAAACGCCGCAAGGCTAACGCAACAGGTTCAGTGACCTGCGATATCAGTGATGCCGTCAACCGGGCCTATCGGTCCATGGAGACTGCGCTCACTACCCAGCCTGCGTCAGGTAGTTTTCCAGCCCATATCAGCGTATGGTCACGAGAGTTCGTCCCAGCGCCTGATCCGCATCCGTTTGACTACAGAGTAGTCTTCAACTTCGCCGAGGGCCTTGTACCGGGCACTTATAACTTCAGTTCGGACAACAAACAGGTGCGTGCTTTTGTATTCGACCTCAATCAAAACGTCGCCTGGCCAAGCGAAAGCGGTACGATTACGCTGACCTCGATTCCTGACTTTGAAACATTAGCAGGAACGCTGTCGGGAGACTTCGACTTTGCCGGAACAGTAAGACTTGCAGATGGCCGTGAACTGCGTATAAAAGTCGGCAACGGAAAGCTGAATATCGAAAAATAGACCTGCTGTTGTTTCCAGCCCCGCAAGTTGACGTAGTTAGACTCGTGACGCACAAACCGTAGGCGCTGGTAAGCGCCTACGGTTTTAACTGCTCAGAAAGCGGTTCAGCGTTTGACTTCATACTTTGCGACAGGGGATTGCACCACGCTACCCCCTCGGGAAGTGATCATAGTCGCCAAAATCGCCGAAGCAACTCAAGACTACTGGCTGGCGAAGGGAGTAACACGTGTTTTCAGGTTTGCTCTACTGTGAAAACCCACAGGTATAAACCAGTAGACCATCCGGCTAGATCACGACATTACGAACAAATCGCACCGCCACTTCACCATCATTGCGATAGCCGTGGGATTGGCGGCTGGCGAACATATAGAACTCACCGGCCGCGACGGTTTTTTCTTGGTCGTCGAGAATCAGGGTCAATGCACCTTCATACACGAACAACTGCACACTCCAACCTTCCGGGTCCGGTTCGGGGCTGTAGCGGTCCCCAGGCTCCAGGCACATATCCCACAATTCCACTTCGCGTCGGGCGGTGGCCTTGGCGAGCAGTACTGCTTTGCTGCCTGGGGTTTCACCGGCCCACGCCAGTTCGTTGATACGACTATGGTCAGGCGCATCCGGCGCCTGAATCAAGTCGCTGAACGCCACGTCCAACGCTTCAGCCACACGGTCGAGGGTGGAGAGACTGACGTTCTTCTCCCCCGCTTCAATCGCCACCAGCATGCGCCGGCTGACCCCGGACTTTTCCGAAAGTGCAGTCTGGCTCAGGTCGGCGGCGTGGCGCAGGCGACGGACGTTCTGGCTGACGTGCTGCAGGACCGAGGCCCGTTGCGGATTTTCTTTGTGCACTATATTGCTCAATAGGTGGGTGTGCGCAGTATACTGCCCAGCGTGCGGCGCATTGTGCGGTCCGTGCCTTTCCCTTGCAAGACCGAGCCGCCATGACAGCCCCGACCTCCCCTTCGCGATTCAACCGCTTCAGCAAAGCCGAATGCATCCTGGTGGTGATCACCATGATCTGGGGCGGCACCTTCTTGCTGGTGCAACATGCCATGACCGTCAGCGGGCCGATGTTTTTTGTGGGGCTGCGCTTCGCGGCGGCGACAATTGTGGTGGGGTTCTTTTCCTTGCGCACCCTGCGCGACCTGACCCTGTTCGAATTGAAGGCCGGGGTGTTTATCGGGGTGGCGATCATGTTTGGCTACGGTTTGCAGACGATTGGCTTGCAGACCATCCTGAGCAGCCAGTCGGCGTTTATCACCGCGTTGTATGTACCGTTCGTGCCGCTGTTGCAGTGGCTGGTGCTGGGCCGTCGCCCCGGGTTGATGCCCAGCATCGGCATCATGCTGGCGTTTGCCGGGTTGATGCTGTTGACTGGCCCGGCGGGGGCTTCACTGAACTTCAGCCCAGGTGAAATCGCTACGCTGATCGGTGCCGTGGCAATAGCGGCCGAGATCATCTTGATCAGCGCATTTGCCGGCCAGGTGGATATTCGCCGGGTAACCGTGGTGCAACTGGCCACCGCTTCGGTGCTGTCGTTCATGATGGTGGTGCCCATGGGCGAGGCGTTGCCGGGCTTTTCTTGGCTGTTGCTGTTCAGCGCCGTGGGCCTGGGCTTGACCAGTGCGGTGATCCAGGTCGCGATGAATTGGGCGCAGCAGAGTGTGTCGCCAACCCGGGCGACCTTGATCTATGCCGGCGAGCCGGTGTGGGCAGGCGTGGTCGGACGAATTGCCGGGGAGCGCTTCCCGCCGATTGCAATGGTTGGGGCCGTGTTGATTGTGGTGGCGGTGATTGTGAGTGAGATGAAAACGAAGGGGCAGAAGGCAGTTGAACTCGCAGATGCCTTGGAACAGGAGCGTCAGGGATAACCTGCAAACCCTGTGGTGCCCGCTCTATCGTCATCGCGGGCAAGCCCGGCTCCCACAGGGGTTAGCGTTTCAATTCAAGGGTTTTGAACCAGTGCTAAATGAGAGGTTTCGGCCTACCTTGTAGGATCCTGCCACATCTTGCCGTTTGGTGATCGTGAAAGCGGCACGTATGATGCATCCCAAACTCCCGCAGATTAGAAGCCTATGTCCCTGATAGTTCTACTGCTTCTGCCATTCATTGGCAGCTGTCTGGCGGCCTTGCTGCCGCACAACGCACGTAATACCGAATCCCTGCTGGCCGGCCTGGTGGCATTGGTCGGCACTATTCAAGTCGCACTGCTCTACCCCCAGATCGCCCATGGTGGCGTAATACGCGAAGAATTCCTGTGGTTGCCCAGTCTTGGGCTGAACTTCGTGTTGCGCATGGACGGCTTTGCCTGGCTGTTCTCGATGCTGGTGCTCGGCATCGGCACGCTGGTGTCGTTGTATGCGCGTTATTACATGTCGCCGGACGATCCGGTGCCGCGCTTCTTTGCGTTCTTCCTCGCGTTCATGGGCGCCATGCTTGGCCTGGTGATTTCCGGCAACCTGATTCAGATCGTGTTCTTCTGGGAACTGACCAGCCTGTTCTCGTTCCTGCTGATCGGCTATTGGCACCACCGCGCCGATGCGCGGCGTGGTGCGTACATGGCGCTGATGGTCACTGGCGCCGGCGGCTTGTGCCTACTGGCCGGGGTGATGCTGCTGGGGCATATCGTCGGCAGCTATGACCTGGACCAGGTGCTGGCGGCGGGCGACCAGATTCGCGCGCACTCGCTGTACCCGGTCATGCTGGCCCTGGTGCTGATCGGCGCCTTGAGCAAAAGCGCGCAGTTCCCCTTCCACTTCTGGCTGCCCCATGCCATGGCGGCACCGACGCCTGTTTCGGCGTATCTGCATTCGGCGACGATGGTGAAGGCCGGCGTGTTCCTGCTGGCCCGCCTGTGGCCGTCGCTGTCCGGCAGCGAAGAATGGTTCTGGATCGTCGGCGGTGCCGGCGCCCTCACCCTCCTCCTCGGCGCTTACTGCGCCATGTTCCAAAACGATCTCAAGGGCTTGCTGGCCTACTCCACCATCAGCCACCTCGGGCTGATTACCCTGCTGCTGGGCCTTAACAGCCCGCTGGCCGCCGTCGCCGCAGTGTTCCATATCCTCAACCACGCCACTTTCAAGGCGTCGCTGTTCATGGCGGCGGGCATCATCGACCACGAAAGCGGCACGCGGGATATCCGCAAGCTCAGTGGCCTGGTGCGTCTGATCCCGTTTACCGCGACCCTGGCCATGGTAGCCAGTGCCTCCATGGCCGGTGTGCCGTTGCTCAATGGCTTCCTGTCCAAAGAGATGTTCTTTGCCGAAACCGTATTCATCTCGTCGACCCAATGGGTGGAAATCGCCCTGCCGGTGATTGCGACCATCGCCGGTACGTTCAGCGTGGCCTACGCCCTGCGCTTTACCGTGGATGTGTTCTTCGGCCCACCGGCTACCGACTTGCCGCACACGCCTCACGAGCCACCGCGCTGGATGCGTGCGCCGGTGGAATTGCTGGTGTTCACCTGCCTGCTGGTGGGGATTTTCCCGGCCCAGGTGGTCGGCTCGATCCTTGCCGCTGCGGCGTTGCCCGTGGTCGGTGGTGTGCTGCCCGAGTACAGCCTGGCGATCTGGCACGGCTGGAACGCGCCGATGATCATGAGCCTGGTGGCAATGACCGGCGGCGTGGTGCTGTACCTGATGCTGCGCAAGCAACTCAAGCGTGGCCGCTTCGAATACCCGCCGCTGATCGGCTATTTCAACGGCAAGCGTGGCTTCGAGCGCTGCCTGGTGGTGATGATGCGCGGTGTGCGCAGGATCGAAAAACGCATCAGCACCAAGCGCCTGCAAACCCAATTGTTCCTGCTGGTGATCGTCGCGGTGATCGGGGCCATGATCCCCATGATCAACAGTGGCCTCACATGGGGCGACCGGCCGAAGATTGCGGGCTCCATCGTCTTCGTCACCCTGTGGTTGCTGGCGATTGCCTGCGCGCTGGGCGCCGCCTGGCAAGCCAAGTATCACCGGCTGGCGGCCCTGACCATGGTCAGCGTGTGCGGCCTGATGACGTGCGTGACCTTCGTGTGGTTCTCGGCGCCGGACCTGGCCCTGACCCAATTGGTGGTGGAAGTGGTGACCACCGTGCTGATCCTGCTCGGCCTGCGCTGGCTGCCACGGCGTATCGAGGAGGTTTGGCCATTACCCAACACCTTGCGCAAGGCGCGCATTCGCCGGGTGCGCGACTTGTTGCTGTCCACTGTAGTGGGCGGCGGCATGGCGCTGTTGTCCTACGCGATGCTGACCCGCCAGACACCCAACGATATCTCCTCGTTCTACTTGAGCCGTGCCCTGCCCGAAGGCGGCGGCAGCAATGTGGTGAACGTGATGCTCGTGGACTTCCGGGGCTTCGATACGCTGGGCGAAATCACCGTGCTGGGTGCCGTGGCCTTGACCGTATATGCCTTGCTGCGACGCTTCCGCCCGTCCAAGGAAAGCATGGAGTTGCCGGCGCAACAGCGCCAATTGGCACCGGACGTGGCCACCGACCTGGTCAACCCGCGCCAGGCCAGTGACACCGCGCTGGGCTTTATGATGGTGCCGGCGGTGCTGGTGCGCCTGCTGTTGCCGATTGCGCTGGTGGTGTCGTTCTACCTGTTCCTGCGCGGTCACAACCAACCAGGCGGCGGGTTTGTCGCCGGGCTGGTGATGTCGGTAGCGTTTATCCTGCAATACATGGTGGCGGGCACCCAATGGGTCGAAGCGCAGATGAGCCTGCGGCCCATGCGCTGGATGGGCTTCGGCCTGCTGTCGGCGACCTTGACCGGCCTTGGCGCGCTGTTCGCCGGATACCCGTTCCTGACCACCCATACCTGGCATTTCCACGTGCCACTGCTCGGCGATATCCATATCGCCAGTGCGTTGTTCTTCGACATTGGCGTGTACGCCATGGTCGTGGGCTCGACGCTGCTGATGCTGACCGCCCTCGGCCACCAATCTGTGCGAGCACATAAACCGAGCAACCAGCCCAAAGTCGTTGCTGCAACCGAAGGAGCCGCCTGATGGAAGAAGTCATCGCAATTGCCATTGGGGTCCTGGCGGCCTCCGGCGTCTGGCTGGTGCTGCGGCCACGGACATTCCAGGTGGTGATGGGCCTGTGCCTGTTGTCGTACGGGGTCAATCTGTTCATTTTCAGCATGGGCAGCCTGTTTATCGGCAAGGAACCGATCATCAAGGACGGCGTGCCGCAAGACCTGCTCAACTACACCGACCCCCTGCCCCAGGCCCTGGTACTTACAGCCATCGTGATCAGCTTCGCCATGACCGCGTTGTTCCTGGTGGTGCTGCTGGCATCCCGGGGCCTGACCGGCACTGACCATGTGGATGGCCGGGAGCCCAAGGAATGACGTGGATGAATCAACTGATCGTCGCGCCGATCCTGCTGCCGCTGCTCACGGCCGGGTTGATGCTGATGCTCGGCGAAAAGCGCCGCCCACTTAAGGCCCAGATCAACCTGTTCTCCAGTGTCATCGGCCTGGGCATCGCGATCCTGCTGCTGTACTGGACGCAACAAGGCGGCCCCGGCTCGATTGGTGTGTACCTGCCGGGCAACTGGCAGGTGCCGTTCGGCATCGTGTTGGTGGTGGACCAACTGTCGGCAATGATGCTGGTGCTGACCGGGATCATCGGCGTGAGCGCGCTGCTGTTCGCGATGGCCCGCTGGGACCGTGCGGGCACTAGCTTCCATGCGCTGTTCCAGATCCAACTGATGGGTCTGTACGGCGCATTCCTCACCGCGGATTTGTTCAACCTGTTCGTGTTCTTCGAGGTGCTGCTGGCGGCGTCCTACGGCCTGATGCTGCATGGTTCGGGTCGTGCTCGGGTGTCGTCCGGCCTGCATTACATTGCGATCAACCTGCTGGCGTCGTCGCTGTTCCTGATTGGTGCGGCGATGATCTACGGCGTCACCGGCACGCTGAATTTCGCTGACCTGGCGCTGAAAATCCCGCTGGTGCCGGAGGCTGATCGCGGCCTGCTGCACGCTGGCGCAGCGATCCTGGCGACCGCGTTTCTGGCCAAGGCCGGCATGTGGCCGCTGAACTTCTGGCTGGCGCCCGCCTACTCCTCGGCCAGTGCGCCGGTGGCGGCGATGTTTGCGATCATGACCAAGGTTGGCGTGTACACCGTGCTACGCCTGTGGACCCTGCTGTTTTCCGGCCAGGCCGGCGCTTCGGCGCTGTTTGGCGGCGACTGGCTGGTGTATGGCGGCATGGCGACCATCGTCTGCGCGGCGCTGGCGATGGTGGCGGCGCAACGCCTGGAGCGCATGGCGAGCCTGAGCATTCTGGTCTCGGCCGGGATCCTGCTGTCGGCGGTAGGGTTTGCCCAGCCAAGCCTGACCGCTGGGGCATTGTTCTATCTGGTCAGCTCCACCCTGGCACTGAGTGCGCTGTTCCTGCTGGCTGAATTGATCGAGCGTTCGCGCTCGGCCAACGACCTGCCGCTTGATGAAGAGATTGATGCGCTGCCCAAGGCCATGGAGTCGCTGCATCCGCGTCCGGGTGTGAACCTGGACGATGAGCAGAAAGCCGTGGTCGGACAGGTCATCCCCTGGACCATGGCCTTTCTCGGCTTGAGCTTTATCGCCTGCGCGCTGCTGATTATCGGCATGCCGCCATTGTCGGGGTTCATCGGCAAACTCAGCCTGTTGAGTGCGCTGATCAACCCACTGGGCCTGGGCAACGCCGTGGACGAATCGATCCGTCCTGCAGCCTGGGGCCTGGTGGCGCTGCTGATTCTGTCCGGCCTGGCGTCGCTGATCGCCTTCGCCCGCCTTGGCATCCAGCGCTTCTGGACCCCGGAAGAGCGCCCATCACCGCTGTTGCGACGCTACGAGTGCGTGCCGATCTTCGTGCTGCTGGGCTTGAGCATCGCCTTGACGTTCAAGGCCGAACCCTTGATGCGCTACACCCTGGCCACCGCCAAGAGCCTGAACAACCCGGAAAGCTATGTGATGGCGGTAATGGCCACACGTCCGGTGCCGAGCCCTGAAGCCAAGGCCGCCGCGCTGGAGGTGCAACCATGAAGCGCCTGTTTCCTGCACCCTGGTTGTCGCTGGCCCTGTGGGTGTTGTGGCTGCTGCTGAACCTGTCGATCAGCCCCGGCAACCTGCTGCTGGGCGCGCTGCTGGGCTTTCTCGCGCCTTTGCTGATGGCGCCGCTGCGCCCGCAGCCGATCAGCCTGCGTCGCCCTGGCGTGATCCTGCGCCTGTTCCTGTTGGTGGGCCGCGACGTGATCGTCTCCAACCTGCAAGTGGCGTGGGGTGTACTGACCTGCGGCACACGCCCGCCGCGCTCGCGCTTCATCAAGATCCCCCTGGACCTGCACAGCCCCAACGGCCTTGCCGCGCTCTCGATGATTACCACGGTGATCCCCGGCACCATTTGGTCGGAACTGGCGCTGGACCGTAGCATCTTGCTGCTGCACGTATTCGACCTTGACGATGAAGCCCTGTTTATCCAGCACTTCAAAGCCACCTACGAGCGGCCCCTGATGGAGATCTTCGAATGAGCGCCCTGCTCTCCAATGCGATCCTGGCCAGCCTGTTCCTGTTCTCGCTGGCGATGGTGCTGACCCTGATCCGCCTGTTCAAAGGCCCGTCCGCCCAGGACCGAGTCCTGGCGCTGGACTATCTGTACATCCTGGCCATGCTGATGATGCTGGTGCTGGGTATTCGCTATGCCAGTGATACCTACTTTGAAGCGGCGCTGCTGATCGCGCTGTTCGGCTTCGTGGGCTCGTTTGCCCTGGCGAAATTCCTGCTGCGTGGGGAGGTGATTGAATGATGCCGTTATGGGTTGAAGTGATAGTGGGGGTGCTGCTGGTGCTCAGCAGTGTGTTTGCGTTGATTGGCGCGATTGGCTTGCTGCGGATGAAGGAATTTTTCCAACGCATGCACCCGCCGGCACTCGCCTCGACATTGGGCGCATGGTGCGTGGCACTGGCGTCGATTATCTATTTTTCGGTGCTCAAGTCCGGGCCGGTGTTGCATGGTTGGTTGATTCCGGTTTTGCTCGCGATCACCGTGCCGGTCACCACACTGCTGTTGGCGCGAACCGCCCTATTCCGCAAACGCATGGCCGGTGACGATGTGCCGGCTGAAGTCAGCAGCCGCCGCTGACCTCTCAGGCAGGCACATAAAAATGTGGGAGCTGGCTTGCCTGCGATGAGGTCGGATCAGTCACTGAAGAGGTTGGCTGGCCCACCGCTATCGCAGGCAAGCCAGCTCCCACAGTTGGATGGGTGCTAGGCGAAGAATCGGATTCTTGCCGCCAATTCCGCCAATTCGGCATCATCCGCCCGCACAAAATCGTGGGACGAGATGTAGCCCTCATACGCCTCGAAAAACTTCTCCACCTTCGAACTCATTGGCTTGAATGTACTGTCCTGCCCGGTCCCATGCATGGGAAACAACTTCGCATGCAGGTGGTCCACCCCATACCCTTCCAGAATCATCCCCGTACGCGCCACATCGGGAAATGCGCGGTCGATCTGTTGTGCGGTTTTCTTTGCTGCGACCGCGAGCCCTGCCAACACTTCATCCGACTGCGCAAACGCATAGCTGCCGTAATGCTGCTTTGGAATCACCACGCTGAAACCCGGTGTGTTAGGGAAGATCGACAGGAACGCCATATGCTGATCATCCTCCCACAGGATATGGGCCGGGGAAGTTTTGCGGACAATGCTGCAGAAAATACAATCCATTTGAATCACCGCCAGTTTCGTCTTGGGTTTGGTCGTGGCAACCATCTAAAGCTAGGATGGAATGAGCGTCAAACCCTACGGGCATTTTGGGAAATGTCCTAAGACCTGGGTATGCCCGCTGTGCTGAGACAGGAGTTCACCATGGATAAAAACATCATTGTCATCGGCGGCGAGTCCAGCGAAGACATGACGCGCATGACCCGCATCGACGAATATATCGTCGCTTCGTCGGGCAAAACCCAGCCCACGGTGCTCTATATCTCCACAGCCAATGGCGATGACCGTACGAAGATTGCCGACTTCACGCTCAAATACCAAAGCGCCGGCTGCACCGTTGTGCCATTGACGTTTTTCATTCCGCCTTTTCCAACCCCAGCTCATGTTGCCGCGCTGTTTGAACAGGCTGACATCATCTACGTGGCCGGCGGCAACACCCGAGCCTTGCTGGCCATCTGGCGTGAATTTGACGTGACCGCCCTTTTGAAGCAAGCCCAGGAACACGGCAAAGTGCTTTGCGGCGTCAGTGCCGGCGCCATCTGCTGGTTCGACCACGGGCATTCCGACTCAGGGGGCGTATATGCGCTGATCGACGGGCTGGGTTTTCTCCCTGGCGCGCTGTGCCCGCACTTCAGCTCAGAGGCGGGAAGAGAATCTTCGTTCGTTGAACTGGTTCGACTTAAAAACATACGCCCCGCCTACGCGCTGGATGACGGAGTTGCCCTGCATTTCAAGAACGGTGAATACCATGCGACTGTTCATAACTACACGACTGGTAGTGCATATAAACTCAGCAGCACTTCGGAGCCCATTGCAAGGAAACGCCCTACAGCTCTTTAGGGTTGCCGCTCAGAAAATGGCCGCCTAATCTTTGGCGGTCGCTGCAAATTCAGCGACCGGGTTTCGCAGCTCGGTTAAACTCTAGACGCACAGTGTCCACCTCAGATAGCGGGCGCTTTTTAATGCCTGATGTTATGGCGGCTGTGCGCGGGATACCTTCGGGTATGCCGGGTGCTAGAGTCCCGGTCTGCGAACCTGCGTACAGCTGCCACCCAAATATCGTTTCGCAGCGATGGGTGGTGACTCCAATACTCTAGGAGCTACGCCATGATTAAAGACAGTCCGAATCCACCGTCAGATTCAACCGCATTTCACACTGCCGCTCATCGAGCGATAAATCACTACCTGAACCCGTCTGAAAAATCAGAGCCATCTGCTGAGGATCATGGTTTGTTTACCGTACGTGAAGGATTAGACGTCGAGACGCTGCTGGTCAACGCGTCGGAGGATCTTGCGTCGGTTCAAGCGCTGGCAAGCCATTTGGCTTTTGAGATCGAAGGCACCCCGCGTAGCGTAGCTCTGGGAATTTGCCGGATGCTGGAAGGGATTCAGCTGATGGTGGATAAAACGCTAAAACTCAAAGACAAACCAATTCACGGATAGATCTGATCCGAAGACCGAGCAAAGTGAGCACGGTCAAAAGTGGGAGGGGGCTTGCTCCCGATGGCAGTGGGCCAGTTGCAGACGAGCTGACTGACCTACCGCCATCGGGAGCAAGCCCCCTCCCACATCTGGATCAGGCCTGATCAGCCAACCGCCACGTCGTCCCACCCTTCCCGTCTTCCAACACCACACCCATCGCGGTCAGTTGGTCACGGATACGGTCGGATTCCGCCCAGTCCTTGTTAGCCCGAGCAGCCAGACGCGCCTGAATCAACGCATCCACCTGCGCCGCATCCACACGCCCTTCAGCGCCGGCCTGCAGGAAGTCATCGGCTTCCATCTGCAACACACCCAGTACGCTGGCCAGTTCTTTGAGGCGCGCCGCCAGGCCCGCTGCCGCGTCGAGATCAGTCTCACGCAAGCGGTTGATCTCACGCACCATCTCGAACAGCACCGCGCAGGCTTCCGGCGTGCCGAAGTCGTCGTTCATGACTTCGGTAAAGCGTGCCACGAACGTTTCGCCACCAGCAGGTGCCACCGCTGGCAAGCCTTTCAACGCGTGGTAGAAACGCTCCAGGGCGCCCTTGGCGTCCTTGAGGTTGTCTTCCGAGTAGTTGATGGCGCTGCGGTAGTGGCTGGACACCAGCAGGTAACGCACCACTTCCGGGTGGTACTTTTCCAGCACGTCGCGGATGGTGAAGAAGTTGTTCAAGGACTTGGACATCTTCTCGCCATTGATGCGGATCATGCCGCAGTGCATCCAGGCGTTGGCGTAGGTCTTGCCAGTGGCGGCTTCGCTCTGGGCGATTTCGTTTTCGTGGTGCGGGAACTCCAGGTCGCTGCCGCCGCCATGAATATCGAAGGTCTCGCCCAGGCAGCAGGTGGACATTACCGAGCATTCGATGTGCCAGCCCGGACGCCCAGGGCCCCACGGCGATTCCCAGCTTGGCTCGCCGGGCTTGGTACCTTTCCACAGTACGAAGTCGAGCGGGTCCTGCTTGGCTTCGTCGACTTCGATGCGCGCGCCGATGCGCAGGTCTTCGATCTTCTTGCGCGACAGCTTGCCGTAGCCCATGAACTTGGCGACGCGGTAGTACACGTCACCATTGCCTGGGGCGTAGGCGTAACCCTTGTCGATCAGGGTCTGGATCATCGCGTGCATGCCAGGGATGTGGTCCGTGGCACGCGGTTCCATGTCCGGCTTGAGGATGTTGAGGCGCGCCTCGTCCTCGTGCATGGCAGCGATCATGCGCTCGGTCAGCGCGTCGAACGACTCGCCGTTTTCGTTGGCGCGGTTGATGATCTTGTCGTCGATGTCGGTGATGTTGCGCACATAGGTCAAGTCATAGCCGCTGAAACGCAACCAGCGGGTCACCAGGTCGAAGGCAACCATGCTGCGGCCGTGGCCGATGTGGCAGTAGTCGTACACGGTCATGCCGCACACGTACATGCGCACCTTGTTGCCATCCAGGGGCTTGAAGACTTCTTTGGTCTTGCTGAGTGTGTTGTAGATCGTTAGCACGACAGTTCCTTAAACAGAATCACTGGCCCCACGAATCTCGCAAGGTCACGGTACGGTTGAATACCGGAGCACCAGGTTTGGAGTCCTTGATATCTGCGCAGAAGTAACCTTCGCGCTCGAACTGGAAACGGTCTTCCGGCTGTGCGTCGCCAAGCGATGGCTCGGCACGACAACCTGTGAGCACTTGCAGTGAGTCAGGGTTGATGTTGTCGAGGAAACTCGCGCTGTCTTCGGCCTTCTCAGGGTTCGGCGAGCGGAACAGACGATCGTACAGGCGCACTTCGCATTCGATGCTGGCAGCGGCCGGCACCCAGTGGACCACACCCTTGACCTTGCGGCCTTCAGGGTTCTTGCCCAGGGTGTCCGGATCGTACGAGCAGCGCAGTTCGACGATGTTGCCATCGGCGTCCTTGATGGCTTCGTCCGCACGGATCACGTAGCTGCCGCGCAGGCGCACTTCGCCGTTCGGCTCCAGGCGCTTGTAGCCCTTGGGCGGCTCTTCCATGAAGTCGTCGCGGTCGATGTAGATTTCGCGGGCGAATGGCAATTTGCGCACGCCCAGCTCTTCCTTCTGCGGATGACGCGGCAGTTCGAGGTTCTCGACCTGGCCTTCCGGGTAGTTGGTGATCACTACCTTCAACGGCCGCAGCACGCACATGGCGCGGGGGGCGTTGGCGTCGAGGTCCTGGCGGATGCTGAATTCCAGCATCCCGAAGTCGACCACACCGTCGGAACGGTTGGTGCCGACCATGTCGCAGAAGTTGCGGATCGACGCCGGGGTGTAGCCACGGCGACGGAAGCCCGACAGCGTGGACATGCGCGGGTCATCCCAGCCATGTACGTGCTTTTCATCCACCAGTTGCTTGAGCTTGCGCTTGCTGGTGATGGTGTAGTTCAGGTTCAGGCGGCTGAATTCGTACTGACGCGGGTGCGCCGGTACCGGCAGGCTGTCCAGGAACCACTCGTACAGTGGGCGATGGCTTTCGAACTCCAGGGTGCAGATGGAGTGGGTGATGCCTTCGATGGCGTCCGACTGACCGTGGGTGAAGTCGTAGTTGGGGTAGATGCACCACTTGTCACCGGTCTGGTGGTGGTGGGCATGGCGGATGCGATACATGATCGGGTCGCGCAGGTTCATGTTCGGCGAGGCCATGTCGATCTTGGCACGCAGCACGCGGGCGCCGTCCGGGAACTCGCCGGCGCGCATACGGTTGAACCAGTCCAGGTTCTCTTCCACCGAACGGTCGCGGAACGGGCTGTTCTTGCCCGGCTCGGTCAGCGTGCCACGGTACTCCTTGGCCTGCTCCGGGGTCAGGTCGTCCACATAGGCCTTGCCGGCCTTGATCAGCTCGACAGCCCAGTCGAACAACTGGTCGAAATACTTGGAGGCATAGCGCACTTCACCGGACCATTCGAAGCCCAGCCACTTGATGTCGCTTTCAATGGCGTCGATGTATTCCTGGTCTTCCTTGGCCGGGTTGGTGTCGTCGAAACGCAGGTGCGTGACGCCACCGAACTCCTGGGCCAGGCCGAAGTTCACACAGATCGACTTGGCGTGACCGATGTGCAGGTAGCCGTTGGGCTCTGGCGGGAAGCGGGTGACGATCTGCGTATGCTTGCCCGAATCCAGGTCCGCCTGGATGATCGGGCGCAGGAAATTGACCGGGACGGCAGGTCCGGCCTTGGCATTCGAGGTAGGGTCGACAGTGGGCTTGCTCATAGGATCCTTGAACAGACAGGTTCGTGGCCGGGTCAGGCCAGATAAAACAAAGGGCTTATCATAGCCGAAGCTGTCAACCACCTGACAGAGCGCGGTCGAAAACTGCTGCTTTAATTGCTGCTTTAATGACAGGCGCGGTAAAAAACCACCTCGAAATTCCTGCAAGGCACGCTAAACTGCGCGTCTTGGCCCAAGCTTCGCCAAACCGGTCGTGGCGCCCAGGCGCCCAAACCCACGAATTCCCTGAAAAGAGTAGTGAACATGACTCAAGTCAAACTGACCACCAACCACGGTGACATCGTCATCGAGCTGAACGCCGACAAGGCGCCGATCACCGTCGCCAACTTCATCGAATACGTGAAAGCCGGCCACTACGAAAACACCGTTTTCCACCGTGTCATCGGCAACTTCATGATCCAGGGCGGCGGTTTCGAGCCTGGCATGAAAGAGAAGAAAGACAAGCGCCCAAGCATCCAGAACGAAGCGGACAACGGCCTTTCCAACGACAAGTACACCGTCGCCATGGCCCGTACCATGGAGCCGCATTCGGCCTCCGCGCAGTTCTTCATCAACGTCGCCGACAACGCCTTCCTCAACCACAGCGGCAAGAACGTGCAGGGTTGGGGCTACGCGGTGTTCGGTAAAGTCACCGAAGGCCAGGACGTTGTCGACAAGATCAAAGGCGTGTCCACCACCTCCAAGGCCGGTCACCAGGACGTTCCAGCCGAAGACGTGATCGTCGAGAAAGCCGAGATCGTTGGGTGATATTACTGATTTCAGATTTGCATCTGGAAGAGGAGCGCCCGGACATTACCCGGGCGTTTCTGGATCTGCTCCACGGTCGCGCCCGTGGCGCCCAGGCGTTGTACATTCTGGGGGACTTCTTCGAAGCCTGGATTGGCGATGATGGCATGACCGCCTTCCAGCGTTCCATCTGTACAGCGTTGCGTGAACTGAGCGACAGCGGCACCCCGATTTTCATCATGCATGGCAACCGCGATTTCCTGATCGGCAAGGCGTTCTGCAAAGCGGCAGGCGCCACCTTGCTCAAGGACCCGAGTGTTGTGCAATTGTATGGCGAGCCTGTGCTGCTGATGCACGGCGACAGCCTCTGCACCCGCGACCTTGGCTATATGAAGCTGCGGCGCATCCTGCGTAACCCGATTGTGTTGTTTATCCTGCGCCATCTGCCCCTGGGCACGCGCCACAAACTGGCACGCAAACTACGTAGCGAAAGCTCTGCCCAAGTGCGCATGAAGGCCAACGACATTGTCGATGTCACGCCTGAAGAAGTGCCGCGAGTAATGCAGCAGTTCGGCGTGCACACCCTGGTCCACGGCCATACGCACCGCCCTGCGATCCATAAGTTGCAGATCGGCGACCAGGCGGCCAAGCGCATTGTGCTGGGGGACTGGGACAAGCAAGGGTGGGCATTGCAGGTGGATGAGCAAGGCTTTCAACTGACGGCGTTTGATTTCGTCAACCCGCAGTTGGCACTGCCTGGCGCCTAAACCTCTGACACAACACCGATCAACCTGTGGGAGCTGGCTTGCCTGCGATAGCATCACCTCGGTGCATCTGATACACCGAGGTGTCGGCATCGCAGGCAAGCCAGCTCCCACAGGGACCGCGCTGACCTTATGATCAGTGCCCCGCAGCCGCCGGCCCTGCCTTTGCGGTAAATGGCGGCTTGGCCAGCCACACCAGCAACATCAACCCCATGAACATCCACCCCAGCAACGTGAAGTAATCCACGGTGGACATCATGTACGCCTGGCTGGTGAGAATCTGGTCCAGCTGCGTGTACGCCTTCTGCCCTGCCCCGCCCAGCGCCTGCAAGGCATCACGGGTGGCCGAGTCGTAGGTGGTCATGTTCTCGCTCATGTAGGCATGGTGCTGGTCCGCCCGGCGAATCCAGATCCAGGTGGTCAGCGACGCCGCAAAACTGCCGCCCAAGGTGCGCAGGAAGGTCGCGAGCCCGGCGCCGTCGGCGATCTGGTGCGGTGGCAGGTCGGACATCAGGATGCTCAAGGTCGGCATGAAGAACAGCGCCACGCCGATACCCATGAACAACTGCACCATGGCGATGTGGGTGAAGTCCACTTCGTTGGTGAAACCGGCGCGCATAAAGCAGCTCAAGCCAATCGCCAGGAACGCCAGGCCAGCCAGCAAGCGCAGGTCGAACTTGTGCGCGTACTTGCCCACGAATGGCGACATCAGCACCGGCAAAATGCCGATGGGCGCCACCGCCAGCCCGGCCCAAGTGGCGGTATAGCCCATCTGGGTTTGCAGCCACTGCGGCAGGATCAGGTTGATGCCGAAAAAGCCCGCATACCCCAGGATCAACACGATGGTGCCGATACGGAAATTACGGTGTGCGAACAGCCGCAGGTTGACCACCGGGTGCTTGTCGGTCATTTCCCAGATGACGAACACCGCCAGGGCGATCACCGAAATGGCCGCACCAATGATGATGAAATTGGATTCGAACCAGTCCAGGTCATTGCCCTTGTCGAGGATGATCTGCAAGGCGCCGACCCCGACGATCAGGCTCAACAAACCAACGTAATCCATCGGCTGGTAGCTGGTGACCACCGGACGCTTCTTCAACTGCGAGCGCACCACCATCACCGCGAAGATACCGATGGGCACGTTGATGAAGAAGATCCACGGCCAGCTGTAGCTGTCAGTGATCCAGCCGCCGAGGATAGGGCCTGCAATCGGTGCCACCACCGTGACCATTGCCAGTAACGCCAGGGCCATCCCGCGCCTGGCGGGTGGGTAGACCGCGATCAACAGCGTCTGCGTCATCGGGTACAACGGCCCGGCGACCAAACCTTGCAGCACCCGAAAGCCGATCAACTCGGGCATCGAGGTGGAAATCCCGCACAGGAACGAGGCCAGCACAAACAGGATGGTCGCCCACAGAAACAGCTTCACCTCGCCAAAGCGCCGGCTCAACCAGCCGGTGAGCGGCAACGCGATGGCGTTACTCACCGCAAACGAGGTGATCACCCAGGTGCCCTGCTCCGAACTCACGCCCAGGTTGCCGGAAATGGTCGGCAACGCCACGTTGGCGATGGTGGTGTCGAGCACCTGCATAAAGGTCGCCAGCGACAGGCCAATAGTGGCCATCAACAGGCTGGGTGGCGTGAACGAGGCGTTATTGCTCATCAGCGTTGCGCAGCCTTGGGAGCGGCGACGCTGTTGTCATGAATCAACTGATTGATCATGGCATCCGCTTCGGCCAATTGACGGTCATACACGCTGGTGGTGAACGAGGCCTTTTGCGGCGCCTGTTGCGCCAGCACCGGGCCGCTCTGGTCGTGCAGGTCTACGTTGACCACGGTACTCAAACCCACCCGCAGCGGGTGCTTGGCCAACTCTTCAGCGTTGATATGGATGCGCACCGGTACCCGCTGCACGATCTTGATCCAGTTGCCGGTGGCGTTCTGTGCGGGCAGCAAGGCGAACGCGCTGCCGGTGCCGGCGCCGAGGCTGTCGACGGTGCCGCTGTACTTCACGTCGCTGCCGTAGATGTCCGACTCGATATCCACCGGCTGGCCGATGCGCATATCCCGCAGTTGGGTTTCCTTGAAGTTGGCGTCAATCCACAGCTGGTCCAGCGGAATCACGGCCATCAGCGCGGTGCCCGGTTGAACACGCTGGCCCAGTTGTACGGTGCGCTTGGCTACATAGCCGGTGACCGGCGCAATCAGGGTGCTGCGCGCATTGGTCAGGTAGGCCTGACGCAGTTGTGCAGCGGCGGCTTGCACGTCGGGGTGGGACGAAATCACCGTGTCATCCACCAGAGCATTGGTGGTTTTGAGTTGTTGCTCAAGGTTGGTCAAGGCGTTCTTGGCCGCGGTCAGGCTGTCGCGAGCGTGGGACAGTTCTTCCTGGGAGATCGCGCCGCCCTGGGCCAGGGTCTTACGCCGGTTGTAGTTGTCCTGGGCCGTTTGCACATCGGCCTTCTGCGCATTGACCTGGGCTTTCATGCCGTCGACATTGCTGTACAACCCGCGCACCTGGCGCACGGTGCGCGCCAGGTTGGCCTGGGCACTTTGCAGGCCGACGGCAGCATCGTTGGGGTCGAAATTGATCAGCACCTGGCCTTCATGCACAAGGTCGCCATCGTCGGCGCCGATGCTGACCACGGTGCCGGTGACCAGTGGGGTGATTTCCACCACGTTGCCGTTCACGTAGGCATCGTCGGTGCTCTCGTTGAAGCGCCCGTAGAACTCATACCAGGCCCACACGCCGACCACACCGAGGATGACGATCAGCGCCAGGCCGATGAGCATGACTTTGCGTTTGCGTGGGTTGTTGTCTTTGGGTTGTTCAGTTGCGTTGTTGCTGTCGGCAGTGGCCATGACAAATACCTCAAATTATTCCGTGCGTGTGGCGGGGGTGGTCGCGGCCACGTTGCTGGCGTTGTATCCGCCGCCCAGGGCCTGCATCAGTTGAATCGACAGATCGATCTGCGCCGCCTTCAGGGTCGCCAGCTGACGCTGGGCCTGCAGCAGTTGCTGCTCGATGCTGAGCACATCCAGGTAGTTACCGATGCCCGAGCTGTAGCGTTGCACCCCGGTGTCGTAGGACTGCTGGGCGATGTCAGCGGCATGTTGCTGGGCCTGGATCTGGCGGCCGGTGTCGCGCAGCTGCGAAAGGCTGTTGCCGATATCACCCAGGGCTTGCACCAGGGTTTTGTTGTACTGGGCCACGGCCAGGTCGTAGTCGGCGTCGCGGGCGTCAAGGTCGGCGCGCAGGCGGCCGCCATCAAAAATCGGCAGCGAAATCGTCGGCGCAATATTGAAGAAACGGCTGGCCGAACCGAACATCGCATCGCCCAGCAACGACTCGGCGCCTGCGCTCGCGCTCAGGTTGAGGTTGGGGTAGAAGCGGGTTTTGCTGGCGTCGATGTTCTTGCTCGCCGCCTCCACTCGCCAGCGTGCGGCGACCAGGTCCGGGCGACGACCGAGCAGCTCGGCAGGCAACACCGCGGGCACCGCGACGGCGCTGGGTTTGAGCACCGCCGGGCGGGCCAACTCGCCACCCCGGTCCGGGCCTTTGCCGAGCAATACGGCGAGGGCGATCTTGGCGCTTTGCAGTTGTTTTTCCGCGTCGATCAGTTGCGACTGGGAGCTGGCTTCCAGGCTCTCGGTCTGCTGGTATTGGTATTCACTGTCGATGCCGGAACTCAGGCGGCGCTTGCTCAGGTCGAGCATCTGGCGGGTGCGCTTGAGGTCATCGACAGCCAGGTCACGCACGATATGCGCCTGGCCCAGGTCGCTGTAGGCTTTGGCCACGTTGGCCGCCAGGGTCAGGCGCGCGGCCTGCTGGTCGACTTCGGCGGCGCGGGCCTGGCCCAACGCGGCTTCCCAGGCTGCGCGCTGGCCGCCCCAGAGGTCGAAGTTGTAGTTGAAGCTGGCGCCGATGTTGCGCACCGTCGAATAGGCATCGCCCTGACCACGCGGGTCCTGGTCCTTGGCCAAGCGAGAGCGGCTTACACCGGCGCTGGCATCCACGGTCGGCATACGGGCGGCGTTGGCGGCATAGGCGGCGGCTTCGGCCTGATGGGCACGGGCGTCGGCGACTTGCATGTCGGGGCTGTTTTGCAGGGCTTCCTGGATCAGGCCGTCAAGCTGTGGGTCGCCTAGGCTTTTCCACCAGTCGGCGGCCGGCCAGGCGGCGCTCGACAGCGTTACGCCACTGAGGGATTTGCCGGTTTGCAGAGTGTTGGCGTCGAGGCGCTTGCCCTGGGTGTCGAGGCCGCTGTAATTGGCGCAACCGGCCAACGTCATCGCCGCCAGCACCAGGCTGAGTGCGCGTGTGTTCATGATCTACCTACCCGCTGGATCGTGATGGGGTCACCCGCAGCGATCAGTATCTTCTTCAGGATCCGCTCCAGGGTTTCCAACTCGCCCGGTTCAAGCGCGCCGGCCAGTTGGTTGAGGGCCTGGGCGCCGATGTGCGGGAGCATGTCCGCCAGGCGCTGGCCCTCGGCGGTCAGCACCAACTGCACCTGGCGGCGATCCAGCTCGGAGCGCTTGCGGCTGAGCAAGTCTTTTTGCTCCAGCCGGTCGAGCATCCGCGTCATCGAACCGCTGTCCAGGGACAGGTTGCGGCACAGCTCTGCCGGGGTGTCGACGCCGAACTGGGCCATGATGATCAACACCTTGAACTGCGCGGCGGTGATGCCGTGGGGTTCCATGTGGGTGTCGATGATGCGGTCCTTGAGAATCGCGGCGCGGCCCAGCAACAGGCCGAGGTGGCAGTTGTGGAAGTTATCGGGGGTGAAGTGAGGCATCGAAAGTCACCTTATTACTGCCTAGGCAGTGAATGTGTGACGAGATGTTACTGCTTAGGCAGCGAATGTCAAATGGAATAATTAGGTTGCTTGGTAGTTGACCGAAGGCTGGAGTGAAATGAAAACCAATGTGGGAGGAGCAAGTCGAATCGTCGCACCGCCCCTCCCACATTTTTTACCGCGTACCGATCAGAAATCGCGTTTGTAAAAGATATCCAGGGAACTGGCTACGCCCGTAGCGACTTCCAGGTACACCTTCTTGCTCAGCAGGTAGCGCAACGCAATGGTGTTAGCCGGTTCAAACACCCCGACCCCATAACGCAGGCTGAGCTTCTCGTTGATCTTGCCGCTGGCCACCACCGCGGTGCTGTTACCGGTGCCCTGGGTGTCGAGGTCGAAATCCTGGATACCCAGCTTATTGGCGATATCCGAGGTCACACCGGCGCTGCCCATCAAGCCCAGGCCCAGGGCGGCTTCGGCGAGCATGTTGTTGTCTTCGCCAGTGTTGGTGCGCGAACGGCCCAACACCAGGTACGACAGCGCATCCTCTTGAGCCATGGCCGGCTCGGAGAAAATCTGCGTGGCCGGCTGTTCGGCGCTGCCGCTCAGGCGAATACCGGCAGTCACGGTGCGGGACGATTCAACCACTACGCGCACCGCTTCGATATCCAGGAACGGTTGGTCCAGCGGCCCGGCGAACAACAGCCGCGCACGGCGCACATTGAGGCGCTGGCCGTAGGCACGGTAGCGGCCGTCGTTGAGCCACAGCTCGCCACGGGTGTCCATGTTGTCGCCGATATGCACATGGCCCTGGACCTTGGCGGTGAGGCCAAAACCGGCGAAGTTGAGCTGGTCTTTACCCACCTCCACGTCGATATCCATGGCCATCGCCATCGGCGCTTTGCCCTCTTCGGTCTGGCTGCCGATGATCACCGTGTCGTCAGAGACCTTGACCGTCGAAGGCGGCAGCTCGCGCACGGTGATATCGCCACGGGGGATATGCACTTTGCCGGCAATCGCCAGTTTGTCGTCCTTGAGGCTGATCTTCAGGTCGGGTGCCACTTCCAGCTTGGCATAGGGTTCTACGGTGACCGGCAGTTGCGAGCCCTTCAGGCTGAGGTCGACGACCAGGGCGCGGCCCCAGTCGATCTGGCCCGTGAGGTTACCCTGCCCGGCCTTGCCGCTACGCCAGCCACCGTTGAGCTGCACGCTTTCGCCGGCGATCTGCGCCTGCAGGTTCAAGCCCTCAAGGCTGATGGGCAACTCGGGCCCGGAGACTTCACCGTCCACCAGGTTCAGGTTGCCGTTGACCAGCGGCGCGAGCAAACCGCCCGAGATGCGGCCACTGCCGTTGAGCTTGCCGGTGAGCTTTTCCACCATCGGCACAAACGGCCGCGCCACGGCGAGGTCCAGGCCGGTGAGGCTGAAATTGCCGGTGATCGGCTTATTGTTCGGCAGCGGATTTATCTGCGCCTGCAACAACAACTCGCCAAGCTTGCCGCCACGAAAATTCAGCTGGGTGTCGATACGCTTGGGGTTGAGGGTGGTTTCCAGCTTCAGGGTGTCGTAGGGGAAATCCAGCCACTGGCCCTTGTCACGCACGCGCAAGGTGCCGCCGCTGGCATCTACCGCCACTACGCCCTTGGGTCCGCTTTCGGGCAAATCGAGCTGTACGTCAGCATTGAGCTTGCCCTGCCAGGCGAAGTCTTTGGGCAAAAATGCCGCAAGGCTGTCGATGGGGAATTGCTTGAGGTGGTAACGCAGCTTCGGTTCGGGCATCAGGCGCTGGTCTTCGCCACACAGGCTGGCGGGCCCGGAGACCCAGCAGTGAGCACCGAAGGTCAGCTTGCCATCGGCCAGGCGCTCGATTTTCGCCGGGGCTTGCAGCCGCCAGTCCTGGCCACCGGCTTGCACGTCGCCACTGGCGAGGCGCCCGCGCCAGTTGTCTTTATCGAAGTTGCCATCCAATGCCAGGGCCAGCTTGACCAGGGGGCCGGCCAGGTCCAGTTGGACCTTTTGGTTCTTGATATCGCCCTGGGCGCTGGCGGTCAGGTTGCCGACCTGGGTTTCGCCGGCGTAGATGCCGCTGGCCTTGAGGTCGAGCTTGGCGCGTTGGGCGCTATCGAGGCTGGCGTCGAGGTTGAGGGCTTGCAGGCGATTGTCGGCAAATGCGAGTTGCTGGCCCTTGAGGTCGAGTTTGCCTTGCGGCGCCTTCAAGGTGCCGGCCACATCGACACGCCCATTGATTTGCCCGCGCAGTTGCGGCCAGAGCTGGGCCAGGCGCGTCAGCTTGATGTCGATCTGCCCGGCCAGGCGTTGTTGCAGGCTGCCACTGCCGTTGATGCGGTTGTCACCCAGGCGGATGTCCAGGTTGGCGAGGGTCCATTGTTCGCCTGCACCTTCGGCCTTGGCCGCCAGCACAGCGGTTTGCCCGCGCAGGCGGCCCTTGAGGTCGAGGTCGGCGTTGAGCTTGAGTTGTTCATTTTTGAACTCGCCTTTGCTGCGCAGCGGTCCGGCCAGGGTGCCGGGTAACTCGGCCACCCAGTACGCCGGGTTCAACGCCGACAGGTCCAGCGCGGTGTCCCAGGCAATACCGTCGGCAAATTGCAGGTTCAGGTGGCCTTCGGCCTTGCCCTGACCGGCCGTCAGTTTCAACTCGGGCAGGAAGACTTGCTTGAGGTCGCCACTGAAGGGGGTGACCACATTGAACTTACCCGCCGGGCCATCAAGGTCGGCCTTGAGGTTGCCCAGGTAATTGCCGTCCTTATAGGAGATTTCACCATTGAAGGTACGCAATGCCACTTGCGGCTCGTCGATGACGGGATAGAGGCGATGCCAGGGGAAGTCCAGCCAGTCGATTTTGGCGTCAGCACTGAAGCCTTGTTGCCAGTCCAGGTTGGCACTGAGCTTGAGGCTTTGCTGGTCACCGGCATTCAGGTCCAGCCCGGCGATCTGCGCGCCCTTGGCGTCGACCTTGCCTTGCAGGAGTAAATCCACCGGGCCTTTTTCCGCTGGCAGCACGGCCTTGCCCAGCAACTGGTAGCCATCTTTCAGGTTGCCCTTGGCGCTCAAGTCCAACTGGTTGAGTTGCAAGGTGTCAGGCAGGTCGGCGCTGGGTTTGAACGCCTCGGAGGTGATGTGCAACTGCGCCGGCAGGTTTTCGGCCAGGGGTTGCAGCTCGCCTTTGAGCTTGGCCGGCAGGTAGCCGCTGCTGTCGGCGTCGAGCTTGAGGGTCTTGAGCAGGTCGCCGTCGAGCTTGAGCGCGACGCTCCAGGGTGCACCGCCTGGGGCGTAGGGCAGGCTCAGGTTGCCGGTGGCATTCAGCGGCCAATCGCCGGTAGGTTGCAGCAGGCCGGCAAGGTCGAGCACCAGGTCATCGCGCTGCAAATGTACCGAGTCAATCTGCATACCAGCGGTGGTCCAGTGCGCCGCCAGTTGCAGGCCCTTGAGTTCTTCGCTGCCGTTGAACAGCAGGCTACCGATGCGAACGTCGCCCAGTTGGATGGCAACCGGCAGTTTCAGGTCGGGGAGTTGAATCGGCCCGCTGCTGCTCTCTTCGGCACTGGGGGCAAATTCCAGGCTGACCTGTTCCACGTCCAGTCGGTTGATACACAGGGTCATGCGCAACAGACAGCCGGGCGACCAGTCAAACGTCGGCGCATTCAGCTCGACGCGGCTGCCGTCCTGCTGCCACAGCAGATGATCGGCACTCCACTGCCCGCCCAGGCGGCCCTGGTAATTCTCCACGCTCAAACCTGGCACCTGGCCCAAGGCCCAGCGACTGCCCGCCTGGGTGCCAAGCACTGACCACAGCGCCAACAACAGCAACACGAGGATGGCGACCAGCACCAGCCCCGCTATCTTCAAACCACGCATCACAGCTCAGGCCCCATGGAAAAGTGCAAGCGAACGCCGCCCGGATCTTCGAGGGCATGGGCCAGGTCGAGGCGGATCGGCCCCACCGGCGACACCCAGCGCACGCCGACGCCGACGCCGGTTTTCAGGCTCGGCAGGTCCAGGTTGTTGAACGAGTTACCCTGGTCGATGAAGGTCGCGATCCGCCATTTATCGGTGATGGAGTATTGATACTCGGCACTCAAGGCCACCATGTAGCGACCACCGATACGGTCGCCACGATCGTTCTCGGGCGACAGGGTCTGGTACTCGTAGCCGCGCACGCTCTGGTCGCCACCGGCAAAGAAGCGCAACGACGGCGGCACGGATTTGTAGCCGTTGGTGGCACTGCCGCCAAATTGTGCGCGCCCCAGAAAACGGTGGTTGTCCCACAAGGTGGTCAGGCCCTTGATCGTGGCCGTGCCGTAAAGCAGGTTGGTGTCAGACCCCAGGCCCTCTTTGGCGACCTTGGTGTCGAACATCAGGCGATAGCCATGGTGCGGGTCGATACGGTTGTCGCTGCGCAGGTAGGAATAACTCACCCCCGGCATCAACAGGTTACTCAGCCCCGAGTCATTGCCCAGGCGGTATTCCTCACGCTGGTACTTGAGGGAAATCACCCGCGTCCAGCCGCTGGGCAACTTGCTGTGCCATTCGGGGCCAATGGTGAGCAGCTTGCTCAAGGTGTCGGTGTTGGCGATCTCTTCATTCTGATAGCCGCCGGCAAAACGCAATTTGTCGGTGAGCGGCGGGTCCAGCGGGATGTCATACCACAGGCCGACGTTCTGCCGCGGTGCCGACAATTCGGCTTCCCAACCGTAGCTGTGGCCCTGGGGGTTGACCCAATGCCGCGTCCAGTTGGCTTTGCCCCGTGGGCCGACGTCGGTGGAGTAACCCAGGCCGAGGCCCATGGTGCGGGGCTTGCGGGTTTCCAATTGTACAGCGACCGGGATCACGTCATCAGTCGCGGCGGTGGGGCTGGCGTCCACGCGCACGCCTTCGAAGAAGCCGCTGGCTTGCAGGTTCTGGTTGAGTTCGGCGACCAGCTCGGAGTCGTACGGCGTGCCACTGTCAAAGGGCACCATGCGTTGCAACAGTTCTTCATCAAACGGCGTGTCGCCGCTGAAGCTGACCTTGCCCATGCTGTAGCGCGGGCCGCTGTCGTAAATGAGTTCGATGTCGGCCACGCCCGCTTGAGGATCAACCGCGAGCTTCTGGCTAGTGAAGCGCCCGCTGAAAAAGCCGTAGCGTGACGCCTGGTTCTGGATCAGGCGCTTGGCGTCTTCGTAATGACCGTGATTGAGCACGGCACCGGGCTTGAGGTCGTCGCTGGCGGGTACGCGAAAGGCCTTGAGGCTCGCGGCCTGGCCATCGACCCGAATGGTCACGTCGCGCAAATGCACCGGTTCGCCGGGGTCGATGGTGAGGGTCAGGCGCGGATTCTTGCCGCCCTTCACCTCGCTGGCGATCTGTGGCTGATAGAAGCCCAGTGCCTGCGCGGCTTTGCGCGCCTGCTCCTCGGCGCCACGGCTGAACCGCAGCAAGGCTTCTTCGTCACGATCGCCAACCCCGCCGATATAGCCTTCGATGTTGGCTTTCAGCGCGTCGTTTGAGGGTTTGATCCGCACGTCCAGTTCACTTTGCGCCAATGCGCCGCAGCTTGTGAACAGCAGAATCAAGCCGCTGGTAAATCTTCCTGGATACTTCATAGGCGCGGATGCTACACGAGCTAGGGAGGGACTTTGAACTCGGATTTGTCTGAATAATTCTGTCCTAAGACGTTGCAGGATGTAACGCCTGGGGATTGGGATGGAAAAACACATGCTCCAGCACCGGCCCTACGGCGACTTCACCGATCTCCTCATAGCCTTGGCGCTTGTAGAAATCCAGGTAACGGGAGTTGCCGGTGTCGAGCACCACGCCTGAGGAGTGCGGATCGTCGGCGCACCAGTTGTGCACGGCTTCAAGCAGTTGCTCACCATGATGCTGGCCCTGGAACTGCGGGTGAATGCCCAGCAACGGCAGCACATGCACGGCCTCGCTGGGCAGGCACGCCAGGACTGCCTGATGGTATTCCAGGTAACGCCGGGTACCGCGCACGCCGGTACTCAGCCACATGCGGATCTGCCAGGCCCAGCTCTCGGTGATGCCCAGGCGTCGTTGCGGCGGCGCAATCAGGGCGATACCGATCAGCCGGTCGTTGACGAACAGGCCGATGGCGGGAAGCTTCTGAAAAAAGTGCTGTTTGACCAATTCGCGCACGGTGGCGCGCACCCGTTGTTCATAACCCGGCCGTTCGGCTTCGAAGATATAGGCGAAGGTCGGTTCATGGCGATACGCCTGGTAAAGCAGGGATCGCGCTTCACGGGAATAACCGCTATTGAGCAGGCGGATTTCGGCAGTGGCCGTCGAAGTGTCTGGCATAACAGTCAATCTCCCTGGGCGCCACTCAAACATGGCGTTCTTATGGGTACGAACCTGTGCAGCTCCAGTCGTTCCCAGACATTAGCAGCGCATTCACCCTGCCGCCACGCTGGCCCCCGTCCGACTTGTCGGCTAGCATCGCCCTTTTGCCAGACTGGACTGCCGACCATGAAAATCGTCTCCTTCAATATCAACGGGCTGCGTGCTCGCCCTCATCAGCTGGCGGCGCTGATTGAAAAGCATCAACCTGACGTGATCGGCCTGCAGGAAACCAAGGTTCACGATGATCAGTTCCCGCTGGCCGAAGTGCAGGCTTTGGGTTATCACGTGTACTACCACGGGCAGAAAGGCCACTACGGCGTGGCCCTGCTCTCGCGCCAGCCGGCCTTGAGCCTGCACAAAGGTTTTGCCAGCGATGAAGAAGACGCCCAGCGTCGTTTCATCTGGGGTACCTTCGCCGATGAAAACGGCCACCCGGTGACCATCATGAACGGCTACTTCCCCCAGGGCGAAAGCCGCGATCACCCCACCAAGTTCCCGGCCAAGCAGCGCTTCTATGAAGACTTGCAGCACCTGCTGGAAAGCCAGTTCAGCAATGACCAGGCGCTGGTGGTGATGGGCGACGTGAACATTTCCCCGCAAGACTGCGACATCGGTATCGGCGCCGATAACGCCAAGCGCTGGCTGAAAACCGGCAAGTGCAGCTTCCTGCCGGAGGAGCGCGAGTGGATGGAGCGCCTGAAGAACTGGGGCCTGGTGGACAGCTTCCGCCACCTCAACCCGGACGTGACCGACCGTTTCAGCTGGTTCGACTATCGCAGCCGTGGGTTTGAGGATGAGCCCAAGCGCGGGCTGCGCATTGACGTGATCATGGCGTCCACCGGGCTGGTGCCACGGGTCAAGGATGCCGGGGTGGATTACGATTTGCGTGGCTTGGAGAAGCCGTCGGACCATGCACCGATCTGGTTGGAACTGAGCTGATAGCAAGCCTGGTGAAGATCTAAATGTGGGAGGGGCGGTGCGACGATTCGACTTGCCCCCTCCCACATTTAGCCTTGCGATGCATCAGTCACATTGCTGCAACCCAACTGACTTAATCTCGCGGCACTTCCTTTGGCTTGAGAAGGTGCCGGCATGATGCTGCGCGTTCTGTTCCTGTGTATTGCGATCGCCCTCCCCGCCGTGGCAGCCCCTCTTCCCGTCCCCGGCCAAGGTCCCGCCCTGCGCATCCAGGGCTCCAACACCATCGGCGCGGCACTCGGCCCGGCGTTGGTCATGGGTTTGATGGAGCATCAAGGCTTACGGGATGTGCGCAGCGAACCGGGCGCCGGGGCAAATGAACAGAGCGTGGTCGGCACGACGCGCCAAGGCAAAACGGTGACCATCGAAGTCGCGGCCCACGGTTCCAGCACCGGCTTTGCCGCGCTGAAAAATACCCGCGCGGACCTCGCCGCCGCGTCCCGCCCGATCAAGGACGGCGAACTGGTGGACCTTGAACCTCTGGGCGACCTGAAAAGCCCCGATGCCGAACAGGTCATCGCCATTGATGGCCTGGCGATCATTGTTAACCCACGCAACCCACTCAATACTCTTGACACCGAGCAGTTGGCCCAGATATTCAACGGCGAAGTCAGCACCTGGGAGGCGTTGGGCGGGAGTGGCGGTGCCATTCATTTATATGCCCGTGATGATCAGTCCGGCACCTACGACACCTTCAGGGAACTGGTGTTGAGCCGACGTCAGCAGCCGCTCGCGCCGTCAGCCAAACGTTTCGAATCCAGCGAACAGCTGTCCGATGCCGTTAGCCAGGATCCCCAAGGTATCGGCTTTATCGGCCTGCCCTATGTGCGTCAGGCTAAAGCAGTGGCGATTGTCGATGGTGACTCGCAACCGATGTTGCCGCTGACCAGCCTCATCGCCACCGAGGATTACCCGCTGTCGCGACGGCTGTTCTTTTATCTGCCGCCCTCCTCCCGCAATCCGTGGGCCAAGGCGTTGGTGGACTTTACCCAATCCAGTAAAGGCCAGGCGATTGTGGCGGCCAATGGGTTTATCGCCCAACAGGTGCAGGCGATCGGCGTGACACCTCGCCCGTCAATGCCTGACGACTACCAGGCCATCGCCCGCGACGCTCAGCGCCTGACGGTAAATTTTCGCTTCGAAGAGGGTAGCGCCAGCCTCGACAACAAGGCACGCCAGGATTTGCAGCGGGTGGTGGCCTATATCAAAAGCCACGGCAAGCTGAACAAGCAGGTCACGCTGGTGGGCTTTGGCGATACCAAGAACGATCCGCAACGTGCGGCGTTGCTGTCGAAGTTACGGGCGATGGCGGTGCGCCGCGAGCTGGCAAAGAGCGGCGTGGTGCTCAAGGATATTCGCGGGTTTGGCGCGCAAATGCCGGTGGCGGCGAATACCGCGGACGAAGGTAGGATCAAGAATCGGCGGGTGGAGGTTTGGGTGTACTGAGCCTTGGAGTTTGAGGTGCTTGGACTGGCCTCATCGGGGGCAAGCCCCCTCCCACACTTGGATTTGTGAATACAGTCAAAATGTGGGAGGGGGCTTGCTCCCGATAGAGGTGACGCGGTGTTACTGCCCGCCGCGCATCAACTCGCGCGGCACATACTTGCCAATCTCGAACTTGCCGATCGCCGCGCGGTGCACTTCGTCCGGGCCATCCGCCAGGCGCAGGGTACGTTGCATGGCGTACATATAGGCCAGCGGGAAATCATTGGAAACCCCGGCGCCGCCATGGATCTGGATCGCACGGTCGATCACCTTCAAGGCCACATTCGGCGCCACCACCTTGATCTGGGCGATTTCGCTTTTCGCCACTTTATTGCCCACGGTGTCCATCATGTACGCCGCTTTCAGGGTCAGCAGGCGCGCCATGTCGATTTCCATGCGTGAGTCGGCAATCTTGTCGATATTGCCACCCAGGCGGGCCAGCGGCTTGCCGAACGCGGTGCGGCTCACCGAGCGTTTGCACATCAATTCCAGGGCACGCTCAGCCATGCCGATGGAGCGCATGCAGTGGTGGATACGGCCCGGGCCAAGGCGGCCCTGGGCGATTTCGAAGCCACGACCTTCCCCCAGCAAGACGTTCTCATACGGCACGCGCACGTTGTCGAACAGCACCTCGGCGTGGCCATGGGGGGCATCGTCGTAGCCGAACACCGGCAACGGGCGCACGATTTTCACGCCGGGGGTGTCTACCGGCACCAGAATCATCGAGTGCTGCTGATGGCGCGGCGCATCCGGGTTGCTCAAGCCCATGAAGATCAGGATTTTGCAACGCGGGTCACAGGCGCCGGAGGTCCACCATTTCTTGCCGTTGATCACCCACTCATCGCCCTGGCGTTCGGCGCGGGCGGCCATGTTGGTGGCATCCGAGGAGGCAACATCGGGCTCGGTCATGGCGAAGGCCGAGCGGATTTCGCCACGCAACAGTGGTTCAAGCCAGCGTTGTTTCTGCTCTTCGTTGGCGTAGCGCACCAGCACTTCCATATTGCCGGTGTCGGGAGCGGAGCAGTTGAACGGCTCCGGGCCCAATAACGAGCGACCCATGATTTCCGCGAGCGGCGCGTACTCAAGGTTAGTCAAGCCAGCGCCCAGCTCGGATTCCGGCAGGAACAGGTTCCACAAGCCCTCGGCTTTAGCCTTGGCCTTGAGCTCTTCCATGATGGCCGTGGGCTGCCAGCGATCACCTTCGTTGACTTGGCGCTCAAACACCGGCTCGGCCGGATAGACGTATGCGTCCATGAACGCAGTGACGCGCTCACGCAGTTCCTGAACCTTGGGCGAATAGGCGAAATCCATGAGCAGCTCCCTTCTTTGAGAGGTTGTTTAGGTCATGTATTCGATGCTAGAACAGCGCTGATAATTTACCTAGCCTATTCTCGGCGTGTATTAACATTCATCACCGATATATGATCGGCGCATGGACACTCACAATAAGAGCGCAACGAAATGAATTTGAGCAAGGTCGACCTCAACCTCTTCATCGTCTTTGATGCGATCTATACCGAAGCCAATCTGACCCGCGCCGGGCAGATCGTCGGCATCACCCAGCCGGCGGTATCCAACGCCCTGGCACGCCTGCGCGAAACCTTCAACGACCCGCTGTTTGTGCGCACCGCCCAAGGCATGGTGCCCACACCGATGGCGCAGAACATCATCGGCCCGGTGCGCAATGCGCTGTCGTTGCTGCGGGTGTCGGTGCAGGAAAGCCGGATTTTCAATCCCCAGCAGGCCGCCAAGACCTACCGCATCAGCATGACAGACCTCACTGAAGCGGTGATTCTGCCGTTATTGTTCCAGCGCCTGCGCCGCCTGGCGCCGACCGTGGTGATCGAGAGTTTCCTGTCCAAGCGCCGTGAGACCACCAAGGAACTGGCCGCCGGGCGCCTGGATTTCGCCGTGGATGCGCCGCTCAACACCGACCCGCAGGTGCGCCATGTCAAATTGATGGAAGACCGCTACGTGTGCGCCATGCGCAAGGGTCACCCCATGGCAGGCAAGGACAAATTCAGCCTGGATGACTACCTGTCATTGACCCACATCCATATCTCCAGCCGTCGCAATGGCTTGGGCCATGTGGACCTGGCGCTGGGCAAAATGGGCATCCAGCGCAAGATCGCCCTGCGCTCGCAGCACTACCTGATGGCTTCGCAAGTGTTGCAGCAGACCGACATGGTCATGACCGTGCCCGAACGCTTCGCTCGTCGCCATGAACTGCACTGGTTCAACCTGCCGGTCAACGACGTGCCCCCGGTGGAAACCCACCTGTACTGGCATGAAAGCACCGACCAGGACCCGGCAAACCGCTGGATGCGCGAGCAGATGATCGAGTTGTGCCAGCAAGTCACCGCCCACGAAAAGAAGCTCGACAAACAGCAATCCTAAGGTTCAAGAATACCCATTGTGGGAGGGGGCTTGCCCCCGATGGCACGCGCAGCGCCCCTTGACGTTCACGTCAACCTGCAATTAGCTTAGCGCCAAGCCTTTCTTGAGCACCGCCATGAGCACCACCTACAGCATCTCCGACCTCGCCCGCGAGCTCGACATCACCACGCGCGCCATTCGCTTCTATGAAGAACAAGGCCTGCTGGCCCCGGAACGCCGGGGCCAGGAGCGTATCTACTCGGCGCGGGACAAAGTCAGCCTCAAGCTGATCCTGCGGGGCAAGCGCATCGGCTTTTCCCTGGCCGAATGCCGCGAACTGATCGAGCTCTACGACCCCAGCGGCGGTAACCAGATCCAGCTCAACAGCATGTTGGCGAAGATCGCCGAACGCCGCGAACAGTTGGAACAGCAACTGCTGGATATCGAACAAATGAAGCTGGAACTGGACACCGCCGAAGAGCGCTGCACCCAGGCCCTTGCGCACACCATGAGCCAAGCCGGCCATTAACCAGAAGGTAACTGCCATGTCCCTCCCCTCTTACGTGCGCCTGGTGGAAGTCGGCCCACGCGACGGTTTGCAGAACGAAGCCCAGCCCATCAGCGTGGCGGACAAAGTCCAGTTGGTAGACGCGTTGAGCGAAGCCGGCTTGAGCTATATCGAAGTCGGCAGTTTTGTCTCGCCAAAATGGGTGCCGCAGATGGCCGGTTCGGCTGAAGTATTCGCGCAGATCCAGCGCAAGCCCGGCGTGAGCTACGGTGCACTGGCGCCGAACCTGCGCGGGTTTGAAGATGCGCTGGCGGCCGGGGTCAAGGAAGTTGCGGTGTTTGCCGCGGCGTCCGAGGCTTTTTCCCAGCGCAATATCAACTGCTCCATCAGCGAAAGCCTGGAGCGATTCGCGCCGATCATGGCCGCGGCCAAACAGCACGGCATCAGCGTGCGCGGGTATGTGTCGTGCGTGTTGGGCTGCCCTTACGAAGGCGATATCGCCCCGGAGCAAGTGGCCGCGGTCGCCAGTGAGCTGTACGCCATGGGCTGCTATGAAGTGTCCCTGGGTGACACCATCGGCACGGGCACCGCGGGCGCAACTCGGCGCCTGTTCGAAGTGGTCGGGGCGCAAGTGCCAAGGGACAAGCTGGCCGGGCATTTCCATGACACCTACGGCCAGGCCATCGCCAATATCTATGCCAGCCTGCTGGAAGGCATAAATGTATTCGACAGCTCTATCGCGGGCCTCGGCGGCTGCCCTTACGCCAAGGGCGCCAGCGGTAACGTGGCCACCGAAGACGTGTTGTACCTGCTCAACGGTTTGGGGATCGAAACGGGGATCGACCTGGAACGCTTGATTGGCGCAGGCCGGCAGATCAGCCACGTCCTTGGTCGACCTAGCGGGTCCCGTGTTGCGAAGGTGCGTAACGCCAGTTGAGTAGCACAGCTGTGACAATGTGTTACCGCACACCTGCACAACGGGTAACGCGGGAACATAATTCGTCATGCCTAGGCAAAACTATTTGCCCGAAAAATACTAACTACATGATTTTAAACGAATTTAAAAAGTTGGCACGGCTCCTGCTATCTCTATGGCATAACAAGAATAAAAAGCGCCAAACCTAATAAAAACAAGACGAAACGACTCTGACATAACAAAAACAACACGGCAGAGACGCAGCTAACAGATTTTTTTGGAGAAGATGTGCTTCGCAGGGTACGGCATGCCGCAACCCGTAACCGGATAGAGAAAAATAAAACTACCTCAGGTAGCTACCACTGGTTGGATCGTTTACGAAGAAGCAGGTCAGCGCTCAAAAAAATACGTTTGCTCTTGACCCCGGATGGGGGTCGCCAAAAATAGCGGTACGGGCCACGGCTACCAAAAACAACAACAGGCCGCCCCTCAATAATAAGAAAAGAGCACGCAACGACAAATTAAAGGGGACCTTCGGGTCCCCTTTGTGCTGCTTGCACTTATGTGACTTAGGCGGATGCCACCTTCTTCGTCGAAAATTGGTTAAGCACAGTAACCGTCAAAGCCCGCAGCGCAGCTGTTTCCTTGGCTTGTCGCTGCGCCCTCAGTTGTTTCATTTCCTGGTTATAGAAACCACTGGTCATTGACCCATCGGCCAGAATTTGATCCCGGCTCTTACCCAGCAGGCTGGCAACTCTGTTAACCGCTGTCTCGTACTCTAGCTGCCAAGCCTTCTTTGCATCCTGCTCTACAAGGTCATCCTGTGTGTTCTGCAGATCTACCACCTTTTCCAACGCCTCTTGCTTCTCGGTTATTACCTCAAAATCGGCCATCGTCAGGGTGCTGAGGTCCTGTGGGTATTGGGCGCGAAGTTGGTTTCTCCAAAATTCCATGTCCACAAAAAAATGACTTTTTTCACTGATGTTTTTTTCGCCCTCAAGCACTTGTACATAGGCAGCATCAAGAGTCTCCGGGGCCACACCCGCGATAGGGCGATGGAGCATCTCAAGGGATTTGATCGGCAAATCCAGTCGCTGCGCCAAGCCGGAGCGATAAGCAAAGATGACTTCGGCCTGCTCGGTGAAGGCCGGCCCGCGCGACTCGACGTCACGCTCAGCGATGATATCTACCAACTTCAGGCGAAATAGTCGCTCTGCGGTGCCAATCAGGGTCGCCTCAACGTCATGCTCTCCGACCCTCTCAAGCGATTTTTCCACCAACAGATCAGTTTCCATGTTCATGAACTCCAGCACACTCCCGTCACCACAGGTAACGCGATCATCAGCTGATTTAAACAATACATCGCGAGTGTGTTGGTTCTCATGGACGGCCCCAATCATGTCCCAAACGCGCTCCGCCAGTTGCGGCCGGGTAACCCCGGATTTGTACTCTGCACAACGGGTTGTGTCCGCCACCACGGTAAAAAATGCCGCCGCCTCGGGACTGGAACTGAGCTGGTCCCACATTTCGCCGCGACCGGCCTGCATGGCTGGGGGGGAATCGTGCAGCCACAACCTGCGCGCCTCAGCCAGGGTGACGTGGTCATCGGTAAGGACTACTTGCGACACAGGATTTTCATGCACGTTGATTCGGTCCGGATTCTCAACGGCGTACTCGGGCAGCTGAGTAATCGCGTTTGTGTGCAGATCGATCCGGTTCAGGTTATGCAGTCGTTCGGCGCCTCTGGGGAACGTTGTCGTTCCGGTATTCGCCAGATTCAGCCTGTTCAAGTCACGCATGTTGCTCAGATCGGCGGCCCATCCCAACTGACGGTTATGGGAGAGGTTAAGTACGGTCAAACGCTGCATGCCTTCGAGATGCGCCTGGCTTTGCCTCGTCAACCGAATGTCGTTACTGCTCATATCGAGCCAGGTCAAACCGGCTCCACCGTTGGCAAACTCCGGCAGCTGCGTGAAGTTGCTAGAGCTGATATCCAACCAGCGCAAACCGCCGAATGCGCGCAAGAAGGGCAAGGACGCATCCGAAAGGTACATTCTGGATAAATCCAAACAGTCCACATGGTCCATGTTCGCCGTAATCGCTGGTAACTCACCGGGTTGCTCATCAGCCAAGCGCAGGATGTACGCCATGTGCTCTTGCTCGGCGGCCATGGCCTGTTGCGGCGACCGACGCTGCCATGCATCTTTGATGGCAACGACGACCCGGCCACGGGTCCTGCGTTGCTGGCTATCACCGTCGGCCCGCCAGGCGTCCAAGTCTGTATTGAGTTGCTTGAACTCGTCTTTGAGCAAATCCATTTTTGCCATAAATTCAATATCGTTGACGCCCTCTAGCCCCAGTATCTGATCCACCTGCGCGATGGACATTGACGGATAAAGGTCTAACGCTGCCCTTTCACATGCATAAGGTCGACGACCCGCACCGCCTACCGGGCTCAATGGATAACCAAAGCGTCCATCGGCAAGGCGCATTGGCGGTTTGTAGCGTGGTTTGGCAGGCTGCATGCGCAGCAACGCACGCAGTTCATCGCGAGGCATCAGCGGCATTTGCTCCAGTGCCTGTTTCAGACTCGCGCCGCGATCAGAGGCCGTCAGGTTCATCGCCCTCCAATCCTCAGGAGAAACTGCTGACTGTACAGCCCCATAGATGTCCGCCTGATGGTTCAATACCGCGATTTTTTCGTCCTGTACCTCATAAAGGTTCTTGGGACCGAACTTGATGAAACGACGCTTGACCGCCGCATTCTCTGGCCCCACCGAATCCAGTAGGCGCTCTCCACCCGGCAGCCGTTCGACAACATCAATGCGCAGGTCTGATGGCCAACCAGGAAGTTTATCCAGACTGTGCAGCACCATGCGTTGCGTGTCGTCATTGGCCAGGGTTTTTCGGTATAACCCTTCATACGTTCGCGCCAAACGCACCTGCTGCTGATAATGACGGGCCTCTTCAGCCAAGTTCTGCGGCATACGTTGGCGCTCGGTGAGCGCTTGCATTTCGGAGGAGTTGGCACCGTTCAACAGTTCCTCGACAACCGCCGAGGGTAGAGAAGGGAATAAGCGTTTGATAAACCTTACTGTCGCGCTTTCTCCACCCTCGGCGGCGGCGTAGCGCTGGCTGAAAAGGTCAGATTGATACGCCGCTCTCTGTGAGGCCCTGACAGTGGAAACTTCCTCTGCCACGACATTATCCATTTCAAGTCGCTTCAAGGTATCGGTCAGTAGCGCGGGCAGTGCTGCCTGGTCTGTATGTATCTTACGTAGAGTGTCCACTTCCGTTGCAGTCATTTGCACTATGCGTTCGAGCTTAAGAGGCTCATTGGCAAAACGCTCTGCCATCGGGCCCAACCGCTGCATCAACTGCGGCCCGGTCAATGTCATCGGGTTCTCGTGCTCATGTGCCCACGCCCCGGCGCCCGTACGGCTTACCTTTGGGGTATAAGCCGCCGGGTTGTCCGGATGCAGGATTTTAAAGTCATTGCTGGCACCCATCCGCTCCACCAAGTAATGCATGTTATTTTTTTCCCGCAGGTATAACCCCCCTTCATGTTCAAACAATCCGTCTTCATTGGCCGTGAGACCATCAGGCATTGTGACCTGGCGCTGATAAGGCCTCAGGTCAGGAGAATACAGACGGATATTTCCATCGGGGCAACGAACGTGGGACAGGCTTTCAACAAATGCCGTCTTGACCAGCGGAAACAACTTGGCCCCCACCGCCGCCGTAGTTACATTAAAGGCAATGGCCGAAACATGGGCCCATGCCGCTTTTGTATCCCCTTCGTCCCACGCCGCTATTCCCGATGCGACTTCCCATAACATTTGCGCTGCCCCAATTGCGAGCATCACGGGAGCCAGCTCGGGGAAAATAAAAACTGCAACATTCAATACATTCAAAGCCATGCTGCCCATTTTCACCAACCAGGCGTTACGTGCACGCTGATCCGCCGCATCATTGGAAACGGCCATCGCTTGCGCATTCCTCAGTATTAGATTGGCTTTTTGCCAAGCGTGTTCGCGCCACAACACCGAAAAACGCCCCCCATAAGAAGCGGTGACGCCCCTGAGATCCTTTTTGTCAGAATCATAATCTTCACGTTCAGAAAATTTACCGGAGGGATCAAGATGCCGCTTGAGCTTTGTAAAAAATACACCTTGTTGCTCGTAGGGTATGAACTGACTAAAAAACCTTCGATAACTTACCAGGCACAATCGCTCAACCAAATCAAGTTTGAAGCTTGTCAAACTCGAGTATTCCTTCAACATACAAACAGGATCTCCTGGAATGAACACCACACAAGGCTCATTCATGAACACCAGGCTGCGATGAGCAACTTGCACATTGACATTACCTATAACAACAATTTGCGCCAGCGGCTGCCCAAGCAACTTAAGTCCCGAATAAGTGAGTGTTTTCTCTCGCCACTTTAATTCCTGATGGTTATCCGCTGTTTTCCGCATCACCTGGTAGGTGTCTTCTTGAATATCCCCGCACCCAAGCGCTACCTCGGCGGCGAACAGGAACTGATACCTGGCCGAATTCAACATGCGATTACGCATGGTCTTGGTGGCGGTGCCCGCTGCAAAGTTGGGTGTGTCTTCGGGACAGATAAACGACTCGACATGCCTCAAGTATTGCGTACCCAAATCCAATTCTCGGCACAGGCTGGCAAACAAATGAGGTTTTATCGAGACTCTACCGCCGAGCGTTTGTGTATGATTGAACGTATAAGAGGGCGATTGTCGATGAAAATCATACTGAGTGATAAGCCTGGCGTTCTGATCGGCCACCTCAAGGGTATCTTCTATCGCAAAGTTCTTTAATGCCGCCTCAAGCAGACTAACACCTTCGTAATAGCAATAACATGATGCCTCTCGCCCAAAGACTTTAGAGCGATCAGCCGGCATCAACTTTTCAGTGGCAAAAAATAGCTGCCTTACATTGTGACGCCCACCGAATTTTTCTTTCATGGCCGCCACTAAAAGTGGTTCGGCAAAATCCACAACCCCTTTAAGCCCATTAAAACTGTGATCCAGTCTATTCAGCGAATTAAAGCTGCGGATGTAAGCATCACTCAGCTTCAACTTTTTCCCCGACGACAAGTTTTTATACCATTCGGGCATCGCGAACTGCGTTTCAGAAAACTCCTTTTTGCGCTTAAGGTCGGCGGCGCCGTACCAGGACGGCAACCGGTCCTGTATCACCCGTGCATGAACGCTCTGCACCGCCGTTGATTGACTGCTGCCAGGTTGATCAAGCTCACTCATTTACCAAACTCCATTTGAAGGAACAAACGATCAATGTGCGATCGTTCGCGCTTCAAACGGTGGTATTCAGCTAGCCCGCGCTACAAAGCGCCCCACGGCTCATTCTCGGGCAGACGCCAACTCCTCAATGCTGATCTCGCGCATGCGAAATTTCTGGATCTTGCCCGTCACCGTCATCGGAAACTCGTCCACAAACTTGAAGTACCTGGGCGTCTTGAAGTGGGCGATGCGGTCCTTGCACCAGCTCGACAGTTCCAGCTCGTTGGCCACATGGCCGGGATGAAACTTGATCCAGGCGACGATTTCTTCACCGTAACGCTCATCCGGAATACCGATGATCTGCACATCGGCCACTGCCGGGTGGGTGAAGAAAAACTCTTCCAGCTCACGCGGGTACACGTTCTCGCCCCCGCGAATAATCATGTCCTTGTTACGCCCGGCAATGCAGACGTAGCCGTGCTCGTCCATGGTTGCCAGGTCGCCGGTGTGCATCCAGCCGGCCTCATCGATTGCCTCGCGGGTGCCGTCGGGGTTGTTCCAGTAACCGAGCATCACGCTGTAGCCGCGCGTACATAGTTCACCGATCACGCCGCGCACCACGGTGTTGCCGGCATCATCGACAATCTTGGTCTCCAGTTGCGGTTGGGTGCGGCCCACCGTGGTGACGCGCCGTTCTATATCGTCATCCGCCCCGGTTTGCAGCGACACGGGGCTGGTTTCGGTCATGCCGTAGGCAATTTGCACTTCGCGCATGTGCAGTTCGTTGATGACCCGACGCATGACTTCGATCGGGCATGTCGCCCCGGCCATGATACCGGTGCGCAGGCTGGCCAAGTCGAACCCGGCCCGGCCTGGGTGATCAAGCATGGCGATAAACATGGTCGGCACGCCATACAGGCCGGTGGCTCGTTCTTCGGCGACGGCAGTCAATGTCAGCAGCGGGTCGAAACCGTCATTGGGATAGATCATGGTGGTGCCGTGGGTGATGCAACCGAGGTTACCCATCACCATGCCGAAGCAGTGATACAGCGGCACCGGGATGACCAGGCGGTCCTGCGCGGTCAAGCCCAGGCTTTCGCCGACCATGTAACCGTTATTGAGGATATTGTGGTGACTGAGGGTGGCACCCTTGGGGAAACCGGTGGTGCCGGAGGTGTATTGGATATTCACGGGTTGGTCGAAGTGCAGGCTGGTCTGCCGGCTTTGCAGTTGCTCGGGGCTAACTCCGGCGCCCAGGGCCGACAGTTGCGACCAAGGCATGAATTCAGGCGGCGGGCTGGGATCGAGACTGATGAGGCCGCGCAGCTCAGGCTTCAATGCCTGGAGCATGGCGTGGTAATCGGAGCTCTTGAACGAACCGGCGCACACCAGCCATTGGCAGCCGGATTGCTTGAGCACGTAATCCAGCTCACTGCTGCGATAGGCCGGGTTGATATTGACGAGGATCACACCGAGCTTAGCGCTTGCCACTTGGCAGATCAGCCATTCGGCGCAATTGGGCGCCCAGATACCCAGGCGGTCACCGATCTGCATACCCAAGGCGAGGAACGCCCGTGCATGCAGATCAACCGTCTCGGCCAGTTGCCGCCAGGTGTAGCGCCGCTGCTGATGGCGAACCACCAAGGCTTCGCCATCGGGATACTGCGCGACGGTTTGATCGAATGCCTGGCCAATGGTCATCGCCAGCAAGCGCTTGTCCTGAGAGCCACGGCTGTAGCTCTGATTCGGTTGATCCATAACGACCCCTTGTTGTCTTTTTTGTAGGTTGACGTAAACGTAAACTACGATTGACAGCACCGCAACGCAAGCTTACGTTAACGTAAAGGTGAGCGCCCTCCTCCTGCGCCCAATCCACACAACAACAAAGCTGACATTAAGGTGCCTGCCCATGAGTTACCCGTCCCTGAACTTCGCCCTCGGCGAAACCATCGACATGCTGCGCGACCAGGTGCAGTCCTTTGTGGCCAAGGAAGTCGCACCGCGTGCGGCGCAGATCGACATCGATAACCTGTTCCCCGCCGACCTGTGGCGCAAGTTCGGGGACATGGGCCTGCTGGGCATCACCGTGCCGGAAGAATACGGCGGCGCCGGCCTGGGTTACCTGGCCCATGTAGTGAGCATGGAAGAAATCAGCCGCGGCTCGGCCTCGGTGGCGCTGTCATACGGTGCGCACTCCAACCTGTGCGTCAACCAGATCAATCGCAACGGCAACCACGAACAGAAACTCAAGTACCTGCCCAAGCTGATCAGCGGCGAGCACATCGGCGCCCTGGCCATGAGCGAGCCGAATGCCGGCTCCGATGTGGTCTCGATGAAACTGCGCGCCGACAAACGCGGCGACCACTACGTACTCAACGGTAGCAAGACCTGGATCACCAACGGCCCCGACGCCAATACCTATGTGATCTACGCCAAGACCGACCTGGAAAAAGGCCCCCACGGCATCACAGCCTTCATCGTCGAGCGCGACTGGAAAGGCTTCAGTCGCAGCAACAAGTTCGACAAGCTGGGCATGCGCGGCTCCAATACCTGCGAGCTGTTTTTTGATGACGTGCAAGTACCGGAAGAAAACATCCTCGGCGTGCTCAATGGCGGCGTGAAAGTGCTGATGAGCGGCCTGGACTACGAACGCGTGGTGCTGTCCGGCGGCCCCACCGGGATCATGCAGGCGTGCATGGATTTGATCGTGCCCTACATCCACGACCGCAAGCAGTTCGGCCAGAGCATCGGTGAATTCCAGCTGATCCAGGGCAAGGTTGCCGACATGTACACCCAGCTCAACGCCAGCCGCGCCTACCTCTACGCCGTGGCCCAAGCATGCGAGCGCGGCGAGACTACGCGCAAGGACGCCGCCGGTGTGATCCTGTACAGCGCCGAGCGCGCCACGCAGATGGCCCTGGATGCGATCCAGATCCTGGGCGGCAACGGCTATATCAACGAATTCCCCGCCGGGCGCCTGTTGCGTGACGCCAAGCTGTATGAAATCGGCGCCGGCACCAGTGAGATTCGGCGGATGTTGATCGGTCGCGAACTGTTCAACGAAACCCGCTGAAGGAGCGCGTCATGGCCACCCTGCATACCCAACTCAACCCGCGCTCGGCGGAATTTGCCGCCAATAGCGCGGCGATGCTTGCACAGGTCGACGCCCTGCATACCCTGCTCGCCCACGTGCAACAGGGTGGCGGTGCCAAGGCCCAGGAACGCCACACCTCGCGCGGCAAGCTGCTGCCCCGGGAGCGCATCAATCGCTTGCTCGACCCGGGTTCGCCGTTTCTTGAACTCAGCCAACTGGCGGCTCATCAGGTGTATGGCGAAGACGTACCGGCGGCTGGCGTGATTGCCGGAATCGGCCGTGTGGAAGGCGTCGAGTGCATGATCGTCGCCAACGATGCCACGGTCAAAGGCGGTTCCTACTACCCACTGACAGTGAAAAAGCACCTGCGCGCCCAAACCATCGCCGAGCAGAATCGTCTGCCGTGCATCTACCTGGTGGATTCCGGCGGCGCCAACCTGCCACGCCAGGACGAGGTATTCCCCGACCGCGAACACTTCGGGCGGATCTTCTTCAACCAGGCCAACATGAGCGCCCAGGGCATCCCGCAGATCGCCGTGGTGATGGGTTCATGTACCGCCGGCGGCGCCTATGTGCCGGCGATGGCCGATGAAGCAATCATGGTGCGCCAGCAAGCCACCATTTTCCTTGCGGGCCCGCCGCTGGTGAAGGCGGCCACCGGTGAGGTGGTCAGCGCCGAAGACCTCGGCGGCGCCGATGTGCACTGCAAGATCTCCGGCGTGGCCGACCACTACGCCGACAGCGACGAACACGCCCTGGCGCTGGCCCGGCGCAGCGTGGCCAACCTCAATTGGCGCAAACAAGGTGAGTTGCTGCAGCGCCCGCCCGTGGCACCGCTGTACAGCAGCGAAGAGCTGTACGGCGTGATTCCGGCGGATGCCAAGCAGCCGTTCGATGTGCGCGAAGTCATCGCGCGGTTGGTGGACGCTTCGGTGTTCGACGAGTTCAAGGCGTTGTTCGGGACAACGTTGGTCTGCGGCTTTGCGCACTTGCATGGCTACCCGATTGCGATCCTGGCCAACAACGGCATCCTGTTCGCCGAGGCCGCGCAGAAAGGCGCGCACTTTATCGAACTGGCCTGCCAGCGTGGGATCCCCCTGCTGTTCCTGCAAAACATCACCGGCTTTATGGTCGGCCAGAAATACGAAGCCGGCGGCATCGCCAAACATGGTGCCAAGCTGGTCACGGCGGTCGCGTGCGCCAGGGTGCCGAAGTTCACCGTGATCATCGGTGGCAGTTTTGGCGCCGGTAACTATGGGATGTGCGGCCGCGCCTATGACCCGCGCTTCTTGTGGATGTGGCCCAACGCACGCATTGGCGTGATGGGCGCCGAACAGGCCGCCGGGGTGCTGGTACAAGTCAAGCGCGAGCAGGCTGAGCGCGCAGGCAGCGGTTTCAGTGCGCAGGAGGAAGCCGCCATCAAGCAGCCGATCCTCGACCAGTATGAAACCCAGGGCCATCCCTACTACTCCAGCGCGCGCTTGTGGGATGACGGGGTCATCGACCCGTTGCAGACCCGCGACGTGCTGGCCCTGGCCTTGTCCGCCGCACTGAACGCCCGCATCGAGCCGAGCCGCTTCGGCGTGTTCCGCATGTAAATGGAGCTGCACCCCATGAACGATTTCAACACCCTCGAACTGATCACCGACAGCCGTGGCTTTGCCACGCTGTGGCTCAGTCGTGAAGCCAAGAACAACGCGTTCAATGCCGAAATGATCCGCGAACTGATCATCGCCCTGGACCGAGTGCAAGCCGACCCGTCCCTGCGATTTCTGATACTGCGCGGGCGCGGCAAGCATTTCAGTGCCGGCGCCGACCTGGCCTGGATGCAGCAGTCGGCCGAGCTGGACTACCACACCAACCTGGACGACGCTCGCGAACTGGCGGAGCTGATGTACAACCTGTCCAAGCTGAAAATCCCCACGCTGGCCGTGGTGCAAGGTGCGGCCTATGGTGGCGCGCTGGGGTTGATCAGTTGCTGCGACATGGCCATCGGCGCCGATGACGCGCAATTCTGCCTGTCGGAAGTGCGCATCGGCCTGGCGCCCGCAGTGATCAGCCCATTCGTGGTGCAGGCCATCGGCCAACGCGCGGCCCGCCGCTATGCTCTGACGGCTGAGCGATTTGGCGGCCAGCGGGCGCAGGAGATCGGCTTGCTGGCAGAGAGTTATCCGGCCGAGAGCCTGGATCACCAGGTGGACCAGTGGGTGGCCAACCTGCTGCAAAACAGTCCGGCGGCGATGCGCGCCAGTAAGGATTTACTGCGTGAAGTGGGCAACGGTGCCCTCACCCCGGCGCTGCGACGCTATTGCGAAAACGCCATTGCGCGCATTCGCGTAAGCGCCGAGGGCCAGGAAGGGTTGCGGGCCTTCCTGCAAAAACGTGCGCCGAGCTGGCAAGCCCAGGAGCCGCGCTCATGAGCACACTGACCACCGTACTGGTAGCCAACCGTGGCGAGATTGCCTGCCGGGTCATGCGCACTGCCAAGGCCATGGGGCTGACGACCGTGGCCGTGCACAGCGCCATCGACCGTGATGCGCGCCATAGCCGCGAGGCGGATATTCGTGTCGACCTGGGAGGCAGCAAAGCCACCGACAGTTACTTGCAAATCGACAAACTGATTGCCGCCGCCCACGCCAGTGGCGCCCAGGCGATTCACCCCGGCTACGGCTTCCTCTCGGAAAACGCTGGCTTTGCCCGGGCCATCGAGGCGGCAGGCTTGATCTTCCTCGGCCCGCCCGCTGCCGCCATCGACGCCATGGGCAGCAAATCGGCGGCCAAGGCATTGATGGAAACCGCCGGTGTGCCCCTGGTGCCGGGCTATCACGGCGAGGCCCAGGACCTGGAGACCTTCCGCGCCGCCTGTGAGCGTATTGGCTACCCGGTATTGCTCAAGGCTACGGCCGGTGGCGGCGGCAAGGGCATGAAGGTGGTCGAGGATGTCAGCCAATTGGCCGATGCCCTGGCCTCCGCCCAGCGCGAGGCGCTGTCGTCCTTCGGCAATGGGCAGATGCTGGTGGAGAAGTACCTGCTCAAGCCGCGCCATGTCGAGATTCAAGTGTTTGCCGACCAGCATGGCCATTGCCTGTACCTCAATGAGCGCGACTGCTCGATCCAGCGGCGCCATCAAAAGGTTGTCGAAGAAGCGCCGGCGCCAGGGCTCAGCGTTGAGCAACGCAAGGCCATGGGCGAAGCGGCCGTGCGTGCGGCCCAGGCCATCGGCTATGTCGGTGCCGGTACGGTGGAGTTTCTGCTGGATGCCCGTGGCGAGTTTTTCTTTATGGAGATGAATACGCGACTGCAAGTGGAGCATCCGGTCACCGAGGCGATTACCGGTCTGGACCTGGTGGCGTGGCAGATCCGGGTCGCCCAGGGCGAGGCGCTGCCGATCACACAGGAGCAGGTACCCTTGATCGGTCATGCGATTGAAGTGCGGCTGTATGCCGAAGATCCGGCCAACGAGTTCCTGCCGGCCACCGGTCACCTGGCGCTGTACCGCGAATCCAGCCCTGGCCCGGGCCGTCGGGTAGACAGCGGTGTCGAGCAAGGGGACAGCGTGTCGCCCTTCTACGACCCGATGCTCGGCAAACTGATTGCCTGGGGCGAAGACCGCGAACAGGCACGCCTGCGACTTTTAAGTATGCTCGATGAGTTCGCGGTGGGTGGGCTCAAGACCAACCTGGGTTTTCTGCGGCGCATCATCGGCCATCCCGCGTTCGCGGCGGCCGAATTGGACACCGGGTTTATCCCGCGTTATCAGGATGAACTGTTACCGGCGCCCGGTGCGTTGAGCGATGCATTCTGGCAGGCAGCAGGTTCGGCGTTTATGCAGAGCCTGCCGGTAGGTGATGGGCCTTGGGCCAATAACCAGGGCTTTCGTGCGGGCCTGCCCGCCGAAGTGTCGCTGCATCTGAGCTGCAACGGGCAGGATCGGCTGGTGACATTGGCCAACACGTCACAATTGTGCGGCGAGCAGCTGCTGATCGAACACCAGGGTGTGCGCCGTGCCCATCTGGCGGTCCGCAACGAAGGCAGCCTGTACCTGCGCTGGAATGGCGAGATGCATGCCGTCAGGCTGTTCGACCCGATTGCGGCGGTCGAGGCCGGCCAATCTCATCAGGGCGGTCTCAGCGCACCGATGAACGGCAGCATCGTTCGTGTGCTGGTAGAGGTAGGCCAAACCGTTGAGGCTGGCACACAGCTGGTGGTACTCGAAGCCATGAAGATGGAACACAGCATCCGTGCGCCCCATGACGGGGTGGTCAAGGCGCTGTTCTGCCAGGAAGGTGAAATGGTTGCCGAAGGCAGCGCGCTGGTGGAGCTTGAAACTACCGCCTAGAACTTCGCGGTGGCTTGCACCACGACGCCAAGGATGTGGCAGTCGTCGGTGAGCAGCGCCTTGGGGTACGTCGGATTGAGCGGCACCAGATAGCGCTGGCCGCTCTCTTCCTGCAATTGGCGAAAAGTGGCCTGGGAACTGCCAGACCATTGGGCGACCACCAGTTTGCCGGGTACAGGATCGATGGCCGGATCCACCAGGATCATCGTCCCGGCACCGATGCTCATGCCCGTGGGCGCGGTCATGGCGTCGCCCGTTACAGGCAGCCAGAACGCCTCGCCACGCGCGTGGTAATCGCTCAATTCGTAGCGGCCAGGCCCATAGAGTGCACGTTCTTCGCGCAGCTCGCACGCCTGCTGCCAGTCGCTGACCGGATAGCGAAAATACGGGTTGTAGTGCTGTTGCAACGCAGGCTCTTGCGCGGCCCGTTCGCGAATCTCCAGCGCCACCTCCAGGTAGCCCAGCCCGAGCTCGGCCAGCACCCGGTTCATGTCCGCAAGGCTCGGCACTCGGCGCTTGTTGAGCCAATGGCCGACGCCGCCCTGGGACATACCCAGGCGCTCTGCCAGTTGCTCCTGCGTGACCTTGCGGTCTTTCATGTTGGCTTTGACCAACGCTATCCAGTTATCCATGGCGCCTGACAATACGGTGCGTATTTTTCGGGGCAATAAACAGTTTGTAGTAATCCATAAAACGACATAAATACGATACGTACTATCATCAAGCCTAAGGATTTCGACACCCACCGGAGTACTGCCGCTTATGACGAATAGCCCGCTTTCATTGCCCGAAATACCCGAACAGGTTGAATTACAGAACATGTGCCACAGCGGCGCGGCCCAGCGCGCGCTGGACTATTACTTGAAAGAAGATATGTCGGCACCAGCCGTGGAGGGTGCCCTGTTCGCGATCAAGCCGGGCGTCAGCCAAGAGGAGGCCCTGGTTCACGCGTCTGACCTGCTGCGCAGTGCTGCGGCAACCGCCTACGAATCAGCGTGCAGCCATCAAGGCAATCAGCGCGACCTGGCGTTTTCCGTGGTGTATTTGATCGATATGGCGAAGGCGATGGTGGAGCGCTCGTTGCAAGCGCCGGGGGCCCGGGCAAATGCGTAACAGACGCGAAAGAAAAATATTTCTATCCAAGGGATAAAAACATTTGACTTGCAAATGATAATGATTATTATTGGACCAAGCTGATCGCGAGATCAGTCGATAGACCAAGGGACCTTAGGTCGGACTCTTGGAATATCTCCTCATCAGGCTAATCACGGTTTTTGACCCGGCTCTTTGGCCGGGTCTTTTTTTTGCCAGTTTCCCTGGCATGGCTTCAGGCTAATGAAGACTGTGTGTTGCTCGATGGCGCGCATGGTAGCAAAAGACCATCGTCGAAAGAAAGCCACACGACAGCTCTAGCCCGGATCTTTGCGAAATAGCGCTTGAGAATCAATCTCATAGCCCCTAAGCTGCCGCGGCGTCAGGGATGACGCCCCCTCCCCGTGCAACAATTTTGCATCCAGGTTTTACCTGACCTCTGTGTAATATAGCCGCCACATCACTCATATTCAGGCAACCAGACTATGACCGTGGCCTTGACCTCCATCAAGATCAGCACCGACTTCGACAGCGGCAATATCCAGGTCCTGGATGCCAGCGATGCCTATCAGTTGTTACTGGCAATCAAACCCGACACCCGCAGCAAACATTTTCAATGGTTCCACTTCAAGGCCGAAGGCATGCATGTGGGGCACACCCACACTTTTCGATTGAGCAACGCCGGTGGCTCATCCTATAAACACGCCTGGAGCGGCTACAACGCCGTGGCATCCTATGACCATATCAACTGGTTCCGGGTGCCAACGCGCTTTGATGGCGAGATCCTGCATATCACGCTCCAGACCCGCGAAAAGCACGTATGGTTCGCCTACTTCGAACCCTACAGCCGTGAACGTCACGACTGGCTGATCGAACAAGCCCTGAAGTACGCCGGCGTCAAGCTGCTGGCCACCGGCAAGAGTGTCGAGGGCCGCGATATACAACTGTTGCGCCGTGGCAAAGGGGCTGAAGGTCGCCGTAAGGTGTGGATCATTGCCCAACAGCACCCCGGCGAACACATGGCCGAATGGTTTATGGAGGGCGTGATTGAACGCCTGCAAAAGGACGGTGACGCGGAGTTGAAAAAACTCTTGAAAGTGGCCGACCTGTACCTGGTGCCCAACATGAACCCCGATGGCGCTTTTCACGGTCACCTGCGTACCAACGCCATGGGCCAGGATCTGAACCGCGCCTGGCAGAGCGCCAATCAGGAAACCAGCCCGGAAGTACTGTTTGTGCAGCAGCAAATGGAAAAGTACGGCGTGGACCTGTTCCTCGATATCCATGGCGACGAAGAAATCCCCTACATCTTCACCGCCGGCTGCGAAGGCAATCCAGGCTACACCCCACGCATCGAAGCCCTGGAAAAACACTTTCGCAACCACCTGAGCCATCTGACCCGGGACTTCCAAACCACCTACGGCTACACCCGCGACCTGCCGGGCGAAGCTAACATGACCCTGGCCTGCAACGCAGTCGGTGAGAAGTACGACTGCCTGTCCCTGACCCTGGAGATGCCCTTCAAGGACAACGACGATGCGCCCAACCCGCGTACCGGCTGGTCGGGCGATCGATCGAAACAGCTGGGCAAGGACGTATTGAGCAGCGTCGCCGATATCGTCGGGCTTTTGCGTTAACCCTTGTGGCAAGCTTTTTGTGGCGAGCGAGCTTGCTCGCCACAGAAGCGATCAATCCCGGGTGCCGGTCATGCTCTGCAATACCCCATCGCGGCGGATCAACCCGTGGAACAGCGCCGCCGCCAAGTGCACCAGCACTGTCAGGAACAACAGGTAGGCAAGGTAGCCGTGAGCCTTGCGCAACAGCGCAAACAACGGCGCATTCGCCCCTACCAGCGCTGGCAGTTGTACAGAACTGCTGAGCATCACCGGGTCACCGGCGGCCGAAATCATCGCCCAGCCCAGCAGCGGCAACACCAGCATCAACGCATACAGCAGCACATGGGAAGCCTTGGCCGCCAGCACTTGCCACATCGGCAAATCGGCTGGCAACGGCGGTTGCCGGGTGGTAAAGCGCACGGCCAAACGCACGAGCACCAGGGCCAGGATCGCAATACCCAGCGGTTTGTGCAGGTGGATCAGCCATTCATGGCGTTCCGACACCGACGCCGCCAATCCCGCACCGATAAACAGCATGGCAATGATCATCAGCGCCATCAGCCAGTGCAACAGACGCGCCAGCGGTGCAAAAAAACGCGGTTGAGCATTCATGGCTTCGACTCCTGAGGGGGGCTGTGCAACGGGCTGACTTCACCCGCACGGCGCAGATACGAACTGGCATACGCGGCGGAGCGTGCGGCCAGCAACGGGTCGTTGGAGGCCTCGATACCGCTGGGCAAAATCAGCGGGTCAAAGTTGATATCACGGCAATCACCGTCTGCCTGCGGCTGGCTGCTTTGCAGTACCAGAGTGCCGGCGTTGAACTGCGTATGCGGGCCAGTCCAGGTCTTGCTCGCGTCATCCAAGGGGTCGCCGGGGTTGGCCAGGGTCATGTTCAACTGCCAACGCAAAGGCCCGGCGGCCAGGCGCTGCACCAAATCCTGTTCCAGGAAGTCACTGCCCGACGGCGCAGCATCACCCGCCGCGTCCTGGCTTTGCGGCACCACGCTCCACCGCACGGCCTGACGCTTGCCACCTTCGCCCACCAGGTAAAACGCATTGATGCCGTTGTAGGTTTGCGTCGCATAACTGGCCGATGGCTTGGCAGTCTTGACCCAGGCCAGGAACGGCGCCGTCTCCGGGTGTGCGGCAAAAAACGCCGGCATGTTCGCAGGGTTCGGCTTGCCGGTGGCCGGGTCTGGCGCACCCGCCTTGAGCAGCTGGTAGAACGCCTCGGGCGTGCCCACCGGAAACACCGGCATACTGTTCATTCCCGTTCGCCACTGCTGGCCGTTTGCCTGGCTGAATTGCACGGCAAAACTGCGAATCGGCACACTGCTGTCCGGTGCATAGGGATTGCCGCTGGGCAAGGCAAACCGGCCAATCACCGGGGTCTTGGCCTCGCTGAACACCTGGGCGCTGGAGTAAGCACGCGCCTCTGTGCTCGCCTCGAAGTAACCCGCCACACACACACCTTTGGCATGATTGCGGCGAAAGCCCGGGTGTACGCCGTTATTGGTTTCCAGGGCATTGACCAAGGTCTTTGGCCGCAGACGCTGTGGGTCGAGGGTGCCGTTGACGTAGGCAAATGCAACCACCAACACTGCCACCACGCCCCCTATACACGCCAGCCTTACGAGCAGACTTGTAGTACCAAGAGGCGGACGCGGCGGTAAAGAGTGATCAACCATAGAAGCTCCAGGGCCCGAGGCCGCAGGGGGAAAGTGTTATGAGACGAATCCCACGTAGGCTTATTCCCCCTTCACTGTAGTTTCTTTGTAGTCAACACGTGGCCAGATCGAGTGCCGGCTAGGGCTGATTAAACAAGGCCTGCCGCTTGTGAAGAAATGCCTGCATTCCTTCTTGCTGATCAGGCGTGGCAAACAGTCCATGAAACAACCTTCGCTCTTGACGCACACCTTCGTGCAACCCGACCTCCAGAGAATGCTCCACCGCCTGCCGCGCTGCACGGGTGGCCGTTCGCGAGAAGGAGGCAATTTGTGCCGCCACCGCCATCACCTCGTCCAGCAAGTTCGCAGCCGGGTAAACCCGCGACACCAACCCCGCCTGCTCTGCTTCCGTGGCGGTCATTGACCGGCCAGTCAACACCAGGTCCATGGTCTTGGCCTTGCCGATCAGCCCGGTCAACCGCTGGGTCGCGCCCATGCCCGGGATGACGCCTAGCTTAATTTCCGGCTGTGCAAAGGTGGCGGTATCAGCAGCGAAAATCATGTCGCACATCATCGCCAGCTCACAGCCTCCGCCAAACGCATAGCCCGCCACTGCGGCAATCGTCGGGGTGCGCAAACGGGTGAAGCCCTCCCAACCGACGAAGTAGTCTTCGTTGAGCACGTCCAGATAGGACTTGCCGCTCATCTCTTTGATATCGGCCCCTGCCGCGAAGAACTCTGCGGTGCCGGTAATGACAAAACACCCAATCCGAGGGTCTCGATCCATTGCTTCCAGATGACTGATCAACTCAGTCATCAGCGCCGAACTCAGCGCATTCTTGACTTCAGGACGGTTGAGCTTGACCAGGACCACTCGATCATGACGTTCCACAAACACGTTCATAGGCATCTCCACTGATTGATGTTGTTCACACTTGGGGCTGTCTCAGGAATCCCAGATCGCGCCATGGGCGGGTATTCCCCGAGCTTCCAACTCTTGCACCAGACGCTGGGTCACCGTTTGGTTGGCAATACAGATCACGGCTTCTGCACCAAAGGCTTGCACTGCACCGTAAGCCAACTTCACCAGGTCTGGCTTGCCGCGCTCATCGGTGTCCCAGATCAATGCGCAAGGCTGGGCGCGCAGAATTTCCTCCACCAGTTCATCGCCATAGGTCGTCCTCGGGCTACGGGCAGACCAGATCAACTGAATCGGTACCTGAGCCGCCAGCAGATGCGGCATGACAGGCCCGATGCCGCTGCCAGTGGCGATGTACACCACCGACTTGAACAGGGTTTCTACATTGGCAACACCCGCTGTGGTGATGCCCTTAACCCACACATGTCGCGGCAAGTCCTCGATAAATCGCCCGGTCCAATCCCCTGCGCGGGAAATTATCAGGCGGAAACCCGCCTCGTGTGGCGTGGGAATATTGGCAAAGGAATGCCACTCCAGCAGTGGGTTGCGGCTGATCGCGGTGGATGAACCGGCGAACGGTGTGGTGTGGCTCAAACGCGTAATCACCGCATGTCCGGAAGGCCGTGCGTGTTCAACAGCCACCTTGCGCAGCCGCAGCCAGGGCAGCAGGACGCTCAGGGTCAGCACTGCCAGCATCCAAAACGTAACGCTGTGCAGCAGGCTCGACGTGGTCAGTAACGTTTGCCACCAGAACAACAGCAACGCACTCCAACCGCCAAACCGATGAACGCGTTCAAACCCATTGTGGAACCGGCCTCGAATACGTGGTTGAGCCATGACCACTATGAGCAGCAATAAGCCGAGCAGCATAACGCTGACCCATAACCCGGCCACCGAAACACTGTCAGGTTGTTGCAGGTAACGCGTAACCTGCACGCCAACCAGGGCGGCAAACCACCCAGTGGCCGCAAAGGCTGCGCCACTGTGCAGCCCACCGAAGTGGTACACCTTGGCCGCGCTACGCCGCACCTGTAAGGGCCATGTAGGCGGTATTCGCGTTGCCAGCCAGAACAGCCCATTGATCACGTATTGCTGGCGAACGAGAATGGCAACCGACAGGTTGATCAGCACCATGTCCGACAGCGTCTGAACCGGGATGGCGTGCAGGTCCACAGCCAACAGCAAAAACACCAGGTTGCCCATCAGCGCGGCGGCTGCCAGGCGGTTGTAACAGGAAAACATCGGCAGTGACGTCCAGCGACGCCAAAGCGCCGGCTTGGGCGGTACAACGGTACGGATCAGCGTATCAATCATGGCCGGGCTCCCCGGTCGCGAACGCCAGCACCGCCAACTGATTCTCCCGGGCCGTTTGCAGTAACAATGCCTTATCGATCTTGCCCCTCGCTGTCAGTGGAAAATGCTCCACTGCGTAGATGGACTGAGGCACGCAGTAATAGGCCAGGCGCTGTTGGCACGCGGTTTGGCAAGCCTCGATGTCAGTGCTGGCAGGCGAAACAAAGGCCACCAACGTGCGGCTGTCCAGCTTCAAAGTGACGGCGCGCATGCATCCAGCGCCGGCCTCCAGAGCCGCCGACACCGCATCCAGCTCCACACGAAAGCCGCGGACTTTCACTTGGTCATCCACGCGCCCTAAGTGTTCGAGCTGGCCGTCTCCCACCCAGCGCCCCAAATCTCGTGTGCGGAACATCATGGCGTCGCCACCGAGAAAGGGATCCGGACGGTATCGCTGCTGGGTCAATGCCGTATTGTTCAGGTAGCCTGCTGTCACACCCGCGCCACCGGCCCACATCTCTCCCGTTTCACCCAAGGCACAGGCACGCCCCTGCTCATCGAGCACATAGACAGTGTTATTGGGTGTTGGCCGGCCAATAGTCAGTAGCGTGCCTGGTACATGCCGGTGCAGCGTGTTGACGATGGTCGTCTCGGTAGGACCGCAGCCGTTGTAGAACGTACAGTGCTCGGCCCACCGATCCGCCAGGGCCTGGGAGCAGGCTTCTCCAGCCACCGCAACGACGTTGAGGTGGGGACACTGTCGAGGCTCAAGGGTGGCCAGTATCGAAGGCGTTGCGATCAACACATTGCACTGTGCGGCCGTCTGCGCGATGTCTTTGCCGCGAATCAGCAAGGTCGCACCATGAGCCAGGCAACCGAGTATTTCCCAAGCCGCCATGTCAAAGCCGATATTGAGAATCTGCCCTACGGTACGACCCGGTGCCATACCCATCCGCCCAGGTTCAGTGAGCAGAATATTGCATACGTTACGGTGGCTGACACACACGCCGTTAGGGCGCCCTGTGGTTCCAGATGTAAACAGTACAAAGCACAGATCATCCGGGCCAGCACCGACACGCACGCAATCATTGTCTTCAGCCAGCCATGGCGTTTGAGCAATGAACGTATCCAAATTGAGGCAGCGGTGGGACGCGTCTGCCGGAATGCGCTCCACCAGGCTCGATAAGGTCAGAATCACCGGGCTGGTCAATGATTCGAGGACCATGCCCAATTGCAGGGTGGGTACGATTCTGGCGTCCTGAGGGACATACGCGGCGCCAATCTTTAACACCGCCAGGAGCCCGACCAGCATGGGAATCGAGCGCTCGACGAACAATCCCACCGTGTCCCCACGCTTAACACCCTGCCCAAGCAGATGCTCAGCCAATCGATTGGCTTGTCGGTTGAGTTGTTCATAGCTGATACGTTGGCCCGCGCATACCGCAGCGGTCGCCTGGGGTGCCAGCCTCGCTTGCGCTTCGAAGGCTTGGTGCACGTTGGCGTAGGTGGCTCGGGTTGAAAGGCCACAACCCCATCGCTCAAATAAAACCCGCTGCGCGGCAGGCAAATGAGCCAGCGAGATGCAGGAAAAAAACTGTTTATCACTCGGCAAACACGTCATAAGCACCCTCTCACTATTCAACTGCCGGCTGAATGCCGACAGATGCAAGGGTGGATAGAGGGCTGCGCACGAGATTACAGACTCTCAAGGTATACAGACGCTTCCCACGTATTAGCCGGGAAGTTTCTTTGCGCAAAGCGTGGAATAACCTACAGGGACCAACGTCTACTTCAACACACGTGAGTAGACTCATCCCCATGCATGAACTCGACGAACAGTTACACGAACTCATCCCCAGGTTGCGGCGTTTTGCCGTGTCGCTGACGCGCAACAGCAGCAGCGCCGATGACCTGGTGCAGGCGACCCTGGAGCGGGCGATCATCGCCTGGGCTGATAAGCGTGTCGAAGGCGACCTGCGCGCCTGGCTGTTCGCGATCCTCTATCGGCAGTTCCTCGACGCCCATCGCCGCAGCCGACGCTATGCACGTATGCTCGAATTCTTCACCGGGCGCGATGATGCGCAACCGTCGGTGGAGCGCACAGTGATGGCCCAATCCACCCTGCAAGCCTTCGACCAACTCAGCACCGAACAACGCGCCCTTTTGCTGTGGGTGTCCGTGGAGGGTTTGAGCTACAAGGAAGTCGCCGAGATCCTTCAGGTACCCATCGGCACCGTGATGTCGCGCCTGTCCCGTGCGCGCCAAGCGTTGCGTCAGCTCAGCGATGGCGAAATTACCGGCCCTGCCCTGCGGAGACTCAAATGATCAGCCTGCCCCCCAGCGAACGCGATTTGCATGCCTACGTCGATCACCAACTGCCGGACAGTGACCGCCGCGTACTTGAAGCCTGGCTGGCCAACCACCCCGAAACGGCCGCCCAGGTACACGCCTGGCAACAGGACGCGCAATTATTGCGGGCATCCTTGAGCGGCACCCTGCAGCAGCCGAGTAATCCGGCACTGGACCCGGCGTTGATCCGTCAGCGTATCAAGCGTCAGTCCCGCCGCCACTTCGCCAGCGCGGCGGCGTTGCTGATTGCCGTGAGCCTTGGCGGGCTTGGCGGCTGGCACGCCCGCGAAGCCACCCAACCACAGCCGCTGCCGATGACCGATGCCATGCAGGCTTACCGTCTGTTTGCCCAGGACGGCGTCATGCCCGCCGACTACAACGACGACGGCAGCGGCACTATGCAAGCCTGGCTCGACCGCTATTTCGATCAAGCCCATCGCCTGCCCGACCTGAGCCAGGCAGGCTTCAAACCGGTCAGCGGGCGCCTGCTCACTACCGATCAGGGTGCAGCCGCCATGGTGCTGTACCAAGACCCCCAAGGCCGACGCATCAGCTTTTATATCCGCCCGCCGGGACCGAACAACGGCTTCCTGCCTCGTGGCAGCCGCAGCGCCGATGGTTTGCAGGCCGAGTACTGGTCGGGCGGCGGCTATAACTACGCAATGGTCAGCCCGGTAGACCAGCCCACCCCGGCGCTGATGAAGTTCTAGAAACCCACGTCCAGCACCACGTTGTCCAGGTAGGTGCCGCCGGGTGGTGTGGGCTGGTCGGTGTAGATGCGAGCGTTGTAGTTAAATACCTGGCTGCCTATGCCCAACCCATTGCCGGGGTTGACCTCCGCTGTGGAACTGGCCCGCCGCGCCGCGCCGACGCTGCCCCAACGCGTGGTGCCGGCGCTTTTGAAGAGGTCATAGGCCAGGTAGTTGCTGCCGGAAACCATGCGTCGGCGCCCGCCGACACTGATCGGGTTCTGGCCGTCGCTCAAGCCCACGGTGTAGGCACTGCCCTTGGTGCAGGCGATATTGATGGTCTGGCCGGTCACTGCGGTAAACCCACTGACCACCGGCGCGCTGCCAAAGCTGATATTCGGCGCGGTGATCTGGCAGTCATTGGTCACGGTCATGCTGACGGTCAGGCTTGCCGTGCCGCTGCCCGTGTCACGCCCCAGGCAAATGCCGCCAACGCCGATTCCCGAGCAATAATTCCACACCCAGGCGATGTTCAATGTCTCGGTGTACAGCCCCGCTGCGATATTGCTGCCGGTAATGCTGCTCAGGTACAACGGCACGGTTTTCGCCCCGGGCCCGGCGATCAGGCCAATGCTCTGGGCAATGCCGCCCGCGCCCCCAAAATCGAATTGAGTGCCGCGGGTGATGGGATAACTGGTGCTGTTGTTGCCATAAATCGTGTAGCCAATCACATCACCGGTCGGCCCGACCATACCAGCAGTGGACGAGGTGATCGTGGCGTAGAAGTGGTCGGTGGACACCAGCAGCGAAATCAACGCCTGGGTGCAACTCAATCCGGAGTTGGTGGTAGAGCTGGTTTGCGCGGCAGTGCGCACCGTCATCGAGCTGATCGAACCGAAACTGGCCGGCACCGTGGAAACCACCGAACACACCGCCATAACCTGCCCGGAAAATAACAGCCCTGCCCCATACATCCATGCCTTGCCCCTCACCCGCAGTCTCCTTGCTCAAGCACTCACTGGCACACCAACGGCCCGATCAGGGGCACGTCCTGTTGCTGCTCATCGATAGCGAATGTCGCCTGGCAGGTGCGCCCCTCACTGAGGGTGACCTGCAAAGTATTGTGGGCGCTGAGGTTTTCCAGATAGACCAGCCCATCCCACCCCACCACCGCCTGGGTGTTGCTTTGCTCGTGCACCACCAGGCTGCCCAGCGGTAGCTCCTGATGCTGGCGATCCACCAGGGTGATACTGGCGGCGAGCACCCGGCGCAGCGGGAACTCCAACAGATAGCCGCTGCCCCGGCGTACCGACACGCGCTGCTCCACATTGGGGCTCTGCACGTTCGCCGGCAGGTTCAACGGGTCAATTTCATATTTGCCGCGGTAATACGCGCTGCTCCATGGCACCAGCAAATGACCGTTGCGGTCGGTCTGGCCCACCAGCTGGTTTTCGTAGCGCACTGGAATCCCGGCGAACCCCTGGGTACTCACCACCACAAACGCGTCATTGATACGGTTGGCAGCAAAGGTTTCGCCGCCCATCCACACCAGCGAGCCGCTGGCATCCGCCCAGCGCGTTTGGGCGTCACTGCTGCCGTACACGCCGGCCTGCAACTGCACTGACTGCAAGCGCCAGGTCAGGTCGGCCTGCCGATAGCTTGGCGCATCGCCCTGGGCATAGCCGAGGTTGTAGCCCACGCCGCCTTCGCTGGGCACCGCGCGGCTGTAGTTGATGCGCTGGCGACTGGTGCCGTCCTTGCTGCGCTCGGTGCTCAAGGCCAGGCTGCCGTTGAGGTCGAACGGGATCACCAGTTGCGCCTGCATGGCCCAGTTGCTGTCGCCGATTTCGCGGTTGGCCGACAGGTAGAAGCTGGTGTTGCGCCACAGCGGTTTGCTCCAGCTGAGGTTGAGCAGGCGCGTGCGCGAATCGTCTGCCGCCTGCACGTCGAAATACCCCAGGCCCAGGCTGCCGAAACGTTGAAGGTTGAGGCTCAGCGTCACCTGCTCGCTGCGCTTGCTGAGGCTGGCGTAAGGGGTGTCGACCAGGGTCAGGTCGGCGTAGTCATCGCGCCGTTCAACGCGCTGGTACATCAGGCTGTAGCGCGTGCTGTTGTACTGGTAGCCAAGGCTGAGTTGCTGGCCGCTGCGGCTGTCGAACTGGCTCTGGCTGAGGGCGGTATTGAGCACGCCGAAGTTGCCCAGGCGCAGGTTGGCGCCAAGCCCGCCGAGGGTCAGGTCGCTGGATGCTTCGGCATGGCTTTCCAGGGTCAGGCTGTCGGAATAGCCATAGCGAAAGGTGCCACTGGTTATGCCCGGCCCGTAACCGAAATCGCGCAGGGTGTAGTCACGGCGCAAGGTACCGGCAGCCACGGAAAAATCCGTCAAGCCTTGTTGCAGCAAGGTGCTGGTAACGTAGAACGGCACCGTGGTCGACACCTGGCGCCCGAGGGCGTCGGTGGTCACCACGACAGCCTCCCCGGCGCCGTTGATAAATGGCACGTTGGTCAGGGTATAAGGCCCGGGTTGCAGCTGCGCGGTGTCGGATTTATAGCCGTTGATAAACAGGTCCACCGACGAGGGCACCGCCGCCTCACCGGCGAACTGCGGCAAAGGGTAAGTGACCAGGTCCGGGCGCACGGCAAAGTCCCGGGACACTTGCACCCCGCCCAGACGCACCGAGCTGCTCCAGGGCAGCGAGCCGCTGATCACGTCGCCCGCCTCGTAGGTGAGCAGGCGCTCATCATCGGAAAATCGCCAGGTGGTGTCGTAGCGCCGGTAACCGTTGCCGAGGGTACTGTCGGTGATGCCATCAGCCAGGGTCTGGCGCACCTGCCCGGTGTTGGACAAGGTGCCCCAGGTGTCGAACAGCCGCACTTCGTTCCAGGCGGCGAGGTAGCTGCCGCCGTCATCGGTGTCGTTGAAATACACGTCATAGTTGAGCAAGGCGCCGAAGCTGCTCATGGCCTGGGTGCGCGGATAGGTATTGCGATTGCCGATAAACTGCGCCTGCAACCAGGATGGCGGTACATCCAGCAACAGGCGCTGGCCGTTGCTGTCGTAGTCGCTGTGCAGCCCAGGCACCTGGTCCAGGGCCACGCTGCCGACAGGCTCGCCGGGCAATTTCATACCCACGTCCTGCAGCGCGCTGGCGGGCACAAACAGCTGGCCGGCGCGCTGGTCGACCGCAATGACGCGGCCGGTGTCCATCTGGTTGACCACCAGTTCCAGAAACAGCTGTGCATCGGCGACTGCCTCCATGCTGCCCGGCGGCGGCGGCAAGTCGCCTGCCATCGCAGCGCCCCACAACCCGCTTGCCACTGCCACCGATGGCCATAAACCCCGAGCCCAACCACGACTCACCATGGCGTTGTGTCCTTCAATGGACATCTCCATCCTGTTAAAACCCGGGCGTATGCCCGTAGCGCTACCTGACGGTTATCGCTTGGGCGCCAGGCTTTCCAATTGGGGCGCACCGTTGACCCTGACCTGCAACGGCTGGTCGGCCGATACGGCATCCGGCACCGGCCAGCGCATACTCGCGCCCGGCAGCACATAGCCGAGCAGACCTTCTACCAGCGGCCGGGTCTGCCCGCCTTGTTTGAACGACGCATCGGTGAGCCGCGCATGCACGGCGCCCTGGTTGCGCATCTCGATGTAACTGCGCCCGCCCACGTTGACCTTTTGCCAGCTCAAGTCCGGCTTGCCGGCCCCCTTGGGGTCGCGTTGACGTGTGGCGTCGTCCTTGCTCCACAGCCCGGCGCCGTAGGCAAACAAGGGCACCGAATAGCGCATCTGGAAGCGAATCGCCGCCGCCGTGTTCTTGCCTTCCGGCGGCGCCGGCACCTGCAGCGCCGAGGGGATTTCATCGATGATGATGCGATAGGCCAGCTCCTGCCCCGGCGGTACTTCGCGGGTTCGGGTCAGGCGCACCAGTTGCTTCTGGCCGGGCTCGATTTTGGCCACCGGCGGGCTGCCGATCACGTCGCGCTGGTTTTGGTACTGCTCGTCGAAACCGTTCTGGCTCCAGGCAAATACGCGGATCTGCAGGTTGGCCGTTTCCGTGCCACGGTTCTCCAACCACAGCGCGCTGGCCTGTTGATCGGCCTCCAGCACCGGGTCGATGGGCCAGATCAGCACCGAACTGGCCGCCTGCACCAGCCCTGCGCCACACAAAAGCCCCAAGGCAATACCCGCGGCCCACCACCGCCGGGAAGTTGAATGCATAAATCCACTCCTCAATACCGTTAGCCCTACCACGACAGCTGCACCTGCAGCGTGTCGCTGTACGTCCCCCCAGGCTGATTGCCGGGTAATACCACCCGCCCGTAAATCGGCAGGCTGATGTTGTTGGCATCGCTGTAAGTCACGCTGACGCTCTGGCTGACGCCCAGGCTCTGGCTGAACGCCGCGTCGCGAAACAGTTGATAGGCCACCCGCGCGCTGCCGCTGTTGAGCTGCAAATTGCGCCCGGCGCTGTTGTAAAGGCCGCCATCCACACTCATGGTCAGCGCCACCCCCGGAGTGCATTGCAAGGTCACACCGCCGGTGAGGGCTGCCGTGACCGTACCGGTGGCCAGTGCCGAATAGCTGCCATAGGCCAACGCGCCGTAGTTGGAGCCGCCGCCCACGATCAGGCAACCGGGAGTAATGGTCGCGCTGACCTGGAAGCTCTGGCTGGTCGCTGCCGACAACGGCAACGGCAGCGCCAATCCACAGGCCACCCCCAGCCTGAGCCACAGGGTCAGAACGTCAGCTCCACGGCCACGGTATCGGTGTAAGTACCTGCCGGCAGGCCCGCCTTGCCCACCGCGCGACCGTAGAGGTTGACGGTTTGTGCCACGCCGGTACTGGTGGCGAGCGTCACCACGCCATCGATCGCCAACAGCGCGGAACGCCCGCTGTCAGTGTAGAAATCGTAAGGCACGAAGTTACCCGCCCCATCGGCCAGCGCACGGGTGCCCCCCGGCGAGGCGCCATCATGGGTGCCGGCACGCACCGTCACCGTTGGCGTGGTACCGGCTGAACACAGAATCGACAGCGCCCCGCCGGTGCCGGTGCCGCCCAGCAACTGGGCGTCGGCATTGGTAAACAGGCTGTTGGTGGTGCCGAAGTTCAAGCTACCGAAATTCAGCCCGGTAGCCGCCCCGGAGCCGTTGACCTGGCAACTGGCGATCAAGGTCAGGCTCGAACTGATCTGCCCGGTAACCGTGGTCGCCGCATTCAGGCTGGAGGCCAGCGCCAGGCCCAGGGCACATACGCCCATTCGCGATACGAGTACATGCATGATATCCATCCTCATGGTTTACCAATCCAGAGTCACCGTCAGGGTGTCTGTGTAGATGCCGGCCGGTAGGGCCCTGGTATTCGCCACCACGGAGCCGAATACCGGAATGGGTACCTGCGCGCCCTGGGTCACGACGAAATTGCGTTGCTGGCCGATGCGGTAGGCACTCTGGCCCAACGCATCGGCCGATAGCCGATAGGGAATGGTCTGGCGCCCGTTGCTCAAGCGGCGCGTGGTGCCGTCGCCATGGGCGCCACCGTCGATGGTCACGGTAAAACTGCTGACCAACGACGGGTTGCAGGACACCGACAGCGGCGCTTTATCGCCATCGGAAATGGTCGCGCCCAAGGTGTCGTTCCAGGTCGGTCCCTGGCTGCCGAAATCCAACAGCGCAGTGCCACCGTCCGGCGTCACTGGCGCGCGTTCCACGCCTTTGCTGACTTCGCAACTGGCGGTAATCACCAACCGCGCGTGAATCTGCCCGTTGACCACAGCCGCCTGCGCGTCCTCGGCCAGCAACAGCAGGCCGCCCAAGGCCGCGATGGCCAGATAGCGGCTTACCATGTGACCGTGACCTTGAGCAGGTCGGAATAACGCCCCACCGCAGGGATGTCTTTGAGCGGTTCAATGCGGCCATACAACGGCAGATCAACCGAGCCGGTGTCCGGTACGCGGCCGCTGACCGGCACGTCCACCGGCAAGGGGATCAACCGGGCTGCGTCGGCATAAATGCGATAAGGAATGGGCTTGCTTGAGGGCATCGCATTACTGAGGTAACGCACTTCGCCCACGCCACCGTGCAGGCCGCCGTCAACGCGCATTTGGTAAGGCGTGTCGGGGTTGCACTCCAGGCGCGGCTGGCGCTGGCTGATCAGGGCCGCACTCAGTGGGCCGGCCGGGTCATCCAGACGCGGGCCGCTGCCGAAATCCAATACGCCAAGTTGCTCGATGCCCGCATTGCGAGTGGTGCCCACCAACTGGCAACCCCGCTGCACGTCGATGCGCACCTCCACCTGGAGTTGCGCAGCAGAAGCCGTGTTGCAGAGCATCGCGCCCATGACAGCCAATACCGCCGGTCCCTTCACTGCCCCAATTCCTTATACAGGGGTAACAACCTTGTATGAGGTTAGCCAGTTAACGCGAAAGTGCCAGTTTGCAAGGCTCGGCGCCCTTCACTGTTGGTCAAATGGCATCAAGCGTCCTACAGTAAGCGACCACCGCAATACAGAGTGATTATTCTTGGCCGTGCTTGCCCTGTTCCAGCGCCTGCTGGGTAAAAAATCCGACGCCTGGGGAGCCTCGCCCATTCCTGCCTATTTTCAGAAAAAGGCCGAACAACAAGGCTACACCCTCAGTGACGGCCAAATCCGGGCGATTACCGCCCTGAATCGGGAGGCCCAGCACCTGCTTTATGGCCAGGCCACGCGCAGCCTGTACCTGCACGGCCCGGTAGGTCGCGGCAAGAGCTGGCTGCTGGACGGGTTTTTCCAGGCGCTGCCCATCGCCGAGAAGCAACGCGTGCATTTCCACGACTTCTTTGCCCGGCTGCACCAGGGCATGTTTGCGCACCGCGAGCATGAGGATGCCTTGGGCGTCACTCTGGATCAGTTGCTCGCTGATTGCCGTGTGCTGTGTTTTGACGAGTTCCATGTGCACGATATCGGCGATGCAATGCTCATCAGCCGCTTGTTCAAGGCCCTGTTCCAACGCGACGTGCTGGTATTGGTAACGTCCAACTACCCGCCCGAAGGGTTGCTGCCCAACCCGCTGTATCACGAACGATTCAAACCGGTGATCGACCTGATCGCCGCACGCATGGACGTGCTGGAAGTCAGCGCGCCCCAGGACTTTCGCAGCCTGCCCCAGGCCCACGCTCAACAACGTTTCACCCGCGGCCACTATGTGTGGCCGGGTACACCGGCACAGCGGGAAAGCCTGGGTGTGCCTGCCACCAATGGCCCGGCGCAAACCCTGACGGTTGGCAATCGGCAGTTGCTGTGCCGAGACCATCAGGCGCGGACCATCCTGTTCACCTTCAACGACCTGTGTGAACAGCTCACCGCCGTGATGGATTACCTGCTGCTGTGCCAGGACTTCGACCACTGGATCATCGACGGCCTGCCGCAGTTGGCCGAATGCCCTATCGCCGTGCAACAGCGTTTTATCAACCTGGTGGACGTGCTCTACGATCAGGACAAACACCTGACCCTCATGGGTCACCAGCCGCTGGATAAAGCCCTGGAAGGCCAGGCCATCGACCTCGCCCGCACCGCCAGCCGCTTGCAGCAGTTGCACATGCTCTGCCCGCAAACCGCACCCGAGCCGCTATCATGAGCGCCTTTTACGCCCCCTTCCGAGTGCCGCGCTGTTCATGAATACCCTCGCCCAACTCAAGGCCGGCCAATTGGCCGGCGCCAAGCGCCTGGACCTGGCCTGCGGGCTGACCGAGTTCCCCCGGGAAATCTTCGACCTGGCCGACTCCCTGGAAATCCTCAATCTCACCGGCAATGCCTTGAGTAGCCTGCCCGAGGACCTGCACCGCCTGACACACCTGCGTGTGCTGTTTTGTTCGGACAACGCGTTTACCGAGCTGCCGGCGTGCCTGGGGCAGTGCGCGAAGTTGAGCATGATCGGCTTCAAGGCCAACCAGATCGGCCATGTGCCCGCCGCCGCCCTGCCGCCGAAGTTGCGCTGGCTGATCCTCACCGACAACTGCATCAGCCAATTGCCCGATGAACTGGGTCAGCGCCCGTTGCTGCAAAAGTTGATGCTGGCCGGTAACCAACTGACGCAATTGCCGCAAAGCCTGGCCCACTGCCAAAACCTGGAACTGATCCGCATCGCCTCCAACCGCTTGACCCACCTGCCGCAGTGGCTGCTGACCTTGCCAAGCCTGACCTGGCTGGCCTACGCCGGCAACCCGGTGGAAATGGCCATGACAGTGACGGGCGAAGATGGGACGCCGAACATTCCCTGGGCTGAACTGGAACTGGGAGAAGTATTGGGCGAAGGCGCTTCCGGGATCATTCACAAAGCAATCTGGAAACCCCAGGCGCTGCCGGTCGCGGTCAAGCTATACAAAGGCACCATCACCAGCGACGGGTCACCGCTGCATGAAATGCAAGCCTGCATTGCCGCCGGGCTGCATCCCAACCTGATCAAGGTGCAAGGCCGTGTCATCGGGCACCCGCAAGATCAGGCAGCATTGGTCATGAGCCTGATCGACCCGAGCTACCGCAACCTCGCGGCGCTGCCTAGCCTGGCGTCCTGCACCCGGGACATCTACGAAGCCGATACCCGTTTCAGCCTCGACGTGGCGCTGCGCATGGCACGAGGCATCGCTTCGGTGGCGGCGCACTTGCACCGTCAGGGGATTACCCACGGTGACCTGTATGGCCACAACATCCTGTGGAATGTGACGGGTGATTGTTTGCTCGGAGACTTCGGCGCGGCGTCATTCCATGCCACGGCCGACACCTTGGAAACCAGGGCGTTGCAGCGTATTGAAGTGCGCGCATTCGGGGTGTTGCTGGGGGAGTTGTTGGATCGGGGTGAAGGGGCAGTAAATGAGGATCTGGTTGAACTGCAAAAAAGCTGTTGCCAGCCCGATGTGTTGGCGCGGCCAAGCTTTGAAGAAATCGACGGCGTACTGAGCGCTATCTAACACCGCTGGAACAATGTGGGAGGGGGCAAGCCCCCTCCCACTATGCAGTGATGACTAGCCAGCCAGGCCGACAAACATATCCTGCACATCATCATGGTTATCCAGGCCTTCCAGGAACGCCTCGACTTCGGCCATCTGCTCATCGGTCAAACCACTGACCGGGTTCTTCGACAGGTAACCCAGCTTGGCCGACAGCACGGTGAAACCCTGCTCTGGCAAAGCTTTCTGCACGGCATCCAGGTCGGTGGTTTCGGTGATGAACAGGGTGGTGCCCTCTTCTTCACCGTCTTCAAAATCCTGGGCGCCAGCTTCGATGGCGGCCATTTCCGGATCAGCATCAGGGGTGTCCGGCGATGCTTCAATCAGGCCGACGTGGTTGAAATCCCACGCCACCGAACCGGAAGCGCCCAGCTGGCCCTTGCGGAACGCCACGCGGATTTCCGCCACGGTGCGGTTGATGTTGTCGGTTACGCACTCAACGATCAGGGGCACCTGGTGCGGGGCAAACCCTTCGTAGGTCACACGGTGGTACTGCACGGTTTCACCGAGCAGACCGGCGCCCTTCTTGATCGCACGATCCAGGGTTTCCTTGGGCATCGAGGCTTTCTTGGCCTGCTCGACCACCAGGCGCAGGTGCGCGTTGGTCGCGGTATCGGCGCCGTTGCGGGCGGCGATGGTGATCTCTTTCACCAGCTTGCCGAAAATCTTGCCCTTGGCATTGGCTGCCGCTTCTTTATGTTTGACTTTCCACTGTGCGCCCATGACTCACTCTCTACTTTCCATGGCGCCGAAACGTCTACTGGCCGGCGCTTTGGGGGCAGAGTTTATAGCGCAAGAACACGCTAATCCACCAAAAAACCGGCCAGGTGCCTCAGGTGCGCAGGGGTTTGATGGTGGCACTGCGATCCGGTATGAAGTCCCCCACCTGCGCCAGAACAGCCGGCCTGGCGTTCCAGTAGGGCATCAATACCAGTGAAGAAAACAGCGCCGCGCCGGCAAACACGATAAACACCGTGACGGTATCGAAGTAGCCCGGCAGCAAGCCGCCGAGGATCGCGCCCACCGAACCGCAACCATTCACAAACCCTGCCGCCGTGGCGCCGGCTTTGGCAGTGCCGAAGTCAATGGCGGCGGTGCTGCTGATCATCGAGTCCGGACCGTACAGAGTCAGGCCCATGACAAACAGCAAGGCCATCACCAGCACCACACTGCCGGTGTGCAGCGCGCCCATGAACAACGCCAGGGCCACGGTCAACGCCAGCAGGCTCAGCACACAGGCCGGCATACGCCGGGCGCCGAACAGTTTGTCGGAAGCCAGGCCGATCAGTACCGGCCCGAGCAAACCGGCCAGCTCAAACGCGGTGGGCACGATGGCCGCGCCGACCTTGCCCACCGACGGCATCTGTTCGTAGACGATTACCGGGCCCCACAGCAAAATCGCGTAGCGCGCCGGCTTGAGCAGGAAGTACGCCAGCCCCAGCGTCAACACCGTGCGGTTGCGCAAGATAGCGCGCAACGGTTCAAGCACACTGATGCGCTGTTCGGCGGCCCTGTTCTCGGCACTCATGAGCGGCTCGGGCTCCACCGCTGGCAAACCCACATCCTGGGGGGTATTGCGCTGGAAAATAAAGAACAGCACGGCCACCACCGCCACCACCGCAGCACTGGAGATAAACGCCGCGTGCCAACTACCGATCAGGGTGTAGGCCCACCAGCCGGCGAACGGTGAAGCCACCAAGCCGCCAAAGGCATAGCACGAACTCCACAGCCCCAACACCCGCCCACGCTGCTGGGCCGGGAAGAAACTACCGAGGTTCTTGCACAACCCCGACCAGCCGGTGGACTGCGCCAACCCCTGGATCAACATGCAGGTGACAAAGATCGGCAAGGTCGCAAACGTGCCCATCACCAGCGCGGCGGCGGCGGAAACCAGCAAGCCGCCAAGCACCACCACCCGTGGCCCGAAGCGGTCGGCGAGCATGCCCCAGGTGAACTGGCCCACGGCGTACGCAGCGAGATACAAGCCATCGAGGTTGGCCATCATCATTTTATCGAGGGGGAAGCTTGGGTCGTCGCCGATCCCCAGTTTTGCCACCGAGAAGGCTTTGCGGGTGAAATAGAACGCGGCGTACGCCAGCCAGGTGATGGCGAAAATCTGCACGCGCCAACGCTTGATGCTACCCATAGGGATATTCATGGTGGTTCTGACCTCAGGTGTGAGTGTGCCGGCAGAATCGAAAGAAAACGCCTGTTTTTTTTATGGTTGAGCACTGCAATGCCGGGCCTTGGAGGGCGCGGTATTGGTCAGATGAACGCGGTGTGCCTGCGCCCATGGCCGTCGAGGTTGTAGGACTCAACCTACGGCGGCTGAGGTGCATCAAAGCAATGGCTGACTAATAGGTAAAATCGATTTATCGTATTTCAAATATAAGCTCAGCTTGTAAGAGGACGTGCCATGTCGGTTTCCCATGCCCAACTCAAAGCCTTCCATGCGGTGGCCGTGCACGGCAGTTTTACCGGCGCCGCCGAGCGCCTGTTCCTGACCCAGCCCGCGATTTCCGACCAGGTGCGCAAACTCGAAGAGCGCTTCGGCGTGTTGCTGTTTCACCGCAACAAACGTTCGGTACGCCTGACCGACCTGGGCGAACGCCTGCTGGGCATTACTCAGCGCCTATTTGTGATCGAGGCGCAAGCCGAAGAATTGCTGCAAGACTCCCGCGCCCTGCTCACTGGCACCCTCACCCTGGCGGTGGATGCGCCCGTACATGTACTGCCACAGATTGCCCGCTTCTGCCGGCTGTACCCGGGAATCAGCGTGAAGATCGAAACCGGCAACACCGATGAGTCGTTGTTGCGCCTGTACAACTACCAGGCCGACCTGGCGCTGTTGGGTCGCGATGTCGACGATGCGCGCCTGCTGTCGCTGCCATTGCCCGACGATCAACTGCTGGCGTTTGTCGCCTGCAACCATCCCTGGGCCGGGCGCGAATCCATCTGCCTGGCCGACCTGGATGACACGCCCTTGGTGCTGCGGGAAATCGGCTCAGTGACCCGTCAGACCCTGGAGCAGGAAATGCGCCAGGCCGGCCTGCGCATTCGCCCGGCGATTCAAGTTGAAGGCCGCGAAGCCGCGCGTGAAGCAGTGGTGGTGGGCATTGGCGTGGGCGTGGTATCGGCGGCAGAGTTCGGCGCAGACGCTCGGGTGTACGCCATGCCGATCCGCGACTGCACTCAGCGCATGAAGGAAACCCTCGTCTGCCTGAAAGAACAGAGCTCACGTCGCGTGGTGGCGAGCTTTTTGGAGATCGTGCGTGACAGCCTTCACGCCAACTCGAAAAAAGCCTGAATCAAGCGCAGCGAACGGCGCCGCTCCATGCAGCCGAGCGTATGCCGGTTCAGCAGGCCATCGCCCAGGATCGGCACAGCGTGTACCCGCGGGTCCGGGCTGACCTCCATCGACGACACCACCCCTACCCCCAGTTCGGCCGCGACGGCTTCGGTCACGGCTTCACGGCTGTCCAGTTCCAGCAGCACCCTGGGCTGCACATTCGCCGCCAGGCACGCGTCGTCGAACGTGCGCCGGGTAATGGAACTGGGTTCACGCAGCACCATGATCACCTCATGCAGCTGCGCCAGTTCAATCCCGTCGGGCTGCTTTGCCCACGGATGCGCTGCCGGCACCAGCGCGCAAATCCGTGACTCGTCCAGAGGTTGCAGGTGCAAGCCATTGCGCGGCTCCACCTCGGTGAGCACTGCCACATCGGCATGTTCGGACAGCAGCGCCGCCAGGGTTTCCTGGGCGTTGCCCAGGCGCAGGTTCACGGTAATGCCCGGGTAGCGCGAGCGCAGGCTGGCGATCATCGGCATCACCAGGTGCGGACCATCCGCGGCTACTTCCAGGCGCCCAGTGAGCAACTGCCGGTTGGCCTCCAGCATGGTCTGCGCCTCATCCACCAAACCGAAGATCGCCCGGGTGATGGCCGCCAAGCGTGCGCCCTCTTCGGTCAACTCCACCCGCCGGGCGGTACGGCGCAACAGCGCAATCTGGTAATGCTCTTCAAGCGCCTTGATATGCCCGGTTACCGCCGGCTGGCTGATGAACAGCCGCGCCGCAGCACGGGTAAAACTGCCCTCGCGGGCCACGGCATCGAATGCACGTAGTTGGAACAGATTCATAGCTATCGGCCTCACTGATAGCTCGCATAACAACAAACAATTTGATTGATAACAAGCCAAACTGCAATTTAGGCGCCGTAGCTTCAACCCCGACCCTTGCGAGGATTTGAGATGACCACTGCCGCGCCGATCCTGTTGACCCCTGGCCCCCTGACCACTTCGACCCGCACCCGTCAGGCGATGATGGTGGATTGGGGGTCATGGGACGATCGCTTCAACCAGCTCACCGCCAGCGTCTGCACGCAGCTGCTGGCGATCCTCAATGCTGCCGACAGCCACCATTGCGTGCCGTTGCAGGGCAGCGGCACCTTCGCCGTCGAAGCCGCCATCGGCACGCTGGTCCCGCGCAATGGCAAGGTGTTGGTGCTGATCAACGGCGCCTACGGCAAGCGCCTGGCGAAGATTTGCGAAGTGCTCGGTCGCTCGTTCAGCACCTTTGAAACCGCTGAGGACGAGCCCACCACCGCTGCCGATGTAGATCGCCTACTGCAGGCTGACGCGGCCATCACCCACGTCGCGCTGATCCATTGTGAAACCAGCACCGGCATTCTCAACCCGCTGGCGGAGATCGCCCAGGTCGTCAAACGCCACGACAAGCGCCTGATCATCGATGCCATGAGTTCTTTCGGCGCGCTGGCGATTGATGCTCGCGAAGTGCCGTTCGAGGCGCTGATCGCCGCCTCGGGCAAATGCCTGGAAGGCGTACCGGGCATGGGCTTTGTCTTTGCCGAAAAAGCTGCGCTGGCCGCCTCCCAGGGCAACTGCCATTCCCTGGCAATGGACCTGTTCGACCAGCACACCTATATGGCCAAGACCGGCCAATGGCGTTTCACCCCACCGACCCACGTCGTCGCGGCCCTGCATGAAGCGTTGCTGCAATACGCCGAAGAAGGCGGCCTGCCCGCCCGTCATCAACGCTACGCCGACAACTGTCAGGCACTGCTGGACGGCATGGCTGCGCTGGGCCTGCGCAGTTTCCTGCCGGCGGCGATCCAGGCGCCGATCATCGTCACCTTCCACGCACCAAAAGACCCGCGCTACCAGTTCAAGGACTTCTACGAACGGGTCAAGGCCAAGGGTTTCATCCTTTACCCCGGCAAGCTGACCCAGGTGGAAACCTTTCGCGTGGGCTGCATCGGCCATGTCGATGCGGCCGGTATGCAGGCGGCGGTCAAGGCTATCGCCGACGTGCTGCAAGAAATGGAAGTGCTGGACATTTGACTGCCCCCATTACCCACAGGACCTGAACCATGAACTATCAAAACCCCAACACCCTCCAGGCCGTTATCCTCGACTGGGCCGGCACCGTGGTCGACTTCGGCTCCTTTGCCCCCACGCAGATCTTTGTCGAGGCGTTTGCCGAGTTCGACGTGCAAGTCTCTATCGAAGAAGCCCGTGGCCCGATGGGCATGGGCAAGTGGGACCATATCCGCACTCTCTGCGACCAGCCGCAAGTTGCCGAGCGCTACCGCAAGGCCTTCGGCCGCACACCGACCGATGATGACGTGACCGCCATCTACCAGCGTTTCATGCCGCTGCAAATCGAGAAGATCGCCGAACACTCAGCCCTGATCCCCGGCGCCCTCGACACCCTGGCCGGCGTGCGCGCCCAAGGTATCAAGATCGGCTCCTGCTCCGGCTATCCCAAGCAGGTGATGGACAAGGTCGTCGCCCTGGCCGCCACCAACGGCTATGTCGCCGACCACGTGGTCGCGACCGATGAAGTCCCCAACGGCCGCCCGTGGCCGGCCCAGGCCCTGGCCAACGTGATCGCCCTGGGCATTGATGATGTGGCCGCGTGCGTGAAGGTCGACGACACCGTGCCGGGTATTCTCGAAGGCCGTCGTGCCGGGATGTGGACCGTAGCGCTGACCTGTTCGGGCAATGCCCTGGGCCTGACCTACGAGCAATTTCGCGCCCTGGACAGCGCCACACTGGCCAGCGAGCGTCAGCGTATCGAAGCGATGTTCCAAGCCTCGCGCCCGCACTACCTGATCGACACTATCAACGACCTGCCGAATGTCATCGCCGACATCAACGCACGCCTGGCACGCGGGGAAATGCCGCAAAGTTACTGACCAGGATCAAGGCAACGGCATTGGCAACGAGCGAAGCGCTCAAAACGGGCATACAGTTAACGTACTCCGTCGCTAAAGAGCGGAGGTATGCCCTGATGAGTGAGGAAAAAAGCAATGCCGTGGAAAAACTCCGATACGCGCTACAGCACCATGTCGATTGCGTTGCACTGGTTGATGGTGGTGCTGCTGGCGGTGGTCTACGCCTGCATTGAGTTACGCGGCCAGTTCCCCAAAGGCAGCGGTGCGCGCACGCTGATTGTGGAAATGCACTTTATGTTCGGACTTACCGTGTTTGTGCTGGTGTGGCTGCGCCTGTTCGCACGCAGCCTGGGGGTGGCGCCGAAGATCGTGCCGGCACCGCCGCCATGGCAGAGCCTGCTGGCGAAGCTGATGCATGGGGCGCTGTATGCGTTGATGATCGGGTTGCCGATTGCCGGTTGGTTGATCGTCAGTGCCAAGGGGCATTCGGTGATGTTCTATGGGATGGAGTTACCGCCGCTGATTGCAGAAAACAAGGCGTTGGCCGAGGAGATTGAAGGCTGGCACGTGCTGTTCGCCCAGATCGGTTACTGGCTGATCGGGCTGCATGCGCTGGCGGGGATTTTTCACCATTATGTGATGCGCGATAACACTGCCTTGCGAATGATGCCGGGCGGGCACAATCCCACCCGTTGACACCTACAGGAAACCTCGGCGGCCTTGCAGGCCGCCAGTGTGGATGAAGATCAGCCGGGTGCCGGGGGCAAAGCGTCCGGCCTCGATCTGTTGCTTCAATGCCAGCAGCGCCTTGCCGGTGTAGAGCGGCTCCAGTGGCACACCGCAGGCCCGTTCGGTGCGCTCGATAAAGTCGAGCAGCAGCGGATCGACCTTGGCAAAGCCGCCACGGCAGGCGTCCAGCAACTCATAACCGGTCTGCACAATCGCACTCACATTCTGCGCCACGCCATGATCATCCGGCACAGCCATTGCGCCGTACACCGGATGCGCGCCGGCCTCCGCCAGCACCAACCCGGCCAGGGTAGTACCGGTGCCCGCCGCCAGCCACCATGCGTCGTAATCCGTCCAACCGAGGTGGCTCAACTGCGCCCGCGCCTGCTCCACCAACACCCCACAGCCCAGCGCACCCTCCAGACCACCACCGCCTTCGGGTATCGGATAAAGGTCGGGATACTGCTCGCGCCAGGGCAGCCAGAAACCCGGCTCATGCCGCGCCCGATAACCGCCGTAGCCCAGCCAATGCAGTTGCATGCCGAAGGTCTTGAGGTCGAGCACCGTGGGAGTGTCTTGGGGATGGCCGCGCAACAGGCCGACCGTGGGAAAATCAAAGCGCTTGCCCGCCGCTGCCAGTGCGTGCAGATGGTTGGAGTGAGCCCCGCCAAGGCTGATAACCCCTTGGGCGCCGGTAGCGCGGGCCTGAGCCAAGTGTTCGGTAAGCTTGAACCACTTGTTGCCGCTGATCAGCGGGTCGATGCGGTCCAGGCGCAGCACGGCCAGCTCGATGCCGTTCAGCCAAACAAGCTGCACAGGTTCAAGGGGCGCATAAGGCAGCCAATCGAAAGGGCCCATCGGCAGGTATCTGAATGAGAAAGGGGCGGCAAGTCTAACACCGCCCCTGTTGTCGCCTTACAACTCGGCAGCCAGGCGCGAGCCCTGATTGATGGCGCGCTTGGCGTCCAGCTCGGCCGCCACATCGGCGCCGCCGATCAGGTGCACGTTCTGGCCGGCAGCGACCAGGCCGTCATGCAGTTCGCGCAGCGGGTCCTGGCCGGCGCAGATGACAATGTTGTCCACCGCCAGCACCTGCGGTTCACCCTCGGCGCCGATGCGGATATGTAAGCCTGCGTCATCGATCTTCAAGTACTCGACACTGTTGAGCATCTGCACCTGTTTGTTCTTCAAACCGGTACGGTGAATCCAGCCGGTGGTCTTGCCCAGGCCGTCGCCAACCTTGGAAGCCTTGCGTTGCAGCAGGAACACCTCGCGGGCCGGCGCATGGCGCTCGGGCTTGATCCCGGCCACCCCGCCACGTGCTTCCAGTTGGGTATCGATGCCCCACTCTTTCCAGAACGCCTCGCGATCCAGGCTGGTAGACACGCCTTGGTGTACGAGGAATTCCGATACATCGAAACCGATGCCGCCGGCACCGATAACCGCCACACGCTTGCCCACCGGCTTGCGCTCCAGGATCACATCCAGGTAACTCAACACCTTGGCGTTCTCGACTCCCGGGATCGCCGGGGTGCGCGGCGCGATACCGGTGGCCAGGATCACCTCGTCATAACCACCTGCCACCAGCTGCTCGACGCCCACACGAGTGTTGAGGCACAGCTCTACGTGAGTGGTCTGCAATTTGCGTTTGAAGTAACGTAGGGTTTCGAAAAACTCTTCCTTACCCGGCACACGCTTGGCGATATTGAACTGGCCGCCAATCTCGCTGGCGGAATCGAACAAGGTCACCTGATGCCCACGCTCAGCGGCAACAGTGGCAGCGGCCAGACCGGCAGGGCCGGCGCCGACCACCGCGATTTTCTTGATCTGCTTGACGGGCAGGTAATTGAGTTCGGTTTCATAGCAGGCGCGCGGGTTGACCAAACAGGTGGTCAGCTTGCCGCCGAAGGTGTGGTCCAGGCACGCCTGGTTGCAGCCGATGCAGGTGTTGATTTCATCGGCGCGCCCAGCGGCGGCCTTGTTGACGAACTCCGGGTCGGCCAGAAACGGGCGCGCCATCGAGACCATGTCGGCATCGCCTTCGGCCAGGATCTGCTCGGCGATTTCCGGGGTGTTGATGCGGTTGGTGGTGATCAGCGGAATCTGCACCGCACCGCGCAATTTGGCGGTGACTTTGCTGAAGGCGCCACGCGGGACCTTGGTGGCAATGGTCGGGATACGCGCTTCGTGCCAGCCGATACCGGTGTTGATGATCGTCGCGCCAGCCTGCTCGATAGCCTTGGCCAACTGCACGATTTCCTTCCAGACGCTGCCGCCTTCCACCAGATCAAGCATCGACAGGCGGAAGATAATGATGAAGTTCGGGCCGACGGCCTCGCGCACGCGACGCACGATCTCCACCGCCAGGCGCATACGGTTTTCAAAGCTGCCGCCCCAACGGTCGGTGCGATGGTTGGTCTGGGCGGCGAGGAACTGGTTAATGAAGTAGCCCTCCGAACCCATGATTTCCACACCGTCGTATTCGGCGGCCTGGGCCAGCAAAGAGCAGGTGACAAAATCCTGAATCTGCTTCTCGATGCCCTCCTCATCCAATTCCTTGGGCTTGAACGGGTTGATCGGCGCCTGGATCGCACTCGGCGCCACCTGCTTGGGGCTGTAGGCATAACGCCCGGCGTGAAGGATCTGCATGCAGATCTTGCCGCCCGCCTCGTGCACCGCCTGGGTGACGATCTTGTGCTTGCGCGCCTCTTCTTCAGTGGTCAGCTTGGCTGCCCCGGCGTATACACCGCCTTCATCATTCGGACCAATGCCGCCGGTGACCATCAGGCCCACGCCACCACGGGCGCGCTCGGCAAAGTAGGCTGCCATGCGCTCGAAACCGCCGGGCTTTTCTTCCAGGCCGGTGTGCATCGAGCCCATCAGGGTACGGTTGCGCAAGGTGGTAAAACCCAGGTCCAACGGGGCCAGCAGGTGCGGGTAGGCAGCAGCGGTCATGGTACAGCTCCACAACGGATCATCACGGGACGTGGCGCACTCGAACGGTGTGCCATCGGTTTATGTCCCACAGACTAAGAGGCGGTGGACCACGGCTCAATGACTGAAACTGACAAGTTATTGATCCAAATGCACAGCGCCCCTTGGCAAGCCGCGCCATGGGCCCTACCCTAGTCGCGAACCCTGCACCTGGTCTGTTGTCTGTTGCCCCATGCGTAAACTTCTAGCGTTCACCGTCACCATGGCCCTGGTTGCCGCCCTTGCCGCGTATCTGGTCTGGACCCAGGAGCGCCCCGTGGCGCATTACCTGTCGGACCTGCGTATCACCCTCGCCGTCAATGAGGGCGAACCAGCCGACCGTGGCAACCTGCTCGGCATTCAGCCAGAGCTGTTCCCTGCCGACTATCAAAGCCTGGAACGCCTGCATCTGAAGCTGTCGAGCTACCTGCAAAAAGCGCGCGACCAAGGCCTGATCAACGCCAAGACCATCGTGGTGCTGCCCGAACATATCGGCACCTGGCTGATGCTCAAGGGCGAAAAAAACGAGCTGTACCAGGCCACGCATTTGAAGGATGCGATGAACTGGCTGTCGATCAGCAACCCACTGCAGTTTGCGAAAGCCTGGATCAGCGCCACCGGCGACAACCGCATGGATGACGCCTACCTGCGCATGAAGGCCCCTGCCATGGCGCGCGACTATCAAGTGGTGTTCGGCGGCCTGGCAAAAGAATTTGGTGTAACCCTGGTGGCAGGCTCCATCGCCCTGCCCAACCCGAGCGTGATCCAGGGGCAGTTGGAAGTCGGCCATGGCGCGCTGTACAACGCCAGCGTGGTGTTTGCCGCCGACGGTTTGCCACTGGGCCAACCGCAGCGTCAGCTCTACCCGATCTACGATGAGCGTGGCTTTATCGAGCCAGGCGATGAGAATGTCGTCAGCGTGGTGGATACGCCTGCCGGGCGCCTGGGCATCCTGGTCGGCAGCGACAGCTGGTACCCGGACAACTATCGCAAGCTTAACGAGCAAGGTGCGCAACTGATCGCAGTACCGGCCTTCGTCACTGGCCGCGACACCTGGGACCGTCCATGGCGCGGCTTCAAGAGCGTGTCGACGCCTTCCGAGGTCAGCCTCAAACCCGAAGAAACCAGCGAAGGCGCCGCCTGGCGCCGCCTCACGCTGATCAGCCAGCAGCCTGTCAGCCAGGCCATGGCGGGCATGAGCGTGTTTTTACGTGGGCAGTTCTGGGACCTGGGCAGCGCCGGCCAGAGTTTTCTGAGCAGCAACGGGCAAGTGTTCGCCGACGGCGATGCCCGTGGCGCGCGCCTGCTGAATATCTGGCTGTAGCCCTTGAAGCCGGTGCGCCTGGGGGATCTGTCGGTGGGCTTCGTGCACACCCTGGCCGATGCCATCCAGAGCCACGGCCTGGACCCGCAACCGCTGTTGCTGCAATACGGCCTGGACTCTGCACGCCTGGCTGAAGCCGGCGCACGCCTGTCGATCCCGCGCTATATGCGCCTGGGCCACGCGGCCATCCAACTGACCGGCGACCCGGGCCTGGGCCTGCGCATGGGCCAACTCAGCCGCTTGAGCCAGGCCGGCCTGGCCGGTGTCACCGCCGCCCAGGCCCCCAATGTGCGCGAAGCGGCGCGCACGCTCACACGCTTTGAAGCGCTGTACGGCTCCAACTATCGCGGGCAATCGAGCTTTCATGAAGATGCCGAAGGCGCCTGGCTGCGGTTCTACTCCATCAGCCCCTACAACGCCTATAACCGCTTTGTGGTGGACTCGATCATCGCCGGTTGGCTGCAACAATTATCCAGCCTGGCGCAACAGCCGGTGCAGGCACAACGGATAGAAATCGAATTCGACGCGCCGGACTATCACGAACACTACAATAGGCTGGGAAGCGGCCTGGTGCACTTCGGCGCCGATGCCAATCAACTGCGTCTGAGCCAACCCACCTTGGCGCTGCGCAACCCACAGCACTGCCCAAGCACCTGGCACCTGCTGCTGCAGCTGTGTGAAAGGGAGTTGGAGCAGCTGACTCGCACCCGCAGCCTGCGCGAGCGCATCACGCGGTTGCTCGGGCCGATGCTCAATGGCGGCCGGGAACCCGACCTGGAAGAGGTGGCGGCACGCTTAAAACTGCCGACCTGGACACTGCGGCGCAAACTGGCCGAGGAAGGCACACAGTTTCGCGCAATTCTCAACGACACCCGCCGCGACCTGGCCATGACCTATATTCGCGATACCGAGCTGGCATTTGGCGAGATCGCCTACTTGCTTGGCTTTGCTTCAGCCCAAGCCTTCCAGCGGGCCTTCAGGCGCTGGAATAACCAGACCCCAGGGGAATTTCGCCGCAGTCAGCGGCATTCCGCCTGAAGTCAGCGTTACAGCTCGGTGGCATCGTCGACCGGATCCAGCGGGTCCAACTCGAATGCCTGATACTCCAGCAGTTCTTCCTGGTAATCGTCCATGGTGGACTCCTTCTTCAAATGAAAGCGGTGGCAGGTAAATGACCTGCGAACCCAGCCTAAAGTGCCGTCATGACGAAAAAATGTCGACGTTGTGACATTCCTGCGCTTGAAAAGTTAAACGCGACAGGCGCCGGATAATTTAATCCCATGACTTGAAGTGCGATTGCAATCATTGCAAATGCAATCACATTTCCAGTAGGGTACAAATATCCGTTGGAAGGAGCTTGGACCCATGCCTGCCTCTATCGCGCATTCTGCGCAGAGCTGCATCGATGCACTCAGCACCGCCGTTTGCCCGGGCAACTCGCCGCTGTATACGGTGATGAGCATGGCCAATACCCTGGAATCCAGCCGGCACGCCTGGGTGATCCGTGGCCAGTCATGCAGCCGCCGCGTGGGCAACTGGCCTATCTGGTTTGCGCGCAATCGCGGCGAAAAACCCCTGCTCTATCTGCACAGCGCAGTGTCGTCTGCACAGTTGTGCGCACTGTCGGAGCAGACCGCCCAACGTGGCATCTTGTGCAATGACATCGAGAACCAGCCTTCCCCGTGGCCCAAGGGCACGCACCCGTCATTGCCAGTATGGCTGGCGGCTCATCCACGCTGCACACCCTACGATCCCGCCTCGGGAGACGAAGCTCGAGCGATTCTGCTGGCAGGACTACGCACGCTGTACATCGACGGCCAGCCAGGTTTTTATTATTTGACGCTGCATGACCAGGATGCCCACACGACACTGACTGCCCAGGACCGAGAGGATGCCCACAAAGGCATGTATCCGATCCAGCGTAATCAAGCAGCCGATGTGCGCCTGCTCGGGGCTGGCTGGGCATTGCAAGAGGTCATGCATGCCGCAAGGTTGCTGGAACAGGACTGGAATATTACGGCGCAGGTGTGGAGCAGCCCCAGCTACACACGGTTGGCCCGTGAGGCGGCGACCGCGGAGCGCTGGAACCGCTTGCACCCCTTGGCCCCCAGGCGCAGCTGCCATTTACGTGATTGCCTGGCAGGCAGTAGCGCACCCGTCATTGCCGTCACCGGTTATCCGCAGGTGATTGTCGATCAATTAGCCGCGCATGTAGATGCACGATTTATCGCCTTGGGCGCAGGCTCGATGCAGGCCTCTGCGCCGAGCCGCTATTGGATTGTGGCGTCAGCGTTAAGAGCGCTGGCCGATGAAGGGCGTACCGAGGTGCAGCAGGTGGAAAACGCACTGCAGCGCTATCACCTGAAGTGAGGGGGAATGCAATTGCGCAAGCAAGGTCCCCCGCACTGAGTCTGTTTTCGAACCTACGATTTACGTCGGCTGCGCACTTGCACACCCGCATCCATCGCCAAGCCCGCCGTGCGCTCCAGGGCATCGGCAAATGCCTGGCGCTGCTCGGGTTCGATTTGTGAAATGAACAGCTCGTCCACGGTGCTTTCGTAGATTTTCCACATGCTCTTGCGCAGCGCTCGACCCGTGTCCGTGATCGAGGCAAACGCCGCACGACCGTCGCCATCGGAGCGGGAACGCACTACCAGGCCGTCCTTTTCCAGGCGGTCCACCAGGCGCGTGAGGTTATAGCGCTCAATGGCCAGCACATCGGCCAGTTCGTGCATACGCCGGGTGCCGCCGGGCCCGCTTTCCAGGCCCCACAACGCATCGTACCAGGCGTACGGCGGCAGGCCCGCCGCAGCCAGGCGCCGCTCGATTTCACGGATGACCGTCCTGTGAGCCCTGACAAAACGGAACCATACATCCGGCTCTTTCGACGACATGCAACACCATCCGGGGAATTTCAAGAAGGTTGCAATAGTAGCTCATCCCGCGCTAGATTCTGGCATGTCGTTGCAATTGCAACTACATTTTGCATCACTCCCGCGAGGAGCTCGCTGCTTGAATCCGCCTACCCTGGAGCCTCACATGACCCCGAATGACCCAGTAAGACTCGACGATGATCCGCAGGAAACCCGCGAATGGCTGGACTCCATCGAATCGGTGCTGTCCACCGAGGGCCGTCCCCGCGCTCATTACCTGATCGATCAGTTGCTGGATTTCGACGTTGCACGGCATGGCGACTTCTACGGGCGGGTGACCACCCCCTACGTCAATACCATCCCGGTTGAGCGCCAGTTGCCCTACCCCGGTAACCAGGCCATCGAGCGGCGCACCAATGCGTTCATCCGCTGGAATGCCATGGCGATGGTATTGCGCGCAGGCAAACACTCAGGCGTGGGTGGGCATATCGCCACCTATGCGTCAGCCGCCGTGCTGTATGACGTAGGCTTCGATCATTTTTTCCGTGGCCGAACCGACACATTCGACGGCGACCTGGTGTACATCCAGGGCCATTCCTCACCAGGCATTTATGGCCGTGCCTACCTGGAGGGCCGTATCAGCGAAGCGCAGCTGGATAACTTTCGGCGCGAGGCCGGTGGCGAGGGTTTGTCTTCCTACCCTCACCCACGCTTGATGCCGGACTTCTGGCAATTCCCTACGGTCTCCATGGGCCTGGGGCCGATCACCGCCGCGTACCAGGCGCGTTTTATGCGGTACCTGGAGTTTCGAGACCTCAAGCAGCATCAGGGCCGCAAGGTTTGGGCATTCCTCGGCGATGGCGAAATGGACCAGCCCGAATCCCTGGCGGCCATCTCCCTGGCGGGCCGCGAAAAACTCGACAACCTGATCTTCGTGGTCAACTGCAACCTGCAACGCCTGGATGGTCCGGTGCGCGGCAATGCCAAGGTGATCCAGGAGTTCGAGAGCCTGTACCGTGCCGCCGGCTGGAATGTGATCAAGGTGATCTGGGGCGGCGGCTGGGACGCGCTGCTGGAAAAGGACCAGAGCGGCCTGCTGCGCCAACGCATGATGGAATGCGTGGATGGCGACTACCAGAATTACAAATCCCAGAGTGGCGCTTATGTGCGTGAACACTTCTTTGGCAAATACCCGCAGTTGCTGGCGCTGGTTGCGGACATGTCCGACGACGACATCTGGAAACTCTCACGGGGCGGGCATGACCCGGACAAGGTCTACAACGCCTACGCCGCCGCCGTGCGCCACAAGGGCCAGCCCACGGTGATACTGGCCAAGACGGTCAAGGGCTTCGGCATGGGTGAAGCTGGCGAAGGCCAAAACATCAACCATCAGCTGAAGAAGATGGGGGCCGAAGCGGTAAAAGCTTTCCGCGACCGCTTCGGCCTGGAGGTCGACGATGACCGGCTCGAAGAAATCCCCTACCTCAAACCCGCCGTCGACAGCGAAGAGGCCCACTACTTTGCCGCACGACGGCAGGCGCTGGGAGGCTATGTGCCAGCGCGCCACACTAGCGCTGCGCCGCTGCAAATCCCCGAGCTGAGCGCCTTCGCCACCCAACTCAAAGACACCGGTGAGCGCGCCATCTCCACCACCATGGCCTTTGTGCGCATCCTCGGCACGCTGCTCAAGGACACGCATTTGGGCAAGCTGATCGTGCCTATTGTGCCGGATGAGTCGCGCACCTTTGGCATGGAAAGCCTGTTCCGCCAGATCGGTATCCACTCAGCCGTCGGCCAGCTCTATACCCCACAGGACGCCGGGCAATTGAGCTACTACAAAGAGAGCAAAGACGGACAGATCATGCAGGAAGGGCTGAATGAATCCGGCGCCATTTCTTCCTGGATCGCGGCAAGTACCTCCTATAGCAACCATGGCCTGATGACCGTGCCGTTCTATATTTTCTACTCGATGTTCGGCTTCCAGCGCGTCGGCGACCTGGCCTGGGCGGCGGGCGATGCGCGAGCACGGGGCTTCCTGCTGGGCGCCACGGCCGGGCGCACCACGCTGATGGGTGAAGGCTTGCAGCACGACGACGGGCACAGCCATATCCTGGCGTCGGTGATTCCCTGCTGCGTGGCCTATGACCCGACTTTTGCCTACGAACTGGCAGTGATTATTCGCGAGGGTATGCGGCGCATGTATGTCGAACAGGAGGACATCTATTACTACATCACCCTGCTCAACGAAAACTATCCGCACCCGGCGATGCCGGAAGGCGTTGAAGAAGGCATTCTCAAGGGCATGTATCCGCTGAGCAGCCACCCGCAGGCAAAGGTGCAGCTCATGGGCAGCGGTTCAATCTTGCGCGAAGTGATCGCCGCAGCCGAGTTGCTCGCCAAGGATTTCGCCGTGCATAGCGATGTCTGGAGCGTCACCAGCCTGACCGAATTGCGCCGTGATGGGCACGCCGCCGAACGCTGGAACCTCCTGCACCCGCAAAGCGAGCCGCGCCAAAGCTACGTCGAAACCTGCCTTGCCGGGAGAACCGGCGCTGTGGTGGTGGCCACGGACTACATGAAGTTGTTCGCCGACCAGATTCGCCCCTTCGTGCATAACCGCCGTTTTGTCGCACTGGGTACCGACGGTTTCGGGCAATCGGACACCCGCGAGACATTGCGCGAGTTCTTCGAGGTAGACCGGCACTTTATCGCTTTAGCAGCCTTGAAGGCGTTGGCTGATGACGGTGTGATTGGTCGTGACAACGTCGCCCTGGCCATCAGCCGCTACGGGATCAACGTCGACAAGGCCGATCCCGTAGCCATCTGAGTTACTGCGCAGGCGCTGGCAAGGGCGGTATTGCCTCTGTCGGCGCAGGCAGGCTGGGATTGGTCGGCGCCGGCGCGGGCTCGGTTGCTGGCGCCGAGGCAGGCGCAGGTTCCGGGGTCGGTGCGATCGGCGCAGCCTCAGGTGGCGGTGCCAGGGGTTGCGAAGCGGCAGGCGCTACAGGTGCCTCCTTCGGCGCCTCGACCTTCTCGGCTACTGGAGCGGCTACCGGAGCGGCCTTGGGTTCAGGCACACCCAGGTCAGCCTTGGGCTGCTCGGGTATATGCTCGGCCTGCTTGACCTCCTGCGGCAGGAACACATCCACCAGCGCAAAGTAACGCTCGTAGAACTTCGGCGCCGAGACGGTCTCGCTCGCGACTTTCACCATCGAGTCGTCAGTGGAGCCGATCGGCATCGACACCGAACCCAGCACACCCACGCCGAGGCTGGCGGAGTTGTTGACCTTCTTCAGCGCATAGCGATCCTGCAAGGCGTTGGCAAACATCGTCGAGTGATTGCTGCCTTTGCCATCAGCAGCGCACACCACGTTGAAACTGATCTGCAGATGGGTCTCGCCGGTCTGCTGGAAACTCTTGTTGCCCGCCACCAGCTTTGGATCGCTGCTGGTAATGATGTAACCCTGGCTCAGCAGGGCACGACGCGCCGCTTCACACGCCGCTACATCGCTGACCGGGTAATCGCGGGAAAACGTACCGGAATCGTCGAAATTCTCATGTTCATAGATAGCGGTCTTGGGTGAGGAGCAGCCCGCGGCGCCCGCCAGCACCAGCGCCAACCCGAGGCTACGCAAGTGAAATGATGTCGACATTGAAAATCCTGTGGAAAACGGTCCGGACGGTATTGTGCAACAGAACGCGGCCTTGAAGCGCGCATTCCTGTCGGTTAAACATCTCAGCCTTGTGAAGCCGCGTCAGTAGGAAAAAGCCCGGCACACATATGGTCGATAAACACGCGCAATTTGGGCGAGGCATGGCGACTGGCCGGCCACAGCAACCAGAAACTGCCGCGGTGTTCGAGGTGTTCATCCAGCACGCGCTGCAAAGCCCCTTGCGCAACCGCCTCGTTGACCATGTAGTCCGGCAGACACGCAATACCGAGACCTTCCTGAGCCACATGCTTGAGAGACTCAATGGTGCTGCTGACCAGCGGCGCACGCAAGCTCGGCTCCGCCGCGCCCGGCACCAGTCGCAGCGGCCAGGGCTCGAGTTTGCCGGAGGCGCAGAATTTATGCCGAAGGCAGGCGTGATGACTCAAGTCCTGGGGCAGGAGTGGCGTGCCGTATTGGTCGAAATAGCCGGGCGTACCGACAAGTACCAATTGGTAATGCCCCAGATGGCGCGCCATCAAGCGCGAGTCTTCCGGCTTGCCGGTGCGGATCACCGCGTCGAAGCCTTCATCGATGACATCCACCATACGGTCGGAAAAATCCACGTCCAACTCGATATCCGGATAGGCACGCATAAAGCCACTGATCACCGGCATCAACAACCCGCGCACTTGGGGCACGCTGATACGCAGTTTGCCCCGCGGGGTGGCACTGGCCTCGCTCAACTCCAGCTCAGCCGCTTCCACTTCCGCCAGGATACGCCGCGAGCGCTCCAGCAACAGCGCGCCCTCACTGGTCAGGGTGATACTGCGGGTACTTCGATGAAACAGCCTGACACCCAGGCGCTCCTCCATGCGTGCGATGCTTTTACCTACCGCTGAGGATGACACGCCCAATACCCGCCCGGCCGCGGTGAAGCTACGGGTTTGCGCGACCTGTACGAATACCGAGAGCCCGCTCAGACTGTCCATGCTGATGCCTTGGTCGATTGCGGACAAAAATGTCCGATAAGTTCGGCACCTTAGCCTGTTTTTCCGCGCATCGCAGCCCCCTACCCTGCCTCCTTGCCCCTTCAAGGAGACTCCCATGAACAACAACGCTTCATTGACCGCTACGGCGCCCGTGCATGAACCCCTGCCATTGGCAGGGTTGCTGGCCCTGGCCTCGGCCGGCTTTATTACCATCCTCACCGAGGCCATGCCCGCCGGGCTGCTGCCGCAAATGAGCGCCGGGCTGGAAGTGTCACAGGCGCTGGTCGGGCAGTTGGTGACGCTCTACGCCCTGGGCTCATTGCTCGCGGCCATCCCGCTGACCTTGCTGACCCGTGGCTGGCGTCGCAGGCCTCTGCTGTTGATCGCCATAGGCGGCTTTGCCTTGGTCAACAGTGTCACCGCGTTTTCCAACCACTACGGCGTGACCTTGATCGCTCGCTTCTTTGCGGGTGTATTCGCCGGGCTGCTGTGGGCGCTGTTGGCAGGCTACGCCAGCCGCATGGTTGCCCCTCATCTGCAGGGCCGGGCGATCGCCGTGGCCATGCTCGGTGCGCCGCTGGCCTTGTCCCTCGGCGTACCTGCTGGCACCCTGCTTGGCACGCTGGTCGGTTGGCGCAGCACCTTTGCCATCATGACCGGCCTGACCCTGTTACTGCTGGTGTGGGCGCGCTGGCAATTGCCGGATTTTGCCGGCGAAGCAGCCAGCAAACGTCTGGGCTTGAATCGCGTGCTGGCCATGCCGGGAATCCGCCCAGTGCTGTGGGTGACCTTCACCTATGTGTTGGCTCATAACATCCTCTACACCTACATCGCTCCCTTGCTGGTGCCCGCCGGCATCGGCAGCGAGATCGACCAGGTATTACTGGTGTTCGGCTTGATGGCGTTGGTAAGCATCTGGTTGGTGGGCATATGGATTGATCAACACCTGCGGTTGCTGACCCTCATCAGTTGCGCGACGTTCGCCGCAGCTGCCCTGCTCCTGGGTTTCTGGATCAGCTCTGCGATCTGCATCTACATCAGCGTGGCGGCCTGGGGCCTGGCTTTCGGAGGCCTGCCGGCCCTGCTGCAAACCGCACTCGCGAAGTCGGCCGGCAACTCGGCCGATGCCGCGCAATCCATGCTGGTCACCGCGTGGAACCTTGGCATTGCCGGGGGTGGGCTGGCTGGCGGCTTGATGCTCCAACACTGGGGCGTCATCGCATTTCCATGGGCCGTGCTGGGGTTGATAGCGCTGGCGCTGGGTGCAATGACGGGCAAGGCCTGGCACGGCCGATGACAAGTTTGTTTACAACTTATTCCTCTACTTCCTATCATCACCTCTGGGTGCGTTGCTGCATAAGGCGCGGCGCAGGTTAAAAGCCAAGCATTGGTCGGGCCGCCAATGGAGATTTGTCGTGCCTGATAAACACCCTGCCATCCCCCGCCCTCAGCGCCTGACTGAGGGCGCGCTGTCTGCCCTTGAGCGTTTTTCCCATATCGAAGCCGTGAGCGGTATCGTCCTGCTGTTGGCAGCGATCGTGGCGCTGATCTGGGCCAACAGCCCCGCCGCAGCGACCTACGAACACTTCTGGAATACGCCTGTTACCCTGGGACTTGGCGATTACAGCGTGTCGCGCTCCCTGCACTTTCTGGTCAATGACGGGCTGATGACCATCTTCTTTCTGGTAGTCGGCGCCGAGATCCGTCAGGAAATCAAAGATGGCGCCCTGGCCAACCTGAAACTGGCCACGCTGCCCTTGGGCGCTGCGCTGGGCGGTGTGCTGATGCCTGCACTCATCTACACCCTGCTCAACCACGGCACCGTCGCCGCCAGTGGCTGGGCGGTACCCACCGCGACCGACATCGCCTTTGCTGTGGGCGTGCTGGCGCTGCTGGGCAAGTCGATTCCCAGTGGCGTGCGTATCCTGTTGCTGGCCCTGGCGATCATCGATGACATCGTGGCGATCCTGATCATCGCGATCTTCTTCACTGCCAGTCTCGATTACATGGGCTTGGTGATTGCCGCAGGCGGGCTGGCGCTGGTGCTGGTGTTCCAACGCATGGGCATCGGCAAGGCCGCGATCTATCTGTTACCTGGCGCGGTTGTATGGTTCGGGCTGCTCAAGACCGGCGTGCACCCGACCCTCGCCGGGGTGATCCTGGGCTTGATGACGCCGGTCAACTCCAAGCCCACCACGGAGCGCCCGCTGGAGACCATTGAACGCACGTTCAACGAGCTGATGGAGCGCTTCTCGCATTCGGCAGAAGGCCCCCAACAGGTCGCCCAGCCCCTCAAGCAACTGCGCCAAGCCCAGCGGGAGATATTGCCGCCGGTGCAACGGGTGCAATCGGCACTGCATCCGTGGGTGGCATTCGGCGTGATGCCGCTTTTCGCCCTGGCCAATGCTGGCGTGAGCCTGCACGGCTTCAACCTGGATGATCCGATGGCTCACGGGGTGTTCATGGGGGTCATCTTTGCGCTGGTACTCGGCAAACCCCTGGGCGTGATGCTGGCGAGCCTGATGCTGGTCAAGCTCAATATCTGCAAGCTGCCGGACGGTGTGACCTGGACAGGCGTCGGCCTGGTTGGCCTGCTGGCCGGGATCGGGTTCACCATGTCGATCTTTATCTCCTCCCTGGCCTTCTCGGACCCTGCCTTGCTGTCGGCCGCCAAGCTCAGTGTATTGGCCGCTTCGACCCTGGCAGCGGTGATCGGCCTGACCTGGGGCAAGCTCAAGTTTTCAGGCAAGCACCCATAAGGCGAGTTAAGCACCCACTTTATCAAAGGCAAAAAAAGACCCCGGCCTTTTCAGGACGGGGTCTTTTTTATTCAAGCCGGCATCAGTACTTCTTGATGTCTGCCTGGGTTTCCAGCTGCTTGCGGAACGCCGCGAAGTCCTGCTGGCCGATACGGGAAGCGAGGAAGCGGCGGTATTGCGCCTTTTCTTCGTCCGTAGGGGCTGCCGCTTCGTTGACGCCGTTCAAGCGCACAATCACCAGGCTGCCATCACGCAGCGTCACCGTGGTGAAAGTAGGCTTGTCCTTGGCCGCAGGCTTGGGCATGCGGAACAGGGCTTGAAGCACGGCTGGATCGATGGATTCCTGACCGCGGGTCGCCGCTTCAGTCACCTTCCAGGCCTGACCGTCAATCGGCTGGTCCAGCGCGGTTTTGCCGTCACGCAGGCTGGCGATCAACTCGTCGGCATGGGCTTTGGCGGCAGCGCTCGCACGCTCCTTGGTCATCTGGGTGCGAATCGCCGCAGCGACGCTCTCAAGCGGCAGTTGAGCCGGCTTTAGATGCTCTTTGGCACGCAACACGATGATGGTTTCCGGGTCCAGCTCGATGGCACTGCTGTTGGCACCTTCATCCAGCACTTCCGGGCTGAATGCCGCAGTCACCACAGCACGGTTGGCTGCAACGCCTTCGCCACCTTCACGGCCAAACGGCGCCGAGGTGTGGACGGTCAGCTTCAGGTCAGATGCCGGCTGGGCCAGGTCGGACGCTTCGAATGCCGCATCTTCCAATTGCTTGGTCGCTTCGACAAACCGCTGTTCAACCTGTTGGGTCTTGAGCTCGCGGGTCAGCTTGTCTTTCAGGCTGGCAAACGATGGCACCTCAGGTGCTTCAACGCCCAGCAACTTGATCAAGTGCCAACCGAAGGCACTGCGCACCGGCGCCGATACCTGGTCTTGCTTCAAGCCGTACAGGGCCGTTTCGAAGTCCGGATCGTAGACGCCAGGGCCGGCAAAGCCCAGGTCACCGCCATTGTTGGCCGAACCTGGATCCTGGGAGAACTCCTTGGCCAGGGCTTCGAACTTCTCGCCTTTGGCCAGGCGTGCCTGGACTTCTTCGATCTTGGCCTTGGCTTGCGCCTCGGTGACCTTATCGTTGACTTCGATCAGGATGTGCGCGGCACGACGCTGTTCAGCGAGGTTGGCGGTTTCCTTCTCGTAGGCAGCCTGCAGTTCATCGTCCTTGACGGTGACCTGGTCGAAGAAGGAGGACTTCTTCAATTCCAGATAGTCGATGACCACCTGGTCCGGGGTCATGAACTCTTTGGCGTGCTGATCGTAGTAAGCCTTGACCTCATCATCGGTGAGCTTCACCGCTGCCGGGTCTGCCTTGATGTTGACGGTGGCGAAATCGCGGGTCTGTTTTTCCAGACGGGCGAATGCCAGCACCTCGGCATCGGTGACGAAACCGCTGCCGGCGATACCTGCGCGAACCTGGCCGATCAGCATTTCCTGGGTCAGCATCTGACGGAATTGCATACGGCTATAGCCCAGTTGACGGATCACCTGGTCAAAACGTTCGGCATTGAACTTGCCATCCACCTGGAATTCCGGCGTCTGCAGGATCACCTGGTCCAAAGCGGCTTCCGAAAAGCCGAACTTGGCATCAGCAGCGCCTTGCAGCAGCAGCTTGCGGTCGATCAGGCCCTTGAGGGCCGCGTCGCGCAGCAGTTTTTCGTCCAGCAGCGAAGCATCGAAATCCTTGCCCAGCTGTTGCATCAGCTGGCGACGTTGCATGTCGACAGCCTGGCTCAGTTCGGTCTGGGTGATCTGTTCACCGTTGACCTTGGCCACGTCCTGCGCGTTATTACCCGAAGCCTGGAAAATGGCTTCGATACCGGTGAACGCCATCAATGCGACGATGATCCCGATAATGGTCTTGGCAATCCAGCCTTGTGAATTGTCCCTGATATTTTGCAGCATGCGTCCCCCAGAAACGGTTGAACTTCAAAAATAGGCAACCGTGGAGCGTGGGTAGAGTCCGGATAGAAGAAAGGCGCATCCGAGGATGCGCCTTCTCGTAACTGGCGGAGCGGACGGGGGTTTGAACTCTCACCCCCGGCGTGGCGACCCGATGGATACGTGGGTCGCTACCGCTCCGCTGCCAGGTCGGACGTGCGTCCGACCCGGGTAAGCAAAGGCTTGATCGAAGCTTAGTTAACGGCTTCTTTCAGGGCTTTACCGGCTTTGAAACCTGGTTTCTTGGCAGCAGCGATTTGCAGTGCTTTGCCAGTCTGTGGGTTACGGCCAGTGCGAGCTGGGCGGTCAGTCACAGAGAAAGTACCGAAGCCTACCAGTACCACGGAGTCGCCGGCCTTCAGAGCGCCAGTGACGGATTCGATTACTGCGTCCAGCGCACGGCCAGCAGCAGCTTTCGGGATATCAGCGGATGCGGCGATAGCATCAATCAGTTCCGACTTGTTCACTCTAAGTCCCCTTATATATCTATTGAGTATGATTCTAAGTTTTTTGGTAAAAGCAAAAACCAGTGCTGGGTGGCCTACAGACACTTAAGAGCCGCTTTATAACAAGGGCTCTAAAAAGCTGTCAAGGAAGCCCCCAGGCTTTAACACATTAATGCGTGCTAATTCTTTCCTTGGAATCTGACTCGCGTTTTTCGTCCTTCGCGACTATCTCCGGAGCTACATCCGGCAAGGGTTCCGGCGCGTATTGCAGCGCAATTTGCAGGACCTCGTCAATCCATTTAACCGGTTTAATCTGAAGATCCTGCTTGATGTTGTCAGGAATTTCCTTCAAGTCGCGAACATTCTCTTCCGGAATGATCACCGTCTTGATTCCGCCCCGGTGAGCCGCCAGCAATTTCTCTTTCAGACCACCGATGGCCAATACCTGACCACGCAGGGTAATTTCCCCGGTCATTGCGACGTCAGCGCGCACAGGGATGCCAGTCAATGCCGACACCAGGGCCGTGCACATGCCTACGCCCGCGCTAGGGCCGTCTTTCGGAGTCGCCCCTTCCGGCATATGGATATGGGTGTCGTGCTTCTCATGGAAGTCCAGCGGGATGCCCAGGCTGCGGGCGCGACTGCGCACCACGGTCTGCGCGGCCGTGATGGATTCGACCATCACGTCACCCAGGGAGCCGGTCTTGATCAACTGGCCTTTGCCGGGAATCACCGCAGCTTCAATGGTGAGCAATTCGCCACCCACCTGAGTCCACGCCAGGCCAGTCACCTGCCCGACCTGGTCCTGCTGCTCGGCCAGGCCGTAGCGGAATTTCTTCACGCCCAGGAAGTGTTCCAGGGAGTCGGCAACTACCTTCACAGAGAAACGTTTTTCCAGTGCGTGTTCTTTCACCGCCTTGCGGCAGATCTTCGCGATCTGGCGCTCAAGGCCCCGTACACCGGCCTCGCGGGTGTAGTAACGCACGATGTCGCGGATCGCCTCGACTTCAAACTCGATCTCGCCCTTCTTCAGGCCGTTGGCCGAAATCTGCTTGGGTGCGAGGTATTTGACGGCGATATTGATCTTCTCGTCTTCGGTGTAACCCGGCAGACGAATCACCTCCATCCGGTCCAGCAAGGCTGGCGGAATGTTCATGGAGTTGGAGGTGCACAGGAACATTACGTCAGACAAGTCGTAGTCGACTTCCAGGTAATGGTCGTTGAAGTTGTGATTCTGCTCCGGATCGAGCACCTCAAGCAGCGCGGAGGCAGGATCGCCACGCATATCGCTGCCCATTTTGTCGATTTCATCGAGCAGGAACAGCGGGTTGCGCACGCCCACTTTTGTCATCTTTTGAATCAATCTTCCTGGCATCGAACCGATGTAGGTACGGCGATGACCACGGATTTCCGCCTCGTCACGCACACCGCCCAGGGCCATGCGCACAAACTTGCGGTTGGTGGCACTGGCAATCGACTCGGCCAGGGAGGTTTTACCCACACCCGGAGGGCCGACCAGGCACAACACCGGACCACGAATCTTTTTCACGCGCTTTTGCACGGCAAGGTATTCGAGGATGCGCTCTTTGACTTCCTCAAGACCATAGTGGTCGGCATCGAGGATTTCTTCGGCGCGAGCCAGATCCAGGCGCACCTTGGTCTGGGCCTTCCACGGCACCTGCACCAGCCAATCGATGTAGGAACGCACCACGGTGGCTTCGGCCGACATTGGCGACATCTGCTTGAGCTTGTTCAGCTCTGCGGTAGCCTTGGTCAAGGCATCTTTGGGCAGGCCAGCGGCATCAATGCGCTTTTTCAGCTCTTCGATTTCGTTGTGGCCTTCCTCGCCGTCGCCGAGTTCCTTCTGAATGGCCTTCATCTGCTCATTCAGGTAGTACTCGCGCTGGCTGCGCTCCATTTGCTTCTTCACCCGACCGCGGATGCGTTTTTCTACCTGCAACAGGTCGATTTCGCCGTCCAGCAGCGCCAACACGTGCTCGACACGGGCCGACAGGTCGATGATTTCGAGGATGTCCTGCTTCTGCTCGATTTTCAGCGCCATGTGCGCGGCCATGGTATCAACCAGGCGGCTTGGTTCATCAATGCTGCTGAGGGAAGACAGCACTTCAGCGGGGACTTTCTTGCCCAACTGCACATACTGCTCGAACTGCGAGAGCAGGCTGCGCACAAACACTTCGGATTCGCGCTCTGCAGCTTCGACTTCTTCGATCAGTGCCACTTCGGCGCGCAGGTGCCCGTCCACTTCCATGAAACGCTCTACGGCACCGCGCTGCTCGCCTTCCACCAGCACCTTGACGGTGCCATCAGGCAGCTTGAGCAATTGCAGCACAGTGGCAATGGTGCCGACGCGATACAGGGCATCTTCACCCGGATCATCATCAGCAGGATTCTTCTGGGCCAACAGCAGGATCTGCTTGTCGCCCGTCATCGCAGCCTCGAGGGCTTCGATAGACTTCTCGCGCCCCACGAACAGCGGGATAACCATGTGCGGATAGACGACGACATCACGCAACGGCAGGAGAGGCAATTCGATGGTTGTCTTCATGATTTCGCCTCTATGACAGTTGATAAGTAAGCATGAAACCAAGATGGGGGTTACATGCAAAAAAAACAAGCTCAATGCCAGTAGTTAAACGCATGAATACACGCGAATTTAACCACCGCACCAAGAAAACGCCCCAAAAAACAAGGGGCCCCTAGAGGCCCCTTGCTTGTACCGCAACTGCTGAACGCTTACGCGTCTGGCGCAGCCTTGGCCGTCGGCTCACTGTTTTCGTAGATATACAGTGGCTTGGACTTGCCTTCGATAACGCTTTCGTCGATCACCACTTTGCTCACCTCAGACTGCGAGGGGATTTCGTACATGGTGTCGAGCAACACGCCTTCGAGGATCGAACGCAGGCCACGTGCACCGGTCTTGCGCTCCAGTGCCCGCTTGGCCACCGATTTGAGCGCGTCGGTACGGAACTCGAGGTCCACGCCTTCCATCTCGAACAACTTGGCGTATTGCTTGGTCAGGGCGTTCTTAGGCTCGGTGAGGATCTGAATCAAAGCCGCCTCATCCAATTCGTCCAATGTCGCCAGGACCGGCAAGCGGCCAACGAACTCCGGGATCAGACCAAACTTGACCAGATCGTCAGGCTCGACTTCACGCAGGGACTCGCCCACCTTCTTGCCTTCTTCCTTGCTGCGCACTTCCGCACTGAAACCAATGCCGCCACGGGTGGAGCGCTGCTGGATAACCTTCTCCAGGCCGGAGAATGCGCCACCACAAATGAACAGGATGTTGCGCGTATCAACCTGAAGGAATTCCTGCTGCGGGTGCTTGCGGCCGCCTTGTGGCGGTACGGAAGCAACCGTGCCTTCGATCAGTTTCAACAGTGCCTGCTGCACGCCTTCACCGGAAACGTCCCGAGTGATCGACGGGTTGTCGGACTTGCGCGAAATCTTGTCGATTTCATCGATGTAGACAATACCCATCTGGGCCTTCTCTACGTCGTAGTCGCACTTTTGCAGCAGTTTCTGAATGATGTTCTCGACATCTTCGCCCACATAGCCAGCCTCGGTGAGGGTGGTGGCGTCGGCAATGGTGAACGGAACGTTCAGCAGGCGAGCGAGGGTTTCCGCAAGCAAGGTTTTACCCGAGCCTGTAGGACCGATCAGCAGGATGTTGCTCTTGCCGAGTTCGACCTCGTCGCCTTTCTTGTCACGCTGGTTCAGGCGCTTGTAGTGGTTGTACACCGCTACGGCCAGAACCTTCTTTGCACGCTCCTGGCCAATAACGTATTGGTCCAGGATGCCGCTGATTTCTTTAGGCGATGGGAGTTTGTGCGCACTGCTCTCGGCCTGGGCTTCCTGCACCTCCTCGCGGATGATGTCATTGCACAGGTCGACGCATTCGTCGCAGATAAACACCGAGGGGCCGGCAATCAATTTGCGTACTTCATGCTGGCTTTTGCCACAGAAGGAGCAATAGAGCAGCTTGCCGTTGTCCTCGCCGTTGCGGGTGTCAGTCATTCGTTCGATCCAAATCCGATAGGCTTGCAACACAAGATGAAGGCTTATGCGGGCTTTTTCAAGCCCGCCAGTGGTCGGACATGCCGACCAGCCCTATTTTGAGCGGCTTATATTAAGCGGGGCGCTTTTCGATCACTGCGTCGATCAACCCGTATTCACGGGCGGCTTCTGCGCTCATGAAATTGTCACGGTTGGTATCGCGCTCGATTTCTTCCAGTGTGTGCCCGCTGTGCTTGGCCATCAGCGTGTTCAGACGCTCACGAATGAAAAGGATTTCCTTGGCATGGATTTCAATGTCCGATGCCTGGCCCTGGAAACCGCCCAGTGGCTGGTGAATCATCACACGTGAGTTCGGCAGGCAGAAACGCTTGCCTTCGGCACCCGCCGTCAGCAGGAACGCGCCCATGCTGCAAGCCTGGCCGATGCAGGTAGTCGACACGTTTGGCTTGATGAATTGCATGGTGTCGTAGATCGACATCCCTGCGGTCACCGAACCACCTGGCGAGTTGATGTAGAGATGGATGTCCTTGTCCGGGTTTTCCGCTTCAAGGAACAGCAATTGCGCACAGATCAGGTTAGCCATGTAGTCCTCTACCGGGCCAACCAGAAAGATCACTCGCTCCTTGAGCAGGCGCGAGTAGATGTCGTAGGCGCGTTCGCCACGAGCGGACTGCTCGACAACCATCGGGACCAGGCCGCCGGCGGCCTGGATATCAGAGTTCTGCTGAATATAGGAATTACGGAACATGCTCTGCAGTTACTCCCAAATAGTCATGTCTTGAAAACGCATAAGCCAGCGCGAGGCTGGCTTATGGTTGAATTTCCAACGAGTTGGACAATCAGTCGGCTTGTGCTGCTTCCGCCGGTTTGACTGCTTCTTCGTAAGAGACCGCTTTATCGGTCACCTTAGCCTTCTGCAGAACAGTATCCACAACTTGTTCTTCAAGCACAACCGAACGTACTTCGTTCAGCTGTTGGTCATTCTTGTAGTACCAAGCCACGACCTGCTCAGGTTCCTGGTAGGCCGAAGCCATTTCCTGGATCATTTCGCGAACGCGGTCTTCGTCAGGCTTGAGGTCGAACTGCTTGACCACTTCAGCCACGATCAGGCCCAGCACAACGCGGCGCTTGGCTTGCTCTTCGAACAGCTCGGCTGGCAGTTGGTCAGGCTTGATGTTGCCACCAAACTGCTGAACAGCTTGTACGCGCAGGCGATCCACTTCGTTGGACAGCAGGGCCTTGGGCACTTCGATCGGGTTGGCGGCCAGCAGACCGTCCATGACCTGGTTCTTGACCTTGGACTTGATGGCCTGGCGCAGTTCACGCTCCATGTTCTTGCGAACTTCGGTGCGGAAACCTTCGATGCCGGTTTCCTTGATACCGAATTGAGCGAAGAACTCTTCGTTCAGCTCTGGCAGCTTAGGCTCGGAAACGCTGTTGACGGTAACGGTGAACTCGGCAGCTTTGCCGGCCAGGTCCAGGTTCTGGTAGTCCGCTGGAAATTCCAGGTTCAGAACGCGCTCTTCGCCGGCTTTGGCGCCAACCAGACCGTCTTCGAAGCCAGGGATCATGCGGTTGGAACCCAGCACCAGCTGAGTGCCCTTGGCGGAGCCGCCAGCGAACACTTCGCCGTCAACCTTGCCAACGAAATCGATGTTCAACTGGTCTTCGTTCTGGGCAGCACGCTCGGCCACTTCAAAACGGGTGTTCTGCTTGCGCAGGATTTCCAGCATGTTGTCCAGGTCCGAATCAGCCACTTCGGCGCTCAGACGCTCGATTTCGATACCTTCGAAACCAGCCACTTCGAATTCCGGGAACACTTCGAATACGGCAACGTATTCCAGGTCCTTGCCAGCTTCCAGGGACTTGGGTTCGATCGAAGGCGAGCCAGCCGGGTTCAGCTTTTGCTCGACAACGGCTTCGTAGAAGGAAGCCTGGATCACGTCACCTACAGCTTCCTGGCGCGCATCGGCACCAAAACGACGCTTGATTTCGCTCATCGGCACTTTGCCTGGACGGAAACCAGCGATCTTGGCCTTCTGGGCAGTCTGCTGCAGACGCTTGTTGACCGCAGTCTCGATACGCTCTGCCGGCACGGTGATGCTCAGGCGGCGCTCGAGAGCAGTAGTATTTTCAACAGAAACTTGCATGGATATTCCTCGTTGCACAGACGTTAGCCGGCCATTTCCGACCCCAATCAAGGGCATGCATTCTAGTGGGTCAAACTCAAGAAGTCACCCTACTGAAAATACAGCGGAAAACAGCCGGCAATTTATCGTTACGAAGGCACGGATGCACCTCGCCCCGGTGACAAATACAGCCAACTGCGCCAGGGCTCTGCGCCGCCTCTTCTATATAGAAGAAACCAGTCATTTCCCTGACGCCCGACCCCGCGCACAGGGCCTGCGGGCAGCGCGGCATCATCGAGACACACAAATACGATGAAACACCCCACCCTTTCGACCTTGCACCTGCAGCTGCCGGATATACGAACCGCTAAAACCAAAAAAGGCGCCAGACTGTTAAATCTGGCGCCTTTCGAATATGGGGTGGACGAAGGGGATCGAACCCTCGACAACGGGAGTCACAATCCCGTGCTCTACCAACTGAGCTACGCCCACCATATTGCGTTAACAAAGAAACCAAACTACTTCTTTGTTGAGCCCTGCCCCGCCTGACGGCACAGCAAAGCTTTAATTGGTGCGGATGAAGAGACTCGAACTCTTACGCCTCGCGGCGCTGGAACCTAAATCCAGTGTGTCTACCAATTCCACCACATCCGCGCTTGAAGCTCTTAAAGCAAAGGCGCCAGACGATTAATCTGGCGCCTTTCAAAATATGGGGTGGACGAAGGGGATCGAACCCTCGACAACGGGAGTCACAATCCCGTGCTCTACCAACTGAGCTACGCCCACCATATAGCGCTACTTGTGCCAAAGCTGCCTAATGGCGCACCCGGCAGGACTCGAACCTGCGACCATCCGCTTAGAAGGCGGATGCTCTATCCAGCTGAGCTACGGGCGCCTGATTAATCTGTACTCTTGGAGGATTACAAACTAAGTGTTTCCAGCCTTGCAGGACAACAATTCTGCTCGACCTTCTAACCAGTGCTAGGCTGTGCCCGACAAGTGCGACGAATAGTATAGAGCGTCCTGATACCCGTCAAATCTTTTTTGAAAAAAACTGATTTTATTTAAGGGCTTAGGGCAATTTGCAGACCAAGCGCCTTTGCCCTCGCGCCCTGGCGTGCGAGAATGCGCGCACTTTTCTTCCCCCTCTCGATGGTTAATCACGCGTAATGACTGCACAACTTATCGACGGCAAATCAATCGCCGCCAGCCTGCGCCAGCAGATCGCCAAACGCGTCACCGAGCGTCGCCAGCAAGGCCTGCGCACGCCTGGCCTCGCGGTGATCCTGGTCGGCAGCGATCCTGCCTCTCAGGTTTATGTCTCGCACAAGCGTAAAGACTGTGAAGAGGTCGGCTTTATTTCCAAAGCCTACGACTTGCCTTCTGACACCACTCAACAGGCCCTGACCGACCTGATTGACCGCCTCAACGATGATCCGGAAATGGACGGCATCCTGCTGCAGCTGCCGCTGCCCGAGCACCTGGACGCCTCCAAGTTGCTGGAACGCATCCGCCCGGACAAAGACGTCGACGGTTTCCACCCTTATAACGTCGGCCGCCTGGCCCAACGTATCCCGCTGCTGCGCCCATGCACACCCAAAGGCATCATGACCTTGCTGGAAAGCACCGGGGTCGATCTCTATGGTCTGGACGCAGTCGTGGTAGGCGCATCCAATATCGTCGGTCGCCCGATGGCCATGGAGCTGCTGCTGGCCGGCTGCACCGTGACCGTCACCCACCGCTTCACCAAGGACCTGGCTGGCCACGTTGGCCGCGCCGACCTGGTGGTGGTCGCTGCTGGCAAGCCGGGGTTGGTCAAAGGTGAATGGATCAAGGAAGGCGCCATCGTCATCGACGTGGGCATCAACCGCCAGGATGACGGCAAGCTGGTCGGCGACGTCGTCTACGACACTGCCCTGCCCCGCGCCGGCTGGATCACGCCAGTGCCAGGTGGTGTCGGACCGATGACCCGCGCCTGCCTGTTGGAAAATACCTTGTACGCAGCAGAAACCCTGCACGGTTAATAACCAAGCGTAATGAAAAAGCCCTGCCTTAGCGCGGGGCTTTTTATTGCCTGAGAAAAAACTGTTTTTTCTTAGTTTTTAAGCACTTTCATCCGGTTCTGGAAGAACATTCGACAGTTTCTGATCCATACTCCTAGAATGTAACGTCATTTTTCATAAAGCCCGTTCCCGAACGGTATTTCCTTACTTTTTAGCGAGTTCATCCGCGTGAAAATTCGTCTCTCTATTGTCGGCCTGTTTTTCGCTTTGACAGGCACCTTCGCCCACGCCGCCGAATCCACCCTGGCCCCGCGTGACGCCTCCAAACTGCAAATCGCCTCCGGCAGCGCCATGCTGGTGGACTTGCAAACCAACAAAGTCATTTATTCCAGCAATCCCGACGTGGTGGTCCCCATCGCTTCAGTGAGCAAACTGATGACCGGCCTGATCGTGCTGGAAGCCAAGCAGAACATGGATGAGTACATCGACATCAACATCACCGACACGCCAGAGATGAAAGGCGTGTTCTCCCGGGTAAAAATCGGCAGCCAGATGCCGCGCAAGGAAATGCTGCTGATTGCGCTGATGTCCTCGGAAAACCGCGCCGCGGCGAGCCTGGCCCACCACTATCCGGGTGGCTATGCGGCATTCATTGCGGCGATGAACGCCAAGGCCAAGTCCCTGGGGATGACCAGCACCCACTATGTGGAGCCTACCGGCCTGTCGATCCATAACGTCTCGACCGCTCGCGACCTGAGCAAGCTGCTGGCGTACGCGCGTAAATTCCCGATGCTGAGCCAGTTGAGCACCACCAAGGAAAAGACCGTGGCGTTCCGCAAGCCCAACTACACCTTGGGTTTCTCCAACACCAACCACCTGATCAACCGCGCCAACTGGGACATTAAGCTGACCAAGACCGGCTTTACCAACCAGGCCGGCCATTGCCTGGTATTGGTGACCAGCATGGGCAACCGCCCGGTGTCGCTGGTGATCCTGGATGCCTTTGGCAAATTCACCCATTTTGCCGACGCCAGCCGGATTCGCAGCTGGGTTGAGACCGGCAAAGGCGGCGCGGTGCCGGACGTTGCGTTGCGCTACAAGGCTGACAAGAATCTGAAGAACCGGGGGAATGCGGTAGAAGTTCGCCGCTAACTAACCACCATCTTATTGAAATAAGCAGGCCCAATGTGGGAGGGGGCTTGCTCCCGATGGCGGTGTGCCAGGCTATAAAACTTATCCTGATCAACCGCTATCGGGAGCAAGCCCCCTCCCACATTTTTATTTGCGTTCTGCCAACACTTTGAGCGCTTGGGCCGCTGCCCCTTCCTGCCCCGCCTGGCCTGTTGCATTCGCCGCATCACGCCAGCGCTGCGCATCCACATTGGCCGGTAATTGGCTCGGCCGCTGGGTGAGGATAGCCCAGTGCCCCGCGCTCTTCCACGCCGACTCGAAGTCGCTGAATTCCATAATCAATCGGCGCTCGTTTCCAGAGCGCAACAACACCGTGCTCTTCTGCTGGTTGAACCCCACCACCACGACATAACGCGCTCCGGACCAGAAGCTGGAATTGATTCGCGCCATCACCGGGTAACCCGCCGCCACCTGCGCCAGCACCGCGGTCAGCTTGGCGTCCAGTGGGTACACCATCAGCCCGTATTCGCGCGCCAGCACCTGCATGTTGCGTTCGAGGTTCGCCTCAGCACCCGGCAGGCGCAGCGGCTTGTCCAGCAACCCCGGTGTCATGACAATGCCTTGTTGCGACAGCATACTGGCAAGTGCCGTAGGACCGCTCTGATAAGCCTCGCTGCGAAAGGTCGGCACGCCGTTGAGTTCAACGCGCTCCGGCAGGCCGGACAGCTTCGACGGTTGGCTGGAACAAGCCGTTAACCCCAGGGCACAAGCCAGCAAGATGGATGTTTTAAGGTTCGAGCGTAAGCGCAATGTTTTACTCTCTTGATCAACGGGCGGTGAGGGCCCTGATCATAGGATGCTCTTGAGCGCGGGTATAGCCTGGCACATCAGTAAAGCACCCGCGATAGAGCAAACAAGTTGGACAGACACGACCATTGGTCAATAGCAGGCAACCGCCAGGTAGCTAGACTGTCCATTGAGAAGACTGTGTGTGCCCCAAGTGGGCGAAAGGAGGCCCGAATGAGCCTTGCGACGACAATTTTTCTGTTGATCTGTGGTTGGTTGGCAGTGGCCGCGGCCATGTTGTGGGGGGTCATGCGCGTGACTCGCCGGCATCATCACCCCCACGTCAAACCTGCCGCGCCCGCCAAGCCTCCCAAGGCGACGGCTCATCACGCCTAGCCAGGCATGCAATTGAAGTCTTGGGTGGCGGCGATTTCCTTGCCGTGCCCGTCCTTGAGGGATGCACGCACGGTGGTGCCCAGGCTCGACTCTTCCAGTGTGTAATGCTCACCCGCCTTGAAGTGTTTGTATTCCACCCGGCCCTGGCAGTCTTGCTGGTTGTCGTCGCCGGGTTCGTCTTCAAACAAGGTCACGTCCAGCCGATGGTCACCGGGGCTGACTTCAAAGTAGCGCCCGTCATCGACGCGTTTACCGTCCACCCGCTCGGCCATCAGGTCATTTGGCGCTTCCTCTTTCAGGCCGATCCAGGCTTGGCTCGGGTCGGCCTTGGGCAGCGGGCCGGCGCAGGCCGAGAGCAACACAACAACGCTCAGCATAGGTATCAACAACAGGGTTTTCAGTGACATGGCAGGGCTCCAAAGAACATCAAAAAAAGACGTATCCGATGGCTGGCAAGCTTGAAGATCCGGCGTTTGCAGAACAAATGAATACCAATGAAACGATCTTCAGCCATTACCTAAATCTTCCTTCACCTGGCTGAAAGGTGCGTGTTAGGTGGGTCGGGCAAGACTGCCGGGGTTTGCAATCCTGCTCTTCTCGGAGACTCACGCATGCTCGGGCTGGTAAAGACCGCACTGCAAAAGCCGTACACGTTTATCGTGTTGGCCATATTCATCTGCATCATCGGGCCCATGGCGGCCCTGCGTACGCCCACTGATGTGTTTCCCGATATCGGCATACCCGTGGTCGCGGTGGTCTGGCAGTACAACGGCCTGTCCCCGGACGCCATGGCCGGCCGGGTGATCTACACCTATGAACGCTCCTTGAGCACCACCGTCAACGACATCGAACATATCGAATCGCAATCACTGCCCGGCATGGGCATCGTCAAGATCTTCTTCCAGCCCGGCGTCGATATCCGCACCGCCAACGCCCAGGTCACAGCGGTGTCGCAAACCGTGCTCAAGCAGATGCCACCGGGCATCACGCCGCCGCTGATCCTCAACTACAGCGCCTCCACGGTGCCGATCCTGCAAATGGCCTTCTCCAGCCCGAGCCTTTCCGAAGCCAGGATCCGCGACCTGGTGCAGAACAACATCCGCCTGCCCCTGAGCGCGCTGCCCGGCCTGGCCATGCCCACGCCGATGGGCGGCAAGCAGCGTCAGATCACCCTCGACCTCGACCCCCAGGCCCTGGCTGCCAAGGGCTTGTCGGCCCAGGACGTCGGCAATGCCCTGGCCTTGCAGAACCAGATCATCCCGGTGGGCACCGCCAAGCTGGGTTCCAACGAATACACGATCCTGCTCAACAACAGCCCCAAGGCCATCGATGAACTCAATGACCTGCCGATCAAGACAGTCGACGGCGCAATCATCACCATCGGCCAGGTCGCCCATGTGCGCGACGGTTCGCCGCCACAAACCAACATCGTGCGCGTCGACGGCCATCGCGCGGTGCTGATGCCGGCGTTGAAGAACGGCAGCATCTCTACCCTGTCGATCATCGACGGCATCCGCCAGATGCTGCCACGCATCAACGAAACCCTGCCGCCTTCACTGAAAACCTCACTGCTGGGTGATGCCTCGGTGTTCGTCAAGCAATCGGTGGGCAGCGTAGCCCAGGAAGGCATCATTGCCGCGCTGCTCACCAGTGCGATGATCCTGTTGTTTCTCGGCAGTTGGCGCTCGACCTTGATCATCGCCGCGTCGATTCCGCTGGCGGTGCTCTCGGCCATCGCGCTGCTGGCGGTCAGCGGGCAAACCCTCAACGTGATGACTCTCGGCGGGCTGGCGTTGGCGGTGGGGATTCTGGTGGACGACGCCACAGTGACCATCGAAAACATCAACTGGCACCTGGAACAAGGCAAGGCGGTGAACACTGCGATCCTCGACGGTGCCGCGCAAATCGTCGGCCCGGCGTTTGTCTCGCTGCTGTGCATCTGCATCGTGTTTGTGCCGATGTTTTTGCTGCAAGGCATCGCCGGTTATCTGTTCCGGCCAATGGCGCTGGCGGTGATATTTGCCATGGCCAGTTCGTTCATCCTCTCGCGCACCCTGGTGCCGACGCTGGCGATGTTCCTGCTCAAGCCGCATACGCCGGAGCAAGGCGTGGGGCATCATCCCGAAGATCAATTCATCAACCATCATGAGGGTGAGCAACACGCGAAACCGCGCAATGCGTTGCTGCAATCGGTGCTGAATTTCCAACAGGGCTTTGAGCGTCACTTCTCCAATATCCGTGACACTTACCATGGCTTGCTGACGTTGGCGCTGGGGGCGCGAAAGCGCTTCATTGTCGGCTTCCTGGCCTGCGTAATCGCCTCATTCGCGTTGCTGCCGAGCCTGGGCCAGGACTTTTTCCCGGCCACCGATGCCGGTGCCCTCGCGCTGCATGTGCGCTTGCCGCTGGGCACGCGAATCGAGGAAAGCGCCGCTGCGTTCGATCGCATCGAAGCACGCATTCGCGAGGTCATCCCCGCCGACGAACTCGACACCATCGTCGACAATATCGGCATCCCGCTCAGCGGTATCGACATGGCCTACAGCAGCAGCGGCACCATCGGCCCTCAGGATGGCGATATCCAGGTCACCCTGAATAAGCACCACGCCCCCACCGCCGACTACGTGAAAAAACTGCGTGAAGCCCTGCCGCAAAGTTTCCCCGGCAGCCACTTTGCGTTCCTGCCGGCAGACATCAGCAGCCAGATTCTCAACTTCGGCGCGCCGGCCCCGCTGGATGTGAAAATCTCCGGGCGCAGCGATGCAGAAAACCGCGCTTACGCCGTAGAACTCGAACGACGCTTGCAACACGTACCAGGCATTGCAGACCTGCATATCCAGCAGTCCACCGGTTACCCCTCCTTGCAGGTCAATGTCGACCGCCTGCGCGCCAACGGCTTGGGCATTACCGAAAAAGACGTCACCAACAGCATGGTCGCCTCCCTGGCCGGCAGCTCCCAGGTGGCACCGACCTTCTGGCTCAACCCGGCCAATGGCGTGTCCTATTCCATCGTCGCCGCCACCCCGCAGTACCGTCTCGACAGCCTGCCATCACTGGAGGCCCTACCGGTGACCGGTGCCAATGGCCAATCGCAAATCCTCGGGGGCGTGGCGACCATCTCCCGCGTACAAAGCCCGGCGGTGGTCACCCACTACAACATCGAACCGACCCTGGACCTGTATGCCAACGTACAAGGTCGCGACCTGGGCGGCGTGGCCCGTGATGTGCAAAAAGTGCTGGACGACACTGCATCCATGCGTCCCAAAGGCGCGACCATCAGCCTGCACGGGCAAATCGATGCGCTGCATGAGGCGTTCAGTGGTTTGAGCTTGGGGCTGCTCGGCGCCGTGGTGCTGATCTACTTGCTGATCGTGGTCAACTTCCAGTCCTGGGCCGACCCCTTTGTGATCATCACGGCGTTACCGGCCGCACTGGCGGGGATCGTGTGGATGCTGTTCCTCAGCGGCACCTCGTTATCGGTCCCGGCGCTCACCGGCGCCATCCTGTGCATGGGCGTGGCCACCGCCAACTCGATCCTGGTGGTGAGCTTCTGCCGTGAACGCCTGGCCGAACATGGCGACGCGTTGAAAGCCGCCATGGAAGCCGGTTACACGCGCTTTCGCCCAGTGTGCATGACCGCCCTGGCAATGATCATCGGCATGTTGCCCCTGGCGCTGTCCGAGGAGCAAAACGCGCCGCTGGGTCGCGCCGTTATCGGCGGTTTGATCTTCGCCACCATCGCCACTCTGTTGTTTGTACCCGTGGTCTTCAGCCTGGTCCACGGCCGTCACCCTACTCGCGCAATTGCTGGAGAAACGCCCCATGTCGTCTGATCACAAACCCTCGCGCAAGCGTCTGATGCTGATGGGTGTCGGCGGCCTGACCCTCGCTGCCCTGCTGGTCGCCAGCGGCTTGCACGCCCGCACGCTGCACGAGCGATCTGTCGCTGCCTGGACCGAAACGGCGGCCATTCCCCAAGTGATGGTGTTGCAACCCCAACAGAACACTGCCGGCGATACGCTGCGCTTGCCGGCGCACCTGGAAGCCTGGAGCACAGCGCCGATCCATGCGCGGGTCAGCGGCTATCTGAAAGACTGGAAAGTGGATATGGGCACGCAGGTCAAGGCCGGGCAAATCCTCGCCGAAATCGACAGCCCTGACCTCGACCAGCAACTGGCGCAGACTCACGCACGGCTGATTCAGGAACAGGCCAATGCACGTCTGGCAGCCACCACTGCCACGCGCTGGCAACACCTGTTGGCGAGCCATTCGGTGTCGCGTCAGGAAGCCGATGAAAAAACCTCGAACGCCGCCGCTACCACAGCCAATGCCGAGGCTGGCGCAGCGGACTACGCTCGCTTGTCAGCATTGGAGGGCTACAAAACCCTGCGTGCGCCATTCGCTGGCACCATCACTGCGCGGCATACCGATATCGGTCAGTTGATCAAAGCCGATACCGACAGCGATCTGGCGCTGTTCACCCTGGCCGACACCCACCAACTGCGCCTGTATGTGCCGGTGCCGCAGAACTACGCGGCAGTGATCCATCCGGGCCTGGAAGCCGAGTTGACGGTGCCTGAGCACCCAGGCGAACACTTCAAGGCGCGCCTGATCGGTGACTCCACCGCCATCGACCGCCGCTCCGGCACCCTGCTCGCCCAGTTCGTCGTCGACAACCCCAGCGGTGAATTGCTACCGGGCGACTACGCCGAAGCCAGCCTGCCGATTCCGGCCGATACTCACGGCGTGAGCATCCCGGCCAGCGCCTTGATCTTCCGCGCCCAGGGTACGCAAGTGGCGGTGTTGGATGGGCAGAATCATGTGCACCTGCAAGACATCCACATCGGTCTGGACCTGGGCGAGCGCCTGGTGATCGACCAGGGTTTGAAAGCCACCGACCACATCATCGACAACCCGCCCGATGCCTTGCGCGAAGGCGACCCGGTGCAACTGGCCGACGCCGCCGGAGGTGCCCATGCGCCCAAGGCTTAAACCGTTCGCAGCGTTGATGCTGCTGGCGTTGCAGGGTTGCTCGATGGCACCGACCTATACCGCGCCATCGATTGACCTGCCCGCCCACTACCGCGAACAGACCAGCGACGGCCCATGGCACAGCGCGCAACCGTCCGATCAGTTGGTGACCCAGTGGTGGCAACTCTATAACGATCCAACGTTGAACAAGCTGCAGCAGCAATTGCTCAACAGCAACCCGGACCTGGCTGCGGCACTGGCGCACTTCGATGCCTCCCAGGCGTATGCCAGCCAGTTGCACGCCGGGCTGTTCCCGCAAATCAGCGCCAGCGCACAGCCGCAGCGCCAACGGCAATCGGACGCGAGACCGTTGCGCGGCACAACGCAGCCGTCGGTGTACAACAGCAACGTCGCCGGGTTTTCGTTGAGCTACGACCTGGACCTGTGGGGCAAGATTCGCAATCAGGTCGCGGCCGGTGACGCTCAGGCGCAAGCGTCAGGCGATGACTTGGCGGTGGCTCGCCTGAGCCTGCAACGGCAGTTGACGACGTTATATGTGCAACTCAATGGCCTGGATGCACAGAGCCGAATACTCGACAGCTCGCTGGAGGATTTCAGCCAAGCGCTGCAACTGACGCGCAGTCGCTACGAAGGCCAGATTGCCTCGGAACTGGACCTGACCCGCGCACAAAATCAACTGGCCGAGGCCAAGGCGCAACTGGATGAAGTGCGTGGGCAACGCAACCTGACCGAGCATGCAATCGGCGAGTTGGTGGGCGTGGCGGCCAGTGATTTTTCATTGCCGCCCAGCCCGCAGTTGATGGCCTTGCCAAAGATTCCATCGCAGTTGCCAAGCCACTTGCTGCAACGTCGCCCGGACATTGCCGCGGCTGAACGCCGCGTGTTTGCGGCCAACGCAAATATCGGCGTAGCCAAGGCGGCGTGGTATCCGGATTTCAGCCTGACCGGGTTGATAGGCGGGCAGACGCAAGGCGTCGGTAATCTGCTGTCAGCTGGCAATCGATATTGGGCGTTGGGGCCGTTGGTGAGCCTGCCGATCTTTGATGGTGGGCGGTTGAGTGCCAATGAGCGCCAGGCCAAGGCCGAGTTTGAAGAGGCGTCGGCGCAATACCGTAGCCATGTGTTGCAAGCCGTACGAGAGGTAGAGGACAACCTGGGGCAACTGAGGGACTTGCAGCAGCAAGCCCAGGATGAACAGGCGGCGGCGCGGGCGGCGCAACATACCCAGGCGTTGGCGATGAACAGCTATCAGGCGGGGGCGGTGAGTTATCTGGATGTGGTCACCGCACAAACTGCGGCGCTACAGGCGCAGCGCACATTACAGGCCGTACAGACGCGGCAGCTGGTGGCAAGTGTGGGGCTTTTGACCGCACTCGGCGGTGGCTGGCAACCTGGCGCCTGACGTCAATACCGCAATCGGGAGCAAGCCCCCTCCCACACTGGTCCTGCGCCAGACACAACCTGTATGAACATGCCCCCTCTGTGGGAGGAGCTGCCCACCTTCCCACACTGGTTCCGCGCCAGACACACTATGTATGAACACCGCGGCCCCCTGTGGGAGGGGGTTTGCTCCCGATAGCGGCGGGTCAGCTACGGACAAATTGACTGACACACCGTCATCGGGAGCAAGCCCCCTCCCACATTTTCAACCACTGGCGATAGCTGCTGAAGCTGCCACCATGGCGCGCAACAACACCGCACACCCCGCCGCCAGATCATCCGGCGCGGCATTTTCGATTTCGTTATGGCTGATGCCACCTTCACACGGCACGAAGATCATCCCCGCCGGGCCAAGCTCGGCGACGAAGATTGCGTCGTGCCCTGCCCCGCTGACAATGTCCATATTCGACAGGCCCAACCCATTGGCCGCATCGCGCACGGCGTCGACGCAGCCTTTGTCGAAGTACAGCGGCGGGAAGTCGGCAGTGGGTTCCATCTCGTAACTCAGCCCATGTTTGGCACAAGTGTCCTCAATCACCTGGCGCACCTGGGCAATCATCGAGTCCAGCCGTGCTGGCTCTAAATGACGGAAATCCAGGGTCATGCGTACCTCCCCCGGAATCACGTTGCGCGACCCTGGATACGCTTGCAGGCAACCCACCGTGCCACAGGCGTGCGGCTGATGCCCCAGCGCCGCCGCATTCACCGCCGCCACCACCACCGCTGCGCCCACCAGGGCATCCTTGCGCAGGTGCATCGGCGTCGGGCCGGCGTGCGCCTCGACACCGCGCAGTTTGAGGTCGAACCACTTTTGTCCGAGGGCGCCGAGTACAACGCCGATGGTTTTCTTTTCATCCTCAAGAATCGGCCCTTGCTCGATGTGCGCCTCGAAATAGGCGCCAACCTTATGCCCGCTCTCGGGGCGCGTCCCGGCATAGCCGATGGCATTCAACGCAGCGCCGACGCTGACGCCGTCCGCATCGACCTTGGCCAGGGTATCGGCCAGGCTGAACTTTTCGGCGAACACGCCGGAGCCCATCATGCACGGTGGAAACCGCGAGCCTTCCTCGTTGGTCCACACCACCACTTCCAACGGCGCCTCGGTTTCAATCTTGAGATCGTTAAGGGTGCGCAACACTTCCACCCCCGCCAGTACACCGAAGCAACCGTCGAACTTGCCGCCGGTAGGCTGGGTATCGATATGGCTGCCGGTCATCACCGGCGGCAGGTCCGCGTTGCGCCCTGGACGGCGGGCGAAGATATTGCCGATGCCGTCGATGCTCACGGTACAGCCGGCCTCTTCGCACCACTGCACGAAGAGATCGCGGGCCTTGCGGTCAAGGTCGGTAAGGGCCAGGCGACACACCCCGCCCTTGGGGGTAGCGCCGAGCCTGGCCAGGTCCATCAGCGACTGCCACAGGCGGTCGCGGTTGATGTGCTGATGGGTCGATTGCAGAACGTCGAGGGCAGCGTTCATGGGGATCTCCTCAGGCTGTATTTCTTATGATTGGAACAGGTGGCACGCGGTCCAATGTGGGAGGGGGCTTGCTCCCGATAGCAGTGGCCGAGTCGATATATGCGTGACTGATACATCGCCATCGGGGGCAAGCCCCCCCACATTGACCGCGTTCACAAGGATGATTTGGCTACGGCCGGGTTAATACCGCGCTTGGCATTGAGCCCGTAATACAACACCCCGCCCAACGCCGAACCGGTAAACCAGCCATAGCTGTAAAACCAACTGAACGCATCGCTGCCCAGCGACAACAGGGTCAGCACCACCGGCACGCCAAAGGCGATGAAACCACTCCAGTTCCACGCCGGGTACACGTCATCACGGTAAAGTCCTGCCAGGTCCAGTTGCTGTTTGCGGGTGATGAAGTAGTCCACCACCATGATCCCGGCAATCGGGCCCAGCAGGCTCGAATAGCCGAGCAACCAATTGGAGTAAACGGTCTCCAGGCTGACATCGGAAACGATCAACCCAAGCTTTTTCAGCAGCTCATGGGCCATCAGCGCCAGCCCTACCAGCCCGGTCAGGATCACCGCGGTGGTGCGGTTGATCAGCTTGGGCGCGATGTTCTGGAAGTCGTTGGTGGGCGAAACGATGTTCGCCGCCGTGTTGGTGGACAAGGTGGCGACGATGATCAGCGCCATCGCCACTGCCACCCACACCGGGCTCTGGATATGGCCGATCAGGGTCACCGGGTCGGAGACGCTGACGCCCACCAGTTTCACCGAGGCGGCGGTCATGATCACGCCGAGGGCGGCGAACAGGAACATGGTCAGCGGCAGGCCGAAGATCTGCCCGAGGATCTGGTCTTTCTGGCTCTTGGCGTAGCGGCTGAAGTCGGGAATGTTCAGCGACAAGGTGGCCCAGAAGCCTACCATCGCGGTCAGACCCGCCATGAAATAGCCGGTGAGGCTTGCGCCTTCAGGGCGCTTGGGTGGGATCGCCATCAGCTCGCTGAGGGACACATTCGGCATCGCCCACACCAGCAGGCCGATACCTACCGCCACCAGCAACGGCGCCGACAGGGTTTCCAGGCGCTTGATCGACTCGGCACCGCGCAACACCACCCACAGGTTCAGGCACCAGAAAATCATGAAGCCAATCACTTCACCGGTGCCACCCAGCGACTTCCAACCCTCGAAAATCGAACCGAGAAACAGGTGAATCGCCAACCCGCCAAACATCGTCTGGATCCCGAACCAGCCGCAGGCCACCAACGCGCGAATCAGGCACGGCACGTTGGAACCGAGAATGCCGAATGACGAGCGCAACAACACCGGAAACGGGATGCCGTACTTGGTGCCGGGAAATGCGTTGAGCGTCAGCGGGATCAACACCACGATATTGGCCAGCAGGATCGCTATCAGCGCCTCGCCCACCGACAAGCCGAAATACGCGGTGAGTACCCCGCCCAGGGTGTAGGTCGGCACGCAAATCGACATACCGACCCACAATGCGGTGATGTGCCATTTGTTCCAGGTGCGCTCATGCACCTTGGTGGGTGCCATGTCATGGTTGTAGCGAGGGCTGTCGAGGACGTCGGGGCCGGCGTCGAGTTCGTACAGGCCGTTGCGCTCGATGACTTGCGATCTGTTCTGTTGCATGGCCGCTCCACGGTTTTTTTTAAAGTTATTTTTGCTCACCTGCACGCTGTGTACAGGAGGCCGGAGTACCGCATAAACAACATGACATCTCGGGCCCCGACCAATTGCCTTTGCACTCAATTACCGTGCCGACAACGGCTGCTGAACCCGCACCGCTTATATAACGTGCTGATGTTTATCAGCTTTCCGAGTGAGCCTGGGTTACTTGTCGCGCTATTGGGGCCAGCCATTGCGCAAGTTGTTCGAACCGTCAGGTCTCAATCTGGTGCAACACAATTATTTTTATTTTTCAGTGCCGTCAAGAGGCATATCTCAAGCGTCTGATTTGCAATAAGAAATGTTGCTCAAAAACAGAAGCTGTCAAGTGCGTCAAAATGGTGAGCGCTCGCTACATTTTGGTGATTTTGTTATTTTTATCTTTTAATTCAGCCACTTAATTTAATTATAAGCTTAAGAAAAATCTTCTTGCCCAATCGAAAAACTCGGGCTAGTTTCTATTCCTGTCACCGATGACAGGAATTAATCCTCCATCGACCGGCAGTATTACAACACTTAGAACTGGCATAAGCCGGTCAAGCCTGTGAGGAACTCGACATGTCGCTGTTGATCCGTGGCGCAACCGTTATTACCCATGATGAAAGTTACCGCGCCGATGTGTTATGCGCAGGCGGTCTAATTCGGGCCATTGGCACCGATCTGGATATTCCCGCCGGCACTGAAATACTCGATGGCAGCGGCCAATACTTGATGCCGGGCGGCATCGATCCCCACACCCATATGCAACTGCCCTTCATGGGCACCGTGGCCAGCGAAGACTTTTTCAGTGGTACGGCCGCAGGCTTGGCCGGTGGTACCACGTCGATCATCGACTTTGTGATTCCCAACCCGCAGCAATCGTTGATGGAAGCCTTCCACCAGTGGCGCGGCTGGGCAGAAAAGTCCGCATCCGACTATGGCTTCCATGTAGCGATCACCTGGTGGAGCGAGCAGGTACGCGAGGAAATGGCCGAACTGGTCAGCCATCACGGCATCAACAGCTTCAAGCATTTCATGGCTTACAAGAACGCAATCATGGCCGCCGACGATACCTTGGTAGCCAGCTTCGAACGCTGCCTGGAGCTGGGCGCGGTGCCCACCGTTCATGCGGAAAACGGCGAGCTGGTGTATCACCTGCAACGCAAGCTGATGGCCCAGGGCATCACCGGACCGGAAGCCCATCCGCTGTCGCGCCCGTCCCAGGTGGAAGGCGAAGCGGCCAGCCGCGCAATACGAATTGCCGAGACCATCGGCACGCCGCTGTACCTGGTACATGTGTCGACCAAAGAGGCGCTGGATGAAATCACCTACGCTCGGGGCAAGGGCCAGGCGGTGTACGGTGAAGTACTCGCCGGCCACTTGCTGCTGGACGACAGCGTCTACCAGCACCCGGATTGGCAGACCGCCGCCGGCTATGTCATGAGCCCACCGTTCCGTCCGCGCGGGCATCAGGAGGCCCTGTGGCACGGCCTGCAATCGGGCAACCTGCACACCACCGCGACTGACCACTGCTGCTTCTGCGCCGAGCAAAAAGCCGCCGGGCGTGACGACTTCAGCAAGATCCCCAACGGCACCGCCGGTATCGAAGACCGCATGGCGCTGCTGTGGCACGAAGGCGTCAACACGGGGCGCCTGTCGATGCAGGCGTTCGTTGCGCTGACCTCCACCAACACGGCGAAAATCTTCAACCTCTACCCCCGTAAAGGCGCGATTCGCGTCGGGGCGGATGCCGACCTGGTGCTCTGGGACCCTGAAGGCACGCGAACCATTTCGGCCAAGACCCACCACCAGCAGGTCGACTTCAACATCTTCGAAGGCAAGACCGTGCGCGGCGTGCCGAGCCACACCATCAGCCAGGGCAAGCTGGTCTGGGCCGATGGCGACCTGCGCGCAGAACGGGGTGCCGGGCGCTATGTGGAGCGGCCGGCGTATCCGTCGGTGTTCGAGCAGTTGAGCAAGCGGGCAGCGCTTTCCAAACCAGTGGCTGTGAACCGCTGAACCCGCTATCGGGAGCAAGCCCCCTCCCACAGTGGAACGCATTCCAATGTGGGAGGGGCGGTGCGACGATTCGACTTGCTCCCGATGAGGCCCGAACAATCAACACAAAAACCAATGCCCATCAGAGGCAGCACCTCAATAACCGTGAGGCCAATACCGTGATCCAGACCCTGACCCACCTTCCCCACCCCCGCGATGACGCGGCCACCCTCGCCAGCCAGTTCAGCGACCTGGCACCGCCGCTCAACGCCCGGCAAGCGCATCTGGAAGCCTCGCGCTGCCTGTACTGTTACGACGCGCCGTGCGTGAACGCATGCCCCAGCGAGATCGACATCCCGTCGTTCATCCGCAATATCCACACCGAGAACGTGCAAGGCGCTGCGCAGAAAATCCTCTCGGCCAACATCCTCGGCGGCAGTTGCGCTCGGGTTTGCCCCACGGAGATCCTGTGCCAGCAAGCCTGCGTGCGTAACAACGCCCAAGAATGCGCGCCGGTGCTGATCGGTTTGTTACAACGCTACGCCATCGACAACGCGCACTTCAGCGAACACCCGTTCCAGCGCGCCGCGCCCACCGGTAAGCGCATCGCCGTGGTCGGCGCCGGGCCGGCGGGGTTGGCCTGCGCCCACCGCGCCGCGTTGCACG
>NZ_SPKL01000012.1:0-1259 GCF_023127755.1 Pseudomonas sp. W2Aug9 | reverse complement strand
TGTATAGACCGGACACATGGTGGACACATGTGCGGGGACATGGTTGACACATTATGGGCCATAGTCAGGTTTGCTCAGGTCGATCGTTCTTAGAAAGTGATGGCAGAAGTAAACATCAAAGAGACCGTCTTTTTCAGGGTTAGGTCGTATTCCGATGTGATGACCATTCAGGCCCTTGGCGATGCTGAAATAGCGTTTCTGAAAACGAAATCGGCTGTGATACGCCTTGATCGACACATCATCCGGCCCGTACTCGAAGGGTGATAACTGCTGCGGGTAAGCCCAAGGGCTGGACCGATACCGGTCCATGGGCACCTCGTAGTCCAGTGCTTGATGAGGACGCTGCAGGTTATAAACCTCACGCCACTGATCAAATGCGCTTTGAGCCTCCTTGATCGTGGAAAATTGCCGTCCATTAAGCACCTCTGCCTTGAGTGATCGATGAAAGCGCTCGATCTTTCCGTTGGTTTGAGGGTGATAGGGGCGACTGAAACTGATCCGGATTCCCAAGCTAATCAACCAGATACTTAACTCTGTGATTTCACCGGGGTTGCGCGGCGATCCCCATGGAGGACCGTTATCAACATTGATACGAGCGGGCAATCCGAAGCGTTGGAATACCTCAATCATCTTCTCCTTCACTGTGCCCCCGCGTTCGTTATCACACGCCTGAATAGCTAAATTGAATCGCGAGTGATCATCCAACAAGGTCAGGGGATGGCATCGACCTTCTTGAGTTGCGAAATGCCCTTTGAAGTCCATCTGCCAAAGGTCGTTAGGCGCATCGTGTTCAAATCTCAGCTTTGCTTCCTGTTCCTTCTGAACGGGCTGAATCAGGTCGTGTCGGTGCAGCACGTTAGTTACTGTGCTGGGAGCAATTTGCTTTTTCAAGATGCTGCTGATTGTGCGTCCGCCCCAGGCCGGATGTTCCTGCCTGAGCGCTACGACCTCCGCCTCCAGGGCCGCATTGGTCAGTTTGGGACTGGTAGCTGGTTTTCGGGACTTTTCTTGCAGCCCCGACTGCCCTTGCATCTCGTATCGTTTGAGCCATTTATAGGCCGTTTGCGGGCTGATGCCGAAGCGTCGACTCAGTTCTCTTTTATTACTGCCGGGCTGCCGTGCTAAGGCAACGAACTCTTCTTTCAGGCTCATGGTATCTCTCGTGTTCCAAGGCATGATGGCTTTCCGGCGAAGTTGGCTCGCCGAAAAGTGTCCACCATGTCCCCGCACACCCGTCAACCATGTGTCCGGTCCGTACA
>NZ_SPKL01000011.1:0-17945 GCF_023127755.1 Pseudomonas sp. W2Aug9 | reverse complement strand
AGAGCACGCAGACGGTCAAGATCACCGACGCTTCCGGCGGCAACTTCGAAAAACTGGAAGTTGCAGGCAACGGTGCGACCACCACCATCAACGACACCATCGATAAGGTCGATGTTGTACTGACCGCCACGACTACCGTGGGCGAAGGCGGCAATATCGTCTACACCGCCAGCCTGGTGGATAAAAACGGCGCCCCGGTGACCAACATCACCAACCCGCTGACCGTCACTTTGGACAATGGCGAAACCATCACCATCGGTGTGAATCAGTCGGGCGGTAGCGTTTCGGTTATTGCTCCTGATGACGTGTACAAGGGCGATCAAACCGTCACCACCGCCATCAAAGGCGTGACTGGCGGCGAGCACTTTGAAAATCTGGTGCCGGGTACTACCGCGGTGAACACCACCGTGACGGACACACCGGGTACCGACAACACGACTACTGTCACCCTGACAGCGCCGAGTGCCGTTAACGAAGGTGGCCAAATCACCTATACCGCAACTTTGAGCAACAAGGCCGGTACCGACGTCACGTTGAAACTCGACAACGGCTCGTTGATCACCATCAAAGCGGGCGACACCGTCGGCACTGTGACCGTGCCTGCGCCTACCGATGACGTGTTCATCGACAAGAGCACGCAGACCGTTCAAATCACCGAGACCACGGGTGGCAACTTCGAGAAGTTGGAAGTTGCGGGCAACGGCGCCACCACTACGATCAACGACACCATCGACAAAGTCGATGTGGTTCTGACGGCCACCACCACCGTGGGCGAAGGCGGCAATATCGTCTACACCGCCAGCCTTGTGGGTAAGAACGGCGCGCCGGTGACTAACATCACCAATCCGCTGACTGTCACCCTGGATAACGGCAAAACCATCACCATCGGTGTAAACCAATCGAGCGGTAGCGTTTCGGTTATTGCTCCTGATGATGTGTACAAAGGCGATCAGACCGTCACCACCGCTATCAAGGGTGTGACCGGTGGCGAGCATTTCGAGAACCTGGTACCGGGCACTACTGCAGTGAACACCACCGTTACCGACACCCCGGGCACCGACAACACAACGACTGTCACGCTGACTGCCCCAAGTGTCGTTAATGAAGGTGGCCAGATCACCTACACCGCGACCTTGAGTAATAAGGCCGGTACCGACGTCACACTGAAGTTGGATAACGGCTCGTCGATCATCATCAAGGCCGGCGAAACCGTCGGCACCGTGACTGTGCCTGCTCCTACCGATGACGTGTTCATCGATAAGAGCACCCAGACCGTCAAGATCACCGAGACCACCGGCGGCAACTTCGAAAAACTCGAAGTCGCAGGCAACGGCGCAACCACCACCATCAACGACACCATCGACAAGGTCGATGTGGTCCTGTCCGCCACCACCACTGTTGGAGAAGGCGGCAATATCGTCTACACCGCCAGCCTCGTGGATAAAAACGGCGCGCCGGTGACCAACATCACCAGTCCGCTCACCGTTACCCTCGATAACGGCAAGACCATCACCATCGGCGTGAATCAGTCGAGCGGCTCCATCACCACCATCGCGCCTAACGATGTCTACAAAGGCGACCAGACCGTCACAACCGCGATCAAAGGCGTGACCGGCGGCGAGCATTTCGAAAACCTGGTCCCTGGCACTACCGCAGTAAATACCACCGTCACCGACACGCCGGGCACCACCGACCTGACCACCGTCACCCTGACCGCCCCGACGGCTGTCAACGAGGGCGGCCAGATCACTTACACCGCCACTTTGAGCAACAAGGCCGGCAGCGACATGGTGGTCCAGCTCGATAACGGTTCGAGCATCACCATCAAGCAAGGCGCGACCGTGGGCACGGTGACCGTCCCTGCGCCGACTGATGATGTGTTCATCGACAAGAGCACCCAGACCGTCAACATCACCGGCACTACCGGCGGCAACTTCGAAGGTGTGAGCATCACGCCGGGCGGCGCCACGACTACCATCAACGACACCATCGACGACGTGACTGTGGTGCTCAAAGCCACTGGTTCTGTCAGCGAAGGCGGGCAGATCGTGTACACCGCGTCCCTGGTCGACAAGAACGGCGTGGCGGTGAACAACGTTGGCTCAGACCTGGTCGTCAAGCTGGATAACGGCTCGACCATTACCATCGGTAATGGCAAGTCCACCAGCTTCACCACCGCCACCGCACCTAACGATGCGTATGTTGGCGCCAATGACGTCACCACCAAAATCACGGGTGTGGTCAGCGGTGGCGACAAGTACGAACACTTGATCGTCGACGGCAGCACCGTGGTCACCAAAGTGACCGATGTGGTCAGCAACACCACCATCAGCATTACCGGCGATGCGTCGGTGACTGAAGGCGGTACGGCGCACTACACGCTGTCCCTGAGCAACCCGCCGCAAACCGACGTGACCGTGACGCTCAAGTACAGCGGCACCGCTACCGACGGTTCAGACTTCAATGGCGTGTACACCGTGAAGATCCCGGCCGGTGCCACCAGCGTACCGTTTGATATCCGCACGCTCGACGACAAGATCACCGAGCCGACGGAAAATATCGTCATCACCATCGACAAGACCACTGGCGGCAACTTCGAAAACCTGGTGGTCGGCAATGGCAGTGTTACCACCAACATCATCGACAATGATGCGCCGCCGGTCATCGACCTGGATGCCAACAACTCCAGCGGCGCCAGCGGTGCGGACTTCAAGACCACCTTCACCGAAGGCGGCACCGGTGTGTCAATTGCTGACACTGACATCAAGATCACCGACCCGGACAGCACCCAACTGACCGGCGCCACCGTGGTATTGACCAACAGCCAGCCAGGCGACTCGCTGAACTTCAGCGGCGTGACAGGCATCAACGTGACCCCGACCACCGACCCTGTGACCGGTAAAATCACCTTGACCCTGACCGGCACGGCGTCGCTGGCCGACTACATGCAGCAGATCAAGAACATCACGTTCACCAACAACAGCCACGACCCAAGCACCACGCCACGCACCATTACCGTGAGCGTGACCGATGGCGGCAACTACTCCAACGTTGCCACCACCACCGTCAACGTGGTGGCGGTCAATGATGCGCCGGTGGCGACTGGCGGTGCCGTAACCGGCACTGAAGACACCGCGCTGGCCCTGACCTGGGCCAACTTCGGCGTGACCGATGTGGACTCGCCGCAAGCCAGCCTGGGGGTGAAAATCACCGAGCTGCCAGTCGCCGGCAAATTGCAGTTCCTGGCAGCGGATGGCAGCACCTGGACCAACGTGGCCAACGGCCAGACCTTCACCAAGGCCCAGATTGACGGTGGCCAGTTGCGCTTTATGCCTAACGCCAACGAATCCGGTGCCGATGGTTACGGCGGCACCGGTGTGGGCAACAAGCAAGCGGACTACGCACAGTTCAAGTTCCAGCCAACCGATGGCAAGGACCTGGGCACCAGCGCCACGGTGAAAGTCGATATCACGCCGATAGCCGACGCGCCGACCCTGAGCGTGGCAGACAACAACGTTGCCTCCACCGGCCTGGTCAAACAGGGCTGGAACAGCATTGCCGGCCTCGGCAACAACGGCAACGGCGCTGCACCGGACGTGCTGAAAAAAGCCATCGATAACGCGGGCACGCCGAACAACACCTCTGTCGTGACCAATGTCGAGTCCGTCGACAACGTCAACGCCGGCTCCGGTTCCAAGATTTCCGGCCTGATCTATATGGAAGCAGGCAAGAGCTACACCTTCAGCGGCATCGCCGATGACAGTGTTGTGGTCAACGTTGGCGGTAAAGACGTTGCCAGCGGAACATGGGGCACCAACAGCGGCAGGTTCAGCGGCTCGTTCACGCCAACCACCACCGGTTACTACAGCCTTGAGATCTACCAGGCCAACCAAGCCGGGCCTGGCAGCTTTGACGTCAACCTGTCGATCAACGGCGGGGCGGTGCAGAACCTGAGCACCAGCACCGTGCCGTTGTACACCGGCCTTACCGACCTGACCAACGCCGGCGTCACCGTGTCCGACCTGCATGGCAGCAACGGTGACGGCTACTATGTGGGCTACAAGCTCAACGAAGGCCAGGAAAACGGGACGGTCAAACTGTCCAAGGTCACCACCGCGCTGACCGATACCGACGGCTCGGAAACCTTGAGCGTGAAGGTCAGTGGCATTCCGGCAGGTTCGGTACTCACCGACGCGTCGGGCCACACCTTTACCGCAAGTAAGACCGTGGGTGAAGTCAACGTCACCGGCTGGGACCTGAACACGCTGAGCATCAAGCCGCCGACCTACTACAGCGGCCAGTTCAACCTGACGGTCACCTCGACCTCCACCGAAAGCATTGGTGGTTCGGCGACTACCACCGCGCAATTGCCAGTCACGGTGCACCCGGCAACCTACAACCCGGTAACCGGCACTTCGGGCAGCGACACCATCAATGGCAGCGATGGCAACGACATCGTCGTGGCCGACGTCGCCGGCTTGAACGTGGTGCAGGGCAAGAACTACAACATCGCGTTCATGATCGATACGTCGGGCAGTATGGGCGCGAGCTCGATAGCAGCGGCGAAAGCCTCGCTGACCACCACGTTCAACTCGCTGAAAAGCAGTATCGGCTCCAGTACCTCTGGCACCGTGAACATCTTCCTGGCGGACTTCAGTGACCAGGTCAATCGCACGGTGACAGTCAACCTGAAAGACCCAGGTGCGCTGGATTCGCTGCAGAAAGTCCTGGATTCCATGGTATCTACCGGCGGGACCAACTACGAAGACGTGTTCAAGGCCGCTTCCAACTTCTTCAAAAGTGCCCAGGCGACTGGCAACACAGACGCAATCAACACAACGTACTTCATCACCGATGGTCAGCCGACGTTTTACCAGGCGGCCGAGCAGACTAACCCGTACTTGTACGGCAACGTCAGGCTCGATGATGTCGTCAACGTGAACAACTACACGTTGGGTACCGCTACCAGGATCAACATCGATTCGAGTCACTTCATTGACATCAGCTCTGCCGGCAAGGTGACCCTGTGGACCAACAACTGGTGGGGCTGGGGGCAGTCCAACCCGGGAACAATCCATGCCCAAGGCGATGGCACCTATGAAATATCGGTACAAGGTGGCCTCGGGTACGAAACGGACTACTCCACCACCCTCAACTCCAATAGCGCGTTCGCCCTGCTCAAAGGCCTGTCCACAGGTGGTGTAGAAGCCATCGGCCTCAACAGCGGGGTCAGCTTGAACCAGCTGGCTCCGTACGACAGCGATGGCAAGCCGCAAGCCAACATTGATCCGAAGGACCTGGCCAATGCGATCCTAGGCCACACCGAGGCGACGTTGCCTGGCGCCGACACCGTCAACGGTGGCGACGGCAACGACATCCTGTTCGGCGACCTGGTGAGCTTCAGCGGGATCAACGGTGAAGGCTACAACGCACTGCAGGCATTTGTGGCGCAGAAGACCGGCGTGACCGTCTCTTCGGTGACCGCCTCTAACGTTCACCAGTACGTTACCGAGCACTACGTGGACTTCGACGTCTCCGGCGCCAAGGACGCCAACGACACGCTGCTGGGCGGCGCTGGCGATGACATCCTGTTCGGCCAGGGCGGCAATGACCTGCTGGACGGCGGCAAAGGCAATGACATCCTGCTGGGCGGCACGGGCAACGACACGCTGATCGGCGGCCAGGGCAACGACATCTTGATTGGTGGTTCAGGTGCCGACACCTTTGTGTGGAAGGCGGGTGACATCGGCAACGATGTGATCAAGGACTTCAAGGCCTCGGAAGGCGACCGCATTGATCTGCGTGATTTGTTGAAAGGTGAGACTGACAGCACCATCGACAACTACCTGAAGATCACCACGGTAGATGGCGTGTCGACCCTGCAAGTCAGCAGCGAAGGCAAGCTCAACGCTGCCGGTGGCCTGGCCAATGCCGATGTGACCATCAAGCTGGAAGGCAATGATTGGTCCCATGTCAGCATCAACTCGCTGATCACTGGCGCCGACCCTACCATCAAGATCGACCATAGCTAAGATGCAATGGATCGGCCGCCTTCCCAGGCGGCCGATTTTTTTGCCTTATGGGCCGCTGGCCCTGGCGGACGGTGCGTCGCATACTCACGCCCATACACGCAGCGTTGACCTATGCTGTTGAACGCATGTGGCTCATATTCGAGGGGTTCTTATGTTTTACGTGCAACGTGATGCACTGGGCGCGCTGATTCGCGTAGAGGCGGCCGCCTTTACCGAGTCCACCGAAACCCTGCCGGCCGATCACCATGAGATCCAGGCCTGGTACGCCAACGAAGTGGTGGAAACCAGCCTGGCCCAACTCAAGCAGAGCGACCTGGAGATGATCCGGGTGCTGGATGACTTGATCCAGGTGCTGACCCGCAAAGGCGTCATCAGCGTGACCGACCTGCCGCCGGCGGCACAGGCCAAGTTGATGGACCGTAACCACGCGCGGGAAGCCTTGGGTGGGTTGAGCCAGTTGATTGATGATGACGAGAAAGGACTGATCTGAGCCCTGGCGCCGAACCTTTATTCAAATGTGGGAGGGGGCAAGCGCCCTCCCACATTTGAATGTCCTGATGTCAGTGTGATTTCCAGGGCGCAGGCTCGCCAAACAGCTGGCCCTGCACACCAAAAATCCCCATCTCGCGAATGACCTTCAGCTCGCCCTCGGTCTCCACACGTTCGGCAATCAACGGCAGATCGATGCTGTGGGCTGCGCGCTGGATGGCTTCGATAAACAGACGCTTGTCACTTTCCTGGTCGATGTCGCGAATGTAGCTGCCATCGATCTTCAGGTAGGCCAGGCCCAGGCGTGCCAGGTTGCCGATCATGCTGAACCGCCCACCAAAACGCTGCAGGCTGAGGGAAAAACCCAGCTCGCGCAGGCGGTGGGTCATCTGTTCCAGCACCGGCTGCTCGGGGAGTTGCTCTTCACCAATCTCCAGGGTGAGGCGTGAGCCCAGGTTGCTGTGCTGGCGCAGCAGGTCATAAATCCGATTCAGGGCCTGGGTATCCTGGAACGTTGCGGCCGAGAGGTTCAGCGCCAGGTTATGGTTGTGGCTGGCCATCTGCTTGAGGACTTGTTCCAGCATCAAACGGTCCAGGCGGGCCGACCAGCCGAAGCGCTCGAGCCACGGCAGAAAGCGCCCGGCCGGTATCGTGTGGCCTTCCTCGTCCTGCAGGCGCGACAGTACTTTGTAATGCAAGACCAATTGTGGGTCCTGGCTGGCGACGACCGGCTGGAAGTACAGCTGGAAGCGCTGCTGGGTCAGGGCCCGGTCCAACAACGTGTGCCAGGCATGGTGATCGTCACCGACGCTGGCGGCGGCGCTGCTGTCCAGGCACACCCAACTGGTATCGCCCTGCGCTTCGGCCTGGGCCAGCGCCTGATCGGCGAGGGTCAGCAGTGCTTGGGGCGCATCGCCATGGCTGAACGGTGCCAGGCCGATATAGGCCACCGGCATCACATCGCTGGCGCCGGTCGCCTGCAAGCTGAGCAAGGTGCTCTCCAGGTTCTGCGCCAATTGCAGCGCTTCTTCACGCATCAATCCCGGTGCCAGCACAGCGAACTCGCCGCCGCGGATACGGGTAACGAGGTTATGGGTTTCCGGGTACGGCTCGCACTGACGCAGCAGTTGTTGGCCGACCGCTTGCAGCAATTGGTCGGTGCGCTGGCCGCCCAGGCGTTGGTTGAGGCCGGCAAGGTCCTTGACCCGCAGCAGCAGCAAGTAACCGGAGTTGGTGTCTTCCGGGTTACTGACACGGGCGTTGAGCTGCATTTCGAAATAACGCCGGTTAGCGAGGCCGGTGAGGTTGTCCTGATAGGACTCGGTGCGCAGTTTTTCGCTGCGTTCGGCCTGTTCCTGGAACAACGCCTTGAGCTTTTCCACCATCTGGTTCATGGCTTGCACCACTCGCCGCAGTTCCGGCGTGCGAGGCAGGTCGGGCAGGCTGAGGAATTCTCGGCGGGCAATCGCGTGGGACTGTTTGACCATGTAGTCCAACGGCTTCAATTGCCGGCGCAGCAACAGCCCACCGAGCACCACACTGACCGCACCGCACAGCAGTAGCCAGCCCAGGCTGCCCAAGGCGCTTTGCCAGAGCTTGGCCAGGGCGAACATTGGATGGCTGACCACTTCGACTCGCGCCGCCTGCTCCCAGCCACGGCTAACCAGCGCATCGCCACCTGCCGGCTCCAGGCCGATCAACTTTACGAACCAGTTGGGCACGCCGTTGTTATCAGGAATGCCGCTGCGCTCGACGATGGTTTTATCCGTCGCCAGGTCCACCACACGGATGCTGGCGTAGTAGCCGCTGTCGAAGATCGAGCTGACCAGCAGCTCCACCATGGCCGGATCGTCGATATTGGGGGTCAACGACAGCGCCAATGCCGTCGCGGCATCCTGGGCATGGGAACGCAGCTGGTTGACGTATTGGGTGCGCGAGCTTTCCAGGCTGACCATGAAACTGCCGCTGAAGGCGACCACCAGGAACAGACAGATTGCGATCAATAGTTGTTTGAACAGAGACATCCGATCAGTTACTCCTAGTTGGCAGGCTCGGCTGGGAAGCCTTCCGCACGCATTTTTCTCAACACATCCTGCCAGCGCGACAAGCGTTTGGTATCACCGACTTTCTTGTTGCCCTTGGCGCCGGGCAAGTACAAGCCCTCGGCGTTGAATGAATACACCGGGACCAAATCGGTGCGGCGGGTAGCCGGCAGGATTTCGTCCATCAGGCTGTCGAGCACCAGCGGGATTGCGTCAGGCGTCGAATAATAGGTCAGAACCATGTGCGCGCGATTCTGCCGTAAAGCCTTGACGTAGGTAATGCGTAATTTGTCGCTGGACACACCCAGATGACGCAAACTGAAATACTTTGCGATCGCGTAGTCTTCACAGTCACCGGCCCCCTTCCAAAGGGCCTCGACGGGCGTCTCCCAATAATCGACAGCGTGCCAGAGGTCGATGTCTTCCACGTAGGTCATTTGCTTGTTGAAGAACAAATTCACGACCTTGAGCTGCTCCGGCTCGCTGACCTGTTTTTGGCTCGCCAATAGCCGCTGCCAGGCGTCGATACGCTGCTGCCCTTCGCCGAGCGGCCCGTACACGGCGGTAGCCTTGCGGCTGATCTGAGAGAAATCCCAATCGGCACGCAGCCCGCCAAGCATCAAGCCGGCCAACAGAATTGCTGATAACAGCCAGCAAAGAACTCGATAGGGAATAAAACTTACCGCCAAGGCGCTCTGTCCATGAAAGAGACGGAATTTCGAGGAATGGTGAAGCCTGGCCCTACAAAAAACAATGGCACAGTGCAATCATTCATAGGAGGACCGAGTTTATAACCGCCCCTTGTGGGAGACACAAAGTATGCTGTGTAAGCCCTTACAAACGGAAACTTTGGCTGTTTGACAAGCGCTTGGGCCGTCTTTAGTGTGCATTGGATCCAATTGACCACACTATTATTCAAGAAAGGAGGATAGCGTAACCGTGACGCAGAAGCCGAACCCTTTAAGCAGCATCAAAATAAGCGGGCCTATTCCCGCCCATCTTGCTCGCGCCGTCATTGAAGAAACGTTGCGCAACGCCATCCTCGATGGGCGATTACCCTGTGGCACCGCGATGCGCCAGCAGGAACTGGCGAGTCTGTTCGGCGTCAGCCGTATGCCCGTGCGCGAAGCCTTGCGCCAACTGGAGGCGCAATCGCTGCTGCATGTTGTGACCCACAAGGGCGCCGTGGTGGCGCCGTTGATCGAGGACAATTCGGCTGAGACTTATGCACTGCGCATGTTGCTCGAATCTGAAGCCCTGCGCCTGTCGATCCCATTGCTCAGTGACGCCGATCTTGCCGAGGCCGAGGCCTGTATCAATGCGCTGGAATGTGAGAAAGACTACAGAGAGATTGGCCGCCTCAATCGCCTGTTTCACATGGTCTTGTACGGTAAGGCACCCAATCAGCGACTGCTCGATCTGGTGGAGCACGGGCTGAATGAAGAGGAACGCTTTCTGCGCTTCAATCTTGAAGCGATGGGATTGGGCGAAACGTCTCAGGAGGATCACCGTGAACTGTTGAGCCTGGTGGCGCAGAAGAAGATCGACGAGAGCATTCTGACGCTGCGTAATCACTTGATGCGGGGTATGGAAGTGATCGCTAACTACCTCAAGGGTCTCGAAAGCGCCAACAAAAAATTCGCGCAATAGGGCCTTCGTTATTCGCTGACCATTACACTATGCGGGGTAACTTTCCATCAGGAAAGTTACCATAATGACAGGCAGTAAAATTTACAAAACCACTAACGCCGAGGAACTCTCCCACACTTCAACAGCCCGTTACTCCTGCAACAGCTTGCGGACAAAACATCTAATACTTTTATAATCCTTCCCTAACGTTTAATCAGCTTATTATCTTCGCCCGACCAACCGCACCCCTTCATTCGCTGGGCACAACTCTATCAAGGTTGCGCTACCTGCGCGGCCTTGACTAAACGTTACATCTCCAACACAACTAAAAAAATCCAACACTGCTTTTAGAGCACTCGCAACAACTTATAGGCGTCAACCATGCATCAACATTTTATCGAACAAAGAAAACAAAAACTTTTCGGCCATCCGTTATTTATAGAAATAACCTCACTCGCCAAGTTACGACACTTTATGGAGCACCATGTGTTCGCCGTTTGGGACTTCATGACTCTGACCAAGCGCCTGCAACAAGACCTGACGTGCACTCAGATCCCTTGGCTCCCTCCCGCAGACCCCCACGCTGCCCGCTTGATCAATGAAATTGTGCTGGGCGAGGAATCGGATGAGCATCCAACAGGCGGCCATTGCAGTCATTTCGAGCTTTACCTGGACGCCATGACAGAGGTAGGCGCCAACACCGCCGCCATCACACGGCTCATTGATCTGCAGCATCAGGGCGTGGAGGTCAGCGCGGCTTTGCAGATGATCGATGCGCCCCGTGGCGTGGTGCAATTTGTCGACAGCACATTGCAAATCGCGCTCAGTGCGCCCACCCACTGTGTGGCGGCGGCCTTCCTGCATGGACGCGAGAGCGTCATTCCCTCGATGTTTGAAGGCTTGATGCACAGCAACGCGTTCATTGAGCGTGAAACGCCTACCTTCTTCCACTACCTCAACCGCCATATCGAAGTGGACAGCCACGACCATGGGCCAGCGGCAGAACAGTTGCTCCAGCGCTTGATCGGCACAGATCCGCTTCGCCAGAAACAAGCCGATAGCACCGCCCTTGGCGCCGTGGAGCGCCGTATTATGTTCTGGGACAGTGTACTGGCCTCGCTGCAAGAGGTTCGCCCATGAACGCCGTCAATTACCAATCCTTTGCCGATGATTGGGAGCGTCGCGCTACCATCCGAACGCGCCCCCGACGCGTACTGGAAAATGACGGCAAACTCATCTTTCCCCTGTGCCGCCAACCGCTGGTACTGAGTGCAACTTTCCTTGAACACTGCCCGCAGTGGCGCGACTTCGTGCTGACGCAAAGCTTCTATAAATTCGTCAATGATGTGGTGATCTTCGAAACCGAAATCGTCGACAAGACCGCTCGCAGCATCGCGAAAAACCGCTTCTCCCTGCCCTTCCCACTCGCTTGCCGCTACGACGCGATGACTGTCGTTGTGGACGAGGATTACCACGCGTTGGTCGCGCTGGATTTTCTTCAGCAAGCCGTGGAAATGACCGGGATCGAACCGCTCAATCTACCCGGGCAAATTGAATTGAGCTGCGCGCTACCGACAGCGCAGGCAAAGGTGCCGGCGCACTTGCACGATGCCGTTGAACTAATCGCCGTGGCTATTGCTGAAAACACCGTTACCCATGATGTGGCAGCTTTCTCAAAAGACGCCAGCGTCAAATCGTCTGTGCGCGGCCTGATGGCCGATCACCTGTTCGATGAGGGCCGTCATGCGCGGTTCTGGGCTCAGTTGGTGCGTATTTACTGGCAGTCGGCAACCCCGCAAGATCGCGACAGCATCGCTCAAGCGCTGCCTGTTTTCCTGGCGCGCTACCTGACCAACGATCTACAACAAGACTTCGACCTGCAACTGATCGAACACCTGGACATCAGTGCCGATACTCGTCTTGCGCTACGTCATGAAATCCATGCGCTGGATTTTCCCATCACCCACCAACATCCACTGGTGGCCAATATCATGGGGTTGCTGCGCCAAAGCGGTGTACTGCAAACGCCCAGCGTCGCCCAGGCACTGAGCGCCTACCTGCCGGTACCAGGGAGGTTGGCATGCGGCGTTTAAAGATCGCGTGGAGTGCCTCCAGCAAAGCCCTGGACGAGCTCAAGAAAGTGCTGGAGCAATACGGGCATATCGCAGGAGCAGGGTCCGTCGACCTGATAATTGAAGATGGGGGGCAGCCACTGCCGCCATTGCCAACCGACGTGCCATGGATAAGCCTGCGCGTGGGTATCGGCCCGTTATCCGAGCACGGGCTGCCCTCGCTGCAGTTGCGCTGCTATGACCGCGAGCGCCGCCTGTTGGCTGTGCAGGGCGTCGCCGAGGAACCCAGCGGCAACGGCCAGCGATTACACCAGCAGGCAACGAACGCATTGGTGGAGTGGGCAGCTTGGTTGGTCTGTGGTTTTTCAAGGGATCCAGGTTATTTCTCTATAGCCGCTACCGCTAACGACTGGCCCGAACAGGGCCTGCAAGGGCTGGAAGCAGTGGCATTCATGCACCGGTTCAACCGCACGACAGACCCGGCTTTACTGCGGGCAGCCCAGATGCCCATGATTGAAGCGCTGCAGGCCAGTCTTGAGACCTTCGCGAATCGAACAGCGTTGAATATCGCGGGGGACATGCTGACTTATCAGCAACTTCATCGCCATGCCATAGCGATCCAGCAACGCCTGCTTCCTTTGCTGGCAGGCGTGCAGGCACCACCGGTGATCGGCGTGTGCCTGGAAAAATCCACCGAGCTGTATGCAAGTATTCTTGCGGTATTGGGTTGCGGCTGTGTGTATTTGCCGTTGGCTCCGGATCATCCGGTGCAACGTCAGCACAGCATGTTGGAAAGCCTCCAGGCCTGTGTGCTGCTGGATAACGGTCAGCATCCTTTGCGAGATGGCTTCGCGTCCCTTGATGTCAGCCAAATCGCTGTGCACGACGTCGACGCGACACAACCGCTGATGCACCATCACCCCCTTGCCGACGAGCCTTGCATGGCCTTGTTCACGTCGGGGACCACCGGCCAGCCCAAGTGTGTACTCCTGAGCCACTACAATCTGGCGCATTTCAGCGCGTGGCTCACAACCTGTGTGGGGTTGGATCAACACAGTCGCGTCCTGCAGTTTTCGCCACTGGGCTTCGACTCGTCATTGATCGATATTTTCCCGGCCTTGATCGCCGGCGCTGAATTGATTGTCCCCAGCGCAGATCAACGTCACGACCCTCACCAACTGGTAGAGCTGATTCGCCAGCAACGCGTCAGTCATGGATTTCTGCCACCGGTGCTGCTCAGCATTCTGCCGCTGGATAAGCCACTGGGCCTTACTCACTTGCTTACCGGCGGCGATTTCTGCGAGCCCTATGTGATCGAACAACTGGCGGGGCAATGTCAGTTGCATAACTTTTATGGGCCCACCGAGACCACGGTGTTGGCAACACACCGGGTATTCCAACAAGGTGATAGCCATCGCAACATCGGCTACCCCATCGCCAACAGCCAGGTGTTAATCCTCGATGAAAACCTGCAACCGGTGGATGAACAGGTCACGGGCGATTTGTACATTGCCGGTCCAGGCGTCAGCCTCGGCTATTGGAATGCACCGCCGCAACCCGACAGTCCATTCGTTACGCTGAGGCTGCCGAATGGACAGGTTCTCAAGGCTTACCGCAGCGGCGATTTGGCGAAATGGACGCAAGATGGCATCGAGCTCGGCGGGCGTCGGGATGATCAAGTCAAGATCCGTGGCTTTAGAGTCGAGCCTCAGGAGATTGAGCAGTGCCTGCGCAACAGTCGATTGTTTCGCCAAGTGGCAGTGGTGATCGATCCGACGCACAGAGTCATAGGTTTTGCCGCCCAGCCCGAACCCGGCGCTACGCTGCAGAGCCTGAAGGAACATGCCCGGCAGTGGTTGCCTGTACATATGCAGCCGGCCGCCTGGAGCGAGTTGGCCTGTATGCCCGGTACGAGTAACGGCAAGGTCGATCGGAAGGCATTATTGGCCCTGCCAATATCCACGCTCGCCGGGGCGACTCGCAGCCCTGTACAAACACCTCTGCAGGAACAGTTGGTGGACTTATGGGCAGAGTTGTTGGCCTTATCCGCAGGCGAACTTTCGATCGATGACAGTTTTTTCAACCTCGGCGGCCACTCTATCCTGTTGTCGAGCCTATTGTTGCGCCTGCGTGAGCAGTTTGGCCGTAGCTTCTGTCTGAGCCCCTTTTTCGAGACACCGACCATCCGCACGTTGGCCGCACTGATGGACGGCGGGGCGCTGCCTGATACCCCTACCCACCGGATGGAAAAAGATGCAGCAAGAATGCTGGGGATCGAGGTGCTGCCTGATACCCACATGGGTGACCCACGCAAAGCGATCGTCACCGGGGCGAACAGTTTTGTCGGGGTACATATCGTCCAAGCGCTGCTGGCCGGCGGGGCGCTGGAAGTAGCATGTCTGGTGCGGGAACTGCCCGGGCATTCAGCGGCGGCGCGATTCACCCAGGCACTGCGGGAATACCGCCTGGAACATTTGGACCTGAGCCGAGTGCGGGTGTATGCCGCTGACATGCGCGAACCCCGCCTGGGCTTGGCCGGCAATGTGTATGACTATCTTGCCCGTCATTATGGTGTGCTGGTGCATAACGCCGCACAGGTCAATCATGTACTGGACTATGCGTCACTCGCCAGGGACAACGTCGAGCCGGTGTTTGAGTGCCTGCGCCTCTGCGAGACCCACTGTAAGAAGGTCCTTAATTTCATCTCGACGCTGTCGGCCTGCAGCAGCGTGGACGCCGATGGGCACGTCCTTGAATCGACCGCCGGGCGCGCGCAGCCACTGTATGTGAAAAATGGCTACAACCTCTCGAAATGGGTAGCTGAGCGATTGTTGGGAAGGGCCGTCGAACAAGGGGCCTGGGTCAATATTCATCGGCCGGGAAATATCAGTTTCAACAGCCAGAACGGCGTCTGCCAACCGCAGAAGAACCGCCTGATGCTGATGCTCAAGGGGTCTCTGCAATTGGGGCTGGTCCCCCGGTTGGAGGTGAACTTCGATCTGATGCCGGTGGATTTCCTGGCCAGCTTCATAGCCTTCCACAGCGCCCAATTTGCCTTTGGGCGAAACGTATTCAACCTGCACAACCCACAGCCCTTGAGCTGGGATAAGTACCTCGACGCATTCAGCCAGGCCGGGCACGCCTTCGACCGGGTAAGCGTTGAAGACTGGCAGCAGGCGCTGCGAACGGTTGGCCGCGATAACGCATTGTTCGGTGTGCTGGGTTTCTACCTGGACGAACTGGACGAAGACATCGGCGATACGTCGATGATCCGTTACGACAATGCCCGATGGGGTCTGGAAAGAATGGGGATGGACTATCCGGCAAAGAGCACGGCGCTGTTACGCAAAGGCTGTGATTACCTCAGGGACATCAGCTTCCTCTGAACAGCTTCAGAAATTGCCGACGACACTACTGCGCCAATCAGCATTCGGAGCGAGAGGCCTCGCTCCGATGCAAACAGGATCAGATCTTGAAGCTATCAACCAATTGCTTCAATCGACTGGCCTGCTGGGACAGTGCATCGCAGTCTTTGAGCGTCTCGTTGAGGTTAGCCACACCCTGCTGGTTCAACAGGTTGATCTGGTTGATGTCGACGTTGAGGGTTTCAACGACAGCGGTCTGCTCTTCGGTAGCAGCTGCAACCGACTGGTTCATTCCATCAATCTCAACGATACGCTGCGTAACGCTGATCAGGCGCTCACCCGCCTGGTTAGCCACTTCAACGCTTTCTTCGCTGGAAGTCTGGCTGGCATTCATGGTGGTCACTGCTTCACGCGAGCCCACCTGCAACGAAGTGATCATCTTGTGGATCTCCTCTGCCGACTCTTGGGTACGGTGTGCCAGGTTGCGCACTTCATCTGCCACTACGGCGAACCCACGCCCGGCTTCGCCAGCACGGGCGGCTTCAATTGCCGCATTGAGGGCGAGCAAGTTGGTCTGCTGGGAAATGCCTTTGATCACATCCAGAATATGCCCGATGTTGTCGGTACTGGCGTTAAGGGTTTCGATCTGAGTGCAGGACAGACTGATCTTCTGCGACAGCTCCGACATCGCCAGGATGGTTTGCTCAACCACTTTGCGGCCATCGTCAGCCTGTTCGCTGGCACCGCTGGCGTGCTGCGAAGCATCTGCTGCATTGCGGGCGATTTCCTGGGTGGCAGCGCCCAGTTCGTTGATGGCCGCAGCTACGCTGTTGGTACGCGCACTCTGTTCGTCGGAACCGATGATCGAAGCATTGGACGATGCCATTACGCGCTGGGACAAATCATGCACCTGACGCGTTGCCGAAGACACCTCGGAAATCGAGGCGTGGATGCGTTCGACGAATTGATTGAATGCACTGCCGACTTCGCCGAATTCGTCTTTGCTGGTCACTGCGAGTCGTCGGGTCAAATCGCCTTCGCCTTGGGCGATGTCCTGCATGGCGACGCCCATGGTTGTCAGCGGACGCAGCAACACCTGAATCAACAGGCTCAAGAGCACGGCAATGGCCACAACGGCGATCAACATTGCAATCAAAGCCGAGGTACGGAACTTGCCCAGCGGGGCGTAGGCTTTTTCTTTATCAATGGATAGACCGATGTACCAGTCGGCGCCGGGCAAACCGCTGATAGGCGTGAACGAAAGAATACGATCCTGGCCATTGAGAACAACGTCCTGGTTAAGCTTCTCGATACGTACGTTGGTGCCAGGGTAGATGTCCTTGAGATTTTTCATCACCTGGTCCTGGTCAGGACTCACGATGACCTGACCATCACCACTGACCAGAAACGCATGGCCAATGCCGCCGAAGTCTACCGAGTTGATGATCTTCACCAGGGTTTGCAGGCTAAGGTCACCCCCAACAACACCCAACAGTTCGCCGTTCTTTTTCACCGGCATGGCAATTGTCACGATCTGACCGCCTACAGCCGCCATATAAGGCGGGGTAAGCATTGTTTTGTCCGCTACCACCGCCTGCTTGTACCAAGGGCGCTGACGAGGGTCATAGTCCTCAGGCATCTTCGCGTCAGGGCGTTGTGTGAATACCCCATTGGTTTGGCCCACGTAGGTGAACTGGAAGTTGGAGGTAAACGCTGGCTGATCCACCAACCCAGGAAGATCGACGGCACTGCCTTGATGGGCAACGTTCTGCGCCAGGTTCTCGAGGACCAGGATGCGACCACTGAGCCAGTTCTGCACACTGCTGGCGGTAAGCTCGCCGGATTGCTGGATAGACGAGGCCAGGTTTTGCCTGATCGTGCTGCGTTGCAGGTAGTCGTTGTACAGGGTGAATAACGCGAAGGCTAAAACCACGACGCCTGACGCGGCCAACAGAATTTTATGACTGAACTTGAGATTCATTTCATCGACTTCTTTTTGCCAAAGGGGGGTGAGCGTGCCGAGTGGAACATTCCATGTAACGGGATAGGCGGACTATGCGGTCGCTCTATTTCGGTGCACGCATGGCTCGTCAGGCTTTCGGCCAAACATCGGCAAAGCTTAGAAATTTGTGTGAAGCATCTTCTTTTTGCGTAGGAAACCGACAGGCGGTAGGTGAAGGCGGGAGGGTGTGACATAGAGCCTTAAACGACAAAACCCCTGTCTGCGTTAGCAGACAGGGGTTTCGGAATTCAATCTTGACGATGACCTACTCTCACATGGGGAAACCCCACACTACCATCGGCGATGCATCGTTT
>NZ_SPKL01000010.1:894981-924902 GCF_023127755.1 Pseudomonas sp. W2Aug9 | reverse complement strand
ATCTGACGCCGGACCCGGTGAAGTTGGCGGGCGGGATCAACGCGTACCAGTACGTGCCCAATCCTACGGGTTGGGTGGATCCCCTTGGACTAAATGCTAGCTGCACTGGCTCAGTAAAGAAAAACCCAACCTGCGCTATACCTGTTGAACCTGAAGTACCTAATATATCTCGTAAAGGAGCGTTCCGCGAAGCAAAAAGAGACGCCAATATACCGATGGCACAACAACCTGATGTAATTACCGCCCCGAGGTCTGGCATAAAGAAACAATACAGCATTGTGAAAATGTCAGACATAAACGAAAAAGCAATTTTAGATAGCTCGGGAAAACCTATTCACACGAGGGTCTACCAATATACGAGGGCTGATGGATCCAAGGTGTTAATACAAGACCATTCAGCCGGGCATAAATTCGGCGCTCCAAACGGAGTGGGCAATCAAGGCGCTCACTTCAATCTGCGTCCATTTGATACACCGCGAACCGGCAGCGTTCCGGGAACAAAAGACCATTACGTATTCAAGGATAAAAAATGAAACACTGGAACGATCTTGACGGGACTATATTTTTTAACAAAGTGTTTAGCCAACCAATTGAAATCGGCAAAGCTTACATTCATTCACTGGGCATAGAAAATGACCAACCCTCTTTTGGAATAGGTTTTGACATACCAGACTTCCCTGATGTGTTGCCTGAAAAATGGAAGAACAAAGGATATAACACGTGCAGAATTGCACTGAGCTGTTCCGAAATCAGCAACTTAAAAATAGTAAATCTCCCGCGCAGGGAGATTTTCAGAATAAATATAAAGCGAGAAAACGGGTACTTTTTTCTCACCGCAAACTCAAAAAACGCTTCTATTGAACTCAAAGCCAAGTGGCTCTCCATGGAAGGGCCGACAGTTTATATAAATAGCCCCGAACCAGGAGACTATGACTGGGCAGACAATACTCTATAAAAATCAAAAACGTGATTTACGCAACCGTTCCTATGAATGCTATAGCGAACGTCAATTCGCCGACCCGGCCCACCCCACCTAAACTCTGTCCAAGTTGTTCCAACGGACAGAGGACTCACGATCATGGGCAAACGTCACCCCAATCTCCCCGCCTGGCAATGGCGTCATTACCCACAAAACCATCAGCACCCGACCAACCTGGCGTTGCACCTGATTGCCGTGCCGCTGTTTATCGTCGGTTTCCTGCTGATCGTTTCAGGGGTGTTCAGCCTGAGCCTGGCCAGCTTGACTATCGGTGTGGTCGGCATCGTGGCGGGCCTGGCGTTGCAGCGTCACGGCCACAGCCTGGAAGCCCAGGCCAGTGAGCCGTTCAGCGACCGTAAAGATGCGGTGCAACGCCTTGTTGTCGAGCAGTTCGTGACCTTCCCGCGCTTTGTGTTGAGCGGTGGCTGGTGGCGTGCCTGGCGGCAACGTCACCACCACTGAAGGGGCTTAGGCGAACACCACCACGGTCTGGCGGCTGAGGGCGATCAACTCGCCGGTCGGGCTCCACAGCGCAGCGGCCGCATGGCCGTAGCCGTCGCGGGCATGTTCGATGTTGACGTGGTATTGGCACCAATCGAGGGTGGTCAGGTCTTGCAGCGGCTGGATGAACTCGATGGTCCAGGTCAGAGTGCTGCCTGGCGCAGGCTTTTTCAGGTGTGGCAGCAGGGCCGGCGGCCAGGCGTCGACCAGGGCGAGGATATGCGCCTCGGTCAGTGGCTCTTCTTTCACATCCCCGCGCAACCGTACCCAACCGCCCATGTCGCGGGATTTGTTACCGGTGAACGGCAGGCCGCCGACACTCCAGCGCATCGCCAGATGGCGCATGAATTCAGGGGTGACGCCCTTGATGTAGGGCAACTCCTGACATTCATCCCAATGTTTGAATACCGGCGGAGCTTCGCTCGCCACGTCAATTTCCGATGCTCGAGACGCGCCAAAGCTGGCCTGGACCAGGGTCGCCACTTCGCCGTTCTGCACCACGCGGCCGAGCAACTGGCTGACGGCCTTGCCTTCGCGCAACACTTCGACTTGATAACTGGCGGGCACATCCGGCGCGACCGGGCCGACAAAGGTGATGGCCAGGGAGCGCAAGGGGCGATCCGCCGGCACCTGCGCGCGCAGGGCCTCATATTGCAGGGCGGCGACCAGGCCGCCAAAGGTGGCACGGCCCTGAGCCCATTCGGCAGGAATGGTGACGTCCAACGGGTTGCTTCGGGCAGCGTCGAGCAAATCACTAAAGCGCATGGCGACCTCACATCAAGAAAATCGATGGGGAATCTTAACCATCGAGACGGACCGGCACACCGCCCATTCCGGCCAAAAGCCGGACCGCGTTAAAAACAATCGGCGCTGAGTTTGTCCAGCACACGGTCAGCCTGCCCTTGAGCCTTGAGCATGGTGCGCTGCCAGATGGCAACGCAGGGTTGCAGATCCGCCTGCTGCCCGGCCTGGGCCAGCCACTGCCAGCAGTCATGCCAGTCGCCCAGGGCGCTTTGGGCTTTCTTCAATCGCGACATGGCGTTGGGGGATAGCTTGTCCAGTTCGGGGTAAGCCTCGGCGGCGTAACGCACGCGCTTGATCAGCAACCGCAGGCGGTGGCGATCATGCTCGGGATCCTTCAGGGCTTCATCGAGTTTCTGCCATTGCTTGGCCAGGCGTTTCTCGATGCGCGGGCGCAGGCCTTTGAGCAGTTTCTGGTGCTGGGAGGCGCGAATAAAGCGTGGGAATGCATCCAGAATCAGTAACAGGTGCGCCAGTTCCGGGCTTTGCGCCACATGACGATAGGCCTCGGGTTGCAGGCGCAGGCGCCGATCAGCCGCCTCGTGATAACCGTGCTGATGCAGATACGCCGCCAGGACCTCGCGGTCACGCAGCGGCGTGGTCAATTGGCCAACCGTACTGGCGGCCAATTCAAGCTGTTCCACACCGGGCAGCCCGCGCAAAGACCGCAACAAGCTGCGCAAGCGCCGCACAGTGGTGCGCAAATCATGCAGGGCTTCATCGTCAGTGACGGCGGCGAGGCGAGCCTGGCAGCTCAGTAACCCTACTTCCAGGCCTATGACCTGGGCGACTAACTGATTGACCAACGCTGACATCCTGCCCTCACTTTCCAATGAATAATCCTACTCGCCGCTACAGGTCAACGCCCGGCGCGAGACTCACGAATATAGAACCGCGCCTTCTGGGCTTTGTTGGAGCACCCTTCAAACGCTTCAAACTGCTGCTGGGTCTTGGCGCCAGTCAATAGCGACAGAGCCTTGGAGTAGCTCACGGTGCCAGCAAAACCTTCAGCCTTGGCCAGATCGAGTTCTTTCCAGGCGGCATCCAATTGGGAACCGCAGCTGTCGCGGTAGGCCGTCTTGCCGGCACAGCCGGCCAAGGCCAGCACGATCACAGGCACACACATCCAGGCTTTCATTGATGACACCTCAAAATAAGCAAAATCATTCGTAGCCTGTAGACGTTGCCCACAGGGAAAAGTGCCTTGTCCCTAGCCTGAAATCGGTCGTACCTATTGCCAGAGCATACCCGAGCGCAAAGGTTATCCTCTAAAAATAACCGAAGATTGAAGCCGCCCCCCGGATGGGTGCATTGTGGGCACCTGTTTTGCGAAGGACTGGGACATGAAAAAACGTGTTGCCTTAGTGCTGGGCTCCGGGGGAGCCAGGGGCTACGCCCATATCGGGGTGATCGAAGAAATCGAACGACGCGGCTATGACATCGCCTGTATCGCCGGCTGTTCGATGGGCGCGGTGGTCGGCGGTATCTATGCCGCAGGCAAGCTGGACGAATATCGAAACTGGATCGAAAGCCTGGACTACCTCGACGTATTGCGCCTGGTAGATGTGAGCTTTCGCCTGGGTGCGATTCGTGGCGAAAAAGTTTTCGGGCAGATTCGCAAAATCGTCGGCGAGATCAATATCGAAGAGCTGCGCATCCCCTACACCGCCGTGGCCACCGACCTTACCAACCAACAGGAAATCTGGTTTCAGGAAGGCTGCCTGCACCAGGCCATGCGCGCATCGGCGGCGATCCCAAGCCTGTTCACCCCGGTGATGCAAGGCAATCGGATGCTGGTGGACGGCGGGCTGCTCAACCCGCTACCCATTGTGCCGGTGGTGTCGAGCCACTGTGACTTGATCATCGCGGTCAACCTCAACGCCACCAACCAGAAGCACTATCAGTTGCCGGTGATCCAGCGCCCGCCGGCGTTCAAAAGCCGCTTCAACAGCCTGGCCAAGTCACTCGGATCGCACCTGCCATTTCGCCGCAAACAGGCCGAGCAGTTGATGAAGCTCGAACAGGAAGCCTTGCAGGCCCAGGCAGCAGAGATCAACCCGTGGCTGGAGTCGGCTGAACCCGAATCCCAGCAACCCGCTGCCGCGCCGGAAAAAGCCGGCGCACCGAAGTCGGCGACCGGCTCGTTCATCATCGATAACGTCGGGCCTGCGTCGCTGCTGGACCTGATCAACCAGAGTTTCGAGGTGATGCAAACCTCATTGGCGCAGTACAAGATCGCAGGCTACCCGCCAGATGTGCTGATCAACGTGCCGAAGCGAGTGTGCCGGTTCTTCGAGTTCTACAAGGCGCCGGAGCTGATCGCCTTGGGGCGGGAGATCGCCAGTGATACGTTGGATCGGTATGAGAGTGAGCAGAGTTGAGCGCGTGGGTGTTGCTGATGGCCTCATCGCGGGCAAGCCCCACATTTTAATCTGTGAATACACTCAAAATGTGGGAGGGGGCTTGCTCCCGATAGCGGTGGGTCAGTGAGTAGATCTGTTACTGACCCACCGCTATCGGGAGCAAGCCCCCTCCCACAAAAACTCAAGCATTCAGCAACCGATACCCCACCCCCGCCTCGGTCACGATAAACCGTGGCTGCGTCGGGTCATCCGCCAGTTTCTGGCGCAGGTGCCCCACCACGATACGCAGGTAATGGCTGTCTTCGGTGTGAGTCGGGCCCCAGATGTCCTTGAGCAATTGCTGCTGGGTAATCACCCGCCCCGGATGCCGGGCCAGTTGCGCCAGCACTGCATACTCCTTGCGGGTCAGCGCCACTTCGGCACCGTCCAGCAGCACGCGGCGATAAGCCAGGTCCACCGTCAGCGGGCCGAAATTCAAGGCGGCTTCCTGGGCCTCTCCCGCCGGTGCCTGACGCAACAACGCACGCACCCGAGCGAGGAATTCCTGGATGCCGAAGGGCTTGGTCACGTAGTCATTGGCGCCACCGTCAAGAGCCTCGACTTTCTGGCCTTCACTGGCCCGCACCGACAGCACCAGCACCGGTACCGTCGACCACTCGCGAAACTCGCGCAGCACCTGCTGGCCGTCCATGTCGGGCAGCCCCAGGTCGAGCACCAGCAGGTCCGGTTTGTTCAGGGCCGCTTGCGCCAGGCCTTCGTTGCCGGTGCCGGCCTCGATCACCTTATAGCCCTGGGAGGCCAGGCTGATGCGCAGGAATTTGCGGATCTGCGGTTCGTCATCTATGACGAGAATCGTCGCGGTCTGGCTCATGGTGTCCGTCAAAATTCGTTAAAGAATCACCCCATTCAGGAGCCATTCAAAGGTCAGTGTCCAAGCCAGGTTGAGATTGTAGCGGCAGAAACAACGTGATGCAGGTACCCCGCCCATCAATGCCATCGGCCACGCTGATATGCCCACCATGCGCACCGACCATGCCCTGACAGATCGCCAGGCCAAGGCCGGTGCCCTGCCCGCCCCGATCACCGCGGGCAGCGGTATAGAACATGTCGAAAATCTTCGCACGCTCCTCCTCGGGAATCCCCGGCCCTTCATCCGCCACGGCAAAAAACAACTGCTCATCCTGCACGCCAGCGCGCAACTGCAAGCGACCCTGGGGCGGCGAAAACCGGGCGGCGTTTTCCAGCACATTGACCAATGCCTGTTCGATCAACGCCGCATGCACATACAACAAGGGCAGTTCCGACGGCACCTCGGTGCTCACTTGCAATGGCGCCAGCACCGCGCGCAAACGCCCGAGGGCACTGCCGACGATATCACCGGGCGACACCCAGTCGCGCGCCAGTTTCAGCGCGCCGTGGCCCAGCCGCGTCATGTCCAGCAGGTTCTGGATATAGCGGTCCAGGCGCTCGGCCTCATCACGGGTGCCTTCAAGCAATTCGCGACGATCCTCCATGGGAATGGCTTCGCCGAGGGCCAGCAGACTATCGATACTGCCGCGCATGGAGGTCAACGGCGTGCGCAAATCGTGGGACACCGACGCCAGCAAGGCGCTGCGCAGTTGTTCGGTTTCACCGTGCAGACGCGCCGACTCCAACTCTTGCCCCAACTGCGCCCGCGCCAGCGCCTGGGCCAGTGGCTGGCTCAAGGCAGTGAGCAAACGTCGGCGTTGCCCGCTCAACTCCAGGCCCGGTTTGGCGCTGACACCGAGCAAGCCCAGCGGCCCCTCTTCACCCGACAACGGCCACCACCACCAACGTCCGAACGGCAAGGTGCCGGTGCCCATACCGGCAGGCTGATCATGCTGCCAGGCCCAATCGGCAGCAGCGCGTTCGGCTTCGGTGAGGGTCAGCGGGCCACCGGTCTCGACCGTCCAGCCGCCCTGACCGTCGCGATTGACCAGACACAAGTCAAGATCGCGCCAGCCTTGCAGATGGTGGGCGGCGGCGCTGATCACGGCTTGGCGATCGGTGGCCGCCGTGAGCTTGCGCGACAGGTCGAGCAGCTCGCTGGTTTCTTCCTGGGTATCGCGCAACGCCTGCAGCTGGCGGCGCTGGCGCGCGGCGAGGTTGCCGGTCAGGGCTGCCATCAGCAGGAAGAACAGCAGGGTCAGCACATCCTCTTCGCGCTGAATGGCGAAAGAAAAGTTCGGCGGGATAAACAGAAAATCGTAGGTCATGAACGACAGCGCCGCGCATACCAGCGACGGCCCCAGGCTGCTGCGCACCGCCACCAGCAATACGGCAGCGAGAAACACCAGCGAGATATTCGGCAGCGGCAACACACTGGACACGGCCCAAGCCACGGCCGCAGCAACCACCGTGGCAACCACCGCCAAAGCGTAATCGAACCACACTAACCCGCGCACATCCGGCAAGCGTGGCGCCGCCGGAATGTCATCGCTGTCGAGGACGTTGATTTCCAGGCCACGGGCATTGCGCAACAGCCGCGCCGCCAAGCCACCACCGAACAAGCGCCGGCGCCAGCGCATCCGCGACTGCCCCACCAGCAACAAGCTGGCACGGCGTTCGGCGGCGTGCTGGATCAGGGTCTTGGCGACCTCCCCGGCCCGCAGTAACACCACTTCGCCGCCCAACCGCTCCGCCAGTTGCTGGGCGTTCTGCAGACGCAGGCGCGATTGCTCATCCCGCGCTCGGCCGTTGTCGACGTGCACCAGGCTCCAAGGCAAATGCCGACGCTGGGCCACGCGACTGGCATGACGCACCAGGCGTTCGGCTTGCGCATCGCCATCCACGCCCACCAGCAAACGCCCACGTACCGCCGGCGCGGCCTGTCCGAGTTGGCGATAGCCCTGGGCCAGATCATCGTCGACGTGGGCGGCGGCGGTTTGCATCGCCAGTTCGCGCAGGGCCATTAGGTTGGTCTGGGTGAAAAACGCATCGATAGCCGCACGCGCCTGTTCGGGCACATACACTTTGCCGTCACGCAGGCGTTCGAGCAGTTCGCGGGATGGCAGGTCGATCAGCAACAGTTCGTCGGCCTCTTGCAGCACCCAGTCCGGCAGGGTTTCGCGCACTTGCACGCCGGTGATGCCACGCACCTGATCATTGAGGCTTTCCAGGTGCTGGACGTTGACCGTGGTGAACACATTGATACCGGCCGCGAGCAATTCCTGAATATCTTGCCAGCGCTTTTCATGACGGCTGCCGGGGGCGTTGCTGTGGGCCAGTTCATCTACCAGCACCAGCTTGGGCTTGGCGGCGAGCAGGCCGTCGAGGTCCATTTCTTCAAGCATTACGCCACGGTACTCGCTGCGTAGCAGCGGTTGTTGCGGCAGGCCGCTGAGCAAGGCTTCGGTCTCGGCGCGGCCGTGGGTTTCGACCACACCGGTAATCAGGCTTACGCCTTGGCGCAACTGGGTGTGGGCCGCCTGGAGCATGGCGTAGGTCTTGCCCACGCCGGGCGCGGCGCCGAGGAAGACTTTGAGCCGGCCACGGCCAGCCCGGGGCAGATCGGCTAACAGGGCATCGGCGCGGCCGGAGTCGCTCATACGGGTTCCTTCAGGCAGGTATTTTCAGGTCAATGAAGATCAACTGTGGGAGGGGGCAAGCCCCCTCCCACAGGGGTTCAGAGTTTTTCCAGGGCCATGTTGAGGGCCAGGACGTTTACCACCGGCGGCCCTACCAACGGGCTTTCGATGTGCTCATCCAGCAACCGCTGCAAGGTCGCCACCGGCACATTGCGCGCAGCTGCCACTCGCGCCAGTTGATAGGCAATCGCCTGCGGTGGCAAGTGGGGATCAAGGCCGCTGCCGGAGGTCGTCAGCGAGGCCAGTGGCACCGGGCCCTGGCCAGGCACTGATTGTTTGCCGGCATCCTCGACTATGCGAGTCGCCAAGGCCGGATTGCTGGGGCCCAGGTTACTGGCACTGCTGGACACCGTCGCAAAGGCTCCTGCTGACGGGCGTGGATGAAACCAGCTGTCGCCGGTAAAGTCCTGGGCGATCAGGCTGGAGCCGCGCACCTTGCCGCTGGCGTCGTGCACCAGGCTGCCATTGGCCTGATCGGGGAAGGCCACTTGCGCCACGCCCGTGACCACCAGCGGGTAGGCGACGCCGGTGATCAGGGTCATGAGTACCAGCAGACTCAGGGCGGGGCGGATGATGTTTGTCATAGTCAAATCCTCAATAAATCAGACAGGTCAAACCAGGTGCAGCGCCGTCAGCAGCATGTCGATGGCTTTGATACCCACGAACGGCACCAAGAGCCCGCCCAGGCCGTAAATCAGCAGGTTGCGCCGCAGCAAGGCCGCCGCACTCGCCGCTTGCACCCGTACACCGCGCAGCGCCAGGGGAATCAGCACCACGATAATCAAGGCGTTAAACACAATGGCCGAGAGGATCGCGCTCTGCGGGCTCTGCAAGTGCATGATGTTGAGCACGCCCAGTTGCGGGTAGATCGAGGCGAACAGCGCCGGCAGGATTGCGAAGTACTTGGCCACGTCGTTGGCGATGGAAAAGGTCGTCAACGCGCCACGGGTTACCAGCAATTCCTTGCCGATCTGCACCACGTCCAGCAGCTTGGTCGGGTCGCTGTCGAGGTCGACCATGTTGGCCGCTTCGCGTGCGGCCTGGGTGCCGTCGTTCATGGCCATGCCGACGTCAGCCTGGGCCAGCGCAGGGGCATCGTTGGCGCCGTCGCCGCACATGGCAACCAGGCGGCCGTCGTTCTGCTCATGGCGAATACGCGCAAGTTTTTTCTCAGGCGTGGCCTCGGCCAGCACATCGTCCACACCCGCTTCAGCCGCAATCGCGGCGGCGGTCAGGGGGTTGTCGCCAGTGACCATCACGGTGCGAATGCCCAGCTTGCGCAACTCGGCAAACCGCTCGCGGATGCCGGGCTTGACCACGTCCTTGAGATGGATCGCACCGAGCAATTTGCCATCGGCGCAGACCAGCAATGGGGTGCCGCCGCTTTGGGCGATCTTGTCGATTTCCCGCGACAGCGCAGGTAAAAGCTCGCTGCGTTGCTGGCCGATAAACGCCAGCAGCGAATCCACGGCGCCTTTGCGGAACACGCGGCCCTGATAGTCGACACCCGACAATCGGGTCTCGGCGCTGAAGGGTACGGCGGTCAATTCATCCAGGCTTGGCTCGGCCTGCGGGTGCAAGGCACGCAGGTATTCAACGATGGATTTGCCTTCCGCCGTGTCATCGGCCAGGGATGCCAGCAGCGCGCCTTCAGCCAATTCCCGACCGCTGACGCCAGGCGCCGCGACCACGGCCGAGCAACGACGGTTACCAAAAGTAATGGTGCCGGTCTTGTCCAGCAGCAACACATGCACGTCCCCCGCCGCTTCCACGGCGCGACCGGACTTGGCGATCACATTGAGACGCACCAGGCGATCCATGCCGGCAATCCCGATGGCGGACAACAAGCCGCCAATGGTGGTGGGAATCAGCGTCACCAGCAGTGCGACCAGGAACACCAGAGGCAGGCTGCCATTGGCAAAATGCGCGAACGGCTGCAAGGTCACCACTACCAGCAGGAAGATCAGGGTCAGGCCGATCAGCAGAATATCCAGCGCGACTTCGTTGGGGGTTTTCTGGCGTTTGGCGCCTTCCACCAACGCAATCATGCGATCCAGCGTGGACTCACCAGGGTTGGCGGTGATGCGAATCAGCAGCCAGTCCGACACCAGCCGTGTGTTGCCGGTAACGGCTGAGCGGTCACCGCCGGACTCGCGGATGACCGGGGCGGATTCGCCAGTGATCGCCGCTTCGTTGACCGCCGCAATACCTTCGACGACCTCGCCGTCACCGGGGATCATTTCCCCCGCGGCAACACGTACCACATCGCCCTTGCGCAGGCTGGTGGCCGGCACCACCTTGAAGCTGCCATCGGCCTCCTGGCGCCGGGCGCTCAAACCTTCGCTGCCGGCCTTGAGGCTGTCTGCGCGGGCCTTGCCGCGGCCTTCGGCCAGGGCTTCGGCGAAGTTGGCGAACAGCACGGTGAACCACAGCCACACGGCGATTTGCACCGCAACAAAGGTGGGCACGGTGGTATCGGGCACAAAGCACAATACGGTGGTGAGGATGGCGGTCAGTTCGACCACCAGCATCACCGGCGAGCGTTGCAGTTGGCGTGGGTCGAGCTTGACGAAAGCCTGGACCAGCGCCGGGCGCCAGAGCGCCGAGATGGCGGTTTTGGCAGGCTCCTGGGTTTTGACCGGGGCCGCGTTTTTTGCAGGCATATTCATTTTCATGTCCCTTTAGAAGCCCATGCTCAGATGTTCAGCGATAGGCCCAAGCGCCAGCGTCGGCAGGAAAGTCAGGCCGCCCACCAGCAAAATGGTCACGGTCAACAAGGTCACGAACAGCGGGCCATGGGTGGGGAAGCTGTTCTGGCCAATCGGTGCGGCCTTCTTCATCGCCAGGCTGCCGGCCAGAGCCAGCACCGGGAGGATGTAGCCAAAGCGGCCGATCAACATGCCCAGGCCGAGCATCAGGTTATGGAACGCGGTGTTGGCACCGAGGCCGGCAAACGCCGAACCGTTGTTGGCACTGGCCGAGGTGTAGGCGTAAAGCAACTGACTGAAGCCGTGGGGGCCAGGGTTACTGATCGCGCCCGCCGGGCCCGGCAGGCTGGCGGCGATGGCACTCAACACCAGCACGCCGACCGGCATGACCAGCAGGGTCACCACCAGCAATTGCACTTCCTTGGCCTGGAGTTTCTTGCCCAGATATTCCGGCGTGCGGCCGATCATCAGGCCGGCGAGGAACACCGCGATCAGTACGTTAAGCAGCATGCCGTACATGCCAGCACCGACGCCGCCAAAGATCACTTCGCCAACCATCATGTTGACCAATGCCACCATCCCACTCAGCGGGCTGAGGCTGTCCTGCATACCGTTGACCGAGCCGTTGGATGCCGCGGTAGTGGTCACCGACCACAGCACGGTGCCGGTGGTACCGAAGCGTGTTTCCTTGCCCTCCAGCGGTGCGGTTTGCTCCACGGCCGGGTTGTTCAAGGTCGGATTGGGCTGGTATTCGGACCACAGCGACGTCGCGCCGCCGATCAGGAACAGCGCCAGCATACACGCGAGGATCGCCCGGCTCTGACGCAGGTCTTTGACGTAGTGGCCGAAGGTAAATACCAACGCCACCGGGATCAGAATGATCGAGGCCACTTCGAACAGGTTGGCCCAGGCTGTCGGGTCTTCGAACGGATGCGCCGAGTTCACCCCGAAGAAGCCGCCGCCATTGGTGCCCAGTTGCTTGATCGCAATCTGGCTGGCCGCCGGGCCCAAGGGAATCACTTGGTCCACGCCCTGCAGCGTGACGGCGTCAACATAGTGGGCGAAGGTTTGCGGCACGCCCTGCCACACCAGGAACAGTGCGAGCACCAGGCACAACGGCAGCAGGCCGTAGAGGGTGGCGCGCGTCATGTCGACCCAGAAGTTGCCCAAGGTCTGGGCAGATTTGCGCCCGATCCCACGGCACAAGGCGACCAGGACGGCGAGACCGGTCGCCGCACTGACGAAGTTCTGCACAGTGAGGCCGGCCATCTGGCTGAGATAACTTAGGGACGCCTCACCGCTGTAGTTCTGCCAGTTGGTATTGGTCATGAAACTGACGGCGGTGTTGAACGCCAGGGTCCATTCCTGGCCCGGCAACTTCTGCGGGTTCAGTGGGAGGGAGCCCTGGAATAACAGGATCGAGAACAACAACAAGAAGCCCGCCAGGTTGAACGCGAGCAAGGCCAGCATGTATTTCTGCCAGCTCTGTTCCTGCTGCGCGTCCACGCCCGAAAGGCGATAACAGACCTTTTCGACAGGCCCCAACACCGGCGTCAACCACGTGCGCTGGCCTTCCATCACCTTGTAGTAGAACCGCCCCAAAAACGGCGCCGGCACCAGTACCACGGCAAAGAAGGCGATGATCAGCCAATAGTCATAACTGTGCATAGCCGCTCCTAGTTCCGATCCGCGCGTAACAGCGCAACCAGCAGATAAATGAACAGCGCCACGGCCAATAGCAGTGACACTCCGTCCAGAACGCTCATGGAAATTTCCCCGTCTTGCGGCGATTGCCGCGTGTGGGGGCATTGTCCCTAGGAGGGGTGTAAAGGAACGAGAGCAAGGCGTTGGGTGAGGCGTAAAGATGGCGTAAAGAGTGGGTTTATCCGGGGTTTACAGGGGGCCTTATGGGGTAACCATCCAAAGGTGCCAGGTTAATGATCGCGAGCAAATCGCGCCTTGCACTGCCACCTTTTGACCCACTGAGTGATTACAGAGGCGTGAACAAGTCGGAAACTCCTCCTGGCACCGCGGCCACGTTGGGATTTACCTGCGACTCTTTAAGCACTGACACTTGATACTCAGGTAAGCCCGATTCACCGTCGAAGTGCGACAGCATTGCCTTGCTCTGGCCTTTTCTCAAGGTCATTTCCAGGGCCGCTTTCATTTGCGTCTCGTCGGTGAATATCGCAAGACCATAGTTAGGGTCAAAATAGAACCATGTCTTGTTCCCATTGAGATCAACCACAACACGGGCCATCAAGCCATGGTCTGGGGTGCTGATTAACAAAGTTTTCGTTTCGCGGCTACTGGCCAAATCGGAAATGATACCGGTGGAGGGAACCTGTTTAAGTTCACCGGGTTGAAGGTATTTAGTTTCGATTTTTTCCTGAAGCCGGCTCAGCTTACTACGGAAGGTAGCGACTTGAGTGGCGCGCAGTTGTTCGGCATCGGCTTTCGCCGGGTCCAGTTTCCGCAACTCTGCAATGTCCTCGCCCGGAGGCACGGGGCGCATCGCCTGACTTAGATTTTCAAGAAAAATTTCGTGTTTGCCCTGCTTGAGGGCTTCCGCCATCAGCGTAGACAGCGCCGCGCACTCCCCCTCCGACAACAAGTCAACTCGACTGAGGTACAACCCTTGAGGAATACCCTTGATCACTATAGGCGGGCGGGCGTCTGTTAATCCAATGTCTTCGCTGAAACGTTTGAAGTTTCTCTTGCTCGCCTGTTCTCTTATCTTTTCCATATGCCTGACCAAGTAACCAATTTGTTCAGGTGTGCGTTCGGGTGCGATAGCCAGCTCTGCCACCTGATCGAGAGTCAATTTTTCCGTCAACTTGTCTAGCCCTGCCGGCTGCCCTGCGCGATACCCTCTCGCATAGCCGTCTTTGTCAGTGAGGGCCGCTTTAAGATGGGCCATCTTGAACCTGTCGGGCAGTTCTTGGAGATCTGCAATTCGTTTTGCCAGACTACCGAGTTGGCCCGGCGTACGGCGCTGGGCTACCGCAAGGCGTTTTAACTGATCGATGGTCATCGCTGGAGAGTAGCCATAGACGGCTTCTGGGTTTAACTCTCTCCACCCCTTTGAGTACGTGGCGAGGTCTTTACTCTTTGCATCGGCTATAACGTTATTGTAGTCAGTGCGAAAGTTTTTGTTGGGCGGCACAGGAGGTGCCAATGTGTTTGTTATTCTTTCCCACGACAGGTAATCAGAGAATCCTTTGATTTCCCCTTTGATTGCACCTTGTTCGGGCTTGAAACCCTTCGCGGTACCATATGGGCGACCGCTGATGGGGTCATAGAGACCCCACTTACCATTCTGGAAGACCGCAGATCCATGTAGGGTCTGCTCGCCAACCTTGAATGTACCGTTGGCTACCGCGTCATAACGCTTACTGAGGTTGATGAGTTCCGGCCGGCCTAATGTGCTCTTGACGAACCGGAAGTTGTTAATGACGTGGCCAGCGCCCTGCGTGACCACTTTCGCCCCCCCCACAATCAAGTCACCAACACCGGCTAGCGGATTAAGCTCGGATAGAAGGCTTGTGCCCATTATTTTGGTGACCTTGAGCACCTTTTTCAGTGCGCTCCCCCCTTTAGCCAGCACTTTCGCTGCTTTGGCAGCAGCACCGACACCAGCGGTGATAAAACCAAAAATATCAAATGCAACATCGGTGATTCCTTCACTGTAGTTACCGTCTATAAAGTTGACAATTGCCGATCGAAAGGGAATAAAGTCGAGAAGAAAATTCCCTATCACTTTCTCCTGTTCCGCCCCCTGTTCGGACCGCGTCGCCCCCATAGCGGCTTTCCGAATGGCAGGGTTATCGAAGTCCAGTGCCTTAACAATCGAGTCAGCAATATGGTTGGCTCGTTCGTCGGTGAACAGGTACGGTGCAGACGGTGCGGAGGCTCTTGGCTGATCAAGAATGTGTCGTTTGATATCATCAGCATGTCTCACGCCAAACGGTAATATAGCCGCTAGCGTATTACTGCCATCGACCCATTTACTTAAATCTTGATCGGGGAAAAACTCCTCGGTTTTAGTAACCTCGTTCTGAATGTACTCAGGATCACGCGGCACCTCAATATTGCCAAGGTTTTTGATCAGACCTTTTTCCGTATCGAACTCATAGTTACTGGTGGTGCCGTTGCGTTTAGCGGTTACTATTACCTTGGAACTGGTATGAAACAACGTATTACCCAACGTTCCGATTTTATAGCTTTTCTCTTGATAATATTGGATTTCGCCAAAGCTGAGATTTTTTTTATCTTCCGGTGGCAAGTTGGTAAGGGCGTTCATAATAGACAGCTTTTTGACTGCCTTATGGTTGGCTGTTACCGTTGAAAATGCCTCATCAAAATCTTTTTGAATACTAAATTCCGGACTCTTAGTAAAAGCAGTAAACCTCGCAAGATCAATGCCATCGCCTCCTTTAATAATTTTCCAGCGTTCATCCATTGCATTCCCTTCCATGACGATATCCAGCATGGAATAAGAAATGCCAGGAGCGTAGGACGCGTAGGGCGAAGTTTTGGCGAATTTAGGCTCCTCGAACGCTACGTTTTCCCCAAACGTCTTCTTGAGTAACGCCAGGGCGATCTCTCGACGGCTTGGCAGGGGCGTATCCAGTAAAGCCGAAGCTTTTTCGAGTTCTGTTTGCTGATGGTTGAAAGCCGCTTGCGCTTTGTTGATGTCGTCCTGGGTGTAAAGCGCATCCTGTTTTCCGTTGAGAATGTTATTGGCCACAGCCCAATTGAGCAGTATCGCCGTTTGCGCAGGCTTGGGAGCCGCGTCTCGGGCGTCGGCGGCGATCATCACTTCAGCGTAGGTCATATGGGCGACGCTGCCGGGTGACTGGGCTTCGATGGCGGCGACCGCAATGCACAGAGTCGCCCACGCCACACTGCCGTAGACCACACTGTCGGGGACATCTTTGACCAGTAATTGCGGCGCTGCCCGCATCAGCAACAGGTACGCCCCCGCCTTGGCCATCGCCGATGATGCACGGCCGGTTTCAATCAGGTGCCGGCTCAGGCCTTCGATGATGGCTGAGAGGGGCTGGCCCCAATATTTTTTATCGGTCAGGTCGAAACCGGCTACCCAATTTCGATGCGCCCTGGTGAGAGACTCCGGGTCCAGCGCCAGATTCATGAGTGCCAGCGTATAGTCATTGACGCTGATGTCCGTGGAGACGCCACCCAAATTGGTTTGCATCTCTAGTCCCAGCGCATGCCCTTGCGGGGAGCCCACGAGGGCCTCCAGCGTCTTCACTGGATCCTGCAATACGTCCTGAGAGAGCGGTTGACGCGTGTTCAGGTAGTCCAGCAGCCCCATCTGCGTGCTGACCTTATAGTCACTGGCGACGGCCCGCACCGTCTGCTGCTCGCGGGCAGTCATAGGAATCGGCCAGGACAGGCCGCCCCCGAAATTGCCTAACGGGTGCTGCTGGGCCCTTGCAATTGCCGTTTGTGCCAGGGAAAGCAGCTCGTCCAGGGTCTTGGGCAGGGGCAAGTCATTTTCGTTGATGAATGCCTCCAGACTGATCGACTTACCGGGTTCGCGGACAGATGACTGGTAATGAGCAGAGTCCGGGGCAATTCTCATCGGCGTACTTTTCAAGAGGGCCGATATGTCCTGCGCCGTGGCATTTTCCGGTAGCGCCTGGCCGGCCTGGTTAAGCTGTTGTGCCAAATACTGCCAGTTGCTGCGATTCGCTGTCCGTTGCTGCATCACCTGGAGATTGTCCTGCTCGCTCAAACGCTCCAGCAGCCACTCATTGCGTGCCCGCAGAACGTTATCGGCGCTGAAATGTGGCGCCAGAGCAGACGCCTGATCCAAGTCCCTGAGCGTTTGCGATCGTTGCCAAGGGTCCGTGTTCGCTACACCCCTATCATCGTCGAATAGCGCTTGCAGCTCGGTGTTTACCTGCTGCTGCTGGCGTTCGAGCAGCTGCGGTACGCCTGCGGCAATGACGTCAGTGGTGAGTGGAATAAGGGTTTGGCTCAGCTCGTTTTCCCAACCAGGCTTGAGGCTTTGCTCGACCGAAATCGGCAAACGCTGCTTGGCCTGTTGCGCGGCATAAGCGTTGTTGCTGAGGCGCTGGCGCCAGGCTTGCAGGGCTTTGGCCGGGCTGTCGAACACCTCGTAGCCATCGCGGGGGGTATAAAGCACCGTGAGGCCGCGTTGCTCGCTGGGCGATAGTGCCCTGTTGGTGTCCGAGTTATTGAACGGGCGCTGTGTCGACGAACCGTCACTACTCGTGATCAGGAAGGCGCCTGCCATCAACGTACCGTTGGGCTTTGGCGTATCGAGCTTGAGCGGATACACCCCAGGCCGCTCTCCATCCTGCATGGCGCTTTCCCGCGCCTCCAGAGTGGGGTATTCAATCGCTTTGTCGATCAGCACTTTGGCGGCCGGGAGCATTGTGCCTTCTTCTACCTGAAGCGCTGCAAGGGTAGACAACATCTGCCGTTGAATACGCAGTAACTCGCCTTGCCGTGCCTCAGGGTTCGCTTCGCCAGAGCGTGGCTCCGTCCAGAATCGGGCAAGGCTCGAGGGCAGCTCTTTTTCGATGGTTTGGGCAATCGACAACAGGCTACCGGCAGCGTCCAGTTGTTTATCGCGTTCGGCCGGCGCGTCCCCCAGATAAAAACCGCAGTCTGTGGTGGCGGGGCTTGTGGAGGCGTCCGAGCCACCGAGCCCCTTGGAGGTCTTGAGCGCGTTAAAGAGTGCCGCAGTGGCAGGCTCTACAGAGAGCAATGTGCGCTGCCCCTGCTCATCAGTGTGATAGCGATGAAAATAGAGTTTAGTGGCGTCCAGCGGCGTCTGTTTGTAGAGCGCCTCAGCGAGTTGCTGTTCGATGACGCTCGAAAGGGTTGGCTGCTGGCCCGTCAGTGCGTGGATTTGCTGATTCAGCGCCCGAAATTGGTGAAGCAACTGAAGGTGTTTTTCGCTGATTTGCCGGCCGTTTTTCAAGCCTGCCGGGGTCACGCTGATGGGGGCAATGCCCTTCACATGAGGAATCGTTGATGGCTCATTTGCCGGCGATAGGGCATTGGCCTCGGGCAATAGAACGCTGTGCGAGGGGGGCAGATCCCGGCGCGCATGAAGACCAGTCACAGCTGAAGTCATTTCGGCTTTCTCGGATGTATTAACCCATGCGTCCCTGACGATTATTCATGTAACACTCTTCCTGAATGGGCACCGCATAGTGAAAACTGAGCAGGGAACAGTTCCGACAAGGTCGATCAGTAATAGTAAGTAAGCGTAAATGGACCGCCTCCAACAGCCCGTTGATTGCAACCATGTCATGGGCCAAGACATGCACCACCGTCAGGTCATGGCGGATAAACCGACCGGGCTGGCGCACATATCTGGTGCGCACCGGAAAACTTCAAACACAAAACCATCCTCCAAGCGACACTGGCGCCGCTTTACGACGTATCCCCATGGCATGGCACGCCTGCTGCAACACGCTGAACCATTTACAACGGTTCAGGGAGCGCAGCACAATGAACACACAACTCAAACCCACCTTAGGCACCCTGCATCTCTGGGGCATCGCCGTGGGGCTGGTGATTTCCGGCGAGTACTTTGGCTGGAGCTACGGCTGGGGCGTGGCCGGCACCTTAGGCTTTCTGGTCACTTCGTTGATGGTCGCCGCGATGTACACCTGCTTCATCTTCAGTTTTACCGAGCTGACTACCGCCATTCCCCATGCCGGAGGCCCCTTTGCCTACAGCCGTCGCGCCTTTGGTGAAAAAGGCGGCTTGATTGCCGGGCTGGCTACCTTGATCGAATTCGTCTTCGCCCCGCCCGCAATTGCCCTGGCCATCGGCGCCTACCTGAACGTGCAATTCCCGGCACTTGATCCCAAGCACGCCGCCGTCGGCGCTTATATCGTGTTCATGGGCCTGAACATCCTCGGGGTCAAACTTGCCGCGACCTTTGAGCTGGTGGTGTGCGTACTCGCCGTCGCCGAACTGCTGGTGTTCATGGGCGTGGTCGCCCCGGCGTTCAGCTTCAGCAACTTCGCCCTCAACGGCTGGGCCGGTTCCGACACCTTCGGCGCGCCGGCGATTGCCGGGATGTTTGCCGCTATTCCCTTCGCCATCTGGTTCTTCCTCGCCATCGAAGGTGCCGCCATGGCCGCCGAAGAAGCCAAGGACCCCAAACGCACGATTCCAAAAGCCTACATCAGCGGCATCCTCACCCTGGTGTTCCTGGCCATGGGCGTAATGTTCTTCGCCGGTGGCGTAGGCGACTGGCGCACCTTGTCGAACATCAACGACCCACTGCCCCAGGCGATGAAAACCGTAGTCGGCGAAAGCTCCGGCTGGTTGCACATGCTGGTGTGGATTGGCCTGTTTGGGTTGGTGGCGAGCTTCCACGGCATCATCCTCGGCTACTCGCGCCAGTTCTTCGCCCTGGCCCGCGCCGGTTACCTGCCGCCCTTCCTGGCCAAACTGTCGCGTTTCCAGACGCCCCACCGCGCCATCATTGCCGGCGGCGTGGTCGGCATCGCCGCCATCTACAGCGACGGCCTGATCAACCTGGGCGGCATGACCCTGACCGCCGCCATGATCACCATGGCGGTGTTCGGCGCCATCGTCATGTACATCATGAGCATGCTCAGCCTGTTCAAACTGCGTAAGACCGAGCCCCTGCTGGAACGCACCTTTCGCGCACCGGGCTACCCCATCGTGCCGGGTATTGCACTGGTACTGGCAGTGGTGTGCCTGGTGGCGATGGCCTGGTTCAACGCCCTGATCGGGCTGATCTTCCTGGGCTTTATGCTGGCAGGCTTCATCTATTTCCAACTGACCGCGCAAGACCGCGCCGACGCCCCGACAGATGCGATGTTGACGGGACTATAGCGCCCGCGAGGCAGAACGGGCCTACACTGAACTACTCAGAAAGCCCGTGACTCAAAGCAGTCATTACCGTGGGAAACTTTCCCACGGACATCTGCCTCAAGGAGAGCCTTATGCCGTGGTATGCGTGGTTGATTATGGTAGTCGCAATCGGGTCGATCGTCGGAGGGCTGATGATGCTGCGCGACAGCGCCAACAAAGTCGAACTCACCGACGAACAACGTAAACGCGTGGCCGAGCGCAATGCGCAGGCGGATGCCAAGGATGCGCAGGATCGCTGAACCTTGAGTTACTCCCAATCCGCCTTGGCGATATGCAAACCGTGCTGCCCCTTGTAGGCAGCACGTTCCGGCTGGCTCCAGCCATTGAGCAACTCATCCTCCAACCGGTAGATCTCCACCCCCAACGGACGACACACCGTCAGCGGATCCTGCGCATCCGGCCCCCACATCGGTAGCGATAAATCCCCGCCAGGGCACGTCGACAACGCACACAGCAAATCAATCTCGGCAAAAAACTCCAGGTAATCACCCTTCTGCGCCGGACAGGCTTTCATAAAGTACATGTCATCGTGATTGAGGCCCGTGCACTGGAAAATATTCAACACGTCATGCACGTCGAATTCCGTCAGCCCATGGGGCAATACCGCACGGGTCAAGTTCGAGTGGCAATGGTGATGAAAGTCCTCCCCAGTCAGCATCCGGTTCACATAGGGATCGCAGCGCGTACCGAGCAAATCGTGCAGGCGCCCGCCGTATTCATCGATGCCGTAACTGGCGAGGCTGTCGTCGGTGATGGTCACCAGTGGTCGTAGAAAAGGCAGGTTCGACCACAAGCGATCATGGGTGCTGACATGGGCACCCTGAAGCTGCCGAGTGCGCGCAGCCCACAAACGCTCGCGCGGGTCATTGGCGTTCCATACGTTGAAGTCCCCCACCTGCGGGCCCACCGGCGTGGTCACACGGAACACATGCCCGGCCGGCACTTTCCATGCCCTGCCCGTACGGATAGGTACCTCGAACTGTTCGATCAACGTGCGCTGGGTTTTCTGATCACGAATGCGCTCATAGAACGCCGTATCCACCTGCAATGCTGAGCCTTTGCTGACTTGGTACGCGGCCGGATAGTCTTTGTACATGGGGCAATCCTCCATCAAGGGTGATCAAACAAGGCCAGGGAAAGATGTTCCGAATCATCCAGGTACAGGCTCATCGCCTCGCTGGCGGCCTGGGTTTGGTTGCGGGTTAACAGCGTGTATATCTCATGGTCGCGCTCCAGCCAGGGTAACTGGAAACTCTGCTCATCCGGCGCGGCGCAAAACACCAGGCGCAGCTGGGCGATCACCTGGGCAAAAAACTCGTCGAACAGTGGGCTGTCCATCAACGCGACGATCTGTTGGTGGAAAACAAGACTGTGGGTAGCCACCGCTCGCCAATCTTCGCGCTCCCGGGCCAGGGTGGTGGCGTCGATAGCGTTTTGCATGCGGCCTGATTGAGTGTCCGTCAGCGGGCCGCTTTGGGCTATGGCCTGCAATTGCAGGGTGCGGCGGACTACGAAGAGGTCACGTACTTCTGCCCGCTGCAGGCGCCGAACCATTACGCCCTTATTGCGGACATAGCGGGTAAGCCCTTCTTGGCCCAAGCGATGCAACGCCTCACGGATAGTATTGCGCGAGGCGTTGTAGCCCTTGACTAAGTCGGCCTCGACGAGCGACACACCCGGCAGCAGCCGCCCGCCGATAATGTCGGCGCGTAATTCCAGGGCGATTTGGTCGGCTAAAGACAAGCTGGACGTCATGTACACCTCAAGATTGTTGAACAATCGTTGAGTTGAATGTAATCACGTTTCATGCCAACGCGGCCTGAGAGTAAATAGACGCAGCGTTGATAAAGGAAAGGCCGGTCAATGACCGGCCTTCTGGGGCTATCTTCGCATCTTCAATTAATAACCAATCTGTCGCGATTCTTCTCCAGCAGTGCTTTACCGATGCCTTTTACTTCCAGTAACTCATCCACCGCCGTGAACGGACCGTTGCTTTCGCGATACGCAACGATTGCCTTCGCCTTGGAAGCGCCGATACCGAACAGGTCGCGGCGCAGGGTTTCGGCATCGGCGGCGTTGAGGTTGACCTTGGTGGATTGCTCGATCTTGGTCATTTGGGTGGAGATCGGGGCGGGGGCTTCCGGCTTGATGGAAGGCGCAGCGATGGTGGCGACGGAGAGGGAGGTGAGGAAGGCGAAGACGAGGGACGAGATGTAGAGGTTTTGCATTGGTGACGCTCCATGACATGAGTGAGGTAAAGCAGCTTTTCCGAAGCTGCTTCTCTAACTTAGGCGAATGTTGGAGGGTGTCAAAAATCGGTGAGTAACAGAGTATGAATGATGCCTAACTCATGACCCAATGATAAAGTTGCGCCTGATAATGAGACTCTAACCAAGGACTGCGCGGTGAAAAAGCAATATTTGAACCTGATCGGATTGGCGCTTTTCATCCTGTCGATGGTCTCGATTTTCTCGTTTTATCCAGGTGCGATGACATGGGACAGCATGGACCAGCTCAGACAAGCGAGAGCCGGGGAATACAGCGATTGGCAACCGCCCACAATGGCTTACGTATGGAGTTGGTTGCTGCCCCTTACAAATGGTCCGGGAGGAATGTTCCTATTGCAGTGCGGCCTGCTATGGGCAACCGTGCTAATTTTATATAAAACGTGTATTAGAGAGGGATACTCCTATGGCATGCTTTTCTTGCTGATACCCATTGCTCCCTGGATCTTAAACTTCGAATTTACCCTCTGGAAAGATGTGGCCATGGCCTACTCCTGGGGCCTGGCTACTGCGATCTGCTTATATTATAAAGACCACCAAAAATTCCCCAAGACTGCTGCGCTCCTTGTCTCAGCATTATTTATATACGGTGCGTTAGTACGAACCAACTCTTTAAGCGCCGGGATCTTTTTACTGCCATTCCTGATCAACTCTATTTTAAAAGTTCACACCATCAAGAGCACAATATTTTTTATCTTCATCAGCAGCGCGATAATCGGCCTGGCGCATTTATGCGTCACCCCTTTGATTGGGGCAAAAAAAGCCAATTCAGTTAGTTATGTGATGTTCGATGACATCGTTGCACTCAAAGTCAGAGGTGTGGAAGTGCCTGTAAGCTTTTTGAGCCCGGACGACATGAATGCCATCAAACAGTGTGAGTATCTGAATGTTCATGAAGTAGGCGCCGCCTTTTGTCTGAGCAATGAAAAATTCACCACCATAACCCAAGCTCATTATCAGGAACTCAAAGACGCGTGGATCCAGTATGTGCCGCGAAATATTCTGGAGTATGGAGCATTCCGGTTGAATGCTTTTTTAAACTTCATACGCTCGCCCTCCCTCCCTCCATATTACCCTACTGAATTCCGTGTCATGAATCAGCCGTATGAGCCCAATGCAGGGATCAGGTCGGTCTCGCCGGTAGAAAAATATATCGCTGATTACGTTACAACCTCGATAATAATACTTCCCGAACTGTTCAAACCTTATAGCTGGCTTATCACATCCATATTATTGATTGGCGCATTTCAACTCAGCCGACACTGCAGGGCACATTCACTTTGGCTTTTACCCCTGTCAGGGCTGTCCTACACGACAAGCTATCTACTCATCACACCGGCCAACGACCTGCGATACGCCTACTGGATGATTTTTATAACTACTCTTTCAATCGTTCTGTTCATAAATATCCACTTTAAAAAACCGGCCACATCCGGTTGAGTCGAAAGCTGCGCTCCCTCCCCTCCGCCCCCATTTTTTCCGTAAACGAGCGCTCGCCCGAGTCTGAAGCTCTCTTTACGTACCGATCATGAGGGTTTCAGTACGAACGCGGATCCGGTAGGGTCGCTACAGGCTAGCGACTCGACCTCAAACCGCATCAAGGCCGATTGCCTGCATGTAGGACAGATACCATCATCATATGATTTAATTACACGTCACTACTTGGACCGACGTCGGCGTTCGGTCGTGTTCCCAGGACGAATGCCGATAACTCTGCCTGAGCCAAAAAACCAAAATGGGTAGTTGTTGATGCAAAATTATGAAATTCACGGTATCGGCATTGTTAATATTGGTAAAAACTGTTCGATTGGCAATAACGTAAAGTTCATCTTCAAGAGTAACAGAACGCTAACCCTGGGTGACTATGTCACCCTGGGAGATGGTGTAAAAGTCATCATTGAAGACGGCGATGTATTAATTGATGATTGGAGCACCCTGCACTCGGACTGCCTTGTATTAAGTACGAAGGGCGTATCAATAGGACAACACTGCTGGTTTGGCCAAAACTGTGTGATTGACGGCACAGGCGGCCTGACGATCGGCAATGGTGTTAGAGTTGGTATGTATTCGCAGATTTGGACGCACATAGCCGCAGGTGAACAGATTGAAGGCTGCCTCTTCTACTCCGCCGACCCGGTAGTCATCCAGGACAATGCCTGGTTGGTGGGCTCATGCACTGTCGGCTCTGGTGTCACGATTGGTAAGAGAACCGTGTGCCTCAGCGGCTCGAACATTATCAAGTCGGTGCCAGAAAACGTTACGGTTGCTGGCGCCCCCGCCAAAGTCAAAGAAAGTATCAACGCTTACGCGCACAAGTCGCTGGATGAGAAGTTTGAAATGCTTTGCAGTTGGATCAAGGACTTCTGTGATGCATCCAACCATGCTTTCGCGTTCAAAAATGAAGACAACGATAAGCTGACAATTCACTCAACCGGCGACTTGAACGACCAAATCATTATGTTCAAGTACACTGAAAGCTACAGCGCTGCGGTCAATCAAGAAATCAAATCCAAAGCCTGCATCGAAAGCAAAACCTACACCAAAGGATTTACACTTTCCGAAGAAAGGGTAATGCGCTACCTGTCCGGCAACAAAGCACGGTTTCTAAGGGGTTAACTAAAACTGGCGTGCTTATCACCATGCGGTGATAAGCACCGGTTTCACGTCGACACAGGCTATCGAGCCAACCACATAAACGCTACATCCCGATTCGACCTCATCAGGCGAACTGCTCATATGAAAGAGCCATCGCATATCGACCTGTTAACGAGGATTGTAACTACCGAAACATGACTTAAACAACACCGTCAAGACAGACAGATTACCCCTCACACTGCTAATTTTTGTCGGTACCTCACCTTTAGGGTATCGCCGCACGGTAGGCAGTTCAACACAACGATATCCCAACCTTGGGGCCCGACATGACAGGTAAGCGAGTAATTCATACGTCATAAAGACATCACGGAACACAGCCAACTTGGGATCCAGTAGCATTTTCCGGCTATACGCCCGAAAGCCCTGAGTCGTGTCTGTCCACTTGAACCCGGAGAACTGGCTCAACATCGGAGCATGGATAAAGCGAATGGCGAAGTCTCTTGATTTGGGGGTATTTTCAGCCACGCCCCCTGCAACGAATCGCGAAGCTTGTACAAAATCAGCGCCCTGCTCCAGCGCTGCTATAAAGCGCGGAATGGCTTCTGGATCATCTTTATCATTACCATCGATGGTAACGATGCCCTCATAACCCTGATCGAGCGCAAAGGAGTAAGCGCAACGAAGCTGTGCACTAAGTTTTCCTACGGCCGTCTTGACCAGTAGCCCCCGTACGCCAAGCGGCTCCAAATCCTGCAACTCCAGCGAACCATCCGTGGTGCCGCCATCAACAATGATGATGTCAGCAATATTCTCGACGTGAAGTGCGGACATCCTCGCGAGCAAATTTTTAATTCGTTCACCTTCGTTAATGACAGGGATTACGACGCACGAGGAGTGTTGGCGCCCAAGCCAGAGTGGGGTGTCATACGCGGGTACTTGCCATGTTGCGCGGACAACAGCAATATCCGAAAGGATCATTTGGATTTCCATCAAGTCACGCGAGCTGTGATCAGCCCGACGCCGGCGATTATCAGTACGATCCCGACCGCTGTGGTCCAGTGGAAGGATTCACGAAAAAAAACAACCGAAAACACAGCAACGGTCGCAATCGCTCCAGCCGTCAGGACCGGGTGGGCAACATTCATCGGGAGACGCGCCAATGCTGCTGCATAAAGAACAAACGCCCCACCATACAAACCAAGCCCTAGCCAAAATGGCCAGTTACTCAACGCGGTCATGGGATCGCTGGGGGATGGAAACTTACGTGGTGGAATCATGGACATCTTCACCAACACGCTTGCGGACGCATTGCAAAGAATACCAAGAATGAGAATGAGCCATTTCATACTCATACACTGACCCCACGGTAACGAAGAGTGGCTACCTGGATAGCGCGTTTAATCGACGCTAAATGTGGCTCGTTCCCGGTTGCTACCATTTCTATGGAAACGAGATGAGCCGGCAGGTAGCGCCCCAGCGCGGCGGCCATTGCCACGTGGTCAGTATGGCCATCGCCCAAAGGTAAAAGATTGGGCTCGCTGGCATGCACATGCCCGATCAATTGAGCACAATCTCCCAGGACCTCCAGCGGATCTTCCCGGTTAATCGCGAGTGCGCCTGTGTCAAACTGCATACGGATAGAAGGATGCGCGACAGCACGAACCACCCTGGCAGTCTCAACATTCGTGGTCATAAAATTCGCGCCGTAACACGCGGGGTTGGGCTCCAGACAGAGCGTCACGCCGTACGCCTGAGCGAGATCGCCCAACTCACGAAAAAAGGGAATCGCAATGTCCAGCGCCTCTTGATCATCCAGTCCAGCGCGATCCCGATTTCTCGGTGAGCCAAAAACTAGTCGCGTCCCGCCCAAGCCGGCACCGATCCGACATATTGCGGCCAAGTGTGTAAGCAGATCAGCCCGACTTTGCGCGGAACCAAAGATATTCAGTCCCGCCGTACCAAACAACAACGCCTGCATACCGGTGATTTCGACTCCTCGCTCAGCCCACCAAGCTTTGACTTGAGCGATATCCTCACCTGTCGCTTTGGTAGGTTCAGGAAAATACTTGCCAGGGGCAATATCTATCGCGTCTACAGCAAACTGCCGAAGCAAGGCAGCGACGGCTTCATCCTCGCAAATGTCCCATGCAATGTTGGATATAGCCAACCTCATGTCTTCGACCCTATGTCAGGTTTAATCGTGCGGGACTCAGACTGCGCGTATGCTCTGACCGCCAGCATAGTTTCGCGAACACTATTTTGATAGAAACCAGCAGCATCGAATATGTGAGCGTATTTGGTACGCAGGTCATACGACGCAGGCGAGTGGCTCAAGGTATGGGAAAAAGGCCGACCAAAACCTTGCAGCGAAATCTGCTCCACACTGACGGGTGCCGCCGTCAGGTGGATCAACTTGAGCTTGGCATCAAGCGCTGTTTGGATGTCATGCCAGAGGTTGACCATGGGGTAAAATTGGAACACGCCCCGGCTATCCACTGCGTGAAGATTGTGGTCATTCAAAAAATCAAAAATAACATTCTTACGTAGCCCCGGGCCCACGAGTCCCGGCAAACGCACAACAAGACAACTCGAAAAATGTTTCTCAACAAACACTTCCAATATCCGACGATGCAAACCGTAAGCGTGCAAACCTGATTCGTCTACAGGAGCATCCTCATCGACCCCTATAGGATGCTTGAAAACATCTACCGTACTGATCAAAATAAAGGTCTTGCATTCTATGGTTTTAAGATGATCAATCAATGTCTCAATCTTCTTGAGGTCATCTTCAGGCTCCCGGTTAGCAAGCCATTTTTGCGCGGGAGCAGCCGCACACACGACGCTATCAAATGACTGATGATCGATGTCACCGATATTCGTTGAGCGGTACAACGACGCGAAGGCAGTTTGCTTGAGGAGTGTGCCCCCTACATATCCAGAATATCCAATCAGCGCGTTACGCATCCGTACCTCCAGACATCGACGTGGCTCGATCGCTATCGGTGAAAAAACTCTCAGCATCCAGCTTTTCAAGCACGTCATAAATATTGTCGATTTTACCACCCAGCACTGAGTAGGCGCCTGGCAAACCAGTGTGTTTCTCAAATAGAATCGGCCTTCCGTCGTCGCCTTCATTCTTCAGTAAAACGGTTTTAACCTCAAATAATGAGTCAATATGTTTGGCCTTTAACGCCTCAGGAATATAGCGACCTACGTCCCTGAGCATCTTATCAACGCGCGTGGCACGATCGTATTGGCCAAGTTTCTGATAAGGATCGAGCCCTTGCCGATCATTCCAATGAAGGTGCGGTGTATAGCGCACATGAGACAACGTATGGAGCCCGCGTGCGGGAAACGGCATCATCGAGAAGAACGGACCATCCATCACTGTGACGCCCACATTCTCAAGTGCAGGCGGCATCTGGAGCAGGGCCATTTCTGTAATCTCTTGCTTTAGGCCTAAACCGACGCCTGGAAAGTCTCCGCCAAATTGGTTTAGTCCGCTATACGTACAGTTGAATACATAGCGACAGGCGATGACTTGCTGCCCTCCCTGCACAGGGTCAGCTACCACCGCCAGCGGTGCCAGCCGCCCTTTTGAAATAGCCACAACGCGGGTTTGATAATGAACCTGCACGCCACACTCTTTAAGTTCCCGCGAAGCCCACGTGGAAAGTTGCGAGGTGTCAAATGCGCACTCATTGACCCAATATACCTGCTCAATTAATCGAGGTTCAAACAACGCACGTAAAGAAGGCTCAGCCGGCTTGATGCCTGCGCCGATCTCCCGGCAAAATCGCTCAAACTGTTTAGCCGTAACTTTTGAGTTGCGTCGGGCAATAGCATAGAGCTTGGTGAAGTCTTGCTTTATGGCGAGCGGCCAGTCCCGAACAAATTTCGGCAGGTTTACTCGACTGCGATAGGCAGTGGTGAAACTGCGCGGGTAATGGTAGCCGTTATGGACACGCGCCTGGTTGTTATAAGACGCACGCATCAATAACGCCGACTCGCGCTCAATTAATAGAATACGCTTGAATCCACGTTGCCTGGCCAGATAAATAGCGATAGCGGCGCCGTAGAACCCACCCCCGATGACTATCGCATCGTGGCATATGTCGCCTTGGTTTAGCCCCGACATCAGGCACGGTCACTGGTCGGAATTACCTTATCCGCCGACTCTGACACCCACTCCTCAACATTCAATTTTTCACAACGGGTCATCCGCGCACTGGTGAACTCTTGCCCAACATGATAAAGAGGCCCCTCGTTCGACAGGCTTGCCATGTTTAGAATGTATTCACCCAATACCAACAACACCAGAGAGATGAGAAAGAACATACCAGATTGTTGCAACGAGAGACTGATCCAACCTGGGGCAACATCGCTTTTTAAAATGCCTACGGCAATGACGTAAATGCAGTACAGCAGGTTTGCAATGGCCCCAAACAACGAGAGAGACGTGACCAATCGCATTGGAGCGCGTGTAGTCGAGATCAGCAAGCGCATGCCACGATCAATGCTTTCACCCAGGCGTTTACGCTGCGAGGTTTGCGGGGTAGAACTGTAATTCAAATATGCTTTGGCAAAACCACCCGTTGCAGGTAAGTGCCTATAGGTCATTACAGGCTGCGGATGCTGAAGAATGAAATTGATTACTCGCTTGCTCAAAATGCGATACTGCGGCGCCTCCCTGGCCAGATGCACGCCGTTAAATCGGTTGTAAAGGCTATGAAAAACAAAATTAGCCGCTCGGTACATTGGCCCCTGCGCGGGCTTCATGGCGTTATTAGCAAATACAACATCGGCGCCGCTCAGCGCTTGATCAAGCATAGTCGGGATAAAGGCTACATCATCGGCTAATGGGTCAATTACAACGACGAAATCTCCCAGCGCATTTTCCAGGCCAACCCAAAATGCGGTGTCCGTATCCACTTCCTTGGTAAGTGCATACACCTGCAGATTTGCGAGTCCGTTTTCAGCCGTGAGTCCTTTCAATACCGACACGCTGTCATCGTCGGAGGCATTATCCACCACAATCAATTCATAATCCGCGACAGTATCAGCAATGATAAGCGCTGCATCAGCGAGAATTCTCGCCACACTGCCCGACTGATTTCGTGCCACGAACACGACAGACAAAAAACAGGGGAAATAATCCATGC